>NZ_DATMRB010000001.1:0-43721 GCF_035566555.1 Collimonas sp.
GGCAACACGTCCGAGGACTTTGTCCGTCGCGTCAATCACGAACCAATCACGCTGGACTTCATGGCCCTTAGCGGAAAAAGTTTTCATGTTGACTTCCTAACTAGTTTAATTCGCTCAAATGGTGGTTCCATCGCTACCGGAAACCTGATTGTTAGACCCGGTTTTCGTCCTGCATTGGCGACAGACTCTGCCTTGTTATCTTTTCCTGAGCAAACGGAAAAGCCGTAAATTATAGCCTTTTCAAGGACTTGGCGTCAAACCGATTGAAAATAATCGGCATTTGGGCTAGGAATTGTTGTAATTGCGCTGGTAAATCCGGCGCCAGACTCTTGCTCGATGGAGGCCGCGGATAAAAGAAAACCCGATCTGCACATGGGCGTCGGGTTTAAATCCACTCCTGTGGAGGGGTGGAGGAGACATCAGTTGATTGCCAAGAGCCAACTCCGGCCTTCGATGAATCATCTTAGCAAACGGATTTGTGCATCGCAAGGTAGAAAATTAGGGAGTTTTACCAAGAATCTCGGCTTGAGTTCTCCAAATGACAACAAAACCCGCCCGAACGGCAGCCGCCAAGAGCAGTTAGAATAACGCGACCACTACCAATACCCCGCGAGAACCTATGGAATGCACAGTACGCTGGACCGGCTTGTCCGGCATGACTTTTTTAGCTGAAACCGGCTCCGGCCACCTGCTGACGATGGACGGCGCGCCTGATGGCGGCGGCCGCGACCTGGCGCCGCGCCCGATGGAAGTGGTGCTGGCCGGCACCGGCGGCTGCACCGCCTACGATGTGGTGCTGATCTTGCGTAAAAGCCATCAGGATGTGCGCGGCTGCGACGTCACGCTGAAGTCGGAGCGGGCCGAGAAGGAACCCAAGGTTTTCACCAAGATCCACTTCCATTTCACCGTGCGCGGCCGCAACCTCAAGCCCAACCTGGTGGAACGCGCGATCAAGCTGTCGCACGAGAAGTACTGCTCGGCCTCGATCATGCTGGAAAAGACTGCAGAAATCACGCATTCCTTCGAAATCGTCGACGACCTGGCGGAAGCCCCGGCCCAGGCCTGATATTTGGCAGGGTAGGCAGGAATTTCTGCCCGCCTTGAGGCGCAACCATCCGCGTGGGCAAGGATGCCCGCCCTGCCAATCAGATGTAGTAGGCGACGGTGGTCATCACTTTCGACATCGCCTGCATGGCCTTCTGCGCCGGCAAGGGCATTTCCACTCCTCCCAAAGAACGCGCTGCCTCGCCATGGGCGATTTCATCGTCGCGCATCTGTTCGACGATGGCGCGCGATTTGGCGTCCTGCAGCGGCAGCTGTTGCAGATGACTGTTGAGATGCTTTTCCACCTGGCGCTCGGTTTCCGAGACAAAACTCAGGCTGCGCGTATCGCCCAGCCGCGCCGCCAGCGTGCCCAGCGCGTAGGAACCGGCATACCACAAGGGATTCAGCAGGCTGACGCGCGAGCCCAGCTGGCGCAAGCGTTCCGCGGTCCAGGCCAGATGATCCTCCTCTTCCCTGCCGGCCTCGGCAAACTGTTGCTTGATCGGCGTGCCCTGAGCGAAGCGGCCCTGGGCATCGTACAGCGCCTGGGCACAGACTTCACCGACATGGTTGATGCGCATCAGTCCGGCGCTATGGCGCTGCTCGGCGGCATCCAGCACGCCGTCCGGCGCCTGCAGAGCCGGACTCGGGCGCGAGGCGGAAGCTTGCCCGGTGATCACGCGCAGCGCGTTGTCGAAGTCGGTGATGGCTTGGTCAAGGAATGGCATGCTGGAATGATCGGTAAAAGGAGATAGCCCGGATTTTATCAGGACGACGCTATTTGGCGCGCTTTGGCCGGAATACCGCACGGTCTGCATAGAAATCGCTGTCCTGGCCCTGGCACCAGCCCGGTACTCCCAGCACCGGCAAAGGCGTCAGGCGCCCGACCAGGGAGCCATGCTGCGCCAGGTCAGCGGCGACGCGGTCATCAATCCAGCCGCGCCTGGCATCCTCGCCAAGCGCAAAGTAGGACTCTGGCGCCGCCACCACCAGGGTATGGGCAGTAATCGCCTTGTAGGGGCGCACCAGCTTTTCCAGCAAGGCGTGGCCGAACAGCCATACTTCGGCGTCCCTGCCGAACAACTGACGTTGCGCGACGAAGACCTCGCTCCATTGATGGTTACGCAAAGCGGCAACCAGCGCTTGTCCCTCTGCATTATCGTGCACCAGCAGCAGCGCCGCGTTTTCATCGAAAATAGTGGCGGCGTCGCGCGCGGCGCCGCGCGGCTTGCTGCTGCCCGACGGCGTACCGGCCTTGGCCAGTTCGGCTGCCTGCAGCGCGTTCAGGCGCGCCTTGATGGCCGGAAAAGAGAGCCAGATCAGGGCATTCAGGAAATCATGGAGATTGTCGCGGGTCGGCACTTTGCCGCTGCTGCCTATGAATGCCTCGTAAGCAGTGGCAGCAGGCAATTCAGCCTGTGCTACAAAGCTGAGTGGCAGCCCCAGGTAGTTGCGGATAGCGCGTTCCTCAGCGGCCGCATTCAACACTTGCCGCCAGCCGGCCGCAGCGCTCAGGCGCCGGCCTAGCTGCTGCAATGGCTGCAGCCAGGGTTGCGACCAGTCTATCGTTGTTAAAAACGATGGCGCGGGACCGGCGGGTGGATGGAAGTCGGAGCTGGGCATTTGCCGCGCATTTTACATGCCCCCGGGGCCCGCCACCAATGCCGCAGCGAAAGCTCAGCTCAGCGCATGCTGCATCTGCTGCGGCCAGATATCGACAAAGGCATCGGCACAACGTACGGCCTCGCCGATGACGATAATGCTGGGGCTGCCAAGAGCGCTCGCCGACAAGTCCTGCGACAGACGGCCGAGGCAGGTCAACAGCTGCGCTTGCGCCGGCAGCGTCGCCGACTGTACTACAGCCACCGGCATCGACTCCGCCATGCCGGCATCCAGCAGCAGCTGCTGCAACTCGCGGCAGCGCGCTACACCCATGTAGATCACCAGGGTCAGCCCGGATGCCGCCAGCGCCGGCCAGTTCGGCTGCGCCGCATCGCTTTTGCCATGGCCTGTCACGAAAATCACGCCCTGGCTATAATCGCGGTGGGTCGGCGCGACGCCGATACTGGCGGCGGCCGCCATGCCGCTGGTGATGCCCGGCACCACTTCCACTGCTACGCCGGCCTGGCGCAGGTAGGCGCGTTCTTCGCCGCCACGGCCGAACAGATAAGGGTCGCCGCCTTTCAGGCGCACCACGCAATGGCCGCCATGCGCCTCCAGCACCATCAGGCGCTGAATGAATTCCTGCGAGGTTGACCGGCAGCCGCCGCGCTTGCCGACATGGATAATGCGCGCAGCTTCTCGTGCATGCTGCAGGATCGCGGAATTGACCAGATCGTCCACCAACAGCACGTCGGCCTCGGCAATCGCCTTGACCGCTTTCAACGTCAGCAGCTCGGGATCGCCCGGCCCTGCCCCCACCAATATCACCTTACCTGCACACATCGCCACGCTCCCGGTCGGACATTACGCCGCATGAGCGACTGCCTGTTTGCGATACAAAAATTCCAGCACCGAAGTGCGATACTCGGCATACAGCGGATCCTGCGCCAGCGCCAGCCGCTCGCGTGGCCGCGCCAGCCTTACCTGGACGATCTCGCCGATAGTGGCGGCCGGACCGTTGGTCATCATCACGATGCGGTCGGACAGCAGCACCGCTTCGTCGACATCATGGGTCACCATCACCACCGTCGATCCGGTCTTGGCGACAATCTTCAGCAACTCGTCTTGCAGATGCGCGCGCGTCAGCGCATCCAGCGCGCCGAACGGTTCGTCCATCAGCAAGACCTTGGGTTCCATCGCCAGCGCCCGCGCAATGCCGACGCGCTGCTTCATGCCGCCGGAAATTTCGTGCGGCCGCTTCTGCCCGGCCGCGCTCAAGCCGACCAGCGCCAGCGCCGCCTTGGTGCGCTCCTTCATGGCGCTCTTGTTTTCCGTTGCTGAAAATACGCGTTCGACGCCGAGATAGATATTCTCGAAGCAGGTAAGCCAGGGCAGCAGCGAATGATTCTGGAACACCACCGCGCGCTCGGGCGACGGCCCGCCGATTTCGCGGCTGGCGCAAATCAGCACTCCTTCGCTAGGCATCAGCAAGCCGGCGATCAGATTCAGCAAGGTCGACTTGCCGCAGCCGGAATGGCCGATCAGGGTGACGAATTCGCCTTTGCGCACGGTCAGGTTAATATCGCGCAGCGCATGGAACTGGCCTTTGCGCGTGTTGAACAGCATTTCAACCTGGTGGATGTCGATGAACTTGGCGTCGCGTGTTTCCATGTTTTTCCTCGGCTATCGGATTCGATTAGCTAACAACCTGCTCATAGGTAAACGCTTTCGCCAGCGTCACCAGCAACTGCTCCAGCAGCAGGCCGACCACGCCGATTACCACGATCGCGATGATGATGTGCGGCACGTTGAGGTTGTTCCATTCATCCCATACCCAGAAGCCGATGCCGACGCCGCCGGTCAGCATTTCCGCCGCCACGATCACCAGCCAGGCGGTGCCTATGGCCAGCCGCACGCCGGTCAGCATGTACGGCAGCACTGAGGGAAACAGGATCTTGGTGATGATTTTCCATTCCGACAGGTTCAGCACACGCGCCACATTCATGTAATCCTGCGGCACTCTTTGCACCCCGACCGCGGTGTTGATCACCATCGGCCAGATCGAGCAGATGAAGATAGACCAGATCGCTGCCGGATTGGCCGACTTGAACACCAGCAGGCCGATCGGCAACCAGGCCAGCGGCGACACCGGCTTCAGCAAGCTGATGATGGGGCCGAACATGCTGGACAGGAAGTTGAAACGGCCGATCATGAAGCCCAACGGAATGCCGACCAGCGCCGCCAGGCCGAAGCCGACGCCGACGCGCTGCAGCGAGGCCAGGATATTCCAGCCTATGCCCTGGTCGTTGGGGCTGGTGCGGTAGAACGGATCGGCGAACAGCTTGAGCGCTTCCTGCAAGGTCAGCAACGGCGTCGGGAACTGGCTGTTGTTCATGGCGATGATCTGCCAGACCAGCACCATGAATGCCAACCCCAGCAGCGGCGCCACAATCTGCATCAGCCATGGCGGCACGCTGCTGCGCCGGTTGCCGGCTTTCTGCCGCGGCCGGACCGCGGCGCCGCCTGCTGCGCTTGGCGCCCCGGCTTCGGCCGCGCCGGCCACTTCGACGCCGTCACGCATGGTCACCGCCTGACGATTCGCATTTGCCTCTGTGTCCATGATTGCACTCATAATGGCTCTCCCAAAAATGCGGTTCCGATACATCAGGGCGGCGCACGATGTTATGCGCGGATCTTGAACGAAGCCGCATAGGCTTGCGGATTCTTGCCATCCCACACCGTGCCGTCCATCAGCTTCGAAGTGCGCAGCACATCTTTCGGCAGCGGCGTCTTGGTCATGGCCGCGGCATCCTTGTACAGCTCGATCTGGCTCACCGACTTGGCCACCGCCAGGTAATCGGGATCCGTCTTCAGCAAACCCCAGCGCCGGTGCTGCGTCATGAACCACATGCCGTCGGACAGATAGGGAAAGTTGACCAGGCCGTCGTTGTAGAACTTCATGTAGTTCGGATCGTCCCAGGTCTTGCCCAGGCCATTCTGATAGCGCCCCATGATGCGCTGGTCGATCACGTCCTTGCTGGTGTTGACATAGGACTTGTCGGCGATCGCTTCCGCCATCTTGTTCTTGTTGGCGAGCGAGGCGTCGATCCACTTGCCGGCCTCCAGCACCGCGGCGATCAGGGCGCGGCAAGTGTTCGGATTCTTGGCGGCGAATTCTGCGGTAGTGCCGAGCACTTTTTCCGGATGGTCTTTCCAGATTTCCTGGGTGGTAATGGCGGTGATGCCGACGCCGTCGACGATCGCGCGGTGGCCCCATGGTTCGCCGACGCAGAAGCCATCCATGTTGCCGACCCGCATATTGGCCACCATCTGCGGCGGCGGCACGGTAATCACCTTGGCGTCCTTGAGCGGATTGACGCCGTTGGCGGCCAGCCAGTAGTACAGCCACATGGCGTGAGTGCCGGTCGGGAAAGTCTGGGCAAAGGTGTATTCGCGCTTGTCGCTGGCCATCAGCTTCGCCAGCGAAGGACCGTCCACCGCGCCTTTGTCCGCCAGCTTCTTCGACAGCGTGATGGCTTGGCCGTTATTGTTGAGCCCCATCAGGATCGACATGTCCTTCTTCTGGCCGCCGATGCCCATCTGCACGCCGTAGATCAAACCCGACAGCACATGTGCAGCATCCAGCTCGCCGTTGGCCAGCTTGTCGCGTACGCCAGCCCAGGAAGCTTCCTTGCTGAGAGTGATCTTGATGCCGTATTTCTTGTCGAAGCCGAGCAGCGAAGCCATCACCACCGAGGCACAATCGGTCAGCGGAATGAAGCCGATCTTGACTTCGGTTTTTTCCGGCTTGTCCGAACCCGCGGCCCACGCTCCGCTGCTAGATAATCCCAACATGCTTGCTCCTGCCGCAACGGTGGCGGCTTGTAGTATTTGGCGGCGCTTGCCGTCGATAGCCAGGCTCAGGTCAAGACCATCTTGCGGCAGTGCTTTTTTTGATTCCATCGCATGGCTCCACTGTGTTCTCGGCAAACAAAAAAGGCGTCGTTCCACAATGTGCAAGTCATGTGGAAAGACACCTTTGTCTGATGTGGAAAGGACCGCCGTTAGCCGCTTCCAGCAGCGCCAACGCTGGCGCCTGTTATTGACTATGCAAACCACGTGCCAGGAATTGCAGGGGGAAGGCGCCTGGATCCTGAGCGGAAAGCGCACTCGCTTTGTGCGTCGCACCAAAGCGGCTCACGATTTTCGGGCGTTTCCGCCGGACCGGCTTGCTTCAATCGCAAGATTCAGACGAAATTCAGGCGAGATTCAGACGAGACTCAGCCCAGCAAATCGGCGGCGTCGATGATCCGCTGCGCCACCTCGGACAGTTTCAGGTTCTTGTCCATGGCCAGCCGGCGCAGCTTCTGATAGGCCTCTTGTTCGCTCAGCTTATGGTGATCCATCAGCAAACCTTTGGCGCGCTCCAGCACCTTGCGCTCGGCCAGCTTGAGCTTGGTGTCGGAGAGTTCCGCCAGCAACTTCTGCTCCTGGCGGAAACGCGCCAGGGCCACATCCAGCACTGGCTTGATGCGCGCCGTCTGCAAGCCCGCCACGATATAGGCGGAGACGCCGGCAGCCATGGCGGCGTCCATGCTGGAGGTCTTGGCATCCTCGGTAAACAGCACGATCGGACGGCGGGCGTCGCGGGTCGCCACCACCACGTGCTCCAGCACATCGCGGGCGTCGGATTCGGCGTCGACGATGATCATGTCTGGTTGTAACTGGGCAATTCTTTCAGGGAGATAGAGATCTGCGGGAAGCGAGGCGATGATGTTGTAGCCGGCTTCCAGCAAACCGATGCGCAAGTCCTTGCCGCGCGCAGCCTGGGCGGCAAACGCGGGGTCGTCTTCGCCTTCGATGGCGACTGGATTGACAACTACGATACGTAGACTTTGCATGCTTGAAACCCTCGTCCGCAGACGACTCAATGAGCTACGGTTAGACCGGATGGGATGATGTTTCGCCCATCGCTGCCATGCAAGCATGCAAAAATCGCACCATGTCGATGCGAACGGCCGCCAGGCACGGGCGGCACGATTACCTTAGAGCAACTGCCAGTCTATGGTTTCGCCGCCGTTGAGCGGCACCAGCGTGGTCTCGCCCAGCGGCAGTTCGGCCGGCAAGGTCCACGGCTGACGCTTCAGGGTCACGCTGTCCTGGTTGCGCGGCAGGTTGTAGAACGCCGGGCCGTTGAAACTGGCGAAGGCTTCCAGCTGGTCCAGCGCACCGGCCTGGTCGAAGGCTTGCGCGTACAGTTCCATCGCATGCAGCGCGGTGTAGCAGCCGGCACAGCCGCAAGCATGCTCCTTGAGCCCCTTGGGATGCGGCGCCGAATCGGTGCCGAGGAAGAAACGGCTGCTGCCGGAAGTCACGGCGCGCAGCAGCGCCTGGCGGTGCTCTTCGCGTTTCAGCACCGGCAGGCAATAGTAATGCGGACGGATCCCGCCCTTGAAGATTTCATTGCGGTTGTACAGCAGGTGATGCGCGGTGACGGTAGCGGCGACCGGGCCCTCGGCGCTTTCAACGTATTGCGCGGCATCCTTGGTGGTGATGTGCTCGAACACCACTTTCAATTCCGGCATGTCGCGCCGCAGCGGCCGCATCACGCGATCGATGAAGACCGCTTCGCGATCGAAGATGTCGATGGCCGGATCGGTTACTTCGCCATGCACCAGGAAGGGCATGCCCAGCTCTTGCATCACTTCCAGTGTCTTGTAGCACTTGCTGAGATCGCTCACGCCAGCGTCCGAGTTGGTGGTGGCGCCGGCCGGATACAGCTTGACCGCGTGCACGAAACCGCTGTCCTTGGCGCGCCGGATTTCATCCGGCGGCGTATTGTTGGTCAGGTACAGCGTCATCAGCGGCTCGAAGCTCAGTTCGGGCGGCAGCACGGCAAGGATGCGCTCACGGTAGGCCGCAGCTTGCGCGGTGGTGGTGACCGGTGGTTTCAGGTTGGGCATCACAATGGCGCGGCCGAACTGGCGCGCGCTGTGCGGCAGCACGCTGGCCAGCGCGACGCCGTCGCGCAGGTGCAAATGCCAGTCGTCGGGGCGGGTGATGGTCAGTGTGTTGATCAAGGCATCAGTCATCTTCATTCTCTTCTGCAAAAAGTCGCTCCAGCATCGCTGCCGGGTTATTCAGGAAATGGCGTGTGGTCGTATAGTGTTCAGTGTCTTCGTAGCGGGTTTCGCTCAGTCCGCTCTGGTCCAGCAGGTAGATCCTGGCATGCGGATAGGCCAGCAGTATCGGCGAATGGGTGGCGATGATGAACTGGCAGCGATCCTGCGCCAGTTTGTGGATGATCGCCAGCGCCGTCAGCTGCCGGTTGGGCGAGAGCGCCGCCTCGGGCTCGTCCAGCATGTAGAAGCCGTCCGGCTGGAACTTGTTCTGCAGCAGCGCCAGGAAGGACTCGCCATGCGACTGCCGGTGCAGCCCCTTGCTGCCATAGGAATGGTGAGCGCGGCCGGCGCCCTCTTCCAGTTCCTCTTCGTAGGTGGCAAGGTTGAAGAAACTCTCGGCGCGCAGGAAGTAGCCGTTGCGCGGCCGCTTGAAGCTCTTCACCGTGCGCAGGTAGCTGTGCAGCTCGGAATGCGCATCGGCGGTAGAGAAGCGCGCGTTCCTGGTGCCGCCCTCGGCGTTAAAGCCCCAGGCGATCGCCATGGCTTCCAGCAGGGTCGATTTGCCGGCGCCGTTTTCGCCGACCAGGAAGGTCACTTCCGGGTGAAACTCGATCTGCTCCAGGTCCCGCACGGCGGGAATGCTGAAGGGATAGGCATCGTAGTCAATCGCCATCTCGGGATTGAGTTTCAGGCTGCGCAGGTAGGGTTTGATGGAAAGCATGGCGTGGCGGCGACTTCAATGAACGTCATTTTACCGCAGCTGGCTTGCCAGCCTGAATTGCAGGCGCGGCCTGCACTGACAGAGGCCCGTGAAAAAGCCGCTCAGGCATGACCCGGAGCGGCTTCTTGTCCTGCGAACAATCCAGCGATCAGTGAATGATCTTCGCCAGGAAGTCACGTGCGCGCTCGGAACGCGGCGCACCGAAGAACTCTTCCTTGCGGCAGTCTTCCACCACCAGGCCCTTGTCCATGAACACCACGCGGTTGGCGACCTTCTTGGCGAAACCCATTTCGTGGGTCACCACCATCATGGTCATGCCTTCTTGCGCCAGGCCGACCATCACATCCAGCACTTCGTTGATCATTTCCGGATCGAGCGCCGAAGTCGGTTCGTCGAACAGCATGGCGATCGGGTCCATCGACAAGGCGCGGGCAATCGCCACACGCTGCTGCTGGCCGCCGGACAGCTGGCCAGGGAACTTGTCTTTTTGCGCGATCAGGCCGACACGGTCCAGGTACTTCAAGCCTTTTTCATTGGCTTCGTCCTGGCTGCGGCCGAGCACCTTGACCTGGCCGATGGTCAGGTTTTCGCGGATCGACATGTGCGGGAACAGTTCGAAGTTCTGGAACACCATGCCGATGCGCGCGCGCAGTTTCGACAGGTTGGTTTTCGGATCGCCGACCGAAATGCCGTCGACCGTGATCTCGCCCTTCTGGAACGGCTCGAGGCCGTTGACGGTCTTGATCAGCGTCGACTTACCCGAACCCGACGGTCCGCACACGACGACCACGTCGCCCTTGGCCACTTGCGTGGTGCAATCAGTCAGGACTTGAAATTGGCCGTACCATTTGCTGACGTTGTTAAGCTTAATCATGAGTATTTCTCCTAATTCCTGAATTCTATTGTGCTGCTGGCGGCTACCCTGCACAGGGCAGGCCGCCGTCCATTATCGAATAATCGCAACCCTTTGCTGCAGCTTCTTGACCAGCGTCGACAGACCGAAGCTCATCACGAAATACACCACGGCGACAAACATGTACATTTCCACCAGGCGGCCGTCACGCTGCGCGATCTTCGACGCCACCGTCACGAAGTCCGGCACCGAACCCAGCACGTAGACCAGCGAGACGTCCTGGAACAGCACGATGGTTTGCGTCAACAGGATCGGGATCATGTTGCGGAACGCTTGCGGCAGCACCACATTGCCCATCATCTGCCAGTAGTTCATGCCGAGCGCATAGCCGGCAGAGACCTGGCCGCGTGGAATCGACTGGATCCCGGAACGCATGATTTCGCAATAATAAGCTGCTTCAAACAGGATGAAGGTAATCAGCGCCGATGAAAAGGCCCCGACCTGTACCGGCTGCGGTGCGCCGATGATCCAGGCGCCGATATACGGCACCAGGAAGTAGAACCAGAAAATCACCAGCACCAGCGGTACCGAGCGGATCAGGTTGACGTAGCTGGTGGCGATCAGCGAGATGGCCTTGTTGTGCGACAGCCGCATCATCGCCAGCACGGTGCCGAACAGGATGCCGCCTATCATCGCCACCACGGTCAGCGTCAGCGTGAACTTCATGCCGGTGGTGAACAGGTAGAACCAGGAACGCTGGATGACGTCAAAATCGAAATTCGAAAACATGATCAATGGCCTCCTGTGTTCGCACTGCCAGAGGCAATAAATCCTGGAATCGCAATGGCTTTTTCAAGCCAGCGCGCCAGCAGCAAGGCGACCCCCGAGATGATCACGTAAATCACCGTGGCGCCGGTCAGGGATTCGAAGGTCTGGAACGTGAACTCGCGCATCGAATAGGTGGCTGCGGTCAGCTCCACCAGGCCGATGGTCAATGCGACCGAGCTGTTCTTGATGATCGCTGCAAATTCGTTGGTCAGGGACGGGATGATGATCCGGAACGACATCGGCAGCAACACGTAGCGATATGTTTGTGGCAACGTCAAGCCAAGTGCAGTACCCGCCAGCTTTTGGCCACGGGGCAGTGCATTGATGCCAGCGGAGACCTGTACGGCAATCCGCGACGACGTAAAGAAACCCAGCGCCAGGAAGGCGGTAATGAACGATGCATTCGGCAGGCTCTTGAGCCAGTTGCCAATGCCCGCAGGTACAATCTCCGGCATCACGAAATACCAGAGGAACATCTGAACGATTAATGGAATGTTGCGAAATAATTCAACGTAGCCGTTGGCCACGCGTACTGCCCATTTGTTTGGCATGGTGCGAATCGTACCGATCACCGTACCGATGACCAGCGCCATGATCCAGGCTGAAATGGACAAAGCAAGCGTCCACTTCAGGCCGGCCAGCAAGGTGTCCATGTAAGTGCTGACACCGTCGGGAGACTCTTGCCAGAAGATACCCCAGTTCCAGTTGTAATGCATATTAGTCCCCTCTCACTCTCTAACCTACTGCTGCTGCCTGAAACTACCCGGATGCGCCGGATCTGCTGCTATCCGGCGCAAATGATAATCAAAATTGTGCGACGCAGCAATTCAATTCCAGAAACAAAATGGGAGGCTTGCGCCTCCCCTTCATCTCTTCAGATCGTCAATCTTATTTTTTCTTCAACGATTGTTTTTGCGCTTCAGGCACGGCAGCGTAAGCAGCCGGATCACCGGAATCGGTTGGATGAGCAAATGCCGCCTTCAATTGCGGGCTCATCGGCACGTTCAGGTTAACGCCCTTAGGTGGGATAGGCTTCAGGAACCATTTGGCGTAGATGTCGTTGACCTGGCCAGATTTGTACAGGTTGCTCAACGCCGTATCGACAGCTTGCTTGAAAGGCAAATCGTCTTTACGCTCGATGATGCCGTATGGCTCAACCGACAGCGCTTCGGTGGTGATCGCGTAGTCGTTAGGCGCTCTCGAGCTGGCAGCCAGCGAAGCCAGCAGGATATCGTCCATCACGAATGCCGTTGCGCGGCCGGTTTCCACCATCAGGAACGCTTCAGCGTGGTCCTTGGCAGCCAGGATGTTCATGCCGAGGTTGCGCTCGCCATTCAGGATCTTGACTTGCTTCAGGTTGGAAGTGCCGGAAGTCGAGACGATGGTCTTGCCCTTGAGGTCGTCCAGCGTCTTGATGTTGGAAGATTTCTTGGCCAGGATGCGGTTCGCGGTGACGTACATGGTCGGCGCAAAGGACACGACCTTTTGGCGGTCAGCATTGTTGGTGGCGGAATCGCAGGACAGATCGATCGTGCCGTTGGCGATCAGCGGAATACGGGTCGCCGATGTCACGGGCACCATCTTGACGTTGAGCGCGGTCAGGCCGAGCTGTTTCTGGATCGCGGTAGCGGCTTTCAGGCACAGGTCGATCGAATAGCCTTGATACGACTGTTTGTCATCAAGGTAAGAGAAAGGGATAGAAGAATCGCGCACACCCAGGGTAATGGTGCCGGTGTCCTTGATTTTTTTGAGTGTTCCGGTCAATTCTTGTGCTTGCACGGAGCCAACCAGCACTCCCAGGCCAACCAAAGCGACGACCAATTTCGATGACATCATAACAACTCCCGTTAAAAAATTATCTGTATAGTTTAACAAACTCGCTGCTTGCACAGCGGACTTATACCCATGCTTATTTATTATGTCCAGCTCTCCTCCAAAAATACCGGTCTCCCCAACCTGTATGAATTTTTAATTACGTCCAATTTTATTATTGTCATGACCTTGCTACCGCTAGTTTCCTACCTGGTCCGACGGAAAGCGCAATGACTCCCTGAAAAGATAGCTCATAGGCATGTTCAGCGTAAGATTATTTTTTGCCGGTATCGCGCTCAGAAACCACTTCGAATACAGCTTGTAGATCTCGCCGTCGTGGATGATGCGGCCCATTTCGCGGTCCACCAGGCCCTTGTAGACCGGATCGCCCTTCGGCAGCATGATCGCGTATGGCTCGGTTGTCAAAGGATCACCGACCACGATATAGGCGGCAGGATCCTTGGCCGTCGCTTTCAAGCCGTACAACAGTACATCATCCATCACGAAAGCATCGGCCGTCTTGTCTTCCACCATCTTGAACGACTCGTTGTGATCATGTCCTTCCAGTATCGTCATGTTGAGCGAGCGAACCTGGCCGCGGTCTTCCAGCGACTTGACGCTGGTCGTGCCTTTGGTCGTCACTACTTTTTTATTGCGCAGGTCCGGCCAGTTCTTGATCTTGTCATCCGCCCGCACGATCATGCGCGACGACGCCATGAAGTGCGCGATGGTGAAATCGACGCGCTTGCGCCGTTCTGCATTGTTGGTGGTCGAGCCGCATTCCAGGTCCGCTTTGCCGCCCGCAATCACATCGATGCGATTGGACGACGTCACCGGCACGTAGGCGATATTCAACTGCGGCAGCTTTAATTGTTGCTTTACGGCATCTGCTATTTTCAGGCACAGGTCGATCGCGTAGCCCACCGGCTTTTTATCCTGGTCCAGAAAAGAGAAAGGAAAAGATGCCTCCCGATAGGCAATCGTGATGGTCTTGCTGTCGCGAATCCTTGCCAGCACGTCTTCCGCGTGCGCCGCTGTCACACTCAAACCCAGGCTGAGCGCCAGCGCCGCGCTCAAGCTTGCTGTCCGGCGCCATGCGGCGGCGCCGCTCCTCGCTTTTTTCTTGTTGCTATCCTTGATTGCCACGCTGCTCTCCCGTTGATATGCGCTAATGATGTCGAACTATTTTTCGGTCCGGAATATGCATAACATGCAATATTCAAGCCAGCTATTCGATTGCCCACAGCGATTGTTTTCACCGCTTCCAGATGGACAAACGCCCCGGATTCTACCGGGGCCAGATAGTACACGCGCAAACGGCAATTTGGGCCGCCGATTGCGCGCATGTAAAACATTTCGACTATAGCTCAACTTAGCGCTGCATCAATCAAGGATACAAACCGCGCATTTCGCGCGCCTGCAATACCCGGGTACAGGCAACGATGAACGCCGCGGTGCGCAGGGATACCTTTTTCTCTTCCGCCAACTGCCATACTGCCGTGAACGCCTCGCGCATGATGCGGGTGAGGCGCAAGTTGATTTCGTCTTCGGTCCAGAAGAAGCTGGAGAAATCCTGCACCCATTCGAAGTAACTCACGGTCACGCCGCCAGCGTTGGCGATCACGTCAGGCACGACCAGCACGCCCTTTTCATGCAGGATATCGTCCGCTGCCGGGCTGGTCGGGCCGTTCGCGCCTTCCAGGATGATTTTGGCGCGGATCGAACCGGCGTTCTCGACAGTGATTTGCTGTTCCAGCGCCGCCGGCACCAAAATATCGCAATCCACAGCCCAAAACTGCGCACGGTCGCTGATTTCTTCGCCGCCGCTGAAGCCGGCCACGCTGCCGGTTTTCTGCACGTGTGCCTGCAGTGCCGCCACGTCCAGGCCGCTGGCGCGCGTCACGGTGGAGATATGATCCTGCACCGCCACCACTTTGGCGCCGGCATCGGCAAACAGGCGCGCCGCGATGCTGCCGACGTTGCCGAAGCCCTGCACTGCAATCTTGGCGCCATGGATATCCAGGCCGCGCTTGACCGCTGCTTCGCAACCGACCACGAACACGCCGCGGCCAGTGGCTTCGCGCCGTCCCAGGCTGCCGCCCAGTGAAATCGGCTTGCCCGTCACCACGCCGGAAGCAGTGCTGCCCTGGTTCATGGAATAGGTGTCCATCATCCATGCCATGATCTGTTCGTTGGTGTTGACGTCTGGTGCCGGAATGTCTTTGTTAGGGCCGATGATGATGCCGATTTCGCTGGTGTAGCGCCGCGTCATGCGCTGCAGCTCGCCTTGCGACAAGGTCTTCGGATCGACCCGGATGCCGCCCTTGGCGCCGCCGTACGGCACGTTGACTGCTGCGTTCTTGACCGTCATCCAGGCCGACAGCGCCATCACTTCCGACAGGGTCACGTCCTGGTGGAAACGGACGCCGCCCTTGCCTGGGCCGCGCGAGGTATTGTGCTGGACGCGGTAGCCTTCGAAGTGGGCAATGGTGCCGTCGTCGCGTTCGATAGGGACGTCGACGATCAGCATGCGCTTCGGACGCTTCATGGTCTCGACCCAGCGGGCCAGGTTGCCAAGGTAAGGGGTAACGCGATCGATTTGTTCGAGATAATCGCCCCATGGGCCGATGCCATGTTGCGTGAGATAAGATGGGACTTCGTGCTTGATAGTCATACTTTGCGCGCTCCAGGAAATGGCAGACCGGCTCCCATATGAAAGACTGCAGCGGGAGCAAAATCGATCTAGTGCCGCATCGTAGGACAACGGCACAGGGCATTGCCAATGCTTTGTGCGCATGCAACTATGCGTTTTTTGCATTACCTTGGGCGAAACAGAAACCGGGCCTTTGATTTCCGTGCGTCGCACCGGCCGGCTTTGAATTTGCCAGCGCGGCGCAAAAACCGCGCGCTCGCTGCAGCCGATATAATGTTGCCAATTCAACAAACTCCCGAGCTGAATGCAAACGGATCGTGATCCTGTATCCTGCATTGATATGGACCAGCTCGCGACTCCACTTCAGCCGGCGATATCTCTATGCAAAATCAGGAAGAAAAATTTCGTGCCGCGGTAGCTGCGCATATGGACAAGCAATACGCGCAAGCCGAGCAAGACTACCTCGCCATTCTCGCAACCGATGGGCGCTCGGTCCCGGCGCTCATGCATTACGGCATCTTGCTGGCGCAAACGGGAAGAGCGGCCGAGGCTTATGAAAAGCTGTCTGCCGCCCTGAAAATCACGCCGAACGATGTGGCGCTGATGAATAATTTGGGCCGCCTTCTGCTCGACATGGAACAGCTTGATCAAGCCGAGACCATGTTTCGCAAGGCCATGGCGCGCGACCGCAACAATGCGCTGAGCCTGGGCCACATCGCTTTGACAAAGGCGCGCAAGTCAGACTTTGCTGCCGCTGCCCAGTGGTATCGCCGCGCCCTGGAACAGGATGGCTCGGCCGACTGGATCCGCTACAACTATGCGCTTAACCTGCTAGGCAGCGGCAATTTCGAAGAAGCATGGCCGCTGCATGAAAGCCGTTTTTCCGAACAGTGGCCGGAGCGCCCGGTTCAGGCGCCAAAAATTCCGTTCCCGCGCTGGCAAGGCGAAGCCATCGACGGCAAATCCATCGTGGTGCTCTGCGAGCAAGGGCATGGCGATGAAATTCAATTGATCCGATATGCCGCGCACCTGAAAACACTACGCGCACGCAAGGTTACCTGGCTCTGCAAGCCGCCTCTGGCGTCGCTCTTCGCATCGATAGAGGGAATCCAGGTGCTGCCGTTTGCCGCCGGCATGGCGATCGAAGTGCACGATTACTGGGTGATGGCAATGAGCTTGCCTTATTGCTGCCGCACGACGCTGGCTACCATCCCGAGCGCAAGGGAATCCTACCTGCCCCGAGTCAGGGGCGGCAAGCTGCCGGCCTTGCAGGATGGCGCGGGACTGTACAAGGTGGGGTTGGCGTGGCAAGGCAGTAAAGGGTTAAGGAACGATCGTCATCGTTCCCTTTCCGATCTGGCGCCCCTGCTTGTGCTCGGCGAGATCGCAGGGGTGCGGCTGTATAGCTTGCAAAAGGGCGAAGCAGAAGATCAGGCGCGCGCAGCCGCCCATCTCGGCAAGCTGGTCCATCTAGGCGACAGCATCGAAAATTTCAATGACACGGCTTTACTCATCCAGCAACTCGACCTTGTGATTACCGTCGATACCGCCGTTGCGCACCTGGCCGGCGCCCTGGGAAAACCTGCGTGGGTCATGCTGCCGTTTGCCGGGATTGACTGGCGCTGGCTACACCAGGGCGAGCAAACGCCCTGGTATGGCAACATGCGCTTATTCCGCCAACCGCGCCCGGGAGACAACTGGCCGCTGGTCATTGCGCAAATTGCCCGGCAGCTAAGGCTGACGGTCGATCAAAGAAATGCGGCGAACCTGCCCGGATAGCAGCCGCACGGCGTTGCTTATCGCTCGTCAACCGTGATGGCTCTTGGCCGGCTTGACAGCGCTGGGGCGCTTGCCGGCGGCCTCCTGCTGCAACAGGTAGGCCCACAATCTTGCAACTACCGGCTTGCCCGGCCGTTGTACCGTAGGGCGTTCGCGATACAGGCGGATTTCCATGGTGGCCTCCCATTCCGGCGCCGACTGGCCGACGCTGGCCAGCTGCTTCAGCTTGACCTCGCGCGTCACTGCGGACTCCGGCAGGAAGGCCACGCCGTGACCTTCCAGCGCCATCATTTTCAAGCCTTCCGCCATATCCGTTTCATAGCGTTTTTCCAGATGCAGCGGCTTCTTGGCGTCGGCCAGGATCAGCTCCACCATGCGCCCCAGATAGGCATTGCTGGTGTACGACAGGAACGGCAAAGGCGCGCTGGCGCTGCCAGGAAAACGATAGTCGGGTTCGCCGGCCTTGTTGCAATGGGCGTAGGCGCGCAGCACCTCGCTGCCAAGCGTGATCAGATCGTAGCGGCCGGTATCGAGCTGCACCGGCTGGCGCGGATGGTGGTAGCACAGCAGCAGGTCGCAGCCGCCGTCCACCATCGCCATCACCGCGTCATGCACGTTCAAGGCCAGCAGGCGCGTATTGAGCGGGCCGAAGCCTTCTTCCAGCACGCGGATCCAGCGCGGCACATAGGTCAGGGACAAAGTGTGCGGCACGGCGAAATCGACCGTGCTCAAGGCTGTCGGCCGCTTGCCGCGCATCAGCGCGCGGGCGTTGTTGATCTGGCCGAGCATCTCCAGCGCCTGCTCGTAAAAGACTTCGCCGGCCGCGGTCAGGCGCGTCGGATAAGAAGTGCGGTCGATCAGGTCGGCGCCCAGCCAGGCCTCCAGCGACTGGATGCGGCGCGAAAACGCCGGTTGCGTCACGTGACGCAATTCTGCCGAACGGCTGAAACTATGGGTTTCCGCCAACGAAATGAAGTCTTCTAGCCATTTGCTTTCCATGCCGCTATCGTAACGCGAGTCGGGATTCCCGGCACAGGAAATTGGTGCGCGGCGCGCGAATTTCCTGTGCCGGCGTTGTCCCCTTACACCATCCGGATGACATTTTCAGCGTAACCGTCAACATCGGGCACTGGCGGCGATGCGCTTCCGATCTCCTCCGGATGGGCTTGCTGGCGCAGCCACATTTGCGCATACGCGCCGTCCGCCGCCAGCAATTGCGCGTGCGTGCCGCGTTCAACGATACGGCCATGGTCGAGCACCAGGATCTGCGCGGCATCGGCAATCGTCGACAGTCGGTGGGCAATCACCAGCGTGGTCCGGTCCCTGGCGATTTCCTTGAGCTGAGCCTGGATCGCCTGCTCCGATTTCGAATCCAGCGCCGAAGTCGCCTCGTCAAAAATCAGCAGGGCCGGATTCTTCAGCAAGGTGCGGGCGATGGCGACGCGTTGCTTTTCACCGCCGGACAATTTCAAGCCGCGTTCGCCGACCATCGAGTCATAGCCGTCCGGCAGCGACTCGATGAAATCGTGGATATGCGCGGCCTTGGCGACCGCCACGATTTCCGCCTTACTGGCGCCCGGCTTGCCGTAGCCGATGTTGTACTCGATGCTGTCGTTGAACAGCACCGTATCCTGCGGCACGATGCCGATCGCCTGGCGCAGTGAAGCTTGCGTGATGTCGCGCAGATCCTGGCCGTCGATGGTGATGCGGCCGTTATTGATATCGTAGAAGCGGAACAGCAGGCGCGACAAGGTCGACTTGCCGGAACCGCTATGGCCGACCACCGCCGTGGTGGTGCCGGCGGCAATCGTGAAGTCGACGTCGAACAGGATCTGGCGTTTGCTCTCGTAGCTGAAATCGACGTGCGAAAAACGCACCTGCGCACCGCCGGTAAGCAGCGGGCGGGCGCCTTCGGCATCGGCAATTTCACGGTTCTCATCCAGCAGATGGAACAGCCGTTCCATGTCCGCCAGGCTCTGCTTGATTTCACGATAAATCACGCCGAGGAAATTCAAGGGGATGTAGAGCTGGATCATGAAGGAATTCACCAGCACAAGGTCGCCCAGGGTCATCTTGCCGTCGATCACGCCTTGCGTCGCCCGCCACAGGATCAGGGTGACGGCGATGGCGATGATCAGCGATTGCCCGGTATTCAGCAGCGACAGCGACGTCTGCGATTTCACGGCGGCGGTTTCGTAGCGCATCAGGCCATCGTCATAGCGCTTGGCTTCGTATTCTTCATTACCGAAATACTTGACGGTCTCGTAGTTGATCAACGAATCGATGGCCTTGGTGTTGGCGCTGGAATCGAGCGTATTCATGGTGCGCCGGAAGTGAGTGCGCCACTCGGTCACCGTCACCGTGAAGCCGATGTAGCTGACCAGCGCCACCAGCGTGATGCCGGCAAACCAGATATCGTAATGCAGCACCAGGTAACCCAGCACCAGCGAAATTTCAATCAGCGTCGGCAAGATGCTGAACAAGGCGTAGGACACCAGCGAAGAAATGCCGCGCGTGCCGCGCTCGATATCGCGCGTCATGCCGCCGGTCTGGCGGTTCAGGTGGAAGCGCAATGACAGCGCATGCAGATGGCGAAACACCTGCAGCGCGATGGTGCGCACCGCACGCTGGGTGACGCGGGCGAACACGAATTCGCGCAGCTCGGTGAACAAGGTCGTGCTCAGGCGCAGCAAGCCGTAGGCCGCCAATATTCCCAGCGGCAGCACCAGCATCGCTTGCGGATGGCTGGCAGTGATGGTCATGCTGTCGACCAGTTTTTTCAAGACCAGCGGCACGCCTACATTGGCCAGCTTGGCGCCGAGCATGAACAGCAGCGCCAGCGAGACCCGCCACTTGTAGGTCCACAGATAGGGCAGCAAAGTCTTGAGCGTGGCCCAGTCGCTGCGCTTGGGCTGGGCGCCGTTATTTACGGCGGCAGCGGCGTCCGGCTGTGGGCTTGAATGGTGGCGCATTGGGTGACAATCTTAAAGAATGGTTTAAGCTACAGGCAACAACAACTAATTGTAGCTCTCGGGGAAAATAAAAGATGGCTGATCAAAACGACAATCAATTACCGCCAGGCACCATGCCGCAACTGCGCGTGATGCCGATGCCGGCCGACGCCAACGTCCACGGCGACGTCTTCGGCGGCTGGATCATGGCCCAGGTCGACATCGCCGGCTCGCTACCGGCCACGCGCCGCGCCAACGGCCGCGTCGCCACCATTGCAGTGAATTCCTTCCTGTTCAAGCAGCCGGTATTCGTCGGCGACCTGCTGTCGTTTTACGCCAGCATCGTCAAGGTCGGCAATACCTCGATCACCGTCAATGTCGAAGTCTATGCGGAACGCAACCGCCTGCAGACGGAGATCGTCAAGGTGACCGAAGCGACGCTCACCTATGTCGCCACCGACGACCAGCGTAAGCCGCGCAAGCTGCCGGAGCTGACACCCTGATCAGTCCGGGCCGCCGATGATGATTTCTGCATTGGCGCCCAGTTCGCCGGAGATGCCGCCAGCGGCTGCCTGCACCACCGCAATCAAGGACTGCATCCGCTCCAGCGGCATGTAAGGTAAGGTGCTGGAGACACTGATAGCCGCGACGATGGCATGGCTGGCATCGTAAATCGGCGCCGCCACGCAGCGTATCGACGGTTCATTATCTTCCAGGTCAAAAGCGTAGCCGCCCTTGGCATAGGCGCGCATCTGATCGCGGAATTCGGTCCAGCTGCGCTTCGGCAGCAAGCGCGAAGTATCGACGCTGGTGGCCGAGCTGCGCTTCTCGTAAAGACTCTTCCATTCGCCTTCGCTCATGCCCAGCATCAGCGCCTTGCCGACGCCGGTGGTGGCGATGGGCATGCGATGCCCCACGCGCGAACGCATTTCCAAACCCTTCTTGCCGGGAATCTTGTCAAGGTAAAGCACGTCGTCGCTGTCCTGCAAGGCCAGATGAATGGTGTCGCCGGACTGTTCCGCCAGCTGCTCCAGGTAGGGCCGCGCCACCACGCTCAAGGAGACTTCTTCACGCGCCTGGAAGCCCAGTTCGATCAGCTTTGGTCCCAGCACATAACCGATGCCGGGCGTAAAACGCAGATAGCGCTCTTGCGCCAGGCAGCTGGCCAGGCGATGAGTGGTGCTGCGGGTGGTGCCAAGCAACTGCGCGATGTCTTTCAGATCGCGCGCGCCGCCGGCCACCGCCTGCAGCACGGCCAGGCCGCGTGTCAGGGTCTGGGTGCCGCTCGGTATCGCAGCGCTGTCGTCGCCAGCAGGTTTCATCGGCGCGATCAAGTCCGGCGATTTTCGCATCACTCTGTCCTTTAAATTATGAAATCCCATATATTGGGATAGCATATCATATATTGACAAGGCATGGCGGCCGGAATAAAGTACGCAACACTTGACCGACGCCGCCAGCAGCAAACCGAACCATTTCAGAATCTACCCGACCCGATGAATCCAGCACTGCCAACGAAAGAATCGGAAACGCGCTTGATCGCCCTCGACTGGGGCACTTCCTCGCTGCGCGCCTATCGCCTGGGGGCAGATGGCCAGCGTCTGGAGTTGCGGGCCTTGCCATGGGGCGTCATGCAGCTGCCGGACGCCGGGGATGGCGAGAACGCCGGCTTCGAAGCAGCGTTTGAACAGGCTTGCGGCGACTGGCTGAAAGCAGCACCGACGACCCCGGTGATTGCGGCCGGCATGGTCGGCAGCCGCCAGGGCTGGCGCGAAGCGCCCTATCTGGAGGTGCCGCTCGCCGTCGCTCAGATCGGCGGCAGCCTGGCCAGCTTGCGCAACCGCGATGGCCAGCTGATCCACATCGTGCCCGGCCTGATGGAAAATTCGCAGCTGCCGAATGTCATGCGTGGCGAAGAAACCCAGGTGGTCGGCGTACTGTCGCTGAGTGCACAGCAAGACAAAGTCGCGGACATCCTGATCGGCCTGCCCGGCACCCATTCCAAATGGGTGCAAATCCGCCAGACCGAAACACAGAAAGAAGTGCGCCATTTCGACACCTTCATGACCGGCGAAGTGTATGCGGCGCTATGCGGCCACACCATTCTCGGACGCGGCATGAGCGCCGCCGACAGTAGCAACGGCAACGCTCAGCGCGACTTTGAACGCGGCTTGCAGGTGGCGCAAACCCCTGCCGGCCAAGCTGGTGTATTGTCAACCATATTCAGCACCCGCACCCTCGGACTGACCGGCGCGCTGGACGGCAGCGGTCAGCGCGAGTACCTGTCGGGCCTGCTGATCGGCCACGAGATCGCCGCCCTGCACGGCATGCTGCAATCGCAGCAGCGCTTGCCGGCGCAGATCATGCTGGTCGGCGAGGCTGGCCTGTGCGCGCGTTATGTGCAGGCGTTGCGCTGCTATGGCTTCGACCACATTGAGGTGACGCAGCAAGCCACCGAACGCGGACTGTGGCAGTTGGCGCTAAGCGCCGGCTTGCTACATCCTGATAGCAGCACCTGAGGGACCATCATGCTAAAAAACGCAATGAAACAATGCGGACTGATCGCCATCCTGCGCGGCGTCAAGCCGCATGAAGTGGCGGCGATCGGCCTCAAGCTGTATGAAGCCGGCTTCAGGATCATCGAAGTCCCGCTCAATTCGCCCGAACCCTTCGACAGCATCCGCACGCTGCGCACTGCCCTGCCGGCCGATTGCATGGTCGGCGCCGGCACCGTCCTGACGACCGACCAGGTGGCGGCGGTAAAACGCGCCGGCGGTGAAATCATCGTCATGCCGCACAGCGATCCGCTGGTGATCGCGGCCGCCAAGCAGGCCGGCCTGGCTTGCGCGCCAGGCGTGGCTACCGTCACCGAAGCGTTTGCCGCACTGGCGGCCGGCGCCGACGTCTTGAAGATGTTCCCGGCCGAACAGCTGGGCGCACATGTGGTCAAGGCCTGGCGCGCGGTGATCCCGCGCGAGATCGCCTTGCTGCCGGTGGGCGGCATCACGCCTGAAAACCTGGCGACCTTCATCGATGCCGGCGCCTCCGGCTTTGGCCTGGGCTCGGCGCTATATAAACCGGGCCTGAGCGCTGAACAGGTGGGCCAGCATGCCAACAAGTTTGTGGCGGCATGGTGCGCAGTACAAGAACAAAACAACAGATAGTCGACCGGGCGCGCGGCTGTGCCGCGGCCTGTAACCAGGAGAACGGATTAATGAAGATCACCAAACTGACCACTTACATCGTACCGCCGCGTTGGTGCTTTCTGAAGATAGAAACCGACGAAGGCGTGGTCGGATGGGGCGAGCCGGTGGTGGAAGGGCGCGTGCACAGCGTGGTGGCGGCGGTCGAGGAATTGTCGGATTACCTGATCGGCAAGGATCCGCGCCATATCGAGGACCACTGGACCGTGCTGTACCGCGGCGGCTTCTATCGCGGCGGCGCCATCCACATGAGCGCGCTGGCCGGCATCGACCAGGCGCTGTGGGACATCAAGGGCAAGGCGCTTGGCGTTTCGGTCAGCCAGTTGCTGGGCGGCCCGGTGCGCGACAGCATCCGCGTGTATTCATGGATAGGCGGCGATCGCCCGGCCGACACCGCGGCAGCGGCCAAGGATGCCGTCGCGCGCGGCTTTACCGCGGTGAAGATGAACGGCACTGAAGAACTGCAGTTCGTCGATTCCTATGAAAAGGTCGAAGCCACTCTGGCCAACGTCGCCGCGGTACGCGAGGCGGTCGGCCCGCACATCGGCATCGGCGTCGATTTCCACGGCCGCGTGCACAAGCCGATGGCGAAGATCCTGATCAAGGAACTGGATCCGTACAAGCTGATGTTCATCGAAGAACCCGTGCTTAGCGAAAACTACGAGGCGCTGAAGGAACTGGCGCCCCTGACCAGCACACCGATCGCGCTGGGCGAGCGGCTGTATTCACGCTGGGATTTCAAGCGCATCTTGAGCGAAGGCTATGTCGACATCATCCAGCCGGATGTGTCGCACGCCGGTGGCATCACCGAGACCCGCAAGATCGCCACCATGGCCGAAGCCTACGACGTCGCCGTGGCGCTGCACTGCCCGCTCGGCCCGATCGCGCTGGCAGCCTGCCTGCAGGTCGATGCGGTGTCGTACAACGCTTTCATCCAGGAACAGAGTCTGGGCATCCACTATAACCAGAGCAACGACTTGCTCGATTATGTGACGCAACCGGATGTCTTCGCCTACGACAAGGGCTACGTCACCATCCCGCAAGGACCGGGACTGGGCATCGAAATCAATGAAGAGTATGTCAAGGAGCGCGCTGCCATCGGCCATCGCTGGCGCAACCCGATCTGGCGCCACAAGGACGGCAGCTTCGCCGAATGGTAGCAAGCGATTTAGCAGGTGCAACAGGGAAGCAATCAAGGAATCCGCCGTAGTACAAGAGGCAGCATAGCCTTCGCATTCCATGACACGGTCCGGCAGCCGCCGGCCAGGAGATTCACATGCAAGAGCAGGTGCTTGAAGTAGAACGGCAGTCCGCAGCAAACTCCGCAACAGCTTCGCCGGCAGCCAGCCGCAAGCGCTTCCTGATCATGCTGCTGTTGTTCGTGACAGTGGTGATCAATTACCTGGACCGCAGCAATCTGTCGATCGCTGCT
This sequence comes from Collimonas sp., assembly GCF_035566555.1. Lineage (GTDB taxonomy): Bacteria > Pseudomonadota > Gammaproteobacteria > Burkholderiales > Burkholderiaceae_D > Collimonas. The sequence goes on from NZ_DATMRB010000001.1 coordinate 25,001, forward strand.
CCCGAACTGATGCGCGAGCTGGCGATCGATCCGGTCCATGCCGGCTGGGTCTTTTCCGCTTTCGGCTGGACCTATGCCGCGATGCAGATTCCCGGCGGCTGGCTGGTTGACCGGGTGGCGCCGCGGGTGCTGTATGCGTTGGCCCTGGCGCTGTGGTCGTTGGCTACCATCTGCCTCGGGTTCATCGGCAGCTTTGTCGGCCTGTTTGCGCTGCGCCTGCTGGTCGGCGCGCTGGAAGCACCCGCTTATCCCATCAACAACCGTGTCGTCACCACTTGGTTTCCGGAACGCGAACGGGCTACCGCCATCGGCTTTTACACCTCCGGCCAGTTCGTCGGCCTGGCCTTCCTGACGCCGCTGCTGGCCTGGCTGCAGCAGCGCTACGGCTGGCACATGGTGTTCGTCAGCACCGGCCTGACCGGCGTCGCATGGGCCGCAATCTGGTACCTGGTCTATCGCGAGCCGCGCCAGTTCAGGGGCGCCAACCAGGCGGAAGTCGAACTGATACGGGCTGGTGGCGGGCTGGTCGATATCGCTCAGCCCAGCAGCACGCAAAAACCCGGCTTCAGCACGGCCGACCTTATGCTGGTGCTCAGCCGCCGCAAGCTGTGGGGCATCTATCTTGGGCAATACGCGGTCAATTCGACGCTGTGGTTCTTCCTGACCTGGTTCCCGACCTACCTGGTCAAATATCGCGGCATGGACTTCATCAAGTCCGGCTTCCTGGCATCGCTGCCCTTCCTCGCCGCATTTCTCGGCGTGCTGAGTTCCGGCGTATTTTCCGACTGGCTGATCCGCAAGGGCGCTTCGCTCGGCGTGGCGCGCAAAGTGCCCATCATCGGCGGCTTGCTGATTTCCACCAGCATCATCGGCGCCAACTATACCGATTCAACGGCATGGATCATCGTCTTCATGGCCATCGCTTTCTTCGGCAACGGCTTTGCCTCGATCTCGTGGTCGCTGGTGTCGTCGCTGGCGCCGGCCAAGATGCTGGGACTGACCGGCGGCGTTTTCAATTTCATCGGCAACCTGGCCGCCATCACGACGCCGCTGGCGATCGGTTTCCTGGTCAGCGGCGACAGCTTCGCGCCAGCCATCACTTACGTCGCCGTAATGGCGCTGGTGGGCGCGCTATCGTATATCCTGTTAGTGGGAAAAGTAGAGCGTATAACGGCCTGATGCCTCCCTTCCTGAAGACGACCGAGTACTCAATAGATACTATTTAGATACTATTTTGGGTATGATGGCGCCAGATCACTCATGAATAAAGGAAGCATGATGGAACAACCGCCTACCCTCGAACTTTACAATCATTTCCTCAGCACGCTGCTGCCACAGCTTCATAAAACACATTTAATTGGAAGATATGTAGGGAGTGCGGCATTACAGAATCATCTCAATCCTCTGACAAATTGTGGCTGTAAAGTCTATTCACAAAATGACGAAGACGGGATTACATTTGAAATTCTGAGGCGGCTCGGATTACAGAAGGGCGTATTTGCAGAATTCGGTGTTGGCAATGGCATGGAAAACAATACGCTTGCCCTTGCTGCAGTTGGGTGGAGTGGTTTCTGGGTAGGAGCAGAAGATCTTGGCTTCAACCCTAATCCCAAAGCTGCCAAAAAGCTTAACTTCCATTATCAGAAAGAATGGATTTCCCAGTCCAATATCGTCAATCTTTATCAACGAGGATTGGCGCAAATCGAGCGCGCGCGATGCGATCTTATTTCATTGGATTTAGATGGGAACGATTTTTATTTTGTTGACGAATTACTTCGTTCCGGCATTTGTCCAGAAATATTTATTGTTGAATATAACGCGAAATTCATACCCCCCATACGCTTCAAAATAGAGTACAACGACCAACATCGCTGGACAGGCGATGATTATTTTGGCGCGAGCCTTTGTTCTTTTTTCGACCTCTTCGAAGCGCATGGTTATTTTCTTGCCTGCTGCAACGTGACGGGTTCTAATGCGTTCTTTGTTAAAAATCAGTACAAGAAGCTTTTTGAAGATATTCCGGAAAGAATAGAAAAGCTCTATGCCTCTCCGAAATATTTCTTGACGGGGCTGGATGTGGGCGGACATCCAACCTCCGTCAAGGCAATAGAGACCATATTCAGCACATTGAATTCCGGGATTGAAACAAAGCTTGAGTAGCACAGGTACTGCTAATCAACTGGCTCCCTGAGCAGAGGCGACAAAAATTTCGGCTGTTATTTCGACTGTTAACGCAGCGAATAAGCCGCCTCCGAAAAAAAACAAACCCCGGATCCGCTTATGGCAGATCCGGGGTTTTCACTACGCGGCGGCATCCGGCAAGATGCTGCTGTTTTCAATGGTCAGGCAGCCTGTTTTTGCTCCGCAGGTTTTTCATCGCGCAATTCGCGGCGCAAGATCTTGCCGACGTTAGTCTTCGGCAGATCGGTGCGGAACTCGATGTATTTCGGACGCTTGTAGCCGGTCAATTGTTCACGGCAGTAAGCCATCAACTGCTCGGCGGTCAGCGACGGATCCTTGCGCACCACGAAAATCTTCACCACTTCGCCGGCATGCTCGTCCGGCACGCCGACGCAGGCGCATTCCAGCACGCCCGGATGCTGCACCACCACGCCTTCGACTTCGTTCGGATAAACATTGAAACCTGAGACCAGGATCATGTCTTTCTTGCGGTCGACGATCTTGGTGTAGCCACGCTCATCCATGACGCCGATATCGCCCGACTTGAAGAAACCGTCCGCGGTCATGACCTTGGCGGTTTCATCGTCGCGGTTCCAGTAGCCGCGCATCACTTGCGGGCCGCGGATCGCGATTTCGCCTGGCTGTCCGAGCGGCACAGGCTGGCCGTTATCGTCCAGGATGGCAATCTCGGTCGACGGCAGCGGCAAGCCGATGGTGCCGCTGTATTCGGTGATCGTGCAAGGATTGGCGCTGGCGATCGGCGAGGTTTCGGACAAGCCGTAACCTTCTATGATCGGACAGCCGGTGACTTCCTTCCATTTATCGGCCACCGCTTTTTGCACCGCCATGCCACCGCCAACGCATACCCGGTAGCCGGAGAAATCCAGCTTGGCAAAATCAGGATGATGCAGCAGCGCGTTGTACAAGGTGTTCACGGCCGGGAAAGTGTTGATCTGGTATTTCGACATTTCCTTGATCAGGCCGGCGATGTCGCGCGGATTCGGGATCAGCAGGTTCAACGCGCCTTCGCGCATGCCCAGCAAGCCGCATACCGTCAGCGCAAAGATGTGGTACAGCGGCAAGGCGCAGACGAAGGCCAGTTGTTCGATCTTGGGGCCGCTGGCGAGGCCGGGTGACAACCATGCTTCAGCCTGCAGCACATTGGCCACGACGTTGCGATGCGTCAGGGTTGCGCCTTTGGAGACGCCTGTGGTGCCGCCGGTATATTGCAGGAAAGCGACATCTTCCTGGCCCAGCGTGACCGCCTTCAGCTGCGTCGTCGCGCCTTGCGACAGCACGCTATTGAATGGCGTCGAACCAGGCAAGGAAAAGCTTGGCACCATTTTTTTCACATGGCGCACCACCAGGTTCACCAACAAGCCCTTGACGCCCATCAGGTCGCCCATGCTGGCCACCACGATGTGCTTGATCTTGGTCCGGGCAACGACTTGCTGCAGGGTCGTGGCGAAATTCTCAAGGATGAAGATGGCTTCGGCGCCGGAATCGTTGAGCTGGTGTTCCAGTTCGCGCGGGGTGTACAGCGGATTGACGTTGACCACGATATAGCCGGCGCGCAGGATGGCGGCAATCGCCACCGGATACTGCAGCACGTTAGGCATCATGATGGCTACCCGCGCGCCCTTTTGCAGGCCCTTGGCCTGCAGCCAGGCGCCGACCTTGCGCGACAGCTGGTCAACCTCGTCATAAGTCAGGTATTTGCCCATGCAGGCGTAGGCATTGCGTGTCGCGTATTTCCGGAACGCTTCTTCCAGCAATTCCACCAGCGACTGGTACTGCGTGTAATCGATCTCAGTGGCGACGCCTTCAGGATACGATTTGAGCCAAAATTTATCCATGTTCTGCCTTTAGTCTCTGCTTGTTATAAATGCATTGTTTTTGGCTTGTTTCACTTGAGATGAAAAAAACACGCCGATAGGGGGATAGTACTGGTCCGCTAAAAAAGCACGGTTGTATTTTTTTGTTCTATCGCGATGCTATCGGGCAAAGCGTCGGCATGCAAGCGTTTTGACGCATATTTGAGCAAATCGTCGACACTCAACTTCATGTTGTGGTGCAACAAAACCTCAGCCCGCAAGTGCTTCACGCCCTCTTCGTCCGGACTCCATTTCACGTGCGCCACGGCGACCGCGGGATGCTCGAACAAGACCTCTTCGATCTGCCGCGGGAACACGCGCTGGCCGCCCCGTACCAACATATTACTCTTGCGGTCGACGATGGAGACAAAACCGTCTTCATCGATGCTGGCGACATCGCCGGTGGCCAGCCAGCCCTCGTGCAAGCGTTCCTTGCTTATTTTTTTGGCAATCAGATTGAGGGCGGTGACGCCATGTGCTGCGCCGTCGGCACGCCCCTGGTCATAGCCGGCGAACAGCTGCGGCCCGCGCACCCAGAGCTCACCGAGGGTATCGCTGGGCAGCGGCTCGCCACTATCCAGGTCGACCACTTTCACTTCCGTATCCGGCAGCGGCACGCCGACCACGCCCGGGTTGCGGCGCGCCGACAGCGGCATCGCCAGCACTGCCGGCGACGCTTCGGTCAAGCCATAGGCTTCGACCAGGCGGCCGCGCGTCAGTTTTTCAAATTCTTCGCGTACTTCCTGCGCTAGCGGTGAGCCGCTCACCGCGCACACCCGTATCGACGCCAGGCCGTAGCGCCGCACGCCAGGCGTGTGCGCCAGCTCGCGCACCATGCGCGGTGTGGTCGGGAAATAGGTCGGACGCATTTTTTTGACGGTCTTCAGCAAGGGTTCCAATTCGGCGCCCGGCAACAGGATCAAGGTGGCGCCCAGATAGACTCCCAGGTGTAAAACGCCGGTCAGGCCATAGGCGCTGGACAAGGGCTGCTGCGCCAGGAAACGTTCATCGCCTGGCCGCGATTCCGGCAGCCAGTGGCGCAGCTGCAAGGCATTCGCCGCCAGGTTGCGGTGCGACAGCGCGACCGGCAGCGGCGTCCCGCTGGCACCATAGGTGTACACCACCACCGCGATATCGTTGACGTCTTGCACCAGCTCGCTCGGATAGACCGTGCCGCGCCCCAGCACCTGCTTGAACTTCAGGTAGCGGCGCTCATGCTTGCGATGCTGCTTGTCTTGCCGGAACCATGGTAGCCAGTGGCCTTCCTGGACATGGTGCAAAGCGACGAACTTGAGCTTTTCGCGCCAGCCCATGTGATCGATCATCGAAGCGAAAATCACACGCCGCAAGCCGGCGGCGCGGCGATCGCTTTGCAGGACGTCGCGCAATTCGTCGTAGCGGTTGGTGGTAGTCACCAGCATCACGGCGCCAGCGTCGGCGATCCGTGTCAGCAAGACTTCCTCGGGCGTGGCGGCATCGCTCAACACCGCCACCGCGCCGGCTTTCAAGATACCGAAGTAGGCAATCACCAGGGACGGGATATTCGGCATGGCCAGCAAGATCCGCTCGCCTGGCTTGATACGCATCTCGATCAGACCGTTGGCGAAGCGGTTGGTCTGCCGGTCCAGCTCGCGCCAGCCGATCTTGCCGCCGCGGTAGGCCAAGGCGGTGGTCTTGGCAAAGCGCCTGGCGGTCGCTTCCAGCAAGCGCGGCAAGGCCACGGTCGGCAGCTTGATGCGGTAAGGCGTACGGGCATCGTAGAATTTCAGCCATGGCCGCTCGCTCTCCAGTTGTTTGCGGGCGGCGCGCCGCTCTGCCTTTTGCTGTATGCGGCGTTCGGCCTGCTCGGCTGGATCGGATTGCATTTGCAGGAAACGTTCGATGGCGCGGTTGACCGCGTCAGGCCGCTCTACCATTACCTGGTGCGCGGAAACCGGCACCACCACTTCCTCGGCGCCGGGAATCAGGCTGGCGACTTCTTTATAAGCCGTCTCATCAAACAGGATATCGCGGTGGCCGAGAATCACCAGCGCCGGCACCTTGATGGCGCGCAGGTACTCGCGGCCATCCCATGGCAGCAAGGCATTCTTGTTTTGCAGGTAAACCACATGCGGCGGCGGATAAATGCGGGCGGCGGTAATACCGAAATACGGCATCGCCTTGCGCACCATGCCGAAAATCGGCGGCGGCATGCGCAGCAAGGTGCGGCCGGCCCAGCGCAAGCGAAAGCGCGCTGCCGAGGCGATCATGATCAATGCCGATACCCGTTCTGGAAACTGCTTGAGGAAGTAGGAAGACAGCGCGCCGCCGAATGAATGGCAGACCAGGATGAATTGCGGCGGCACTTCCAGAATCTCTAGCGCGGCGGCGATATCGGCGACCAGTTCCGGTACATCGTAACGGGCGCCGTCGGCCTCGGTCGGGGCATCGGTGTAGCCGTGGCCGCGCAGATCGAGCGCGATCACGCGGTAGTCGGCCTGGAACTGCTCCAGCTGGTATTCCCAATAGGCGGCGCGGCCGCCGAAACCGTGGATGAAGACCATGGTCGGCTGCTGGCTTCTGGCGCCGCGGCCATATTCCGGACCGGCATCGACTACGCTCATTTCAAGCGCGGCACCGCCGTCGCGCGTCAGGCGGCCGGGCAGTTTCAGGGTGCTGCGATGCAGATCGGTGTTGAAGGTCATCTTGTCATTGTAACCAATTGCCTTGGGCAATACGACACTAGGGATTCGCGCTGTTTGCCAGCTCCTCCAGCTGGCGATGCCGCTCTTCTTTGCTGAGCGCCGCCAGCCTGGCGACCGCGACGTAAAACTTCGGCAAGGTCTGCTGCTGCGCCAGCAAAGCCTTGAAGCCCGGCACCAGGTCGTAATAAGTCGCCACCAGCGCCAGGTGCGCATTCGACAGCGGCTCGGCAAACCAGCGGTCGTAGCCGGCGTAGCCGCCCCAGCTGGCCTTGAGCCGCTGATAGTCCTCCTGCAGGACGACGAAGATCGCCGCTTTCCGCTGCAGCTTCTGGGCATCGCTGAGATCGCTGGCGTAATTGCTGGCCAGCTGCGCGCGGTACTTCAGCAGCAGCGCCAGGAAATCCTGCTTGCGTCCTTCAAACTGAACGTAGGCATCACGCATCTTCTGGTCGCCGACCGCTTGCAGCCAGCGTTCGACGCCAACTTGTTCGACCGTGGTGGCGTAGGATTCATTAAACTGGGTATCGTCCTTGGCATACACGGTCTGGTGCGCCAGCTCATGGAAAATCAGGCGCGCCAGTTCGCCATCGGGATAGCGGATAAAGGTCGACAGCAGCGGGTCGTTAAACCAGCCGAGCGTCGAATAAGCCGGCACGCCACTGACCTGGACGTCATAGCCTTGCCGGCGCATTTCGGCAGCAAATTTCTGCGCCGCCTCCTTGCTGAAATAACCGCGGTAATTCACGCAGCCGGCGATCGGAAAACACCACTGCTTGGGCTCCAGCGACAGCGCCGGCGCCGCCACCACATTCCACAGGGCGAAGGGACGTTGCAGGTCGGCGTACTCGGTGTAGCTGCGATTGTCCGGCAAACCGAGATCGGTAACCGCAAAGCGGCGCATCTGCTTGGTGCTCTTCAGTTTCGCCTTGAGGCCGGCATCCGCATGCGGATCGGCCAGCCAGTCGTCAATCGGATGGGCGCGGTCGAGCAGGGAAAACTGGCCGTTGGCGGCTTGCCCGTAATAGGCCAGCTGAGCGCATCCGGACACCAGCACCAAGGCGAGCAGCGGAAGCAGCCGGCGCGTTCTCATGCCTTGGCGCTAATCCCGTTGGCATCATCGACCTGGACTTTTTCCACTTCCACCAGGACGTCGTAGAAGGTCGGTGCGCGTCCCATGTCGGTCAGGCGCTGGCTGGTCACCTCATTGGCGTTCTTGCCGTCGCTCGCCATTTTTTTCCACCAGATCGAAAGGCCCACCACCAGGCCGGTGCGGGCCTTGTCGGTGACTCTCACTCTGGCGTTGAAGCTGCCGCGGTCGTTGAAGATGCGGGCCATGTCGCCAGTGGCCAGGCCACGCTGCGCGGCGTCGGCAGGATGCATGTCGAGATGCGGTTCGCCTTCGGTGTCGCGCAAGCTTTTGACATTGACGAAGCTGGAGTTGAGGAAGTTGCGCGCCGGCGGCGAGATCATCCCCAGCGGGTATTTCTCGGCCAGTGCCGGATTGCTGGCGCGCGACTCGTACGGCGCGATATACGCAGGCAATGGATCGAGGCCGTCTTTCAGCATTTGCGCGCTGTAGAACTCGCATTTCCCCGAAGGCGTCGGAAAGCCGCCGTCAGCGAACGGAGCGTCCGGCGTGTTGAGCTTTTGCCAGCCCTTACGCTTCAGCGTATCCCAGTCGAAATGGACAGCGCGTACATTCCTGCGGTCAAACGCTTGCGCTGCGATTTCATCGTCGCTCTCGCGGAAACAGGCATCGTCGAATCCCATGCGCGCCGCCAGCAGGCGGAAAATCTCGGTATTCGGTTTGGCTTCGCCGAGCGGTGCAATCGCGGCGTTGTTCGCCAACATGTACAGATGCCCGTAGGCGGAATGGGCGTCGACGTGTTCCAGCTGGGTCGTCGCCGGCAGCACGATGTCGGCGTAGTCAGCGGTATCGGTCTGGAAATGCTCCAGCACCACGGTAAACAGATCTTCGCGCGCGAAGCCGCGAGCGACAGCGCCTGACTCCGGCGCCACCGCGACCGGATTCGAGTTATACACAATCAACGCCTCGATTTTCGGGCCGAACTCGGGCGAGGCTTCACGCAGCAAATCGTCGCCGATGGTGCTCATGTTGATGGTGCGCGGCGCCACGCCTTGCTTGATCAGGAAATCGGGGCGTTGCAAAGCCTGGTTATTCTTTGGAAAACTGTCCGAAGCCGACAGCTGGGTGCCGCCAGCAGCATGACGCCAGGCGCCGACCAACGCCGGCAGGCAGGTGATATTGCGCACCGCCATGCCGCCGCCGCGAACGCGCTGCAAACCATAGTTGATACGGATCGCCGCGCCCTCTCCGCGCAAGGCTGCACCGCCATAGGCGCGCGCCAGTTCGGTAACCTCTTCGGCGCTGATACCGCACACTTCCGCAGTCATTTGCGGCGTCCATTCCAGCACCCGTTGTTTGAGCTGTTCAAAGCCCAGCGTGTGGCGCGCGATGTAATCGTGATCGAGCAAGTCTTCGGCAATCAGCACATGCATCATGCCCAGCACCAGCGCCGCATCGGTACCCGGCAGCAGTGCGATGTGCTGATGGCATTTGTCGGCGGTCAGGGAACGGTAGGGATCGATCGCGATCAGCCTGGCGCCGTTGCGCTTGGCTTCCTGGGCACGCATCCAGAAATGCAGATTGGAGGCGATAGGATTACCGCCCCAGATCAGGATCAGCTTGGCATTCTGGAATTGCTCAAGATCGGTGCCTATCTTGGCGCCCACGGTGTACTTGTAACCGGTGCCGCCAGCCGAAGCGCAGATGGTGCGGTCCAGCAGCGAGGCGCCGATGCGGTTGAAAAAGCGCATCGACATCGACTCGCCCTGCACCAGGCCCATGGTGCCAGCGTAGCTGTAGGGGAGGATGGCTTGTGGATTGCGCGCGGCAATCTGGCCCAGCCGTTCGGCAACCGTGGCGATTGCTTCATCCCAGCTGATCTGCACGAACTTGCCTTCGCCCTTGTTGCCGACTCGCTTGAGCGGATGCAGCAGGCGATCCTTGTGATAGGTCCGTTCGGTGTAGCGCGACACCTTGGTGCAGAGCACGCCGGCCGTGGTCGGATGGTCAGGATCGCCGCGGACTTCGGTGGCGACGCCGTCGGTCACCGTCACCAGCAACGCGCAGGTATCGGGGCAGTCATGCGGACATGCGGCACGAACGATGGAAGTAGTCATAATGTCATCAAAACCAGGGCGCTTCAATACGCTACTTTAGCAAAATCCAGGCGCACAGGATGGCAAATGGAGAGCGATTGCCTTTTTTATTTGCCGGCCTGTAGCTGCATCCCTGGATCCATCAGGCGCAGCATGAACGCTTCGCACTGCGCCAGCTGTTCCAGCGCCACGAACTCGTTCGGCCGGTGCGCCTGCTCGATGCTGCCGGGGCCGCAGACCACGGTAGGAATGCCGGCGCGCTGGAACAGGCCGGCTTCGGTGCCGTAGGAAACCGATCCGTGCGATTTGTTGCGCGCGAGCGCTTTCGCCAGCTGCACCACGGCATCGCTTTCCTGCATATTGAGGCCCGGCGCGGAAGCCAGCCATTCAAAGTCGATCGCGGCATTCGGTTCTACCTTGCGCATTTCCGGCAGCAAGGTCGCCGCGAAATCCTGGATTTCCTGATACAGCCGTTCGACATCGATGCCCGGCATGGTGCGCGCCTCGAATTCGAAGCGGCAATCCTTCGGTACGATGTTGGCTGCCAGGCCGCCATGGATCAGCCCGGTCTGCATGGTGGTGTAGGGTACGGTAAAACCATAGTCGCGCGTCTCCAGCTGGGCGAAACGGTCTGCCATCTGGCGGATGTAGACGATGACGCGCGCTGCATATTCGATCGAATTGACGCCCATGGTGGTGTAGCTGGAATGCGCTTCACGGCCGCGTACGCAGCAGCGGAAACGGTGCGTGCCCTTATGCGCGATGATCGGCTGCATGGAAGTCGGCTCGCCGACGATGCAGGCCGCTGGCCGCAATCCCAGTTCCTGCAGATCCTTGATCAATCCCTGCACGCCGATGCAGCCGACTTCTTCGTCATACGACAAGGCGAAGTGCAATGGCGCATCCATCTTCGCCGTCAGGAACTGCGGCGTCAGCGCCAGTGCGGTAGCGATATAGCTCTTCATGTCGGCCGAACCGCGGCCGTACAGCAAGCCATCCTTGATGGTGGCCTTGAACGGATCGCTGTCCCAGGCCTGGCCTTCCACCGGCACCACGTCGGTATGGCCGGAGAGGATCAGGCCGGCCCTGGGGCCTTCGCCGAGCGTGGCGAACAGATTGGCCTTCTTGCCGCTGGCATCGTAGGTCAGGCGCGACTTGACGCCGAAGCCGGCAAGGTAGTCGCGGGTCCATTCGATCAATCCCAGGTTGGAATCGCGCGATACGGTCGGGAATGCGATCAGGCGTTCTATCATTGCCATGACGTCGGCAGAAGGTGTCAGTGCTGGAGTGTGCGGAGTATTCATGGTTTGTCCTGTATTTGACCGGTAAGCTAGCCGTCGTTCAGATGGCAGGCGGAAAAATGGTTGCTGCTGATTTCTTTCAATGCCGGCTTTTCCTCTTTACAGCGCGCCATCGCATGCGGGCAGCGCGGATGGAAATGACAACCGGCGGGTGGCTGCAGCGGCGACGGGATTTCACCCTTCACCGCAAAGAATTCGGTTCTCCTGACTTCCAGCTTGGGCGCCGACGCCAGCAAAGCCTGGGTATAAGGATGGTTCGCGCGGGAGAAGATGACGTCGGCCGCCGCCGATTCGACTATACGCCCAAGATACATGATCAGCACCCGGTCCGACAAATGCCGCACCACGCCCAGATCGTGGCTGATGAACAGATAGGTCAGGTCGAGCTCGTCACGCAGCTTGATGAACAGGTTCAGCACCTGGGCCTGGATCGAGACATCCAGCGCCGCCACCGCCTCGTCGCACACCAGGAATTCCGGCTTGACCGCCAGTGCGCGGGCAATACCAACCCGCGCCCGCTGGCCGCCGGAAAATTGATGCGGGAAACGGCGCAGCATGCTGCCGTCGAGGCCGACTGTTTGCAGCAGGCTCTCGACATATTCGCGCTGTTGCTCAGCGCTCACCATGCCGTGCACCAGCGGCGCTTCGCCAACAATATCCTGCACCCGCATGCGCGGATTCAGCGAGGCATAGGGATCCTGGAAAATCATCTGGATCGCCAGCTGCCTCTTGCGCCGTTCAGACGCCTCAAGCTGTTCCAGCGCATGGCCTTTCCACAAGCGCGTACCGGCGCTGAGGCTGTGCAAGCCGACCGCCATCCGTCCCAGGGTCGACTTGCCGCAACCGGATTCACCCACCAGCCCCACTACTTCGCCGCGTGTGATGCTCAGGCTGACGTCATCCACCGCATGCACCACTTCCTGCTGCATGCGGGCGCCGAACAGGTTAGCGATTTTCGCTGCGCTATCCAGTCCCTTGACGAACTGCTTGCTGACTGCCTGCATTTCCAGCAGCGGCGGCGCAGCCGGGGCGGTTTCGGCCCGGCGATCTTCCAGCGCGCTCATTGCAATGCCCCGCTCGGACTATCCTGCAGTGGATGGAAACAACGCAACATACGCTTTCCGAAGGCACGCAGCGGCGGCGTCTGCAGGCATTCATCGGTGGCATGGGCGCAGCGCGTGCGGAAGGCGCAGCCCACCGGCAAATTCAGCAGCGACGGCGTCATGCCCGGGATCTGCTGCAGCGGCTGGCCGCGCGGATTGCGCGATGGCGCCGACGCAATCAGGCCGTGGGTATAAGGATGACGCGGATGTTCCAGCACTTGCTGCACCGTACCGCTTTCGACGATGCGGCCCGCATACATCACCGAAACAGTATCGGCCAGGCCGGCCACCACCGACAGGTCGTGCGTGATCCAGATCAAGGCCGTGCCCGACTCCCTGCACAGTTTCTGCATCTCGTACAAGATCTGTCCTTGTATCGTCACATCCAGCGCAGTAGTGGGTTCGTCGCAAATGATCAAGTCCGGCTTGTTCAGCAAAGCGATCGCGATCGCTACCCGCTGCCGCATACCGCCCGAGAACTGATGCGGATACGCCTGCAGTCGTTCATCCGGCGCAGGAATGCCGACCCGCACCAGCGCCTCGCGCGCCATTTCGCGCGCCACCATCCTGCTCACATCCTGATGCGCACGCACGGCTTCCACCATTTGGGTGTCGATGCGCAGCACGGGATTCAAGGTCATCATGGGATCCTGGAAAATCATGGCGACGCGGTTGCCGCGGATCTTGCGCATGGCTTCCGCCGGCAAGCCGCGCAATTCCTGTCCTTGCAGCAGGATCTCGCCGGCGACGACTTTTCCGGGTGCATCGATCAGACCCATGATGGAATAGCCGGTCATCGACTTGCCCGAACCGGACTCGCCGACCAGTCCCATGATTTCACCACGCTTGATGGAAAACGAGACCTGGTCGACGGCTTTCACCAGCCCGGCGCGGGTGGCAAACTGGGTCTGCAGATTGTTCACCACTAATGTCGCCGGAGTATCCATGGTTATCTTATTGTGTTTGCAGGCGTGGATTGAGGACATCGCGCAGCTGGTCCGCCACCAGGTTGATGGTGACCACGGTGAGCAGCAAGGCGATGCCGGGAAACACGCTGATCCAGTATTTGCCCGAGAGCAGATACTGGAAGCCGTTAGCGATCAGCAAGCCTAGCGAAGGTTCGGTAATCGGCAAGCCCAGTCCAAGAAAGGAAAGCGTCGCTTCCAGCGAAATCGCCGACGCTACCTGCAAGGCAGCGATCACGATCAGGGGCGGCAGGCAGTTGGGCAGCAGATGGCGGAACATGATGCGCAGCGGCGACAGGCCGAGCGCCGTAGCGGCTTCGATGTACTCCTTCTTGCGCTCGACCAGCGCGGCGCTGCGGGTGGTGCGCGCGTAATAGGCCCATTGCACCGCCACCAGCGCGACGATGATTTTATCGACGCCGCGGCCGGTCAGCGCCAGCAGGATCAGCGCGATCAGGATAGGTGGAAAAGACAGCTGGATATCCGCCACCCGCATGATGAATGCCTCGGTGCGGCCGCCGGCATAGCCGGCCAGCAGACCCAGCGTCAAGCCCAGCGACAGCGCGATGATGGTGCTGAGCACGCCGACCATCACCGAGATGCGAATGCCGTACAGGATCGCAGACAGCATGTCGCGCCCCTGGTCATCGGTGCCGAGCAGATAAGTCATGCTGCCGTCGACCGCTGCCTTGCCCGGCTCCAGGCGCGAATCCATGACATCCAGCTTGGCCAGGTCATAGGGGTTCTGCGGCGAAATCACCGGTGCGAAGATCGCCGCCAGCAGGATCAGCACCAATAGTATGAATCCGGCAGTAGCGATCTTGCTGCCGAAATAATTGCGGACGAAACGCCGCCATGGCGTTTCCACGGTTTCAAAGACCTGGGTTGCTTGCATGTCAGCCTTTGCTTTCTGCCAGGCGTACGCGCGGATCGAGCAGCGAATACAGCATGTCCACCGCCAGATTGATGACGATGAAGATGGTGACGATCAATAACAGATAAGCGACGATCACCGGCCGGTCCAGCACGCGGATCGAATCGATGATCAGCTTGCCCATGCCGGGCCAGGCGAACACGGTTTCGGTGACAATGGAAAAGGCAATGATCGAACCGAATTGCAAGGCAATCACGGTGACGATGGGAATCAGGATATTTTTCAGGACATGGACGCCGATGATGCGGCTGTTGCGCAAGCCCTTGGCGCGAGCGAACTTGACATAGTCTTGCATCAGCGCCTCCTGCGCACCGGAGCGCGTGAGGCGGATCACCAGTGCGATGTTGAACAGCGCCAGGTTGAATGCCGGCATCAGCAAATGCTTCAAGCCATCCCAGCTCAGAAAGCTGACCGGCACTCCCAGCAGCAATTGCGTCTCGCCGCGGCCGCTGGTGGGCAGCCAGCCCAGCTGCACTGCAAACACCATGATCAGCATCAGGCCGACCCAGAATGTCGGCAGCGAAAAGCCGAGGATGGAAACCGCCATGATGGTTTTACCGACGATGCCATCAGGGCGCAAGCCGGCCAGCAAGCCGAGCGGCAGTCCCAGCACGACGGAAAGCAGAATTGCCGCGGTCGACAGTTCCAGCGTCGCCGGCATGCGTTCGAAAATCAGGCTCAGGGCCGGCGTCGAATAAGCGAATGAACGCCCCAGGTCGCCGCCGACGGCGTTCTTCAGGAAAATGAAATATTGCAGCCAGAGCGGCTGGTCGAGGCCAAAGGCGACGATCACCTTGGCGCGCTCGATCTGATCGGCATCGGGGCTGATCAGGACGTCGATCGGATTGCCGATCGCGTACACGCCGATAAACACCAGCAGCGACATGACCAGCAGCACAACCAGACTTTGCAATACGCGGCGGATGATAAAAGCCAGCATCGAATATCCCGGAATCCATAAAAAATCCGCTCGCCAACGGCAGTGAGCGGATAGCCGCGCCCGTCCTGTTCGGCGCGCGGGACATATAAGATACCTTTTTTTGCGGCCCATGTCGCCACGGGCTGACAGGCCGCCGGACGCGTGGCTCGCCCCGTATGCGCACACCGATGGGCCGTGTAGGCGTAATATACACACTCTGGACGCAACGCCTCTGCCCTTTTTACAGGCAAGAGGCATGCCACATATCAGGAGCAGAATATGAATTTGATCGATCCCATCATCGCCTTCCAGGCGGAACTGCAAGCCATCCGGCGCGATCTGCACGCCCATCCCGAACTCAACTATGAAGAACAGCGCACCTCCGACGTGGTGGCGCGCAAACTCACCGAATGGCAGATCCCTATTCTGCGCGGCATGGGCGTCACCGGCGTTGTCGGTATCATAAAAAACGGCAGCAGCGACCGCGCCATCGCCCTGCGCGCCGATATGGATGCCTTGCCGGTGCAGGAGTTGAATACTTTTCCACATGCCTCCCAACATCAGGGCAAGATGCACGCTTGTGGACATGACGGCCACACCGCAATGTTGCTTGGTGCGGCGCATCATCTATCCCAGCACCGCAATTTCGACGGCACTGTCTACCTGATTTTTCAGCCGGCGGAAGAAGGCGGCGGCGGCGCCCAGCGCATGATCGATGACGGCTTGTTCGAGCAATGCCCGGTGGAAGCCGTATTCGGCATGCACAACTGGCCAGGCATGGCGACCGGCAGCTTTGGCGTGACGCCGGGACCGATGATGGCCTCCAGCAACGAATTTGAAGTCATCGTCAAGGGCAAGGGCTCGCATGCGGCACAGCCTCACAAAAGCGTCGACCCGGTGATGGTCGCGGTGCAGATAGCGCAGAGCTGGCAAACCATCGTCTCGCGCAATCTCAATCCGAACGATCCGGCGGTGCTGTCGGTGACCCAGATTCACAGCGGCAGCGCCACCAATGTGATTCCCGATGTGGCGACGCTGATCGGCACGGTGCGGACCTTTTCCTTGCCTGTGCTGGATACCATCGAAGCGCGCATGCGGGAAGTGGCGCAGCATACTGCGGCGGCTTTCGGCGCCGAAGTAGAGTTCCGCTTTCATCGCAATTATCCGCCGCTGGTCAACCACGCCAAGGAGACCGCATTTGCGGTCGAAGTGCTGCAGGCGATGGTCGGTAGCGACAACGTCAATCCACAAGTTGAGCCGACCATGGGGGCGGAAGATTTCGCCTTCATGCTGCAGAACAAACCTGGCTGCTATGTCTTCATCGGCAATGGCGAAGGCGCTCACAGGGACAGCGGCCATGGCCTCGGCCCCTGCAATCTGCACAATGCCAGCTACGATTTTAACGACGACTTGCTGCCGATTGGCGCCAGTTACTGGGTCAATCTTGCCGAGACCTATTTGAAGAAAATGTGATTGTTGCCTTGCTGGCGACGCCGGTCGACAACATGACGATCCGATATGGCGGCTGTGATTCAGCAGTGAATCACAGCATGCAAACTGATCTCCCCCTGCCCACTCTCCTCACTTCATCACACACATGAATCAAATCGCAGCCGCCTATGACGTCCCTATGCAACTGGGTGAATGCCCGCTCTGGCATGCCGCGGAAGCGTCACTTTACTGGGTCGATATTTCGGCGATGCAAGTGCATCGCCTGCATCCTGCCGACGGCAAGCACGCCATGTGGCAGCTGGATGCGGAACCAGGCTGCATCGGCTTGCGGGCCGGCGGCGGCCTGGTGGTGGCCATGCGCACGGGTATTGCTTACCTGGATACCGATACCGGGGTGGTTACGCACATCGCCGATGCACCTTACGACACGGCCACCGCGCGCTTCAATGATGGCCGCAGCGATGCTGCGGGCCGCTTCTGGGCAGGCACCATCTACGAGCCGCGCGACCATGCCGGTGCCCAGCTGTATGCCATCGAGAAAGGCGTGGTGCGCGCGGCCGGCAATCCGGTCACCGTCTCCAACGGTCTTGGCTTCAGCGGCGACAGCCGCACGCTGTATCACAGCGACACCACTGCGCACCGGATCACCCGCTATGAGTTTGATCTGGCCAGCGGCAAGATCGGCTCAGGCCACCTACTCAAGCAGTTCGCCATGGACAAGAATGCGCCCGACTACGGCGGCCGTCCGGACGGTGCGGCGGTCGATAGTGAAGATGCTTACTGGTGCGCCATGTATGAAGGCGGCCGCCTGCTGCGGCTATCGCCTGCCGGCGATGTCCTGCAAGAAGTGATCGTGCCTGTGCGCTGCCCGACCATGATGGCTTTTGGCGGCCCGGATTTGCGCACCTTGTACATCACCAGCGTGCGCGAGAAGCGCAGCCAGGCAGAGCTGGAACAATATCCGCTTTCAGGCTGCGTGCTGGCGCTGCGCGTGGACGCGCCCGGCAGAGCAGAACCGGTTTACATAGCCTGATTCCAAGGAACGGAGTCACCGTTTTACGACAGGAATTGCCTGTAGTTCGGCAACAATCTTCGTTTTCGACTATTCTTTAGGGCTGTAGCTGCGCGCCGCAGCAATGTGGACAGGGTCGAGACGCCGCTGTCGATGCCAAGCGGCCAGCGTAGCCTTTCCATGAATAAAGTGAAGGCGAGCTGTCATTCGCTTTTTATTTTCTTACGCTCGAAAGTCTTTTATGCAAAAAAAACAAACCGGACTCAAGATTCTGGCCGCTGCCTGCCTGCTGGCCGGCGTTCATGCTAACAGCTTCGCCGTCGATTCCGCATCGTTAGAACTCGGCACCGGCAACAAGAGCCAGCTGGCCCGCGTTGCCGCGCAATGGAACTGGGGTTCGCCGCTGTGGCAAGGCAGCAGCACGCAACTCGGCGGCTACTGGGATTTGAGCCTGGCTGAATTCCGCCAAAACCAGTATCAGAATGTTCCAGGTCAATCGAAAAACCTGACCGACATCGGCTTCACCCCGGTATTCCGCTTCCAGAGCAACGATAAAAGAGGCTTGTACGGCGAAGCCGGCATCGGCGTGCATCTGATGTCGCACCTGTATGACAACAACAGCCGTCGTTTCTCCACCGCTTTTGAGTTTGGCGACCATCTGGGCGCCGGCTATGTGTTCGGCAACGGCCTGGATGTCGGCATCAAGCTGCAGCATTTCTCGAACGGTGGTATCAAGAAACCAAACAGCGGCGCAAACTTTGCCGTGTTGCGAGTCGCTTATCCGTTCTAATCCGGATCTTAGATCAGGATAAAAGCAGAATACGCCAGCAGGAAAGCCAGTCGCGCAAGCCGACTGGCTTTTTTTTGCCTATGTTTTGGAGGAAGTGCAGGAAATATTGGAGCAATTCGGCATCGGAGGCGCTGCTTTTCGCATCGACGCGAGCTCTGTAGCAGTGGATTCTGCCGATTTGTAGCGTAGCTTCAGGCTTTGAGGCGATTTTCTGAGCAGATATTGAGGTAAGTCCGCGCTGTACAAATTGAAATCCCAAAGCAAAAACCCTCTGACCGGTAAGGGGCAGAGGGTTTTTTAATAAAAGCCTGACGATGACCTAC
>NZ_DATMRB010000002.1:0-33599 GCF_035566555.1 Collimonas sp.
ACACCGTGAACCTGAAACAGGTTCTTCGCTAGATCAACTCCTATCGTGTGCGCTTCCATGGTGGACTCCTTGGAGGGTTGAGAAATCTCAACTTTAAACCTACCGCTCTTGAGAGAGGGCGTCCATACCATTAGTCCAAAAGTGGGTCAATATTAGATGCAAACCAACATATTGTGGGCGGTTTTCAAAGAGCGCCGCTAGGCGGGTTTACACCAGCTCAAGATCCAGCCCGATATCTGCCGCCGGGGCGCTTTGCATCAGCCGCCCGACCGAGACGTAATCCACACCGCTCGCCGCGATCACGGCGATCGTATCGAGCCGCACTCCACCCGAAGCCTCCGTCGCCGCGCGTCCGGCCACCAACGTCACTGCCTCGGCCAGCATTGCCGGCGACATATTGTCGAGCAGGATTTGGGTGGCGCCGGCCACGATCGCCGGCTCGATCTGGTCGAGTCGATCGACTTCGCAGATGATCCGCTCCACGCCTGCCGCCTTCGCGCGCGCCACCGCCGGCCCGACGCCGCCCGCCACCGCGACATGGTTGTCCTTGATCAGCACCGCATCCCACAGCCCCATGCGGTAATTGGTCGCGCCGCCCATCCGCGTCGCGTATTTTTCAAGCACGCGCAGGCCGGGGATGGTCTTGCGGGTGTCGAGCAGGGTGGCGTGGCCGTTCATGGCATCGACATAGGCGCGCGTCATTGTCGCGATGCCCGAGAGGTGCTGCACGGTGTTGAGCGCGCTGCGCTCGGCGGTGAGCAGAGCACGGGCGTTGCCGGCGATGCGCATCAACGCGTTGCCAGGCGTGACGCTCTGCCCGTCCTGCACGAGCATTTCGATCGTGCACGCCGGATCGAGATGACGGAAGAACGCGGCGGCCAGCGGCAGGCCGGCGACGGTGATCGCCTCGCGAGTGTCCATCACCCCGGCAAAGCGCGCATCGGCAGGGATGACGCTCTCGGCGGTGACGTCGTGGCCGCCGCTAGGGAGGCCTTCGCCGAGATCTTCAGCGAGCGTAGCGTGGACAAAGGCACTGAGGTTGAAGCCTGGGAGGGTGAATGCATTCATGCCGTGACCTTATAGAAAATGAAAAGATTATGCAGGGCCTTACAGGCCGCCAGCACCGCAAACCTACGGCCGAATGTCTATCCACCATAACCCGCCAACTTTAATGCAGTAAGGCGTTTCAGAGCCCGGGTGTCAGCTTTGAGCCGAAGAATCACCGTAGCTCGATGGTCGCTAGGGGTTGAGTAGAGTCGGTCAACAGGGCCTGGGTAGATGTTATTTATTTGCACTACGTAGCGCCGCGGCCCAACTCTCTACCCAGTCTCCCAAGGGATCGAACAGTTCCAATAGTTTTCTGCCGCGTTTAGTAAGTTGGTAACCAGAGTCGCAAGTTTCAACAATCAGCGCTTCGCGCAATTCTGCCAGTCGGCTGTTGAGCACTGACGGCGACATACCGTCGCAGCGAGCCTGTAGCTCGCGGAACACCATTGGGCCCTCGCGCAGTTCCCAGATCACGCGTAGCACCCAGCGGCGGCCGAGCAGGTCGAGCAAAGCCATGATTGGCTTGCCGGTTTTGGAACCACGAACGGGTTTGTCGATGAGCGCCATATTGTGCTACTAAATTAGAAGTATTATGCTTCGTTTATCGTAGCAACTGGAGTCCTGCATGTCAACACCCCGTATACAAGCCCTTAATCCGCCCTACGCTGATGGTGTGCAGCAGGATTTCGATCGCATCATGCCGCCCGGCATTCCGCCGCTGAAGTTGTTCCGCACCGTAGGACAAAATCCGCGTGTACTGTCGCGCATGATCGCAGGCGGCCTACTCGACAAGGGCAGCATTTCAGTACGCGCCAGAGAGATCATGATTCTACGAACCTGCGCGTTGTGTGGGGCCGAGTACGAATGGGGCGTACATGTTGCGGCCTTTAGCACCAAGGCGGGACTCACTCCGACACAGGTTGCTGCCACTGTGCATGAGGATACCCAGGCGTGGCAAGCTCAAGATTCCGTGCTGATCCGGCTTGCGGATGTACTGCATGCGACCAGCAGCGTCGACGACACTCTGTGGGCCGAACTGAAAACGTTTTACACCGACGAGCAGCTTATCGAGCTAGTGATGCTTGCCGGTCTATATCACGCGGTGTCCTACATAGTGAACACGACAAAGCTGGAACTTGAGACCGCCGCGCCTCATTTTGATAGTTATGCCAACAACTAATCGACGGACGCATGTTGAATGACACTGAATCGAGAAGACTGACCGGCGCCCCGACTCGCCGGCTTAGTCAAACCGTTCGAAGGTCTCGGTGAGGAAATCCACGAAGGTACGGATACGGGCCGACAACTGGTGGCGCTGCGGATACATCACGTAGATGTAGGCGTCCGGCATGCGGTAGCCAGGCAGGACCTGCACCAGCCGGGCGCTTTGCAGATAGCACTGACATCCCATGCGGCGCGCATCAGGACGCCGTGGCCGTCCAGGGCCCAGCTCATGGCGATCTCGCCGTTGTTGGTGGTCATATTGCTTGTAGGCCAACACATCCGCCGTCGACATGGGCGAAGCCATCGCTCGCCGCATCAGCAAAGCTGCCTGAACCTTCTCCTCGAATCCTTTGCCGGAGCATCCGGTCTATGCCAGAATCCATTCATAACTCAACAATCCAACATTCAAACGGGAGGTCACAATAATGTTTCATTTTGCACGATCCGCATTCATGTCCAGCCTGGGTTTAGGCATAGCTCTTGGTTTAGCCGCCCCGCCGTCTTTTGCCGAACCCGATAAACAGGTCTATGAAAAGGCCGAGCAATACAAGGGCGAAGCCTTGAAGCTGCTGGAGCGCTTGGTGAATATCGATACCGGCACCGGCGACGAACAGGGATTGAGCCAGGTCAGCGGGATAGTGATTGAAGAATTGAAAAAAATCGGGGCGCGCGTTGAAACCTATCCGGCGGCAGCGCCCGCAAACGGCAATAACGTGGTGGCGACATTCACTGGAACCGGCAAAGGTAAAATTTTGCTGATGGCGCACATGGATACGGTTTTCAAGCACGGAACAGCCACGGCAAAGCCGTTTTATATCAAAGACAGCCGGGCTTATGGCCCTGGCGTCATGGATGACAAAGGCGGCATCGTCGCCGGCCTGTATGCGTTAAAAATCCTGCAACAGCTTGGTTTTAAAGATTATGCCCAGATTACTCTATTGCTGAATTCCAACGAAGAGACCGGCTCGGCCGGTTCATGCGCGCTGATCGAAAAAGTCGCCAGGCAGCACGACGTGGTCCTTAATCTCGAACCGGGCCGCCCGGCCGACGGCCTGGTGGTATGGCGAAAAGGCAGCGGCACGGTGAAGGTCGAGGTTACCGGCAAGGCAGCGCACGCCGGCGTGGCGCCTGACAGCGGCCGCAATGCCGCGATGGAAGCCGCGCACCAGATATTGCAGCTCGGCCAGCTCGGCGACCGCGAAAAACAAACCACGGTCAACTTTACCGTGATCAACGCTGGGGGCTCGACTAACGTCATTCCAGATCACGCGACTGCCTTCGGCGACGTGCGCGTGGCAGTTCCCGAAGAATTCGACCGCGTTGAAAAAGACCTGGCCAAGGTATCCGAGAAAAAATTGATTCCCGATACCCAGGTAACGACGCACTTGACCCGCGGGTTCCCACCTATGCCGGCAAATCTGCAATCAGAAGCACTGGCTGCCAAGGCGCAAGCCATCTATGGCGAGTTAGGCAAAAAGCTGACGCTTGAGGGCAGCGGCGGCGCAGCCGATTCGAGCCTCTCGGCAGGCGTCGGGATCCCGACGCTGGATGGTTTCGGCATTGTCGGCGGCGGCATCCACACGCCGGAAGAGTACGCCGAAATCGACAGCATCGTGCCCCGCTTTTATCTGCTGACCCGCATGCTCATGGATCTGGGCAATCGGAAATAATATCCTGTCCACTACCTGGCCGGCTGCCCTTCCCTCGTCTGCGCGGGACTGCAGCTGGTAGCCCGGTCAGAAACCGAGGCGGCGATATCCTCAGGTTCGAACCCCTGATATCGCTGCGGCAGCAATTGGCGCCATCGCCGGCTCAGTGCTAGTGATTGCACAAAGGTCAATCATCGACATCCGCTCAGGTTGCGGATTCGGTAAAATTCATCGCCACCCCGTTCATGCAATAGCGCAGCCCGGTCGGCTTAGGGCCGTCGTCGAACAGATGGCCCAGGTGGCCGCCGCAGCGCTGGCAGTGAACTTCCGTGCGCAGCATGCCAAAAGTCTTGTCTTCGCGCGTGCGCACCGCGTTGTCCAGCGCTTGCCAGAAGCTGGGCCAGCCGGTGTGGCTGTCGAACTTGGTCTTGGAAGAAAATAAGGGACGGGCGCAACCTGCGCAGCTAAAGACTCCTGCCCCGTGCTGCGCATTCAGCGGACTGCTATACGGACGCTCAGTAGCCTCCTGGCGCAACACGGCATAGCTGCTGGCGCCAAGCAGGCTACGCCATTCGGCGTCGCTATGGGTTACGTCGAAGTGTTCCTGCGTTTCAGCTGCAGTGACGCGGGAAGCCGTGGCGAGCAAGGAACCCAGCCCGACAGACAGGCCGGCGAGCACGCCGGCGCCCAGAAAAACGCGGCGAGTAGATTTCATCGTTCATCTCCAAGATAAAAATGCATATCGACCGGCCTCACGCATTGGGCGAGCGACATGTCCAGAACAACAATCGACCGGGCTTCACTCAACAAATATCACCCGGGTATTTTCAATCTGACGACACTTCATCATTTGATGCCAAGCCAGTTATCGATAGACAGAGCACCGCCGCCACGCCCGACAAGATAGAGCAGCAAGCCAGCCCACGACAGATGAATGGGCCAGGCGTCCGGATAGACGAATACTTCAATCACCAGCGTCATGCCGAGCAACGCCAGCGCTGCAAAACGTGTAAACAGGCCCAGCACCAGCAGCAGAGGGAACAGGTGTTCGGCATAGGCCGCCATGTGCGCCGCGATTTCGGGCGGGATCAGCGGAATCTTGTATTCCTCACGGAACAGGGTGTAAGTGCCTTCCGTTAAAGTCAGGAATCCCGTCACCTTGGTGCGTCCTGACAGGAAAAACGTGGCGGCAATACCGATGCGGGCGATCAGCGCCAGCAAGGAATGGCCGACCAGCCCCGACAATCTGTCGGCGATGCTGTTCCAGCGGTGGCGCAAGCCGGTTGGCATTGCCGCGGCGGCTATGGCGGATGTGTTCATGTCGATCTCCATTGATGAATAAGTCGTTTTATGTTGCGGAAAACGCGCCGGCAGTCAGCAAAAGCGCCAGCGTTTGCGCGATGTCTTGCGCAGGGGCGGCTGCCGCTGCCTGGCTGGCTGCATTTTCCAGCGTCAGGCCGGCGGCGCAGGCGTCAAGCAGCACGCAAGCGGGGAAATCCAGTGGCTGCCAGCAGACAACGCCATCACGGCGTGTCAGCAAAGCCCCTTCTGCTACCCAGGCCAGATCGCCGGGCATTTCGGTTTGCGCCCGGTTGACGCTCCAGATCGTGTAGGCCGGGTACTGCGCGAACCACTGCCAGTACGTGCTGGCGCGCGGCCGCAGGACCGTTTGCGCCAGCACTTGCGGCGCCAGGGCGCCAAGCACCGCGGCGTCGAGCCGGGTGTCGTCCGCTGCGATATGTGCTTCAATCCAGAATCGGTCCAGCCGGGCAACGCCAGCCAGATAAGGCAGCTCAGCCGCCGGTGGAAATTGCGCCAGGAATTGCGGGAAATCCTCGCCGTACTCCATCATGCTGACCGCACTCGGCGGCGTCGTCCTGACGTACACCAGCGCGGCGGAACGAAACCATTGCTCGCCCACCAACCGCTGCACGGTCGGGAAATTAGCCGCCAGGGTATCGATGCAACCCTTGATCACCGTGTTCCGGTAAATCGCAAAACCCGGCTGTCCACTCAATGACGCCAGCTGCGGGATTGCATCTCCTGCGCCATACAAGGCAAGGATAAAATCATCCTGGAACTGTTTAAGCGGCGCGCTCATGCGATGCTCCTTGCAGGTCGAGGATGTCTTGCGCCTGTCCGCGCTCGGCTAGCAGAACGCTGAAATCGGGTAAATGGTCGTCACGTTCGATCAGCGTGGGGCGCGCGCCAATGCGCTCGACCAGGCGGCGGTACAAATCCCATACCGCCGGCGCCACCGGAGCGTCGTGCGAATCGATCAGTAAGGCGGCGCCGATATCCGCATCTTCGCTATAACCGGCAAGGTGAATTTCCATGATGGCGGCCGCTGGCAGACTGTCGATATAGGCAGCCGCATCGAACTGCAGATTGTGCGCACTGATGAAAATGTTGTTAACGTCGGTCAGCAAGCCACAGCCTGTGCGGCGCGTCAGTTCAGTCAGGAAATCGACTTCGCTCCAGGCATGCTGATCCATGTGCAGATAATGAGTGGGATTTTCGATAGCGATGCGGCAGCCGAGGGCATCCTGTGTCCTTGCGATATTGGCGGCGATGCGCAGCAGCGCTTCGCCGCTGCGCGGCACCGGCAGCAGATCGGGATAGTAATTGCCGTTCCACGCCGACCATGCCAGATGTTCCGACACCAGCGTCGGCTGGAAGCGCCGGACCAGTTGCGCCAGCTTGCGCAAGTGCGCCTCGTCCGGCGCGACATCGGCCGCCAGCGACAGCGAGACGCCGTGCAAGGCCAGCGGATGGCGCTGGCGGATTGTTTCCAGCCAGGCCAGCCGAGGGCCGCCGGCCACCATGTAGTTTTCCGGATGGACCTCGAACCAGAGGCCGCCTGCGCTGCATGCCAGCGCTTCGTCGTAGTGCTGGGGTTTCAGGCCCAGGCCTGCGCCAAGTCGGTTATCCATGATGAGCCGGCCGTTTCTGCATCAGGTTGGAGTCAGGGAACCTGTGCCATGCGGCGTCTTGATGCTGGTGCAGGTGCCGGCAGGGACGTTTTTCCAGGCGTTGCCTTGATAGTCGACCTTGGCGGTGCCGGCGCAGGTGGTGCCCTCGCCTGCCTTGCAGTCATTCTTGCCGGCGGCGGACACGCCGTAGCATTTTTCCACAGCCGGCTTGGCCGGTGTAGCTTGGTTCTGCGCCATGGCGACGCCGGAAGTCAGGGCTGCCAGGGTAAAAGCGGCGGTAACGAGATTACGTGCATTCATGATGTCTGCTCCAGAAAAGGTTAGGTAAAAGAACCGATCGTCTGCACTGGAAACTGTGTTGTGCAAGCGATCTGACAGGTAATTCGCCGGCGCGCAGCATCCGGTTACAGCGGCCAGCAAAAATAATTGAAAAAATATTTTTTGCGACAGCTGTAACCAAAGCCGCGGCTGCGGCGAATACATAGGCCTGCGCAAGCCCGTCTGGAGAAACATCATGAATACCCCCGAACTGGTCGCCATGCTGGCGACCGGCGTGCAACCCGCCGATCCCAATGTGCTGGCCAAACGCTTCGGCCTCGCATTGATCATGGGATTATTGGGTGCAACCGCACTGCTGCTGGCGATTTACGGCGTCCGCAGCGACATGCCGCAAATGCTGGTGACGCCGCTGTTCTGGTTGAAAGCGGCGTTTCCGCTGGCGGTGCTGCTGGCAGCGCTGCTGATCGCCAGCCGCCTGGCGCGCCCAGGCATGGACAGCCAGCTCGGCTGGCTGATGCTGGCGCTGCCTTTGCTAGCGGTCTGGAGCGCCGCCGCCGGCTTCCTGCTGGCGACGCCGCCGGCGCTGCGGCTGGGCCTGGTGCTCGGCAGCACCTGGCGCATCTGCACCTTGAACATCGTGATCTTGTCTGCGCCGACCTTCTACGCCGTGTTCTGGGCCATGCGCGGCCTGGCGCCGACCCGGCTGCGGCTGGCCGGCGCCGGCGCCGGCTTGCTGGCGGGAGCGCAAGCGGTGCTGGTCTACACCTTGTACTGCATCGAAATGGCGCCGCCGTTCTGGGGCGTGTGGTACGCGCTCGGCATGCTGATCCCGATGCTGGCGGGCGCCCTGCTCGGGCCACGCTGGCTGCGCTGGTGAGTGCCGCCAAGGCGGTTTCACTTGCCGTAAAGGAAGAAAAAGGCGACGATGAGCTGCTTTCCATGCTTGCCGGTCGGCGCGGCGGGCAACAACACTAGTTGTCTTTCGATTGAATCAGGGTTCGTTTTAATCAAGATGCCATGAAGCGAATAAGCGAAACAGAAGCCATACAGCCGATAGAAGAGCGCCTGAAAATGCTGCTGCTCGCCGGGCTGGACGGCGATGCGGCGGCATATCGCAGCTTCCTGGACGAACTGAGCGGGCGCTTGCGGGCTTTCCTGAGAAAGCGTCTATACCACCTGCAGGACGATGTCGAAGACGTGGTGCAGGAAACCCTGCTGGCGGTGCATAACGGCCGCCACACCTTCCGCGCCGACCAGCCCCTGACAGCCTGGGTCTACGCGATTGCCCGCTACAAGCTGAGCGACTTCCTGCGCGCACGGTCGCGCCACGAGGCGTTGAATGAGCCGCTCGACGATTACCTGGAGATTTTTACCGGCAGCGATGAACAACCCGCTGCGGCCAAACGCGATATCGGCAAATTGCTCGAATTGCTGCCGGACCGCCAACGCCTGCCGATTGTGCACGTCAAACTGGAAGGCTTGTCGGTGGCGGAAACGGCACAACTCACCGGTCTGTCGGAGTCCGCAGTTAAAATAGGCGTGCACCGCGGCCTCAAGGCATTGGCGGCGAAAATCAGAGGTTTGGCATGAAAACAGACGACTTTGTTTCCTTATTGGCAGCTGGCGTAGCGCCGGTGGATCGTCACGCCTCTGCCAAAAGCTTCAGCCGCGCACTGAT
Source organism: Collimonas sp. (assembly GCF_035566555.1). Lineage (GTDB taxonomy): Bacteria > Pseudomonadota > Gammaproteobacteria > Burkholderiales > Burkholderiaceae_D > Collimonas. Next base: position 8,811 of record NZ_DATMRB010000002.1, read on the forward strand.
ACTGGGCGGCCTGGGCTCAGTCATCCTGACCGTGCTGCTTTACGGAGTGCGGCCGGATATCCACGCCATGCTCGGCACCCCGCTGTTCTGGTTCAAACTGGCGTTCCCGCTTCTGCTAGGGGCTGCCGCCCTGCTGCTGGCTTCGCGCCTGGCGCGTCCCGGCCAGACCGGGGGCAATGCCTGGCCTGCCTTGGCCTTGCCGCTGCTGCTGGTGTGGAGCGCCTCCGGATTGATCCTCTGGTCGGCGCCGCCGGAGCTGCGTGCCTCCTTGCTCTTGGGCGTGACCTGGCGCAGTTGTCCGTTCAATATTGCGCTGCTGTCCGTGCCCTCCCTGATTGCCGTCTTCTGGGCCATGCGCGGGCTGGCGCCGACACGTTTGCGCCTGGCTGGCGCGGCTGCCGGCCTCCTGTCCGGCGCCATTGCCACCGTTGCTTACTGCCTGCACTGCCCGGAAATGGGGGTGCCGTTCTGGGGCGCCTGGTATGTGCTGGGCATGCTGATTCCGACCTTGGCCGGAGCACTTTGCGGACCGCGTTTTCTGCGCTGGTAACATAGAGCGCAGCTAGCCACAGTCAGTTTGAGCTGCGAATCGACAGCTTGAACGCCCGAGCCATGCACCTGTCGACATTGCATCCGGCACAAATAACAATTTAGGCTATGCTTGGCAAACACCAGCTTATGCGGGAGTGATGTCAATGACTGTATCGCCTGCCCGCCCTCGCGACGAGGGCGCCATTGCCGACACTGCGGCGGATTCACTGTGCAAGCGCAGTGCGCGCCCGTGGGTATTGGCGGCCACGATACTCGCCTCTAGCATGGTGTTTATCGATGGCACGGTGGTCAACGTCGCCCTTCCCGCCTTGCAGCGCGCATTCGGCGCCAGCGCATCCGATGCGCAGTGGGTCATTGAATCCTATACCCTGTTTCTGGCGGCTCTGCTGCTGGTTGGCGGCAGCGCTGGCGACCGCTTCGGCCGACGCCGGGTGTTTGCCCTTGGCACCGCGCTGTTCGCTGTCGCCTCCATCTGGTGTGGGGTGACGGGCAGCGTCATGCAACTGATTGCCGCTCGCGCTGTGCAGGGCATCGGCGGCGCCTTGCTGGTCCCGGGCAGCCTTGCCCTGATCAGTGCTTCATTTCCCGCAAACGAACGCGGCAAAGCGATCGGCACCTGGTCTGGCTACACTGCCATCACTACCGCAATTGGACCGGTGGTCGGCGGATTCCTGATTGAGCATGTGTCATGGCGCCTGGCATTTCTGATCAACGTCCCGCTCGCCTTGCTGGTGATCGTCCTCACATTCAGATACGTCCCCGAAAGCCGCGATCAACGCGCTTCAGGCTCTCTGGATTGGAGCGGCGCTGCGTTGGCCAGCATCGGGCTGGGATGCCTGGTCTATGGCTTGATTGAATCGTCGAACAAAGGCTGGGGCGAAGTGACGGTGCTTGCAACGCTGGTTCTGGCTGTGCTGATGCTTACCCTTTTCATCGGCCTCGAATTGCGGCATCCGACTCCCATGCTGCCGCTCGGCTTATTCCGATCCCGCAATTTCAGCGGCGCCAACCTGCTGACGCTCCTGCTGTACGCTGCGCTTGGCGGCAGCCTGTATTTTCTTCCGCTCAACCTGATTCTGGTGCAAGAGTATTCCGCTTTCGCCGCCGGCGCTTCGTTGCTGCCGTTTGTGCTGCCGATGTTTCTCCTGTCAAGATGGAGCGGCGGCCTGGTTGACCGCTACGGCGCCAAGAAACCGCTTGTGATCGGGCCGACGATTGCGGCTATCGGATTTGCCTGGTTCGCCATTCCGGGTGTGGGCGGCAGTTACTGGACTAATTATTTTCCGGCGGTGCTGATATTGGGCTTCGGCATGTCGATCAGCATCGCGCCGCTGACCACGACGGTCATGAACGCAGTCGACCAGAGTCTTACCGGCGCGGCATCGGGCGTCAACAACGCCGTTTCGCGTACGGCCACCCTGCTGGCCATCGCAGCTTTCGGGATTGTGATGAACCTGGCGTTCAATGTCAGTTTGGACCGGCATCTCAAGACCTCGAATATGGCGCCGGAAAAGTTGCACGCGGTAGAGGTGCAGCGGGCAAAACTTGCTGCAATCGAGTTACCCGAAGCAGCAAGCCAATCGGAGAAAGCGTTCCTGAAAAGCGCAATCAGCCAATCGTACGTCTCCGGCTTTCGCTGGGTGATGCTGCTCTCTGCGTGCCTGGCCTTGGGCAGCGCCTTGAGCGCCTGGCTGCTGATCGCCGGGCGTCCTTCCAAAACCTGACGAGCCGCAGGCAAGTGCCATGTACTTATTCCGAATATAGTTGTTCAAAATGATTCGTTCTTTCCTGGCATAGACCTACTATATATTCGCGGCTGATGGACAGAGAGCCGCGCAAGTCTCTTTTTGCCTCGTAACCCTGCATTTCATTTCCATGATCTGGCCGTTTTATCGGCCGCCACAGCAATCCGGGCCAAGGTTAAGGCGCGGCAGGCTGCGTGGCGGGCACATCTTTCGCTCAAGGTGCCCGCTTGCGGACTGCTTCCGCGGCATGGCCGCTGGTAGAACTGTGCCGGCCGTACATGCGCAACTGATGACAAACCACAAAGCAAAACAATGAAAACAGCCGTCCTCCGTATTCCGCGCACCGTCCCTGCCGCCGCATTGCTAGCCCTGGCGGCCAGCGCCTCTCATGCGCAAATCGCCAGCACCAGCGTCACGCTGTATGGGTTTATCGACAGCAGCGTGCGCTATCAGCAAACCAGGGCCGGCAACAGCTTGTCGGTAGTGGACGGCGCGGAACTGGGCTGGGCCGGCAGCCGCTGGGGCCTGATCGGCAGCGAAGACCTGGGCGGCGGCCTGAAAGCCATTTTCAACCTGGAGAACGGTTTTTCGCTCGACACCGGCAAACTGAACCAGGGAGGACGATTGTTCGGACGCACCGCCTATGTCGGCTTGAGCAGCAGCTATGGCGAGCTGACCCTGGGGCGTCAATACAATGCACTGTATTACGCCGGCTCCTGGCTGAGCGACCCTACTTATGTCTCCAGCTGGTCGCCCGCGGTCAATCATCAGCTCAATTATGCCTGGGACAATGCGATCGTCTATACCGGCCGCTTCTCCGATTTCATTGGGCGCCTGAGCTACGCCGCCGGCGAACAGGCAGGCACCCAGAACGGCAGCATGCAAGCCGCCAGCCTGATGTACAACGGCCACCCGTTCGGCGCGGCAATTGCCTACGGCGGCGTCAACGGCAGCGGCCAGACCACGTTTACCGCGGGCGGCTACTACGAGGTCGGCCCGGTCACGCTGCAGCTGGTGCACTACCACACCCGGAACGAACCCTACACCGCCACCCGCAGCCTGATCACCAACGGCATCGGCGCCATTTACGTCCCGGCGCCGGCATGGGAGCTGACTGCCGCCTACTGGCGCACCACCGCCGACGGCGCGGTCGACAACAAGCTCCTGGCGGTCGCCCGCTACAGCCTGTCGAAGCGCACCAAGCTATACGTCGAGGCCGATACCGACCGCAATCCCCAAAGCGGCCGGCTCAGCGGCGCCCAGGCCGGCATGCAGTATTCTTTCTGAGCGACTAAAGGGAATGATTTAAATGGCTTACGTTGATGGCTACGGTCCTGCAGCGGTTGCTGCTGATCATCCGGCAGATTCATGGATTGCGGGCGCAAGCAATTGAATAAAAAAGCTTTTCGATTAAATCTCCAAACTTAATCCAAGCTCTCATGATTCATCTGCAATACATTGAATATTAATGAATTTTTTTGAAATTTCTATTATTCTCAGGATGCTGCCCTAGGGAGCCACAAAGCGCCAGGCCGGATTGTCGAACATGGAAATCGTGCGCGCGCGCACCGTGCCGGACGGGCATAGTTCATCCTGGGTGTACTGCGTCAGGCGGATCGAATTCGGCACTTTTGCCTTGCAGATGATGCCGACATATTCAGGCTCGATCGTCGCTGCCTTGAACACAAAGCTCTCCTTGTATTCATCGGTAGGCTTGAAAATTTTCATCAGGTCGCCCGGGTTCTTCAGGCTGCCGTAGTCGAAGCCCATCCCCTGCGATACCAGCGTCGATACCTGCGCCGGATTGATGCCGACCTTGTCTACCCGGTAATTGCTGCCGAAACCAGAGGCGCCGCCGATCAGCTGCGACAGGTTGCCGTACTTGCCGTTGTTGAGCACCGTGCCGACGTGGTTGCTGGCAGCCAGCGGATTGAGTTCGTCAAACATGCGCTTGATCGCCACCCCACCCGGCGCCGACCAGGAATTGGTGACCATGGTCAGGCTGCCCAGCGCGGTGACGTTGGTGCTGCCTGCGGCCATGCCGTCGAGCGCTGGTGCGATGCCGAAGCGCTGCTGCAGGAAGTCCGTGATGAAATCGCCCAGCCCGATGGCGCCGTTGACCTGCACCCGTTCATAAGGCTTGTCATCCAGCTTCAGGCTGGTCAGCGTATTGTGGGTGGGATCGAATCCCATCGGTCCGCCGGGCGCCTTGTTTGAATTGGTGGTGACGCTCAAGGCGTTGCTTGAGATGCTGCCGAAGGTGGCGCCCTTCATGGTGCTGGTAAAAAAGCGCGCGGCCGTGCTCATCCAGTCCGGGTGGTCTTGCATCAAGGCGGTGCTGCCCTCGCCTTGCGACTGGCGCGCGCCGCGCGGCGTCAGGTAGACGTTCCGGAATACCTGGGGCGCCAGGTCGCTGTCGCTGCTGTAGAGCGCCTGCGTCTCGGCGCCGCCGCCGGACTTGTAGGCGGTGCGTTCCCAGGCGGCAAAGCGCGGGGCTTCGGCATTGAGCTGCGCCAGCTCGCCGAACCGCCACACCCACTGCAGGCCGAACAGGAAAACCATGAACAGGCTGCAGACAATGATGGATTCGACCAGCGCCTGGCCGCGCTGGCGGCGCAGCCTTGGCGATGCGGTCGATAGTGCGGGCAGCATGAGCATGAAGTCTTTCCGGACGGGATCTCAGTTAATGACGAAGAACAGCGTTTTTTCGGGGTAATTCAAGCCTTCCAGCCGAGCGTTCCAGTAAGGCAGCATGAGGTTGGCGTGCGAGACGATCTGGCCGCGCGTGGTCCAGCGCTCCACCGGCGCCCGGTAGTAAACGCGCGCCTTGCCGATGGCTTTCAGATAATCCTGCTTGAGTTCGGTGTCGTAATCGTGCATGGGCGCGCGCCCGAGGTTGAATTTGCTTTCCGGCCGCAGCGGCGTCTTGTCGACCGTCTGCTGCAGCGCCACCACGAACGACGGCCCCAGGTCCTTCAAGGCGTTGTCTTGCACTTCCTTGCTGGCGACAAACAGATTGCTGGCGTCGCGGTCGCCCAGCTGGTAGTTGCCCATGTTGGCGCCGCGCATTTCCCACAGACCGAAACGTTCCGCCGGCAAGCCCATGTCAGCCGCCACCGCACCGCCCAGGCCGGGTTTCTGGAACAGCGTCTCAGTGCCGCGCGAAGTGCGCATGCCAAGCACATCGATCAAGTCGCCCAGGCCGAGCGCCTTGAGGATAAACTGGACAAAACCGTCAGGCGCATCGACCGGATCGTCGAACGCCGAGGTGGCGAGCGAAAAGCCGCTGCCCAGCATGTTTGAGATGGAAGTGGCGACATTGCCGCCCAGGCTGGAGAGCTGCTGGAAATTCACCGCCTGCTGCGCCATCGCTGTCGCCACCGTCACTTCGGCATCGGCGCTGCCCGGATTGGGCGCATTGAGCGCAGCGCCGGAGGCTGGCATGCCGGCCGGGGCGCCGCCCAGCACACCGGTCTGGTTGCCGGCGTTGGCGTCCGGCAGATTGACCGCGGACTGCGAGGAATTGGAGGAATTGACGCCGGCGCCGGCGGCATTGATTACCGGTTCCAGGGTCGCCATGGCGGCGTTGTTGAGCGTCTGGCTGGCGGTGGCGATCTGCGGCTGGCCCTTCATTGCCCGCTCGCCAGAGGATCCGGCGATATTCATGACGCCGCGCTCGTAGTATTTCTTGGCAGCGCCTGCAGACAACGAAGCGCAGGCGCCGCCTATCCGCGGTGCATAGAGTTCGCCGTTCGGCAGCGTGAAATACAGGCAATCGTCAATGCCGGTCGCCTCGCCCCAGAACGATTTCTTCCAGGACGAAGTGTCTTTCACCACATCGACGAACTTGGCCAGGTCTTCAGGCACTTCCTGGTTCTTGTCCAGGCCCTGGCGGCCCACCTTGGACATGGTCACCGCGCCGGCCATCGGAATGTGGATATTGAACAGGTGCGGATTGATCTCCATGATGTCGATATTGCTCCAGGCATAGGTTCCGTCCTGCATCTGGATCATGCGGGTGCCGCCGGTACGCTCGTACAGGCACATGATCGGGCTGACGATGAGGCCCACCGTGTTCATGAACGCTTCGATCACCGGGCCGATGACGTCCGCCGCCACGTTGCCCTGCAGCGCCGGCACGATCTGCTCCAGGCCGTTGGCCGAGAGCCCGGTCAGGATGCCGTTGATGCCGCTCAGGTTGCAGCCGTCCACCGCCCACAGGCCGACCGCGTTAGGAAACAGGCGGCGGCCGCCCATGGCGCTGGTGAGCTTGATCATGTCCTGCATCATCACCCGGTGCACCAGGTTGAATTCGGCGGTGCCGGTGCTGTCCGGCAGCTTGGTCTTCATCTCGGTGCTGCCCATGAACTTGCGCGGCGGCTGGTGCAGCTTGATCATGCTGCCGAAATCCACCACGCTCTTGGCGACCTGGTACATGATGGTCTGCGGCACATACTCGGCTTGCGGCGCATTGGCCGTCAGCAGTTCCTTTTGCATGGCGATCATGGCTGAAGTAGTGGTAGCCAGGTGCACCTGCTGCGAGGCGAAAATCGCGTAATTGGTCAATGAGGTGGTGGCGGTGCCGGCGTTGGCCAGCACCTGGCTGGTGACGCGCACGCCGTCGACGATTTTTTCCCAGTATTTGCCGAAAGTAGAGACGGCATTGAGAATGCTCGACAGGCCGGCGCCGATATAGGGGATGAATTTGGTCAGCGCGGCGGTGGCCTTCATCACCCTGCTATTGTTTTTCCAGTACTGGTCCGACATGGTGACGTTCGACCACATCGCCGTCATCTGCCCCACCGCCTGGTAATTGGCGATCATGGCGCGGTTGGTGTAGGCGGTGTAGTTGAGGCCCTCCGCCGCAATGTTGGCGGTGCTGTAGGCAATCGCATCCGCGGCATTGACCAGGCGCCGCTTGTCGCTGGTCACCTGCGCCATGTTATAGACGGCGAATATGCCGACGCACAGCACAGCCAGGAAGAAAATGCCGATCGGCAGCACCGCGCCGCGGCTGTATGTGCGGTTAAATGTGCGGCCAGATGCGCATCGCGGCAAGCGACGGCGGCGTCCGCTGCTAAACCATCTGCTTACGTCAGCTTGCATCGCTTCAGCACCATGTCGATATCCCGGAAGGAAATTAAGTTTGCGCGAATGCGCGATGGATCCAGCACTGCTGGCAAGACGCGTTAAAAATCTTTCCAGATGGTAATTACGTTTTGTTACCGGAGAATGACGATGGCATGCCGATTCAGCTGCTTTCAGCTTGATAATTCGAAGTTTTTTTCTTGACACTCTCATTAATGTCAATGATGTATAGATGCCGAAAATCAGCATTGGATGACGCCTGTTCGCATTAGACGAGCGCGTCATTTACGGCGCCAGTTAAGCGGATGACGGGCTGCTTTCCTGCATCGTTGCGGAAGACTGAAACCGTCATCCGCACACCTTGCCGACTCAGGCCGAAGCTGGCGCGCCGCTCAGAATATCCGCACAAAACGCACCGGCAAGTTCGCTCGGGTGGCGTAACCGGATTGCCGATAGCCAGACGCTGTCGCTCGGCACGATGTTCATCTCCGCGAGACTCAGGCGATGGCGGCAGCGATACCTGGCGCCGAGTTCATCGTTATGCCCGCTACTGCGCATCTCGCGGGTCTCGAATGCCACCACGAAGTGAACGCAATCATAGAGGAATATTTGCAGCATCAGCGCTAACGCCACTGGCATTCGATTTGCACGACTGAGGCCGGTAAATTAAAGCATCTCTGCGGCTTCGCCAAACCACTGCGAGGCGGCCTGAGCAGCTTCCACATGACTGCAGTCAGCCTCACCGGCCCAGGCGACCACGCCATCGGGGCGCACGAGTAGCGCGCTCAAGCCCAGGCTATCCCTGGCTTCGCTTGCAATATACGTGATGCGGTCGCTCCAGCCGCTGGCAAGCGCTTGAAACGGTCTGCTGGCGTCAAAGTCCAGGAATAGCCCCCTCCCCTTGTTCAGCAGCGCACCAAGCTTGCTGCCGTCGGCCAGCTCGAAATCGGGAGCGCTGCGGCCCGTCAGAGGGTGGCTGCAGCCAAGATCGTAACGGACCGAAACACCCCACATGCGCTCAGCGAAGTATGTGGCGCCGTCGCCTGTGTCGATGAGATCGCGGATGATGGCTGCGAGCGCACGCGAATGCATGCTCGGCCGCATCAGCGCGACTTGGGCGCGTGACCAGTCCAGGACCTGGGCTGCCACCGGACGCCGTTCACTCGAATAGCTGTCAAGCAGAGCAAGCTGTGCGTCGCCACGGATGGTGGCGGCAAGCTTCCATCCAAGGTTCATCGCATCGCCAAGGCCGAGGTTGAGCCCCTGGCCGCCTAAAGGAGAATGGATGTGCGCGGCGTCGCCGGCGAGCAGCAGCCGTCCTTTGCGGTAAGTCGTGGCCTGGTAAGCGCGATCGGTCCAGGTGGTGGCAAGCCGGAGGGCCGTCAGGGTGACATCGCTCCCAGCGATACGGCGCAACACTGCCTGCACGTGCTCGAGTGTGATCGCTTGGCTTCGGTGGCAAGCGCCGCCATCGAACTCGACCATCGCGATAGTCCCGGGCCGTGACTGAAAATACATCCCCGTCGGCGTATAGTGGCGGCCCAGGCTGAGTTGATCCGGGTCAGCCATTTCCACTTGAACTGAATAGCCGGTGAATTCAGCATCGGTGCCGGCGAATTCAAAGCCGCCTGCCTTGCGCACGATGCTGCGGCCGCCATCGCAGCCGACCAGCCAGCGGCCATGAAAAGTTTCGCTGCCTGCGCGAATAATCACTTCTTCGTCCGCATGGTCGAAGCCTTCGACGCTGAGTCCGCGCCTGATTTCCACCCCGGCCGCGTTTGCGCGCGCGGCCAGGACGGCTTCGATGTGCTCCATATCGGCCGCCATGCTGGTGGCAGCCGGGCTTGGCAGGCGATATGGCCATTTCGAGGTATCGACCTTGTCCTGGTCGAAAGGGATGCCGGCGAAATGGCCGATTTGGCGGCGCGGCTGCGGCCCTCCCCGCCCGGCGCTTGAGGCGCTGTTGCTTCCCGCCTCATCTTGCAGACGTTGCGGCGCCGCCATGTCGTCCAGCAAACCGCGGCGATAAAAAGCTTCGATGGAAGGCGCCAATAATCCACGCATGCCGAACGGAAGCCGCTTTAATGGAGCGCGCGGGTCGACGTTTTTCTCCAGCACCAACACTGAGATGCCTGCGAGCCGGAGCTCACAGGCGAGAAATAAGCCGACAGGGCCTGCGCCGGCAATCACGACATCATAAATCATAGAAAATCCCTTAAGCGCCTTGGCGCCAAGATGTATTGTCAAACAAGGGGCACCGAAAATCGGTGGTAAACAATTCGCAAATGCAACGCAACTTGCCGCCATCGCGGCGGTGTCTTAGCTCATCGCCCCGACAGATAGCGTGGGAGGCATATGAGCGGCGTTCAGCATGCTGGCTCAGGAATGTGAGCCGATTGGGGGCAACCTCAATTGGTAAGTGTGAATTTTGCGCCGGTTTCAGCTGCTTCTTTGTGGCTTGCGAAACAGCAAAAGCGCATCGGGTTGACGAATCATGGATAGCCACTACGTCCCCGTGCGCATGATATTGAGCAAAAAGCCATAAAGTGTCAAGCTGACAGAATGCTTCAATGCCCCTGCGGACAAGGCGTAATGGATACAGCTTGCTCAGAATAAGCTCAAGCAGCTTGCTGCTGCGTGGTGCAATGAATCCCGCCGCCGCCTGCCGCGATCGGATCGATATTCAGTTGCACGATGGCGCGACCAGGAAACAGCTCCATATAACGGGTCTTGGCATTGGCGTCGGCTGCCGCGTCGCCAAACTCCGGCATGATCAGTGCGCCGTTGACAAGGTAGAAATTGATATAGCCGGAGGCAAAAGTCTTGTTCGCAAACTCTGGCCGAATCTGGCCAGGCCCCTCGATTGGGACGACTTGCAAGTGCTTGTTATTTGCGTCCGTAGCTGCCCGCAATATCTGGAGATGCCGCGTAGTCACTGCATGATCGTAGGAAGCGGGATCCGAATCAACACCGGCAACCACAACCCCGGGGCCGGCGAAACGCGCGTAGAAATCCGTATGTCCGTCTGTAATATCCTTGCCGGCAATTCCCGGCAGCCAAATTACCTTCCGGATACCCAACAGCGCGTTCAACTCGGCCTCGCAATCTGCTTTGCTCAGACCGGGATTGCGATTCGGATTCAGCACACAGCTTTCGGTGATGATGGCGGTGCCCTTCCCATCCACTTCGATGCCGCCGCCTTCCAGCACCAGCCTGGTCGACAGCATGCGTACTCCTGCCTGCTGCGTAACAAATCCCGCCACTTTGCCATCGTTGGCATAGACCTGCTTTTTACCCCAGCCGTTGAAGTTGAAATTGACGCCCGCTTTTTCGCCGTTCTGATTCTTGACAAATACCGGCCCGGTGTCGCGCATCCACAGGTCATCGATTGGCGCAATCAGCAGCTTGACTCGCGGGTCCAGCTTCTGCCTGGCGATCGCGAGATCGCGTTGATTGACCAGCATGTTGACCGGTTCGAATTGCACAATCGCGTTGGCGATGCGCGCCAGTGCATCTTGCAATGGCGCGATTTGCGTGGGCTCCCAAATGGCGTCGGATGCAACGAATGCCATCCAGGTCCCTTTGTGCTGTTCACCCTCATCAGGCATCGTCCAGCCGGATACAGGCAAGCCTTGCCCACCGTTGCCCGGGTTGCCATTGCCGGCCGGCCGGGTTGCGTCATTGACGCCAACCTGCTCGCTGGCCGACGCCGTGCTGCCGTTATCACCTCCGCCGCAAGCTGTCAGCAACCCTCCCAACATGAGCAAGCCGCCACCGGCACTACAATTTTGCAAAAAAACACGACGAGAACTCATGACTATTTTTCCTTTACAGATATATCTAAGACAATGAGGCCATTATGGGGCGTGTTAAACTTGAGGAATATTGATGTTTATTGGCTTAATTGATCAATTTTTCTCATATGTCAATGAATCGCATTCCATCGTTAAAACTTCTAGCAGGATTTGAAGCGGCAGTCAGGCTCGGCAATTTCTCGCGCGCCGCCGATGAACTATGCGTGTCGCAATCCGCGATCAGTCATCAGATACAACTGCTGGAAGAGCAAATTGGCCAGCCGCTGTTCCACCGAGTCGGGCGTGGCGTGGAATTGAATGTCGCTGGAGAAGTCTTGCTACAGAGCGTGCAACGCTCATTCGGGACCTTGCACAGTGGCCTGACGCGAATCGCAACTTATCTGGACCCAGGACTCGTGGTACTGGTTTGCCCGGCGCCATTGCTGCATGGCTGGCTGCAGCCTCAGATAGAGCTCTTGCAAGACCGGATTCCAGGGCTGTTTCCATTGTTCTCGACGGACGAAACTGCCCGTTTCATTGACGAAATCGATGTCGACATTACCATCGGCAATCGCCCGCTCCAGCAGCCGGGTTTAATGGAAGTCCCTTTTTTACAGGATGAATGGGTCGTTGTGGGCAACGCCGAACTGGCCGCTCAGCTAGCCGGCGTCCCGCTGGAGCAGCATCATCTGCATACCGGTCTGGTTTGTCTGGAGGAGAGCCTGACCGACGATGCGACTGCAGAGATTTTCCGCCATCAGCTGGCCGCGTTCCGAAAACAAGCGATCTACGATGACCTACGCCTGTTGCTGGACGCTGTGCTGCGCAAACGCGGCATTGCCTGCCTCCCATACTTGCTGGCGCACGACAACCTGGTTCGCGGACTAATCACCATCCTGCCCGGTTATCCGCGTCTTCCCGGCGCCACCTGGTGGTTATCGCGAGTCGCGGGCCAGCCCCGGTCGAACATGATCGTGGATATCGTTGATTACCTGCTCGCCAATTCAAACCGGGCTGAACTGCGATACGGACCTGCATGAGCAGGCCTCTCAATTCATAGTATTTCCAGGTATCCGTCTGTTCCGTTAACCCGGATTCTCTGTCCGTCTTTGATCAGCCTGGTAGCATTCTCCACGCCGACGACCGCCGGCAAACCATATTCACGAGCGATGACGGCGCCATGGGTCATCAGTCCGCCGACTTCCGTGACCAGGCCTTTTATGGATACAAACAACGGTGTCCAGCCCGGGTCGGTAAATGCGGTGACCAATATATCGCCCTCTTCCAGATCGGCATCTTCCATGTTCAGGATGACACGGGCGCGTCCCTCTACAATGCCGGAAGAAACAGGCAGTCCTGCAATTGCACCGGCCGGGATATTTTCCCGTTTATACACACCGGAAAGGATTTCACCGTCAGACGTGATGACACGTGGCGGCGTCAGCTTTTTATAGGATTGGTACTCGTCTTTTCGTTTACCGATGAGCTGGTAATCTACTTGGCTTGTGCCCACGGTTTCGCGCAACTCTTCAAAATTGAGATAGTACATATCCGCTGTTTCATGAATGACGCCGGCTTGCACCAGCCGCTCGGCTTCTTTCAGCAAAGCCTGCTTATAAACGAAGGAGCGATTGATCTTGCCGTATTTTGGATATTCACGATAACCGATAAAATTCCGGACCAGGTCGATCATGCGTTTTGTTTCTCTGGCCTTTTGTTCGCCATCCGGCAATTGCTTCAAGCGTTCTAACAAGCTTTGTTCCTCAGCCATTGCTTCCTGCAGACCCTGCTCGAATTTCCGCTTGCTGGCGCCAGGCTCGAAGTTTTTGATATTGTTAAGAATCATGGGAAGCAGCATTGTCGGCTTTTCGCTCCAGCGCGCTTCAGTGATATCGATTTCCCCGCTGCATCGCATGCCGTATTTGTCGAGATAAGCATGGATGGCGTCCCGGGTTTCCCGGCCGCCATCGAACTTGGGCAGCTTATCCAGAAAATCATCGCTGTTTGCGCGCTGCAAATATGCAATGACTTCCGGATAGGGGCGGACCACATCCGCCACATCCATCAGCGCCAGTCCCATTTCCGACGTGATGTTATTTGCAACAGATTGAGAAAGCGTATCTGCTGCGTTCTGCTCGCCCAGCCACGCCTGCATTTTCTCGTTGATCCATGAAGAGGCCCCCATGGCGGCCATGATCACGGCCAGACTGCGCGGGTCAAATAAAAACCCCTTCAATTGCTGCATGTCTTCACGAATGAAATCAAATACAGCTGTTCCTGATTTCGTCTGGATATTCTTTTTCAATTCTCTTATCGATGCCTGATTATTCTCAATTAATTCGGCAACGATTTTCGGATCGTATTCACCGTCTGTTTTCCCCTCCAAAGACCAGGCCGGCTGATTGTTCTCGCCACGGCCCGATGCTTTACTTTCCTCCGCCGGCGATTTTATAAAATCGCCTCGCTCTACGATGGTCGTCAGCGCATCTTTGATGAGCGGATCAGATTTTCCCAAGGTATCTATTATTTTTTTCCTGGTGACTGGCGACGCCAGCGGATGCGAGACGTCGACAAACAACCTTCCGCCAGCAGTACGCATGGGAGCGGGAGTCGCCAACAGGAAGAAAGCCAGCCCCAATGGTTTCATGGGACTGGTCATCATTTGCTGATGGCCGACAGATACATAGACGCGGTTTTCCTGGTCATTCGCCTCGGGGATCGGGTACAAAGTTGTAACTGGCCGACTCTGGACAATATGAAATTCACCGTCAGCCAGGCACCATTCGATGTCCTGGGGCGAGCCGAAATGCGCTTCGATCTTTCTGCCCAGCTGTTCAAGCTGCAGGATCTGCTCATCCGTCAGCGCTTGCCGGTTCTGGCGCTCAGGTTCAATCTCCTGTTGCGTCGTGCCGCCGTCTTGCAAGGCGTGGATCGCCAGTTTTTTGGCGGATATCCTCTTATCAACGATCTTGCCGTTACACACTTTATAAAGGTCAGCATTCACCAGGCCGGAGACCATGGCTTCGCCAAGACCGAAGCTGGCGTCAATGGACAGCACTTTCCTGTTGGACGTGACGGGATCGGCCGTAAACAAGATACCGGCCGCCTGTGGGAACACCATCTTCTGCACCACCACGGACATGGAGACTTTACGGTGATCGACGCCGTTCTGAAGGCGGTAAACTACTGCCCGGTCGGTAAAGAGCGATGCCCAGCACCTGCTGACATGCTTCAGGATGGCCTCTTTCCCGATGATGTTCAAATAGCTATCCTGCTGGCCTGCAAAGGACGCCGTCGGCAGGTCTTCCGCGGTAGCGCTGGAGCGCACGGCAAAGGCATGCTTGTCACCAAGCTTGGTCAGGCAAGCAGCAATCTCGTCTGCTACATCCTTGGAAATAGCGATGTTTTCTATGACCGCGCGGATTTTTACGCTGATGTCGCTGATCTTCTTTCGCTCTTCGGCCTTAACGCACGTTAATTCATCCAGCAAGCCGTGAAGCTCTTGATTATTTTCGGTGAGTTCTCTATACAATTCGGTGGTAACGCAAAAACCCTCCGGCACCTGTATCTCTTTGATCCTGGACAGTTCGCCTAGATTAGCGCCCTTGCCTCCTGCAACCATCACCATGGTTCTATCGATCTCGTGAAAACAGAGTGCATATGTATTCATATTTTTCTTTCCTTTGGTCGACACAGAAACATAGCCTTTCGCCTCCCTTTAAAAATCGTGGGCTTGAGAATGTCTGTGCTACAGCTAGCGGTTCAATTCAGGTGGATATGCGATTTGAGTGCTGGAACATATGGCCTTGCCAGGCCTTTAAACTGGACTTTAGCCGGGATCCGCGGGCGAGATATCCATTTTCGACAAGGCATCCAGACTCGGCACAAAGTAGATCGCAGAGGACAGCGCGGTAGAGAAATCCAGCAACCTGTCTGTTTTCGCGACGCCATCGGGGCCTACGCCGTACATCTGTTTAAGCATCCCCATGGTGACTGTGATATCGTTGCAAAAGCCGACAAACATGATCCCCGCTTCTTTCGCGCTGCCGTAATTGGCGTTCCTGCGAACGATATCTATCTCTTCGCCGTTCCTTCTGAACTGATTCCTGCCGACGTGGGAATCGTCGGGCAAAGGCGCTAGCTCGTGGCTCCCGGCTTTGGTTCTGCCCCAGACGTTTTCTGCCTCGTGCACAGGCAAGCTCCTTAATTTTTCAACCTCCATTTTCCATTTCTGGATCAACACTGTCGATCCCCCCGCACCTTTTTCCCCATCGGGAATGATAGCCACACTGTTGGCGCGAAACGGATTGGGATTGGCGACACCGTCAGCAAAGCCGTCGAAGGTCACATTGTTGTGATACGGGAAGCAGATCTGTTCGCTCACAAGATCGGCAAAAGGACTCAGCAACGACACCGCTTTGCTCATGCTGTCATATAGTGTTGCCGCGTTTGATTGTGTGATCCAGACCCAAAGGTCCTGTTGGCTAGCAGGAGCGATTTTGCCGTTGGCGCTTGCGACATCCTGGTCGAAAGAATAAAGATTGTCCGGTACATCCGCGGGATAAACCTGCCGCCACAACTCGGGCTTGAAGCCCAGCACAATATTTGCACTGCCCCCGGTCAATTGGTGATGCTGATTGAGAGTCGGGTCAGCAATGCCGGTTATTTCCGATTCCCAGAGCTTCCCCAGCGTCTTGAAGAGACGCCCGATATCGATGCTCTTCTTCAGCGCAAACTGCAAATGCACTTCGTCGCGCGCCACTACCGAAAGCATTGTCTGTGGGATTGCCATATTGATTGATCCTGTCTGTATTCTCCATGATGATCTTAAACCAAATCCCCCGATCGGCTGCAACTGTAATATCCGGGGCATGCCACCCGGCTAATCGTGGCGCTTAACAGGCCTGACTCGCAGGACCACGCAACACGACGCAGGCGGCCCAAGATTTTCCCGCGGAGGCGTACGCGCACTCCATTTTTCTGATCGGGTAATAGTGCTGCTTCTGCCAGGCATTAAATCAAGTTGACAACAGGCGCCATCAACCATCCACAACAACTGTCTTGCTGTTAGAATTTGTATAAATAACTTTGCTATATATGCGAAATTCTTATGAAGATAGATGATATAGATGCATTCGTCGCCGTAGTGCGCTGTCAATCCATCAGCCTGGCGGCGGAATCGCTGCAACTTACCCAGCCGGCGATCACGCGGCGCATCCAGAGTTTCGAGGAAGCGCTCGGCATCGACTTGCTGGATCGCAGCACCAAGCCGCCGCGCCCGAACGCCATGGGCAAACTGGTATACGAACAATGCCGCGCGGTGCTGCGTGAAGTCGAATCGCTGCGCGATCTGGCTACCCACGATGAACTGCCAAGCGGCGTGTTCCGGCTTGGCGTGATCCAGTCGATCGGCGATATCGCGCTGCTGGACGCGCTCAGGCAAATCAAAGATAGTTTTCCCGAACTGAGCACGCAGGTGTCGACCGGCTGGGGCGCGCAACTGGTCGACAAGGTCAGCAATGGCGAACTGGATGCGGCGACCGCCCTGTTTCCCGCCACCAAGGTGCTGCCGGACGGCGTCAGCGGCAAAACCTTGGGACGGATCGAACTGGCAGTGGTCGCGCGCAAGGGCGACATGAGCCGGCGCAGCTATAAACTGGCCGATTGCCACAGTCGTGGCTGGATCTTGAATCCCGATGGCTGCGGCTTCCGCGCTGGCTTGCACCGGGCATTGATGGGCCAGGGCCTGTCATTCAAGATCAATCTGGAAACCTTCGGTGCAGATCTGCAGCTCGGCCTTGTGGCCAACGGCCTGGGTCTGGGCCTGATGCCGTTGCCGCAACTGGCGCGCAGCCGTTATCGCGAGCAGCTGGATGTGGTCAATGTCACTGACTTCAAGCCACTGCTAGACATCTGGCTGATCCAGCAAACGCGGCTGGCGAGCGGCCAGCAACAGGCGGTAGATCTGTTTGGGCGTGCCGTGGCGCAGACTTTTGAGGGCGCCACTGATCAGGCGGCTTCCCGGCTCAGGGCCTGAGCCAAGAGGGATGGCGCGATCATTATTCTCAAAATTCATATTTTCTTATAATAAATAATTCGTTTTATCATAATATCGCACGACTTATGATCCGCTTTACGGTCGCACTGCACTGCATGCCCAAGGTCTGCAGCCAAGGGTTTCGACGGCCGGAGGCAATTGTTTTACGGATCATCAAGCACGATGTCGATAGCCACCGCTTCTCCTTCTGACACGCCCGCACTCCAGGCGCCCGCCGCCAGCGGCCAGCGGCTGTTCCGCCAGGTACTGCGGCGCCGCCTGCGGGCATTTCTCTCGCGCGCGGCCAGCCCGGCAGCGATTTTGCTGCTGTGGGAAATCGCCTCGCGTCTCGGCTTTATTCCAGAACGCATCCTGGCCGCGCCGTCGCAGATCGGCGCTACCTTCGGCGCGCTGGTGGCGTCCGGCGAAATGGGCAGCAATATCCTGGTGTCGCTGGGCCGGGTGCTGACCGGCCTGTCGATTTCGCTCTCGCTGGGCACCGCGCTGGCGCTGATTTCAGGCTTATCCCGCCGTGGCGAAGTGATCGTCGACTCACCGATGCAGATGGTGCGCACGCTGCCCTTTGTCGGCCTGGTGCCGCTGTTCATCCTGTGGTTCGGCATCGGCGAATTCACCAAGGTAACGCTGATCGCCTTCGCCACCACCTTCCCCATGTACCTGACCTTGTACAGCGGCATCCGCAGCATCGACGCCAAGCTGATCGAAGCCGGGCGCCTGTTCGGCCTCGGTCATTTTGGCCTGATCTGGCATGTGATCCTGCCGGGCGCGCTGCCGTCCTTCCTGCTCGGCCTGCGCTATGCGCTCGGCATCAGCTGGCTGTCGCTGGTGATCGTGGAGCAGATTAACGCCACTGCCGGCCTCGGCTACCTGATCAACAACGCCCGCGATTTCATGCGCACCGACATCATCGTGGTCTGCCTGCTGGCCTACAGCCTGCTGGGGCTGTTCACCGACCTGCTGGTACGCAGCATCGAACATTTTGCGCTCGCCTGGCGCCCTTCTTTCATCAAGGACTGAGCATGCTGACCGCCAAACTTTCAGTGAACGACACTGGCCGGCTGCGAGATGAAACCGTTGAACCGGAAATCGTCCGCCCCGCCGGCAACACCAATAATGCAGTGCGCGCCCGCCAGCTGAGCAAACGCTTCGGCCAGAACACGATCCTGGACCGGCTCGACCTCGATATCCGCCCCGGCGAATTTATCGCCCTGCTCGGCCGCAGCGGCTCCGGCAAGACCACCCTGCTGCGGGCGCTGGCCGGCCTGGATCAGATCAGCTCCGGCGACCTGCAAGTGCCGCAGGCACGCGCGGCAGTCTTCCAGGAACCGCGCCTGATGCCGTGGAAACGCGCCTGGCGCAATGTCGTCATGGGCTTGCATATGCCGCAGGCGCGGGAACGGGCACGCCAGGCCTTGGCCGAAGTCGGCCTGGCGCACCGGGAAAATGCCTGGCCCGGCACCCTGTCCGGCGGCGAAGCGCAACGGGTGGCGCTGGCGCGGGCGCTGGTGCGTGAACCGCAGCTGCTGTTGCTGGATGAGCCGTTCGCTGCGCTGGATGCGCTGACCCGGATCCGCATGCATCAGCTGATCCTGTCGCTATGGCGGGTACATCAGCCGGCGGTGCTGCTGGTGACGCACGACGTCGACGAGGCGGTGCTGCTGGCAGATCGTGTGCTGGTGCTGGACGGCGGCCGCATCGTGGCCGACCTGCGCATCGACCAGCAGCGTCCGCGCAGCGCTGAAAACCACGCTTTCCAGAAAGTGCGGACACAGTTGCTGCAATTGCTGGGAGTCGAACTTGATGCCGACGCCGCCGCGCCCAAGCCTGTGCTGCACCTGGTTCCGCCGTCGCCGGCAGCGCCTTTCAACCTGAGCAATTATTCCATCTGAGCCCATGACAGCCAACAACCTGACCCCGTTGCCGCCGCCCGCCGTGTCCACCCTCGATACGCCCGAATTCGCGCAGTTGCTGGCCACGCTGAGCGCCGAGTTTGCCGCCAGCGCCGCCCAGCACGACCGCGACGGCAGTTTCCCGCACCCTAATTTCGAACGCTTGCATGAGCATGGCTTGCTGGCGCTGACCGTGCCGCGCGTCTTCGGCGGACTGGCCGCCAGCCTGGCGCAAACGCGCAAGGTGATTGCCGCGGTAGCCTATGGCGACCCGTCCACCGCGCTGGTGCTGACCATGCAATACCTGCAGCACACCGCAACCCCGCGCACCACGCGCTGGCCGCCGCACCTGTACCGCCAGGTAGCGGCCGATGCAGTGCGCGACGGCGCCCTGATCAATGCGCTGCGGGTCGAGCCGGAACTCGGCACGCCGGCGCGCGGCGGCTTGCCGGCGACAGTAGCGCGGCGCGTGCCGGAAGGCTGGCGCATCAGCGGCCGCAAGCTGTACTCCACCGGCATCCCGCGCCTGACCTGGCTCACTGTCTGGGCCCGCAGCGACGATCCTGAACCGCTGGTGGGCGCCTGGCTGGTGCATCGCGACACCCCTGGCATTTCGGTGATCGAAAGCTGGGACCACCTGGGCATGCGCGCCACCGGCAGCCACGAAGTGGTGTTCGACAATGTGCTGGTGCCGGCAGAACATGCGGTCGATGTGGCGCCGGCTTCCACGCCTCCAGAGCTGGATCCGTCCCTGCTGCTGTGGATGTCCGTGCTGCTAGGGGCGATCTACGACGGCGTCGCCCGCGCCGCCCGCGACTGGCTGGTCGAGTGGCTGCAAACGCGGGCGCCGGCCAACCTCGGCGCCTCGCTGGCAACCTTGCCGCGCTTCCAGGAAGTGGTCGGCCAGCTTGACGCCTGGCTGTTCTCCAACCGCATCCTGCTGGATGCCGCGATCGCCGGCCAGGCCGGCGCCGGCGACGCTAGCCGCATCAAATACCTGGTCACCACCCAGGCCATCGCAGTGGTTGAAAAAGCCATCGAGATCAGCGGCAATCCCGGACTGTCGCGCAGCAACGCGCTGGAGCGGCATTACCGCAATGTGCTGTGCAGCCGCATCCATACGCCACAAAACGACACCATCCTGGTGGCCGGCGGCCGCGCGGCATTTGCAGCTCAAGCACAAGCTCAAGTCCAACCGCAACCGCAAGCACAGACCAGCGCGGTACGCGCCGCCTGAACCCTCACCTACTTCACAAGGATCTGACATGAGCATCGAATTCATCGGCATCTCCGCCACCCAGGAAATCTCCGAAACGCTGTTGCCGCACGGTCCCGCGATCGACAAAAGTTATGTCGGCGCGATCGCCCGCGCCCACGAATACGCCGGCTTCGACCGCGTGCTGGTGGCGCACAGCAGCAGCTCGGTCGACGGTTTCCAGGTCGCCGCCTACATCGCCCACCAGACCGAACGGCTGGGCATCCTGCTGGCGCACCGGCCCGGTTTCGTAGCGCCGACCCTGGCTGCGCGCCAGCTGGCCACGCTGGACCAGTTCAGCGACGGCCGCCTGGCGGTGCACATCATCAGCGGCGGCGACGATACCGAACAGCAGCGCGACGGCGATTTCCTGAGCCATGACGAGCGCTACCAGCGCACCGACGAATACCTGGAAGTAGTCCGCAAAACCTGGACGTCCAGCGGCCCATTCGACCACGAAGGCAGGCACTACCGGGTCAAGGGCCAGAATGCAGTGGTGCGTTCGTCGCAAAAGCCGCACCTGCCGATCTATTTCGGCGGCTCCTCGGATATCGCCATCGAAGTCGCAGGCAAGCACGCCGACGTCTACGCGCTGTGGGGTGAATCGCTGGCACAAGTGAAGGAAACCGTAGACAAGGTACGCGCCGCCGCCGGCCGCCATGGCCGCGCCGACAAGATTCGCTTCAGCCTGTCGCTGCGTCCGGTCCTCGGCGCCACCGAAGAACTAGCCTGGGCACGCGCCGACAGCATCCTGGAGCAGGCCACCGCCAACGTCAGCAATAACGTGTTTTTCGCCAGCCGTTCACAGCAGCCGAAAAACGTCGGTTCGCAACGGCTGCTGGCCGCTGCTGCACAAGGCAAGGTGGTCGACAAGCGCTTGTGGACCGGCATCACCGCCCTGACCAAGGCCGCCGGCAACTCGACCGCGCTGGTCGGCACGCCACAGCAGGTGACGGAATCGCTGCTCGATTACTACGACCTCGGCATCACCACTTTCCTGATCCGCGGTTTCGATCCGGTCGCCGATGCCCTGCAATACGGCCGTGAACTGCTGCCGCTGGTGCGCGCTGCGGTGGCGGAACGCGAAGCAGCTGGCCATGCAGCGGCCCAGCAAGCGGCCTGAGCGGAGTATCCCATGAGCGAAATCGTCGTCGCCAGCCAGTTCGATCCCGCCGTCAACCTGCGACTCGCGCAGCAGGCCAGCGTGCGCGTCGTCGACTTGCCGCCCGGTCCGCTGGCTGCCTTGCCGAGCGACGCCAGCGTGCTGTTTGCCCTGCCATTCAGCAAATCGGGCAACGCTGCCGCCACCCAGGACGCGCCAGTACCGCAAGGCTGGCCGTTCAAGCTGGACTGGGTGCAGCTAGCATCCGTCGGGATTGATTACTATCCGTCGTGGCTGTTCCAGGGGCCGGTCGTCACCTCGGCACGCGGCACCGCATCCGACGCCATCGCCGAATACGTACTGGCCGCGATCTTCAGCGCCGCCAAGCGCATTCCCGATATCTGGCTGGAAGACGCCTCTCAATGGAAACGGCAATCGCTGTCGCTGGTGCAAGGCAGCGTGCTGGGCTTGTACGGTTTCGGCTCGATCGGCCGCACGCTGGCGCAACGGGGCCAGGCGCTGGGTCTGCGAGTGCTGGCCGTGCGCCGCTCTGACGCGCCGTTCGAGATCGAGGGCGTCGAAGGCATGGCCAACCTGGCCGAACTGGCGGCCCGTTCCGACCACCTGGTGCTGGCCGCTCCCGCCACCACGGCCACCCGCCATGCGATCAACCATGCGGTGCTGGCGCAAGCCAAGCCCGGCCTGCATCTGATTAACATTGCCCGCGGCAGCCTGATCGATGACCAGGCTTTGCTGGCAGCGCTGGGCAGCGGCCGCGTCGGCCTGGCGACGCTGGACGTGACCGAACCGGAGCCGCTGCCGGCCGGACACCGCTTTTACAGCCATCCGCAAATACGGCTGTCGCCGCATATATCGCCCAGCACCGACCATATCGTACAGGCACTGCTCGACAAGTTCCTTGGTAACCTGCAACGCTTCCGCGGCGGGCTGCCTTTGACCGATGTGGTCGACCTGGCGCGCGGCTACTGAACCACTCTGACCAACAGGAACAAACCATGAGTACTTCTCCCCTTCATAGCGCGCCGCTATCCAAGCCGCATCTGCGCGTCGTCGGCAATTTGCACCCGCGGCCGGCGATCTACTCCGCGCCGCGCGATGCCGACGGCAACATCATCTTTGCTGAACCGCCGCCACCGCCGACGCTGGAAGCCGCGCGCCTGCATCGCAAGCAGCGGCTGGCGGCATCGTTCCGGCTGTTTGCCCGTTATGGTTACGACATGGGCGGCGCCGGCCACATCACCGCGCGCGACCCTGAGCATCCTGACCAGTTCTGGGTCAATCCGGCCGGCGTCTACTTTGGCCATATCCGCGTCTCGGATCTGCTGCTGGTCAGCCACGACGGCAAGATCCTGCACGGCGATGGCTTGCTGAACCGCGCCGCCTTTGCCATCCACTCCGAGCTGCACAAGGCGCGACCGGATGTGATCGCCGCAGCCCATTCGCACGGTTTGTGGGGCAAGGCTTTCTCAGCCCAAGGCCGCCTGCTCGATCCCTTGACCCAGGATTCCTGCGCGTTCTATGACGACCACGTGATTTTTTCCGAATACAGCGGCGTCGTGCTGGACTCCAGCGAGGGTGAACGCATCGCCCGGAAACTGGGGCCGCACAAGGCGGCGATCCTGCAAAACCATGGTTTGCTGACGGTCGGCGCTTCGGTCGAATCCGCGGTGTGGCGCTATATCGCGATGGAGAACGCAGCCCAGGCGCAATTGATCTCAGAGGCGGCAGGCCCGACCAAGCCACTATCGCAGGCCGTAGCGCAGCATACCGCTTCGCAGATCGGCAGCGACGCCGGCGGCTGGTTCAGTTTCCAGCCGCTATGGGACGTAGTGACGCGCGAAGAACCGGACCTGTTCGATTAAACCAAGGATGACCATGACGCACCACTATCCGGCGGCCCTGAACCGCCGCCGTTTTCTGCAAGCCGGCGCCAGCCTGGGACTGGGTCTCAGCGTCGGCGCAGGCCATCTGCTGGCAGCACCGCTGCCGTCCGAAACCTTGCTGCGCGTGGCTTCCTACAAGGGCGACGCCACGTCTTTCTACAAAGACGTCGGCGCTGCCGACTTCCCCTATCGGGTCAACTATGCCGAATTCGCTGGCGGCAACCTGATTGTCGAAGCCATCTCGGGCGGCTCCATCGATCTCGGCGCCATGAGTGAAATCCCGCCGATCTTTTCAGTGCAAAGCGGCGCACCGCTGAAGCTGATCGCGGTATTGCGCGGCGACGTCAACAACCAGGTACTGCTGGTGCCGCCACAGTCCGCCGTGCGCGACGTCGCCGAACTCAAGGGCCTGCGCGTCGGCTACGTGCGCTCGACCACTTCGCATTACCTGCTGCTGCGCTTCCTCAAGGAGAAGGGCCTGAGCTTTGCCGACATCAAGCCGGTCAGCCTGTCGCCGCAGGATGGCTTGGCGGCGTTTCAGAGCGGCCAGCTGGATGCCTGGGTCATCTACGGTCCGCTGATCCAGCTGGCGCGCAAGCAAGGCGCGCGCATCATCAAGACCGGCCTCGGCTACCTGTCCGGCAATTACCTGCTGGCGGCGCATACCAAGGCTATCGCTGATCCAGCCAAGCACGCCGCCATCGGCGACTATCTGCTGCGCGAGCGCAAGGTCTACGAATGGATCAACCGCAACCCTGATGCCTACGCTACCAGGCTGGCGCAGATCACTGGCCTGCCGAAATGGCTGTTCGACGAACAGCGCAAGCTGCAAAGCCAGCCGACGGCGCTGGTCGCCATCGACGACGCCGCGATCCGCTCGCAGCAGCAGGTGGCGGACGTCTTCACCGACAACAAGGTGCTGGACCGCCGCATCGACGTCAGCGGCCTGTGGGACCGCAGCTTCAACAGCGTGCTGGCCTAAACCGGCGCAATGCCCGCCGGCTTTTCAATATATAGAGAGAGACAACAATGAAAAAAAACGCCATCCTTCCGGGCCTTGCACTCAGCGGCCTGTTGCTCGCAGCCGGCAGCGCCGGCGCCCAGGAAATCAAACGCATTCCCCTACCGAACTCCGATTTCCCCATCCTGCAGGCGGTAGTGGTGCCGCCGAACGCCAGCACCATCTATCTTAGCGGTATCCTGCCGGAGGTCAGCAACAAGGATGCGCCAAAGGGATCGTTCGAAGCCTTTGGCGATACGGAAACGCAAACCGTCTCGGTATTTCGCCGCATCGAAACCGCCCTCGCCAGCCAGGGCCTGTCCTTGGGCGACATCATCCAGCTGAAAGTGTTTCTGGTGGGTGATCCACGCAAGGACGGCAAGCTGGATTTCGCCGGTTTCC
>NZ_DATMRB010000003.1:0-2520 GCF_035566555.1 Collimonas sp.
CAGTTCGTCCGCTCCTCGATCGAAGCCGTGGTGCACACCCTGCTGGAAGCGATCCTGCTGGTGGTGATCGTGGTCATCATCTTCCTGCAGACCTGGCGCGCCTCCATCATCCCGCTGCTGGCGGTGCCGGTCTCCGTCATCGGTACTTTCGCGGTGATGATGGGCCTCGGCTTTTCGATCAACGCGCTGAGCCTGTTCGGGCTGGTGCTGGCGATCGGGATCGTGGTCGATGACGCCATCGTGGTGGTGGAAAATGTCGAACGCAATATCGAGCACGGCTTGTCCGCCAAGGAGGCGACCTATAAGGCGATGCGCGAAGTATCGGGACCGATCGTCGCGATCGCCCTGACCCTGTGCGCGGTGTTCGTGCCACTGGCCTTCGTCAGCGGCCTGACCGGCGAGTTCTTCAAGCAGTTCGCCCTGACCATCGCCATCTCGACCGTGATCTCGGCCTTCAACTCGCTGACCCTGTCGCCTGCCCTCGCTGCCCTGCTGCTGAAAAGCCGCGGCGCCAAGAAGGATGCTTTCCAGCGTCTGATCGACCGCTTCTTCGGCGGCTTTTTTAGCGTGTTCAACCGCTTCTTCCATCGCGCCTCAAGTGCTTATGGCGAAGGCGTGACCGGCATCCTGATACGCAAGTCCGCAGCGCTGACCCTGTACGCAGTATTGATCGGTATTACCGCGCTGCTGTTCCACACCGTGCCAACCGGCTTTGTGCCAGCCCAGGACAAGCAATACCTGGTAGGTTTCGTCAGATTGCCCAGTGCGTCTTCGCTGGACCGTACTGAAAATGTCATGCGCCAGATGTCCGACATTTTATTGAAACAACCTGGCGTGGAATCGGCCGTGGCCTTTCCTGGCTTGTCGATCAACGGCTTCGTCAACAATCCGAATTTTGGCATCGTATTCGCCATTCTCAAGTCGTTTGATGAACGCCGCGCCCCCGACCAGAGCGGCATCGCCATTGCGAAGCAGCTGAACCAGAAATTCTCGGCCATCCAGGGCGCCTTCATCGCCGTATTCCCGCCGCCGCCGGTACATGGACTGGGCACCATCGGCGGCTTCAAGCTGCAGCTCGAAGACCGCGGCGCACTGGGCAACCACGCTTTGAACGACGCTTTGCAGGCATTCATGGCGAAAGCTCAAAAAACGCCGGAATTGACTGGGATATTTTCCAGCTTCCAGATCAACGTGCCGCAACTGTACGCCGACGTCGACCGTGTCCGCGCCCAGCAACTGGGGGTGTCGATCCCTTCGGTGTTCGACACCTTGCAGATCTACCTGGGTTCCTTGTACGTGAACGACTTCAACAAGTTCGGCCGCACCTTCCAGGTTCGGGTCCAGGCTGATGCGCCGTTCCGCGCCCATGCTGAAGATATCGGCTTGCTGAAAGCACGCAACGACAAGGGCGAAATGGTGCCGCTATCCTCGCTGCTGAAAATGACGCAAAGCTACGGCCCCGACCAGGCGATGCGCTATAACGCCTTCCCTTCGGCCGATGTCAGCGGTGGCCCGGCGCCCGGCTACAGTACCGGCCAGGCCCAGGCAGCAGTAGAACGCATCGCGGCCGAGACCCTGCCGCGCGGCATCAGCTACGAGTGGACTGAAATCACCTATCAGGACAAGATCGCCGGCAACACGCTGTTCATCATCCTGCCGCTCTCGATCCTGCTGGTGTTCTTCGTGCTGGCTGCCCAGTATGAAAGTTTGACCTTGCCGCTGGCGGTGCTGCTGATCGTACCGATGGGCATCCTGTCAGCGATTTTCGGCGTCTGGCTGACCCGTGGCGACAACAATATCTTCACCCAGATCAGCTTGATCGTGCTGGTCGGGCTGGCCTGCAAGAACGCCATCCTGATTGTCGAATTCGCCCATGAGCTGGAGCTGCAAGGCCGCTCCATCTACGCCGCTGCAATCGAAGCCGCGCATCTACGCCTGCGGCCCATCCTGATGACTTCGGTCGCCTTCATCGCCGGTGTCGTGCCGCTGATCCTGTCGAGCGGCGCCGGCGCCGAAATGCGCCATGCAATGGGCGTGGCGGTGTTCTCGGGAATGATCGGAGTGACGGCTTTCGGCCTGTTCCTGACGCCGATCTTTTATGTACTGCTGCGTACTCTGGCGTCTCGCTTTACCAGTTCCAAGCCTGAAGAAAAGCAGCATGCAGGCCCTGCGCCGGCCAGCCGCGGCCCAGTTGCGCCAGCGCATGCCGCTGTGGCGCATATCGAAGGAATCTGACCATGAAAAGCTTTAACTTGAAACTGACTGCAATGATGGCAGCGCTGGTGCTGGCAGGCTGCTCCACCACCAAACCGCCAGAACAGGTCGCGGTCGACACCCCGGCCCAGTACCGCGAAGCGGCAGCGCTGGACGGCAGCTGGAAAGTGGCGCAGCCGGCTGACGCCGCCGACCGCGGCGCCTGGTGGTCGGTGTTCGGCGACGCCGAACTCAGCAAGCTGATCACGGACGCCACCCAGTCCAGCCCGACTCTGGTAATGGCCTTGGCACACGTCAAGGAAGCAC
>NZ_DATMRB010000004.1:0-28162 GCF_035566555.1 Collimonas sp.
CTGTTCCGCGCCGGCATCAATCCGAAAACGCCGGCGCATCGCATCAGCCTGGCGCGTTATGAACGGCTGGTTGATGCCATTCGGATAATTTTAGCGGCGGCAATCGAGAAGGGCGGCAGCACTTTACGCGATTTTATTGGCGCCGATGGCCAATCGGGCTACTTCCAACAGAGTTATTTCGTCTATGATCGTACTGGGTTGCCGTGTAGAAATTGCGGGACGCTGATTTCGCAGATCAAACAGGGGCAGCGGTCGACGTTTTATTGCAAGACCTGCCAGAAATGAATTCCAGAAATTATCATCAGAAAAATATCAGAAACGATAGGCGAGAGCGACAGTGAGTAATCTAGTTCAGAAATTCCAGGAATACAGTGAGTGGCGTACCGGCGTGGCCGGCGCATTGCGGCGTTACCAGACTTGGGCGAGCGCATCGAAATTGTCGGACATCGCCAGCGAACAGCGGATTGAACGCGCGCTGGCGCGGCTGACTGACGATAAATTGTCGATCGCCTTCGTCGCCGAATTCTCGCGCGGGAAATCAGAACTGATCAACGCCATCTTCTTCGCCGACTACGGCCAGCGCATCTTGCCGTCGGCGGCCGGCCGCACCACCATGTGTCCGACCGAGCTGTTGTACGACCCCTCGTTCCCGTCCTGCATCCGGCTGCTGCCGATCGAGACCCGGGCCGAATCGCAATCGACCAGCGATTACAAGGGCGCGCACCATGTCTGGACCGTGCTGCCGCTGGATATCTCCTCCACCGACGGCATGCTGGAAGCCTTCAAACAGGTCAGCCTGACCAAGTGGGTGCCGGTGGAAGAGGCCAAGCTGTATGGCTTGTACGATGAAGACGATCCGGACGCCGCGGTCGCCGTTGATGTCCTCGGCCGGGTTGAGATTTCGCAATGGCGCCATGCCATCGTCAATTTCCCGCATCCCTTGCTGAAAGAGGGCTTGGTGATCATCGATACGCCGGGCCTGAACGCGATCGGCACCGAGCCGGAACTGACGCTCAACCTGATTCCCAACGCTCACGCGGTGTTGTTCATCCTGGCTGCCGATACCGGCGTCACCAAGAGCGATATCGACGTCTGGCGCCACCACATCGGCAGCGGCGCCGGCCGCATGGTGGTATTGAACAAGATCGACAGCATGTGGGATGAGCTGCGCTCGCCGTTCGAGGTGGAACAGCAGATCAGCAAGCAGGTGTCGAGCGTGGCACAGACGCTGGGGCTGTCGGAGGCGCAGGTGTATCCGGTCTCGGCGCAGAAGGGCTTGGTCGGCAAGATCAACGGCGAGCCGGATCTGCTGCGCCGCAGCCGCCTGCCGGCGCTGGAGAACGCCTTGTCGCGCGAACTGATACCGGCCAAGCGCGACATCATCCGTTCGCAGCTGATCGCCGACATCCATGACCTGACGGTCACCAAGCAAGCGCTGATGTCTGCACATATCCGCAGCGTGGTGGAGCAACTGCTGGAGCTGAAGAGCCTGCGCGGCAAGAATACCTCCATCATCAGCCACATGATGAAGCGCATCGACATCGAGAAAAAGGAATTCGACGAGAGCCTGCTCAAGCTGCAGGGTACGCGCACGGTGTTTGCGCGTCTTTCGGCCGGTGTCTTCACGACGCTGGGCATGGGCTTGCTGAAAGAAGAAATCCGCAAGACGCGCGAGACCATGGAAGGCAGCATGTTTACCGCCGGTTTCCGCCACGCGGTGAAGGATTTCTTCGACAACGCGCAGGAAAACCTGATGCTGTCGGGCCAGAAGACCGATGAAATCTCGGAAATGATGACTATCATGTACCGTAAGTTTTCGACTGAGCACGGGCTGGCGCTGTCGACGCCGATGCCGTTTTCACTGGACAAGTACCGCAAGGAGATTGGCGTGATCGAAACCGCGTATCATCGCCAGTTCGGTACGGTGACGCTGGTGAAAACCAGCCAGGTGGTGCTGATGCAGAAGTTCTTCGACTCGATCGCCTCGCGCGTCAAGCAAAGCTTCCTGCAAGCCAACCGCGATGTCGACGCCTGGCTCAAGGTGGTGATGGCGCCGCTGGAAGAACAGATCCGCGCCCACAAGTCGCAGCTCAAGCAGCGCACCGATTCGATAGAACGGGTGCATGTGGCGATCGACAGCCTGGAAGAGAAAATCCAGTCGGTGGAAATGCTGCAGAATGAATTGACTGCGCAAAGAAACACTTTGATGGCGCTGGAGAACGATTTGCGAAATGCGCTGGGCAGCGAGCTGGCGCCGATGAAGATTGCGGTATAAATGAAACGTGTAGTCAGCAACAGCAGTATCGCTTCAGAACAGATAGCCGCGCAGTACGCCGATCCTTTTTTTTCCGCGGCGGTGATAGCGTGGCAGAAGCAGCACGGCCGCCACGCCTTGCCGTGGCAGCAGACGCGCGACGCCTATCGCGTCTGGCTCTCCGAAATCATGCTGCAACAAACGCAGGTGGCGGCGGTGATTCCCTATTACCAGAAGTTCCTGGCCAGCTTTCCCGATGTGCAGGCGCTGGCTGCGGCTCCCAGCGAAGCAGTGATGGCGCACTGGAGCGGGCTGGGTTATTACACCCGTGCCCGCAACCTGCATCGCTGCGCGCAGCGCGTGGTGGCCGAGCATGGCGGCATCTTCCCGCGCGATCCGGCGCTGCTGCAGGATTTGCCCGGCATCGGCCGTTCCACTGCTGCCGCCATCGCCGCCTTTTCGTATGGCGTGCAGGCCGCCATCCTGGACGGCAACGTCAAGCGCGTGTTCGCCCGGGTGTTCGGCATCGAAGGCTATCCCGGCGCCAAGCCGGTGGAAGATGCGATGTGGCAGCGCGCGGTGGCGCTGCTGCCGCAGCAGGGCGTCGAATCGTATACCCAAGGCTTGATGGATCTGGGGGCAACGCTGTGCACGCGCAGCAAGCCGTCTTGCCAGACTTGCCCGTTGGCGCAGCGCTGCGTCGCGCTGGCCGCCGGCCGCACGGCGGAACTGCCGGTGCGCAAGCCGAAGAAAGCCATCCCCGAAAAATATACCGGCATGCTGGTGATCGTCGACCAGGGCCAGGTCTTGCTGGAACAGCGTCCCGACAGCGGCATCTGGGGCGGCTTGCTGTCGTTGCCGGAAGTGGCGCCGGAAGGCGATGTGGCGAGCGCGCTGGAGCGCGCCACGGCGGCGTTCGGCAGCATCGCTTCATACGAAGCGCTGTCAGGTTTCACGCATGTGTTCACCCATTTCAAGCTGCATATCGCGCCGTTCCAGATTACGCTGGCGCGGCGGCTGGACGGCATTGCCGAATCCGGCCACGTCTGGTATCCGGCCGCCAGGCTGGCGGACGCGCCGCTGCCGGCGCCGGTCAAGAAATTGCTGCTGGAAGTTTTCCGCGAAGCCGATCTGTTTGCCTGAGTGCGCAGGCGTTGGCCGGTCTAGAGGATGTTGTGCTGCAGGAGATACTGGTGGATGATGCCAAGCCGTTCGCGGCCGTCGGCCAGCTCCAGCAGTTTTTGCCGCGCTTTCAAGGGAATCGGCAGGATTTCGCACCAGCGGTTGGCGACCCAGCCGGCATTGTCGAACTGCGCCGGCAATGAAAACGGGCTGGCGAAATCGTTGCCGTGGGTTGCCCGGCCTTTCTTGTTGATATCGTCGATCACCAGTTTCAGGGTGCCGGCGCATTGCAGGTGGACGGCGTCGGGCGTGGTGGCGGGATCGGCGGCGATCAGTTCTATCTGCGCTTCCAGGCGCTGGTCCGGCAATACCCGCTGCTGCAGGATGCGGAAACGCTGGCTGCCTTCTGTGCGCAACATCATCACGCCCAGGTCCTGCATGTCCCATTCCGTAATGCGAGTCAGGCAGCCGACGTTTTCAGGCTCCGCAGCCAGTCCCACTTCCTGCCCCGATTTGATCAGCACCACGCCGAACTGCTGCTCGCTTTTCATGCATATGCGCAGCATGTCCAGGTAACGCGTCTCGAATACCTTGAGCGGCAAGACGCCGCCGGGAAACAAGACGGCATTGAGGGGAAACAGCGGAATCCAGGAATTGTTTTCGGACATGGAAAGAGGGCAGGGCGGCTAATAGGATGAACTGCGGCGCACTACTGATCGCCGGCGCGCTTGGCCAGTTCACGATGGCGCCGCACTACGCGTTCAGACACCTGGAAATATTCCGCCAGCTGTTCCACCATGTAGACGGAGCGATGCTGGCCGCCGGTGCAGCCGATGGCTACCGTGAGGTAGCTGCGGTTATCGTCCTTGAACTCCGGCAGCCATTTTTCGACAAAATTGCGGATGTCGCCCAGCAGGTCGCTGACCTTGGGCAAGCCTTCCAGGAAGTCGATCACCGGCTGGTCGCGTCCGGTCAACGGCCGCAGCTTGATGTCGTAATGCGGATTCGGCAGCATCCGCACATCGAACACCAGGTCGGCATCCAGCGGCACGCCGCGCTTGAACGCGAACGATTCGAACAGCAGCGTCAGCGGCGCCGGCTCGGTATCGACCAGCTCCTTGATCCAGCTGCGCAGGCGGTTGGCGCTCATGTCGGAGGTGTCGATGGTATGGCCGATGGCTTCGATCTCGACCAGCATTTCGCGCTCGATCTGGATGCATTCGGTCAGGGTCAGGCGGTCGCTCGGATTCTGGCCGGGACGCAGCCGGTGCGACAGCGGATGGCTGCGCCGGGTCTCGGAAAAGCGGGCGATCAGGGATTCGGTCTGCGCCGTCAGGAAGAACACCTTGACGTCGTGTCCTTCGGCCCTCAACTGCTTGATATCGCTCGGCAGGCCGGCCAGCGAATCGGCGCTGCGGGCATCGGTGGCGACGGCCAGCATCTGCGCCCCTTCATGCTGGCGCGCGGCGACCAGTTCGCGCAGCAAAACCGGCGGCAGGTTGTCGACGCAAAAATATCCCGCGTCTTCGAGTACTCGGAGAGCGACTGATTTGCCGGAGCCGGAGATGCCAGTGATAAGAATAATGCGCATAGGAGAATGATACCGTAAGTCGCGTTTTTTTCAGGGAGTGCCCGCTTTGGAAGGGGCGTGCAAGAAATTCCATAAGCAAGAAGCGCTCCTGTGAGGAGCGCTTCAGCGCCAGATCTGCTGCCCGTATTTTATATGCGACTGCGGAAAAACCTGCGTCAGCGGCACACAAGGTTTTGTATCCTTATGTACTTCTTGTCTAGGTCACGCGTGGGCACAGGTGCCCACCCTACGGGTCAGAGGTCGCTGTCGCTGTCCATCGCAATCCGCTGCCGCGCGATGAAATCCTTGAGCGTGTCGATGCCGCGCAGCTGCAGTATGGTATTGCGCACCGCGGCTTCCAGCAGCACCGCGATGTTGCGGCCGGCGGCCACCGGGATGATGACCTTGCGGATCGCCAGTCCCAGTACTTCCTGGGTATGGGCGTCGAGCGGCAGCCGTTCGTAGTTTTCTTCCAGCGTCGCGCGCCGCACCAGGTGGACGATCAGCTTGAGGCGCATCTTGCGCCGCACAGCGGTTTCGCCAAAGATGGTCTTGATGTCGAGCAGGCCGAGGCCGCGCACTTCCAGCAGGTTTTGCAGCAGGTGCGGGCAGCGCCCTTCGATCATGTTCGGCGCGATGCGCGCGAACTCGACCGCATCGTCGGCCACCAGGCCGTGGCTGCGCGAAATCAGTTCCAGCCCCAGTTCGCTTTTGCCGAGGCCGGATTCGCCGGTGATCAGCACGCCGACACCCAGCACATCCATGAACACGCCGTGCATGGTGATGCGCTGCGCCAGTTTCTTCGACAGGTACACGCGCAGGTAATCGATCACCTGGGCCGCAGGCAGCGGCGTGGAAAACAGCGGGATATTTTTTTCGTCGCAGATTTCAAGGATGTCCGGCGGCGTCGCCAGTCCTTGCGCAATGATGAATGCAGGAGGCGCGCCGGCCACCAGTTCGGCGGTCTGGTAGACCCGCGAAGTGGCCGACAGG
The DNA here is from genome assembly GCF_035566555.1 of Collimonas sp. GTDB lineage: Bacteria > Pseudomonadota > Gammaproteobacteria > Burkholderiales > Burkholderiaceae_D > Collimonas. The sequence goes on from NZ_DATMRB010000004.1 coordinate 5,940, forward strand.
CGCTGGTAGTACTCGGTTTCCTGATGGCCGAAAACCTGGATCCGTCCCGGGTGGATCAGGTTCAAGTGACCAACCTGGTCGGCCGCCGAAGCGGCGTCGCCGGAAATCAGGCGTTCGCCGCCGGGGAAACCGGCAAACCAGCCTAGTTGCAGCGACTCGCGGTTTTCGTCATACAGTTGCTGGATCGAGAGGGGCGTGGAAGCGGGCATGGTTGGCATCTGACATGGTAATTGGGCGGGCGGTTGCCCTCCTGTCAATTATGTCGCATTTTCCGTGCCCATGGGCTGCCAGGCGACGATGTGGGAATGCACCGAGGCCGGATCGGGATCGCTGGCCAGGATCTGGCGGAAGGCGTCGCTGGAAAACATTTCGGCGATTTCCGACAGGATTTCGAGGTGCTGCTGGGTGACGTTGTCCGGAATCAGCAGGAAAACCAGCAGGCTGACCGGCTCGCCGTCCGGCGATTCGAATGGAATCGGTTCGGCCAGGCGCACAAACGCCGCCAGCGGCGCTTTCAAACCCTTGACCCGGCCGTGCGGCACGGCGACGCCGTGACCCAGCCCGGTAGAACCCAGGCGTTCGCGTGCGAACAGGTTGTCGGAGACGGTGGAGCGGGCAATGCCGCAGTTGTTTTCGAAGAGTAAGCCAGCTTGTTCGAAAGCGCGTTTTTTACTGGAGACTTCCAGATCCAGCGCCACATTTTGTGCGGGCAGGATTTTTGCAAGATTAGTCATAATACAAATTGGTATGCGGTCCAGTATGGATGGTTGTGTCTTAACAGAGCCGCCATCGCTAAAAAACCGCCGCAGCATGTCGAAAACATGCCAAATTCGGGGGTAGGCCGCGGCTCCTTGTTATGTGAGCGCAGATTCTACTACAACGCCTCCCCCGGTCTGGCCTGAACCGGCGTGGTTCAGGCTACGGTGTGCGTGGCGCCCTCAGGCGCCGATATCGTTTCTATTGGCGACACCCAACCCGAATTATAGACTTGATTCCAGCCAACAACATCAACTTGCGGTGATGCTTATTGTCGAATAGTGTGATGTTTTACTTAACTTCAAAGCGCGCGAAGATCAGCCAGACGTCGCCATTGCCCTTGTTCTGGGACAGGCGCGGCACATAAGAACCCATCAGCTTGGCGCCCTTGACGCCGAGCGACACGACCGGCAGGGCGATCGGGAAAGGGAAACCGCCGAAATAATCCTGGCGGCTCATCAGCATGGCGGTATAGCCGGCGCCGACTTCGACCGGCGTTTTCGGCACGTTCCAGATCCATTCATAGGCATAGCCAGCCATGATCTGCGGCTTGAAGTGAGAGTCGCGGATGGCGAACAGGTAGAGCGATTCGTCATTGCCGTCGGCGTTGCGGATGGTGCGGCCGCCGCCCAGGCCCCAGGCCTTTTCATTGAGCTCGCGGATTCTTTCTTCGGTATAGGTATGGCGGCCATGGTAGGCATAGCCTGACAGATACACTTCCATATCGCCATTGTTGGCGATGTTGCTCAGCCGGTCCCCGGTCTGGCTGAGGGTTTTGCTGAACCAGCCAGTGGTGTCCGGGGTTTCCTGAGCGTGGACCGGAGCGCACACGGCGGCGATTGCAGTCATGCCGGAGAATAGTGCTGTCCTTTTGACGGCGGTGAAACGAGAAAAAATTGTCATAAAAAATAGAGTCCTTTGCAGCGAGGTGGTACGGTAGACGTGTAGTGATAACGCGTCAATATCCCCGCTAATTTAAAGCGCATTTATCTGCTTAAGTGCTGTCTTTTTGCTACAAATGTAACGAATTGTGTGTTACTGCCTTGCCTGGCGCCAATTCGAAGGAGGCTGCCCAGTGGAAAAATTGCTGCGCCAAGGATTGATGTCCAGACCGCCACGGCGGGTATACCGTGCATAGACAGACAACTTTTGCGGCGCACAGTTGCGCATGATGTCCATAAAAATGCGTTCTACGCATTGTTCGTGGAATTCGTTATGGTCGCGGAAGCTGATCAGATAGCGCAACAGGCTTTCCTGGTCGATGGCTGCGCCGACGTAATGGATCTGCACGCTGCCCCAGTCCGGCTGGCCCGTCACCAGGCAATTCGACTTGAGCAGATGAGAAACTAAAGTTTCCTCAATGACAACTTGGTTGGGGTCAGCCTTCAGCAGCGACGGATTTGGCTGGTATTCGTCGACTTCGATATCCAGCCGGTCCAGCAGCAAGCCTTGCGGTTCCTGGATTTTCTGCTCGGCAAAGGCATCCGCGGTGGTCAGCGTCACGTGCACAGTCGCGCCGAAGCCGGCCGACAAATCCTTGCGCAACAGCTGCAACAAGGCATCAGTGTCCGCCAGTTTGGTTTGATTGAAGGAATTCAGGTAGAGCTTGAACGACTTCGATTCGACGATATTCGGAGAATCGGCCGGCACGGTAAACGTGGCGATGGCCACCTGAGGCTTGCCGCGCGCGTTGAGCCAGGATACCTCGTACGCATTCCAGATATCGACGCCGAAAAACGGCAGGGTGCCGCTGACGCCGATTTCATCGCGCTTGCCCTGGCGGGCAATAGGGAACAGCAGCGAAGGCTGGTACTGCGTCTGGTAGGCGGCGGGTTTGCCGAGCGGCGAGGCGTCGGGCGTATTTGGTATGGTCATGGCTTCAGCTTGTACTTAAAAGCAGTATTTTGCCAGATAAGCATGCCGTCCCTGATATTGACAGTCTGATGGCGCTTATCAGCAGCGCGCCCGAAATGTTCGGCGGGCCCGGATCGTTTCAGTCTTTGTTGCGCAGCCAGCGCGGAAGCTCTATTTTTCTGATCAATTCCCACAACTGCAGCACCACTGCGATGGCGACTGCCGAAGCCAGGAATGCGGCCACGCCGGATTGGCTGAGCGGCGTCTGGGCCAGTATTTCAGGCGCAGCCAGATAGCCGATGATCATTGAAATCATGAGGTAGGCGATGCGCAAAAAAAGCGTGGACTTGTTGTTGAGCGCGACCAGGCTGGCGCCGGAAAAAGCGCCGGCCAGCGCAGCGCTGTCGACTTCCAGAAACAGCGCCAGCAATCCGACTTTGGCTGTATTGCCGGCGGTCCGTTCAGGGGATGATGCAGCCGGTTCGAACTCGCCGACGCCGACGACAGTGATGGCAATCAGCAGCCAGGTGCGCCAGATTGAACTGCGTTTGAGATGTGCTTTAATTTTCGAAAAAATACACATGCGAATCTCCTCCGCACAAACAAGCTGTAGTAATAATTTTTCAGCTCAAGCGCGTTAAATAATGGAGTGCATTTTCTTATGTAAGTTCCGGTTTTCCATGCGCGGCGATTTACATCCGCGGCAAAGAAAACCGACGACAAAAATCACATCAGGTTCTAACCAAGGAACAGTTTATAAACGGGATTGCTGCTCTCGTCCCAATAGCGATAACCGAGGCTGGCGAGGAAAGTGCGGAACGCTTTCATTTCCTTTTTCGGCACCTGCAGGCCGACCAGGATGCGGCCGACGTCGCCGCCCTGGCTGCGGTAATGGAACAGGCTGATATTCCAGTTGGGCGCCATCGAATTCAGGAAACGCATCAGCGCGCCCGGCCGCTCGGGGAATTCGAAGCGGTACAGCAATTCGTCCTGCGCCAGCGCGCTCTTGCCGCCCACCAGATGACGCACGTGGACCTTGGCCAGTTCGTCGTGGGTCAGGTCGAGCGTATCGAAGCCGTGCTTCTCGAAGTTCTTGGCGATCTGGGTGGCTTCGTCGCGGCTCGAAGTCTGCACGCCGACAAACACATGGGCGGTCTTTTCATCGCTGATGCGATAGTTGAATTCAGTGACGTTGCGCGGTCCGACCTGCTCGCAGAAACGGCGGAAGCTGCCGCGCTGCTCGGGGATGGTGACAGCGAACACCGCTTCGCGCAATTGTCCGATATCGGCCATTTCGGCGACAAAGCGCAAACGGTCGAAATTCATGTTGGCGCCGGAAGCGATGGTGATCAGGGTCTGGTCCTTGATCGGCTTGCGCGTGCCTTTGCTGCGTTCGACATAAGCCTTGGCGCCAGCCACCGCCAGTGCGCCTGACGGCTCCAGGATGCTGCGGGTGTCCTGGAATACATCCTTGATCGCGGTGCAGACGGCGTCGGTATCGACCAGGATCACTTCATCGACATACAGGCGCGCCAGGCGGAACGTCTCTTCGCCCACCAGCTTGACCGCGGTGCCGTCGGCGAACAGGCCGACATCCGGCAGCGTCACGCGGCGGCCAGCCTTCAGGCTGCGCGCCATGCCGTCGGAATCGGTGGTTTGCACGCCGATGATCTTGATCTCCGGCCGCACCGCCTTGACATAGGCCGCGATGCCGGCGATCAGGCCGCCGCCGCCGATCGGCACGAAGATCGCATGGATAGGCCCGGAGTGCTGGCGCAGGATTTCCATGCCGATGGTGCCCTGGCCGGCGATGACGTAAGGATCGTCGAAAGGGTGGACGAAGGTCAGCTTGTGTTTTTTCTCCAGCGTCAGTGCGTGGTTATATGCATCGGTATAGGAATCGCCGAACAAGACCACTTCGCCGCCGCGCGCCTTGACACCGTCGATCTTGATCTGCGGCGTGGTCTTCGGCATCACGATGACTGCGCGGCAGCCCAGCTTGGCCGCGGATTGCGCCAGGCCCTGGGCATGGTTGCCGGCCGAGGCGCAGATCACGCCGCGCTTGAGCTGCGCCGGCGTCAGGCTGGCGGCCTTGTTGTAGGCGCCGCGCAGTTTGAAACTGAACACGCTTTGCATATCCTCGCGCTTGAAGTAAATCTGGTTTTCAATTCGCTGCGAGAGCGTAGTCGCCAGTTCAAGCGGGGTTTCGACCGCGACGTCGTAGACGCGGGCAGTGAGGATTTTTTGCAAATAATCTGTGGTCATGTCGTTATTCAATAGTGGATGGAACGTGGCCGGCAACAGGATCAGACGGGGCGAAACAGCCGGTCATTATAATGGAGGGCTTTTTCAGCGCCACCAGGTTTTCTCGGCCGTACCGCAATCCGTCTCATTCCGAGCCGTCTTGCACGACCGGTCTGCCGTTTTTATGAATTGTTCCATATGATCGAATCCGCCGTTTTATGGCTGCTCAAGACCCTGGCCATACCCAGCGTTGGCCTGACTTCCGTCTTTATCATCAGTTTTGTCGCCGCCACCTTGTTGCCGCTGGGCTCCGAACCGGCAGTGTTTGCCGTGATCAAGGCCAACGGCGCGCTGTTCTGGCCGGTGATTTTAGTCGCCACGCTGGGCAACACCCTGGGCGGCGTGGTCGATTACTGGATGGGCTATGGCGCCAAGCAGGCTTTCGCGCGCGAGCGCGGCAGCAGCTGGTTCGCCTGGCTCGAGCGCTACGGCGCCAAAACCATGCTGCTGGCCTGGGTGCCGGGCATCGGCGACCCGATCTGCACCCTGGGAGGCTGGCTCAAGCTGCCGTTCTGGCCTTCGGTCATGTACATGGCGATCGGCAAATTCCTGCGCTACATCCTGGTGGTCTGGCTACTGCTGAACGTGCCGGACGGCTTCTGGCGCGAGGTCGCGGGCTGGCTGGCGTAAGACGTAAATAAGCCGTGGATTTTTGCGCCGCACTACGATATATTTCCATGTGGAAATACAAACACTGGTTTGCATGCTTCTTTGAAATCGAAAGCCATTCGAGGAGAGAACGCTATGAACAAACTGGACATCAGGGAGATTTGCGAGCGCATCGCCGTGCAGGCGCCGTATTTTGCATTTACGGAATTGCGCGGCGTACCGCATCGGATCGTCCAGGGAACATTTGCATCGGAGCAGCCTTTAGGTTTTGAAAACGGTCCGGTGGCCTCTGCGGAAATCGGCCGTCACCTGGCGATTCTCGGTTCCTGCGCCGCGGTTGCCTGGCAAGCCGCACCGCAGATCTATTATCTGGCGACCAAGGCGCGCTACAGCAAGCTGCATGACGTCGCCCCGCGGGAATCGGGCTCCAGCTACCAGGCTACGGCGGAAGTGCTGAGCCAGGACCGGCGTTCGCTGACAGCGCAAGCCATTGTTTCGGCGGAAAAGCCGTTTGCCCATCTGTATTGCGAATACCAGGCGCTGTCGGAGCCGGTGTTCCTGCGCTTGTTCAAGGATTACCGGGTGCCTTCGGCGCCGTTGCCTGAGCATTCCCCTTATCGGCAATCGGTGCAGCTGGAATTCGAGCCTGCCGTCGGCCATACGCTGCTTGCCCACAGCAAGGCGCTGGCGCCGGCCCGCTGCGCCGGCCATTTCCTCGACTACCCGGCGTGGCCGGTGGCCATCATTGTCCACACGGTGGCGCAGACCACCAGCCGCCTGCTGCATCACATCCTTGACAAGGAGGCCAGCTACACCGTCGTCAAGTGCGACCTGGTGGCCCATCAGCTGGTGCCGGCCTCCGAACCGCTGTCCTTCCATACCACTTGCATCACGGCGTCTCCCTACCTGTCGCACTATGTGTTTGAAACCAGGGTGATGCGGCGGCAAGAAGTTGTCGCCACCGTGACTACCGAGCTGCAAGTCTGAATCAGAGGGCGGACAGTCCCGCCCAGAACATCGCCGGCGTAATCAGCAGCAGGATGGCGTATGGCAGCATGCGCAAGGGCCAGGCGCGGTTGCGCAGCAGATAGGACAGGCCAAAGTAGGGGTTTCTTTTCGATAGTGATACTGGTGTCATGATGTGGCTCCCGGCGAGGTGAATGATCAGCTTTTGTACTGGCTGTAGTCGGCCAGCGTGAAGGAAATGCTTTCCAATATTTCGCGGATGATCTGGCTGAACATGAAGGACTCCTGAAAGTGGTGGCGTTGCATTGATTGTAGTAAAAAACTATCGAAATAAAGAAATTGATTGTATTTATTCATTTCATTGAAATTGGCTATAGTGAATAGGCTATAAGTCAACCGAATGTTGTAGTCTGTTCCTTGCACTGCACAAATCCGTAGCTTGCCGTCGCGAATGAGCGCAATCAGCTAAAATGCTGATTCAGCAGCTGCAGCCAACCTCTCTCAAGATCAATGAACGCCCCAGTCAAAATCCAGGCATTATTGTCAGATGCGCCACAAGGCGCCACCCCTACGCGATTGCGCGAAATCCCCTATAACTACACCTCGTTTTCCGATCGCGAGATCGTGATCCGGCTGCTGGGCGAAGCATCCTGGCGCCTGCTTGACGAACTGCGCGGCAAACGCCAGACCGGCCGCTCCGCCCGCATGCTGTATGAAGTGCTGGGCGATATCTGGGTGGTGCGCCGCAATCCGTATTTGCAAGATGACATGCTGGACAACCCGAAGCGTCGCCAGGCTCTGATTGATGCGCTGCATCATCGCCTCGGCGAGGTCGACAAGCGCCGCATCGTGACCGACCAGGCCGACAGCGGCGACGCCGTCGGTGACGAAGAAGCCAAGAAGCGCAGTGAGAATGTCGAAGCGCTGCTGGCTGCAGCGCGCAAGGCGATCGCCGCCTTCTCCGACGAATTCCGCCAGACCTACGACCTGCGCAAGCGCGCCAACAAGATCCTGGGTCGCTATACGGCCAAGGACAACATCAAGTTCGACGGCCTGTCGCGCGTCTCGCATGTGACCGACGCTACCGACTGGCGTGTCGAATATCCGTTCGTGGTGCTGACGCCCGACAGCGAAGATGAAATGGCCGGCCTGGTCAAGGGCTGCATCGAACTCGGCCTGACCATCATCCCGCGCGGCGGCGGCACCGGCTACACCGGCGGCGCGATTCCGCTGACGCCTTTGTCGGCAGTCATCAACACCGAAAAGCTGGAGCAGCTGGGCGCAGTCGAAATGGCTGTCCTGCCAGGGCTGGACAAAGAATATGCAACCATTTACTCCGGCGCAGGGGTAGTCACCAAGCGCGTTTCCGACGCCGCTGAAAAGGCCGGCTTCGTGTTCGCGGTCGATCCGACCTCGGCGGAAGCATCCTGCGTCGGCGGCAATATCGCCATGAACGCCGGCGGCAAGAAGGCCGTGCTGTGGGGCACTGCGCTGGATAACCTGGCCAGCTGGCGCATGGTCGATCCGAACGGCGACTGGCTGGACGTCACGCGCCTGGACCACAACCTCGGCAAGATCCACGACACGCCGCTGGCGCGCTTCCAGCTGGAATGGCGCCACCCGGCCGAAAAGGGCCGTCCGAGCGAAAAACCGTTCAAGACCGAGATACTGGAAATCGCCGGCCGCGTATTCCGCAAGGAAGGCCTGGGCAAGGACGTCACCGATAAATTCCTCGCGGGTTTGCCGGGGATCCAGAAAGAGGGCTGCGACGGCCTGATCACCTCCGGGCGCTGGATCTTGCACAAGATGCCGAAGCACACGCGCACCGTCTGCCTGGAGTTCTTCGGCCAGGCGCGCGATGCGATCCCGTCGATTGTCGAGATCAAGGATTTCCTCGATGCCGAAACCAAAAAGGGCGGCGCCATCCTGGCCGGCCTGGAGCATCTGGACGAGCGCTACCTGCGCGCGGTTGGCTACACCACCAAGTCGAAACGCGGCGTGCTGCCGAAGATGGCCTTGTTCGGCGACATCGTCGGCGACGATGAAAACGCCGTGGCGCAAGCCGCCTCGGAAGTAGTGCGCATGGCGAATAACCGCGTCGGCGAAGGTTTCGTCGCGGTGAGCCCGGAAGCACGCAAAAAGTTCTGGCTGGACCGCGCCCGCACGGCCGCCATCGCCAAGCATACCAATGCCTTCAAGATCAATGAAGACGTGGTGATTCCGCTCAACCGCATGGGTGAATACACCGACGGCATCGAGCGTATCAACATCGAGCTGTCGGCCAAGAACAAGCTGCAGCTGCTGGATGAATTGCGCGCGTTCCTGTTGAAGGGCAATCTGCCGCTGGGCAAGGGCGACGACGCCGACGGCGACGATATTCCTGCCACCGAAATCCTGGAAGACCGCGTGCACCAGGCCGAGCAGCTGCTCGACAACGTGCAGGCGCGCTGGACTTATCTGCTGGCGAATCTGGACAAGCCGCTCAAGGATGCGAAACAGGAACTGGTTGCATTGGGTTTGGAAAAACTGGACCTCCTGTTCGAGCAGCGTCTGCTGCAGCAACCGGATGCGACCGTGTTCGACGTGGTGCAGGACCGCACTATCCGTGTCTCCTGGAAGCAGGAAGTGCGGGCGCTGCTGCGCCAGATTTTCAACGGCGCTTCCTTCAAGCTGATCCTTGACGAATGCAGCGCGGTGCACAAGCGCGTGTTGCGCGGCCGCGTGTTTGTCGCCTTGCACATGCACGCCGGCGACGGCAACGTCCATACCAACCTGCCGGTCAATTCCGACCACTACGAAATGCTGCAGGATGCGCACGCCGCGGTGGCCCGTATCATGACCCTGGCGCGTTCGCTGGACGGCGTGATTTCGGGCGAGCACGGCATCGGCATCACCAAGCTGGAATTCCTGACTGAAGACGAGATCAAGGATTTCCGCAGCTACAAGCTGCGCGTCGATCCGGAAGGCCGCTTCAACAAGGGCAAGCTGCTAAACCTGCCCGGTTTCGAGGCTGACCTGAGCAATGCCTATACGCCGTCGTTCGGCCTGATGGGCCACGAATCGCTGATCATGCAGCAAAGCGATATCGGCGCCATCGCCAACAGCGTCAAGGATTGCCTGCGCTGCGGCAAGTGCAAGCCGGTGTGCGCCACCCACGTGCCGCGCGCCAACCTGCTGTACTCGCCGCGCAACAAGATCCTGGCCACTTCGCTGCTGGTGGAAGCCTTTCTGTACGAAGAGCAGACCCGGCGCGGCATCTCGATCAAGCACTGGGAAGAATTCGAAGACGTGGCCGACCATTGCACGGTCTGCCACAAGTGCGTCACGCCTTGCCCGGTCGACATCGATTTCGGCGACGTCTCGATGAACATGCGCAACCTGCTGCGCAAGATGAACAAGAAATCGTTCAATCCCGGCACTACGGCGGCGATGTTCTTCCTGAACGCGACCGATCCGGCCACCATCAACATGACCCGCAAGGTCATGACGGACTGGGGTTTCAAGGCGCAGCGCCTGGGCAACGACATCCTGAAGAAGTTCGCCAAGAAGCAGACCAAGAAACCGCCTGCGACCGTCGGCAAGGCGCCGATCAAGGAACAGGTGATCCACTTCATCAACAAGAAGATGCCGGGCAACCTGCCGAAGAAGACCGCGCGCGCCTTGCTGGATATCGAAGACGACAAGATCGTGCCGATCATCCGCGATCCGAAGAGCACCACCGCCGATACCGAAGCCGTGTTTTATTTCCCGGGTTGCGGTTCCGAGCGGCTGTTCTCGCAAGTCGGACTGGCGACGCAAGCCATGCTGTGGCAGGTCGGCGTACAGACCGTGCTGCCGCCGGGCTACCTGTGCTGCGGTTATCCGCAACGCGGTTCGGGCGATTTCGACAAGGCGGAAAAGATCATCACCGACAACCGCGTGCTGTTCCATCGCATGGCGAATACCCTGAACTACCTCGACATCAAGACCGTGATCGTTTCCTGCGGCACTTGCTACGACCAGCTGCAGGGCTACCAGTTCGACAAGATTTTCCCGGGCTGCCGCATCATCGACATCCATGAATACCTGCTGGAGAAAAACCTCAAGCTGGAAGGTGTCAGCGGCACGCGCTACATGTACCACGATCCTTGTCACAGCCCGATGAAGCTGCAGGATCCGATGAAGACGGTGAATGCGCTGATCACCACCGACAACGGCGCCAAGATCGAAAAGAACGAGCGCTGCTGCGGCGAGTCCGGCACTTTCGGCGTCAGCCGTCCGGATGTCTCGACCCAGGTGCGCTTCCGCAAGGAAGAAGAGATGAACAAGGGCGCGGACAAGCTGCGCGCCGACGGTTTCGGCGGCGACGTCAAGATCCTCACTTCCTGCCCATCCTGTTTGCAAGGCTTGTCGCGCTACAACGATGATTCCGGCACTACTGCCGACTACATCGTGGTCGAGATGGCGCGCCACCTGCTGGGTGAGAACTGGCTGCCGGACTACGTTGCACGCGCCAACAACGGCGGCATCGAGCGGATCCTGGTGTAACCATGACAGTACATACAGCTGATTGTGAATTGTGCAGCAGCGACGGTGGAGAAATTCTCTACCGCGCCGAAAAATTCCGCGTGGTGCTGGTCGACGATGCGCAGTATCCGGGATTTTGCCGCGTCATCTGGAACGAACACGTCAAGGAAATGACCGACCTGCCGGTGGCCGATCGCAGCACCTTGATGGCTGCGGTGTGCAAGGTGGAGTCCGTGGTGCGCGCTGTCATGCAGCCGGAAAAGATCAACCTGGCCAGTCTCGGCAACATGACGCCGCATCTGCATTGGCACGTGATTCCACGCTACGCGGACGACGCCCATTTTCCTAGTCCAGTGTGGGCGGAGGCGCAACGGCAGCCGTCGCCAGCCACGCTGGCGCAACGGCAGGCATTGCTGGGCGCATTGCGTTCCGCCGTCTCCGAGCAGTTTTAATTTTATTTACGGACAATCCCAATGACCGGTTCCAAGCAATCAGCCCCGGCGCCTGCGCCGGTGTCGTTCGTAGTACACAAGCAATCGTGCAAGCTGGAAGTCGCCTTCGATGACGGCGCGGTATTTTTGCTGCCGTTTGAACTGATGCGCGTGTATTCGCCTTCCGCCGAAGTCAGCGGTCACGGCCCCGGACAGGAAGTGCTGCAGACCGGCAAGCGTAACGTGGAAATGGCGGCGCTCGAGCCGGTCGGCAATTACGCCGTCAAGCCGACCTTTTCCGACGGCCACGTCAGCGGCATCTTTACCTGGGCCTATCTGTACAAGCTGGGCAGCGACCAGGAAGCCATGTGGGAAAATTACCTGCAACGGCTGGATGCGGCCGGCCATGGCCGCGAAGCCGGACGCGACCTGTCAATGACCAGCAAGACAGCGGGCGGGCACGGCTGCGCATAAAAAAACGGATTTTGCTTTTGGCAAAATCCGCTGGTTTGCTACTGCATCAGGAATCAGGAGTTGGATGGATTCCTGGTCTTGATGCCCATTTCGCGCAGCGTATCGCCGATCGCATGCACTGCCTGCTGCATTTCTTCCGCGCCGATCGCGCCGATGCAGCCGACGCGGAAAGTCTCTGCCTGGGTCAGCTTGCCCGGGTAGAGAATGAAACCCTTGTCGCGCACCCGGTTGTAAAACTCCTTGAACTCGTAACTGGCGCTGTTCGGCGCATGCATCGTCACGATGATCGGCGCCTGGATCTTGGCCGGTAAAAACTGCACCAGGCCCAGCTCGCGCATGCCAGCCATCAAGGTGTCGTAGTTTTTCGTGTAGCGCGCCAGCCGCGCCGGCTGGCCGCCTTCGGCGACGAACTGGTTCAAGGCCTGATGGAAGGCCACCACGATGTGGGTCGGCGGGGTGAAGCGCCATTGCGTGGTCTTTTCCATGTAGGCCCACTGATCGTGCAGGTCCAGCGACAGCGAGCGCGAGTTGCCGGCGGATTTTTCCAGTACAGACTTGCGCACGATGACAAAGCCCATTCCCGGCGGCCCTTCGATGCATTTGCCGCTGGCGGCGATCAGGGCGTCGAATGGCATCGTGGCGGCATCGATGGCCAGCGCACCGAAGGAACTCATGGCGTCGATGATCAGGCTCTTCTTGTGCGACGCTGCTACCGCGGCGATGTCCGCCAGCGGATTGAGGATGCCGGTGCTGGTCTCGCAATGGATCACGCCGATGTGGGTGATGCTGCGGTCGTTGCTCAAGATCCGTTCGACGTCGGCGCCGGTGGTCGGCACATCGTCCGCGGTTTCAAATACCGAAACCTGGCGTCCCATCATTTCGACGATTTTGGCCATGCGCTTGCCGTAGGCGCCGTTGATCAGCACCAGCATGTGGCCGTTGCGCGGCAGCAGGGTGTTGATCGCCGCTTCTATCGAAAACGTGCCGCTGCCTTGCATCGGCACGCACACATGGCTGTCGTGGGCGTTGGCGATGTCCAGCAGCTGCTGGCGCACCTTGCCCGTGATGGCGTTGAATGAAGCATCCCAGGAGCCCCAGTCCTGCAGCATGGCGCTCTTGGTGGCGAGCGAAGTAGTCAATGGTCCGGGGGTCAGAAGAATCGGGTCGCGGCTTTGCAGGCTCATGATATTTCCTTTGGTCTGGTGCAGATATTGATACAGGTGTTGGTCAGGCAGTCAAATGGTTCAGCAGCGGCGCCAGCGCTGCGCCTTCTTCAGCAGCACGCGCGTCGCCAGCGCGTACAGCAGGCAGACGATCGCCGAGGTCAGTACGATCAGCGTGCCCATCGCCGCCGCCGGGCCGATCTTGCCTTCGGCTTCCAGGTTCAGCAGCGCTACCGACGCCAGGGTGGTGTCGGGCGAATACAGGAATACTACGGCCGAGATGGTGGTCATGGCGTTGATGAACAGGTAGCGGCCGATATCCAGGATCGCCGGCAGGCACACTGGCACCGTGACACGCATGAAGGTCTTGTAGAACGGTACCTTGAGCGAGGCCGATACCGCTTCGAATTCGTTGTCGATCGCCTTCAGGGCCGTGACGGCGGTCAGGTAGCTGGACGTGAAATAGTGCACCACGGTCGACAAGACCAGGATCGCCATGCTGCCATACAGGAAGCCGAGCGGATTGGCCGGATGGTTGAAGAACATGATGTAGCCCAGGCCCAGCACCAGGCCGGGCACGCCCATCGGCAGCATCGCCAGCAGGCGGATGACGGGCCGCGCGGCATCCATGCCGCGGGTCTTTTCCACCAGGTAGGCGCTGCCGAAAATCAGCACGATGCCGCTGGCGACTACGTATGCAGCCAGGCGCAGGCTGTTGAAATAGGATTCCAGGATGCCGTCCTGGACCAGGCCGAAATAGTAGTGGTCCCACACCAGCGTCAGGTTGTAGGGCCACAGCTTGATGAAGGAGGTATATACCGCCATGCCGAGCACCGCCAGCAGCAACAGGCAGACCGTGGCGCAATAGCAGAACATCAGGCTGTCGAACATGTGGTGCGGCTTTGGCACGAACGGCACCGCGCGCGCCGACAGCTGCGACTGCAGCTTGCGGCGTATGGTGAAATCGACGGCGAACGCCATCAGCGCCGGCAACAGCAGCAGCAAGCTTACTACTGCGCCCTTGTTGAAATTCTGCTGGCCGATCACCAGCTGGTAGACATCGATGGCCAGCACATTGAAATCGCCGCCGATGACTTTCGGCACGCCGAAGTCGTTGACGGTAAACGTGAACACCACCAGCGCCGCGCTGATCAGGCCGTACTTGGCGCCGGGCAGGGTGATGGTGTGGAATTTGCGCAAGCGGCTGGTGCCCAGCGATTCCGCCACTTCGTACAGGCGGCCGTCGGCCAGCGACAGCGCGGTAATCAAGATCATCAGCGCGTGCGGAAACACTGCATAGCATTCGCTGATGATGATGCCGATCGGGCCGTAGATGGAAGCGCCGCCCAGCAGACCCTTGAGTACTCCCTGGGTGCCGAACCACTGGATGAACGATATCGCCGCCAGCAACGACGGCGCCAGGATCGGGATCAGCGACAAGGTGCGGAAAAAACGTTTGAACGGCATCATGCTGCGCGTCAGCGCATAGGCGAAGGTGAAGGCTGCCGGGATCACCAGCAGCGTTACCGACACCGCCACCAGCAAGGTGTTGAACACCGATTGCCGCAAGGCCGGGGTCGCCATGTATTCGGTGAACTGGCGCAGGCCGACGAAAGCACCGTCCTTGTCCTGTACGCTCTGGACCAGGATCGTCAGCACCGGCATCAGCAGGAACACCGCCAGCCCGGCGCACACCAGCAGCAGCAAGCCATGGGCGATGCGGTCGTGCCAGTGGCTTTGCTGGCGGCCGCCGGCGGCCGTGGCTGTTGCAACCGGCAGCGGCATCGCGCCTAGCGTGGCTGGCCTGCTCATGCCGCCACCGTCTGGCATGGCGCGTCATCCGGATACACGCGGATGCGTTCCGGCAGCAAGCCATAGCGCAGTTTGCTGCCGACGCCCAGGCCCAGTTCTTTCAGCAGATTGAGCGACATCGACGCCACCACCGGCTGCTGTTCCATCCCTTCCAGCAGCACCGTCAGATAGCTGAAGGCGCCCAGGAATTCGATTTTCTTCACTTCCGCCATGGCGTGGTTGCGGGTGCGCTGCTCGACGTCGCGGGCGACGAAGTCTTCCGGCCGCAGATACACTTTGACCGGCTCGCCCGCTGCAACATGGTCAATCCGCGATTCGCAATGGAAATCCAGCTGGCCGATGCGGAAACGGCCATCGCCCAGCGAAGTGCCGCGCAGGATGTTGACCTTGCCGACAAACGAGGCGACAAACGGCGAGCCCGGCTGCAGATAGATATCCTGCGGCTTGCCGCATTGTTCGATGACTCCGTGGTTCATCACCACGATGCGGTCGGCCATGGTCAGCGCTTCTTCCTGGTCGTGGGTCACCATGATGGTGGTCACGCCCAGCCGCTGCTGCAGCTGGCGGATTTCGCTGCGCAGCCGCACCCGTTCCAGCGCATCCAGCGCCGACAGCGGCTCATCCAGCAGCAGCAAGCCGGGCGAGGTGGCCAGCGCCCGCACCAGCGCGATCCGCTGTTGCTGGCCGCCGGACAATTGTCCCGGGTATTTGTTGCCGCTGGTCGGCAAGCCCGCCAGCGCCAGCAGTTCTTGCACCCGAGCGGCGCTGGCCCCGCGGCTCTGGCCCCGGTTCACCAGGCCGTAGGCGACATTGTCGGCGATGGTCAGGTTGGGAAACAAGGCATAGGACTGGAACACGATGCCGTAGTCGCGCTTGATCGGCGCCAGCCAGGAGATATCCTTGCCGCCCTGGACGAGGCGGCCCCGATCCTGGCTTTCGAGGCCGGCGATGATGCGCAGCAAAGTCGTCTTGCCGCAGCCGGAGGGCCCGAGGAAGCAGACGAATTCCCCTTCGGCTACGCTCAGGTTGATGTCGCGCAGGGCCTGGAAACTGCCGAACGATTTCGAAATGTTTTCCAGCGTCAGATACGGCTGGCTAGTTGAACAAGGATTCTGCTGCGGCATCATGGCGATTCTCCGGATGGCTCGTGGCTTGGGTGACTACTTCTTTTCCGCTTTGGAGTTGTAGCGCGTGCCCCATTCGGCCAGGATGCGTTCGCGGTTCTTGGCGGACCAGTTGAAGTCGTTGGGCTTGATCAGCAGTTTTTCGTAATCGTCCGGAATCCCTTCCACTTTCTTGGCGATGCCGGGATAGGCGACGATGGCCCACCAGTTGGCGCTGATCTGGTTGGCTTCCTTGCTGCTCATCCAGTCCACCAGTTTCTTGGCCGCTGCCAGGTTCTTGGTGCCCTTCATGATGCCGCTCGCTTCCACATCCCAGCCCAGGCCTTCTTTCGGAAAGATCAGTTCAACCGGGGCGCCGCTGCGCTTGACCTGATGGCCGCGGAACTCGAACGAGATGCCGATCGGGAATTCGCCGGTGCCCGCCATGGTGCAAGGCTTGGAGCCGGAATGGGTATATTGGGCGATGTTCTGGTGCAAGGCATCCATGTATTGCCAGCCCTTGGCTTCGCCGAACATTTGCAGCCAGGCGGTGACATCCAGATAGCCGGTGCCGCTCGATGCCGGGTGCGGCATCACGATCTGGCCCTTGTAGACCGGCTTGGCCAGGTCTTGCCAGCTGGTCGGCTTGGGCAGGTTGAGTTTCTTGGCTTCGACGGTATTGAAGCAGATGGTGGCGCCCCAGACATCCATGCCGACCCAGGTCGGCGGCCGCGCCGTGTCGACATAGGCTGGATTCAGTTCTTTCATGCCGCTCGGTTCATACGGCAGCAGCATGCCTTCCTGGCCCAGCAGCGCGAGGCTGGTGGCGGCCAGGCCGACCACCACGTCGGCCTGCGGATTGTTCTTTTCAGCCAGCAGTTTGGCGGTGACCACGCCGGTCGAGTCGCGCACCCAGCGGATTTCTACCGTCGGATTGGCTTTTTCAAAGCCATCCTTATACTGCTTCATGGCGTCGGTTTCCAGTGCGGTATATACCAGTAGTGCCGTTTTTCCCTGCGCGTGGCTGCTGGATGCCGCCAGCATGAAGCCGGCGCCGAGCAGGACAGCGGCTGCCCCTGCTGCTGCGCCGGTGCGCAGGATTCGTGCAAATTGCTGTTTCATTCTCATCTCCTCAGATGTTAAGCAAATCGTCCACCGTTGCAAATATTGAAACCTGGCTGGCTGCGGGCTTAGCCGCTGTCATGCGCATCAGCTTTTCTGCGGGCTGCTTTTTATTGCATCATGTTTTATGTATTTTGTTGACAATCTACACGCTGTTGAATTAAAGTGCAATCACCAACTCGAAAAAAAGACATGCCATGACAACCAACCGCACAATGAACACCATCGCCCTGGTCCAGAAGAATTCGCTGCCTTCATTGGTGCAGAAAGAGCTGGAGCGCATGATCCTGGCCGGCGATCTGGTCGCCGGCGACAAGCTCAATGAAGTGTCGCTGGCGGAAATGCTGGGGGTCTCGCGCGGTCCTGTACGCGAAGCGTTTCGCGCGCTGGAAGAGGCTGGGCTGGTGCAGCAGGAAAAAAACTGCGGCGTCTTCGTGCGCCAGATCTCGGTGGAAGAAGCCGACGAGATCTATGAAGTGCGGGCGGCGCTGGATGAGCTGATCGGCCGCAAACTGGCCGCCATCATCAAGCCGGCCCAGGTGCAGGAACTGCGCACGCTGCTGGAACGGATGGATGGCATGGTTTCCCTGGGCGACGTCGACGGCTACCTGAAACTCAACCTGGCCTTCCACGATGCGCTGGTGCAGTTCACCGCCAACAAGAAGCTGCTGCATACCTATCGCCGGCTGGTCAATGAACTCAACCTGTTCCGCCGCTCGGCGCTGGCGCAAAAGGGCAGCCTGCCGACTTCCACCACCGAGCATCACCAGATCGTCGACGCCATCGCCGCAGGTAATGCGCAAGCTGCCGGCGACATCATGCGCGAACACGCCGTGGCCGGCCGCAACCGCATGCACAAGGCGCAGGAAAAAATGGCAGCGGCAGCCGAACAGATCACCCTGAAGTAAACCAATCCGAATAAGCAGTCCGTCAGGCTCACAGCGAAGGCAAGCACATGTCCACTACCAAAACCCTCAGCGGATCTTTCAATGTCAATGGCCGTAATTACCAAGCGATGCAGCAACCGCTGGTGGTTGTCTGCGTCGATGGCTGCGAACAGGAATACATCAACCAGGCGATCCAGGCCGGCGTCGCGCCCTTCTTGAAAAAAATGACGGAGCAGGGCACGGTGCTGAGCGCCGACTGTGTGGTGCCCAGTTTCACCAATCCGAACAACCTGTCGATCGTGACCGGCGTGCCGCCGGCAGTGCACGGCATCTGCGGCAACTATTTCTACGACCTGGAAACCAAGCAGGAAGTGATGATGAACGACGCCAAGTACCTGCGCGCCGCCACCATCCTGGCCACTTTCGCCGATGCCGGCGCCAAGGTTGCGGTGATCACCGCCAAGGACAAGCTGCGCGGCCTGCTGGGCCACAAGATGCGCGGCATCTGCTTCTCGGCGGAAAAGGCCGACCAGGCCACGCTGGAGCTGAACGGCATCGACAATCTGCTGGAGCGGGTCGGCATGGCGCTGCCGTCGGTGTACAGCGCCGAACTGTCGGAGTTCGTGTTCGCCGCCGGCGTCAAGCTGCTGGCCAGCGAGCGCCCTGACATCATGTACCTGTCGACCACCGACTACATCCAGCACAAGTACGCGCCAGGCACGCCGGGCGCCAATGCCTTCTACGCCATGATGGATCATTACCTGACTCAGCTCGATACGCTGGGCGCGGTGATTGGCCTGACCGCGGACCACGGCATGAACGCCAAGACCGACAGCGCCGGCAAACCGAACGTGATTTATCTGCAGGATGTGCTGGACGCCAAGGTCGGCGTCGAAAAGACCCGCGTCATCCTGCCGATTACCGATCCTTACGTGGTGCATCACGGCGCGCTGGGTTCCTACGCCACGGTGTATCTGCCGGCCGCTGCCAATGCCGCTGAAATCGCCGACAAGATCCGCGCCATTCCAGGCATCGAACTGGTGCTGACGCGCGCGCAGGCGGCCGAGCGCTTTGAGCTGCCGCCGGACCGCATCGGCGACCTGGTGGTGGTGAGCGAGCGCCTGACCGTGATCGGTACCGCCGCCAGCCGCCACGACCTGTCCGAGCTGAAGCTGCCGCTGCGTTCGCATGGCGGCATTTCGGAACAGCGGGTGCCGCTGATGTTCAATCGCAAGCTCAGTGCGATTCCAGCGGATCACAGGCTGCGCAACTTCGACGTGTTCTTCCTGGCCATGAATCACGCCTTATAAATTACACGTGGTAGGCGACTGAAACAGATTTCAACCATCGAACCATTCGAGGACATGATGCTGACCGAACTGAGCAAGCTCAAGCAAGGCGAGCCTTTACACCAAGACATGCGGATTGCCGGCAAGCTGGTCGGCAACCCGCGCCGCATAGAAATCCGCAATCCTTTCAATGGTGCGCTGGTCGGTTCTGTGCCGAAAGCCACGGTGGACGATATCCGCCGCGCCTTCAAGACAGCGCGGGCGTTCCGCTCGCCGCTGACGCGTTTCGAGCGTTCGCGCATCATGCTGCGCGCGGCGGAACTGCTGCGCGCCAATACCGATGCGATTTCCGATCTGATCACGGCGGAAGCCGGACTGTGCAAGAAAGACAGCCTGTATGAAGTCGGCCGTGCCTGCGATGTGTTTGTATTCGCCGCCAACCAGGCGCTGGTGGACGATGGCCAGGTGTTTTCCTGTGACCTGACGCCGCATGGCAAGCAGCGCAAGGTCTATACCCTGAAAGAGCCGCTGCTGGGCGCCATTTCGGCCATCACGCCGTTCAACCATCCGCTCAACCAGGTCGCCCACAAGGTGGCGCCCTCCATCGCTACCAACAACCGCATGGTGCTGAAGCCGACCGAAAAGACGCCGCTGTCGGCCTTGCTGCTGGCTGACATCCTGTATGAAGCTGGCTTGCCGCCGGAGATGTTTTCTGTGGTGACCGGCGACCCGGCGGAAATCGCCGACGAGATGCTGACCAATCCGGATGTCGACCTGGTAACCTTCACCGGCGGCGTGCCGATCGGTAAATACATCGCCGGCAAAGCCGTGTATAAACGCCAGGTGCTGGAACTGGGCGGCAACGATCCGATCATCGTGATGGAAGACGCCGACCTGGAAGAAGCGGCGACGCTGGCGGTGTCTGGCTCGTATAAGAATTCCGGCCAGCGCTGCACCGCCATCAAGCGCATGATCGTGCACCAGGCCGTGGCCGATGAATTCGTCGACCTGCTGGTGCGCAAGACTAAAGCGGTCAAGTACGGCAATCCGATGGACCTGCAGAACGACATGGGCACCGTGATCGATGCCCGTTCCGCCAGCGCCTTTGAAGCGAAAGTGAACGATGCCTGCCAGCGCGGCGCCAAGCTCTTGTTCGGCAACCGGCGCGACGGCGCAGTATATTCGCCTACCGTGCTGGACCACGTCCCCGCGGATTGCCAGCTGGTGGCGGAAGAGACTTTTGGCCCGGTGTCGCCGGTGATCCGCTGCACCGATATCGCCGACGCCATCCGTATCTCGAACTCGACCCCTTACGGCTTGTCTTCCTCGGTCTGCACCAACCGCCTCGATTACATCACGCGCTTCGTGCGCGAACTGGAAGTCGGCAGCATCAATGTCCGAGAAGTCCCTGGCTACCGGCTGGAGCTGACGCCGTTCGGCGGCATCAAGGATTCCGGCCTGGGCTACAAGGAAGGGGTACAAGAGGCGATGAAGAGCTTCTGCAATACCAAAACCTATTCCTTGCCGTGGAACTGAGCGGGAGTCCAACATGCTGACCATTGCCCAAATCTGCGATCTGTTTGAACAAGGCGGCCATGAAATGTACAGCGGCGAACCGGTCAACCAGCTGCAGCACGCCCTGCAATCGGCGACCCTGGCCGAGCAGGCCGACGCCACGCCAGAGCTGGTATGCGCCGCCTTGCTGCACGACCTCGGCCATCTGCTGAATCCGCAGGGCGAGACGCCCTCGGCGCGCGGCGTCGACGATACCCATCAGTATTTCGCCATCCCCTATTTGCGTGGATTGTTCGGTGCGGCGGTGCTGGAGCCGATCCGCCTGCATGTAGACGCCAAGCGCTATCTGTGCGCGACCGACGCCGCCTATTGGGTGCGCTTGTCGGAAGATTCCAAGCGCAGCCTGGAGTTGCAGGGCGGGGTGTTTTCCGCCGCCGACGCTGCGCAATTCATCGCCCGGCCCTATGCCGCGGATGCTGTCCGCCTGCGCCTCTGGGACGACCAGGCCAAGGTGGCCGGCATGCCGACACCGGACCTGCAGCATTTCTCCCGGCTGATGTCTGCCTGCGCCTTAGCCACTGCCTGATCAATCATTGCTCACCTAGGAAAACCATCCATGCGCCCATTCTGGCTGGAAGATGCACTCTTCTGCGACGGTGAACTGGCTCCCGCGCTGCAAGGCCAGCAAAAGGCCGATGTCGCGATAGTCGGCGGCGGCTTTACCGGCTTGTGGACCGCGATCCAGCTGAAGCAGCAGAATCCGGCGCTGGACATCGCCATCATCGAAAGCGACCTGTGCGGCGCTGGCGCCAGCGGCCGCAACGGCGGCTGCCTGCTGACCTGGTCGACCAAGTTCTTCACCTTGCGGCGACTGTTCGGCGAGACCGAAGCGATCAGGCTGGTGAAGGCTTCGGAGGCCGTGGTCGAGCATATCGGCAATTTCTGCCGCGAACACAAGATCAATGCCGAATTCCGCCAGGACGGCACGCTCTACACCGCCACCACCAAAGCCCAGCTGGGCGTGCTGGATCCGGTGCTGGACGAGCTGCAGCGCCAGGGCATCAGTTCCTATCACTCGCTGCCGGATGCGGAGGTGCAGCGCCGTTCCGGTTCGGCACGGAATCTCTCCGGCGTATTTTCACCGATGGCAGCCACTGTCCATCCGGGCAAGCTGGTGCGTGGCCTGCGCCGCGTCGCCATGCAGATGGGCATACGGATTTACGAAAGAACGCCGATGCTGTCGTTCACGCCGGGAGCCACGGTCACGCTGCAGACTCCGGCCGGCAGCCTGCAGGCCGGCAAGATGGTGCTGGCGATCAATGCCTGGATGGCCAGCCGCTTTCCGCAGTTCGAGCGTACCCTGGCGGTGGTTTCCAGCGATATGGTGATCACCGAAAAATGCCCGGAGCTGCTGCAGCGCATCGGGCTCGGC
>NZ_DATMRB010000005.1:0-23395 GCF_035566555.1 Collimonas sp.
TGATGTTCAGCGAGGATGAGCTGGAAGCGCTGGTGCTGGGCGCGCGCTGGGTGCAGCGCCAGGGTGACGCCGGCCTGACGCAGGCCGCCGCCAATGCGCTCAGCAAGATCGCCGCCGCGGCGCCGGCCGACCTGCGCGAAAGCATGGCGGACGTGGGTTTGCTGGCTGCCAGCTATCAGCAGGAAGCGGTCGACAATACTGCATTGGGCCCGATCCGCGAAGCGATCCGGCGCCAGCACAAGATCAACATCTGTTATAGCGACGAACGCGGCAGCGCCACCGAACGCCTGATCTGGCCGATTGCGCTCGCCTTCTTCGAGGGCAAGCGCCTGGTGATCGGCTGGTGCGAACTGCGCAGCAGCTTTCGCCACTTCCGTTGCGACCGCATCAAGCTGCTGACCGTCACCAAGCTGCGCTATCCGGAACACCGCAGCGTGCTGCTGAAAAACTGGCGGAGCGAAAATCCCTTGCCGGAAGATTAGCCGGTGATGGAACGGCTTGCTTGTCAGAACGCTACTGACACAGACTGTCAGCAGCCCGGGGCTAAGATGGCTGCATCGCTTCAGCCACCCGGGAGATTCTCATCATGCGCCTCTATCACCATCCGATTTCCACCAATGCCCGCCGCGCCGTCATGACCGCCCATCACCTGCGGCAGCCGGTAGAGCTGGTGCTGCTCGACCTCTCCAGCAGCGAGCAGCGCAAGCATCTGCTCAGCATCAATCCGAACGAGAAAATCCCGGTGCTGGTGGACGGCGATTTCATCCTCTGGGAATCCTGCGCCATCATGCAGTACCTGGCCGATAAGACCCCGGGCCAGACAGTCTACCCGGCCGAACTGCGGGCGCGCGCCGACATCAACCGCTGGATGTTCTGGTCGGCCCAGCATCTGGCGCCGGCGATCGCGATCTTTTACTGGGAAAATTTCATCAAGGGCCTGATCGGCGCCGGCCGGCCCGATCCGGTCGAGCTTGAGCGCGGCGCGGTCGATCTGGAATCGTTCGCCACCGTGCTGGATAATCACCTGGCGCAGCGCCAGTGGGTTTGCGGCGACGGCCTGACGCTGGCCGACTTCGCGATTGCCGCGCCGCTGATGGCGGCTGCGCCAGGGCGGGCGCCGCTGGCGCGTTACCGCCATCTGCAAGCCTGGTTCGGCCGCATGCAGGAACTGGAAGCCTGGCGCATGACTACGCTTGAAGAAGAGCTGGCGGTGGCCTGAAACACTACGCCAGCAAATCCGATAGCAATATCGATAGCAATAACATAAGATCCTACGCCGGCAAGGATATAATCCGGCGATGGACCTCCTCCCGCTTTTCAGCACCCTGCCCCAGCACCAGATTCTCAGCCGCCTGATATGGATGCGCTGGATCGCCATCCTGGCGCAGCTGCTGGTGATCGCGGTGGTGCATTTCACGCTTGATGTCGGCTTGTCCGCCGGGGCGCTGAAATCCTTGTTTGGCGTGATCGGCCTGCTGGCCGTTTTCAATCTGCTGAGCTGGCGGCGCACGCGCCATGTGCGGCCGGCCGGAGATGCTGAACTGTTCGTGCAGCTGCTGGCGGATGTCACCAGCCTGTCGCTGCTGCTGTACTTTTCCGGCGGCGCCACCAATCCTTTCGTCTCGTTCTACTTGCCGGCGCTGGCGGTCGCCGCCGCCATCCTGCCGTGGCGCCTGGCGTTTATGCTGGCGCTATATGCGTTTGCCAGCTACTCCCTGCTGACCTATGTCTACCAGCCGCTGCATATCCACGATAGCAGCCGCGGCATGGCTTACCACCTGGCCGGGATGTGGGTCAATTTTGCCGTTTCGGCGGCGCTCATCACCTGGTTCGTGACGCGCATTTCCGCGAACCTGCGGCAGCGCGAAGCCCAACTGGGACAGGCCCGCGAGCGCCAGCAGCAAGGCGAGCGCATGGTCGCGCTGGGCGCCCAGGCGGCCAGTGCGGCGCACGAAATGGGGACGCCGCTGGCGACCATCGCAGTCATCGCCGGCGAGCTGCGCAATGAAGCCAGGAAAATTCCGGCGCTGGCGGCATACGGCGCCGACCTGGCCCTGATCGAACAGCAGATCGCGCTGTGTAAGAACGCGCTGGAACGCTTGCGCGTGGATGCCGATCCGCAGGCGGCGCCGGGGCCGCATGCATTGAAAGAGTGGCTGGCAAAATTCATCGACGCCTGGCGCTTGCGCTATCCGGCCGTCAATCTGTCGCTATCCTTGCCGGAGCAGGATGGCAGCAGCAGTCAGGTCCAGGTGCTGGGACAGGTATTGCTGACCCTGCTCGACAACGCCGCGCGCGCGGTGGCGGCCAATGGCGGACGGGTGCAGGTGACGCTGACGGTCGCCGGCGCCAGCGCACTGATCCGGGTGCAGGACAACGGCGCCGGCATTGATGCCGGGCTCTTGCCGCGCCTGGGCTACCAGCCGGTGGCCGGCAGCGCCGATGGCAAGGGCATAGGCTTGCTGCTGGCGTTCGAGAACGCGCGCCAGATCGGCGCCGCGATCAGGCTGAGCGCGCCTTCCGCGGGAACCGGCACGGTCGCCGATTTCATCCTGGCGCTGGCATGAGCAACTTCCTGATTCTCGACGACAACCTGGTGTTCGCCGAGACGCTGGCGCGTTCGCTGAGCCGGCGCGGCTTCGCGGTGACGGTCGCGCACGACGGCCGGCAAGCGCTGGCGGCGGCCAGCCAGACCGTCTTCGAACTGGTGACCATCGACCTGCAGCTGATGCAGGACTCCGGCCTGCAATGGATCGCGCCCCTGCGTCAAGCCTTGCCGCAGGCGCGGCTGCTGGTGCTGACGGCTTACGCCAGCATCGCCACCACGGTGCAGGCGATCAAGCTGGGCGCCGACAATTATCTGGCCAAGCCCGCCAATCTCGATTCCATCCTGCTGGCGCTGCAGCACGACAGCGCCGCCGCATTGGCGGCAACAGCGGCGCCGACGCCCTTGTCGGTGGACCGCCTGCAGTGGGAGCACATCCAGTATGTACTGGCCCAGCACCAGGGCAATGTGTCGTCGACCGCGCGCGCCCTCAGCATGCATCGTCGCACCCTGCAGCGGCGCCTGGCGAAAAAGCCGGCAGCGAAGTAGCTGCCTGGCGTCAGTCCGCTGTGACGCCGGCGGCCGGCGCCGATGAACGGCCACGTCTCACGATGCAGAGAATTTCCTTCTGGAAATAGCAATTCTGCTATGATGAAAATACCGTTTTGCAACTTGTCAAAGTGCAATTCCGATTGTCCACACTCGTCATGAAAGGATGTCCGTTATGGAATGGCTGCATGACCTATTCAAGAGATCTCCTGAGATTGCGCTGTTCTTGTCGCTCGCGGTCGGCTATTACATCGGCAAGATCAAGTTCGGCAAATTCCAGCTTGGCGGCGTCGCCGGCTCGCTGCTGGTGGCGGTGCTGGTCAGCCAGGTGGGCGTGCAGGTTGATCCGGGCGTCAAGGCAGTCTTGTTTGCACTGTTCATTTATGCGGTCGGTTATGAAAGCGGTCCGCAATTCTTCAACTCGCTGGGCAAGCAGTCGATCCGCGAAATCATCCTGGCGGCGGTCCTGGCGATCACCGGCCTGGCGACGGTGGTGGTGATGGCGCGCCTGTTCGGCCTCGACAAGGGGCTGGCGGCAGGCATCGCAGCCGGCGGCCTGACCCAGTCGGCCATCATCGGCACCGCCGGCGACGCCATCACCAAGCTCGGGCTGGATGCGGCCGAAGTCGCGCGCCTGCAGGGCAATGTCGCGGTGGGCTATGCCGTGACCTATGTATTCGGCTCCTTCGGCGCCATCATCGTCTGCGTGAATATCCTGCCGAAACTGATGGGCCGCACCATCCGCGAAGACGCGATCAAGGCCGAGACCGCCATGCAGGCCGGCGTCAAGGTGCTGGGACCGGAGCAGCACGCGGCCTTGCCGGAGCTGGTCGGCCGCCTGTATGAAGTCACGCAGGGCAAGATCTCGGTCGAGGAAGTGGAAAATCTCGATCCGGCCACCGCCATCACGATTGAACGGGTCAAGCGCGGCGGCCAGGTGATTGAAGTCAACCCGCAGCTGCTGTTGCAGCCGCAGGATATCGTGCTGGTGGTGGGGCGCCGCGAAGCGGTGGTCAGCACCTCGGGTTTCCTTGGCAAGGAAGTGTATGCGGTGGAAGGCATGGAGCTCACCATGCAGCATCGCGAGGTGGTGCTGACCAACAAGGAATTCCACAACAAGAGCGTGGCGACGATCCGCGAGGAAACCGCCGGCAAGGTGCGTCATGGCATCTACGTGGTGCAGCTGAGCCGCATGGGCCAGGTGCTGGCGATGAAGCCGGAAACCATCGTGCAGCTCGGCGACGTGGTCTCGATCTATGGCGCCGAACAAGACGTCAAGCGGGTCGCCGAGATTGTCGGCTATGTCTTGCTGCCGAGCGCCAAGACCGATTTCGTTTATCTGGGTGCAGGCCTGGTGGTGGGTTTGCTGGCCGGCCTGCTGGTGGCCAAGGTCGGTTCGATTCCGCTGACTCTGGGCAGCGGCGGCGGCGCCCTGCTCTCCGGCCTGCTGTTCGGCTGGTACCGTTCCAAGCACCAGTCCCTGGGCGCCATGCCGGCGGCCGCGGTGCAGATCCTGAAAGACCTGGGCCTCGCCGGCTTCGTGGTGGTGGTTGGCCTGTCTTCCGGTTTGCAGGCGGTACAGACGGTGCGCCAGCAAGGCTTCACCATCTTCGGCGTCGGCATGGTGGTGACCATCCTGCCGATGATCCTGACCATGCTGATCGGCCGCTATGTGCTGCGTTATGACAATACGGCGATATTTGCCGGCGCTCTGAGCGGTTCGCGCAGCGCCAATCCGGCTTTCGGCGAGGTGCTCGACAAGGCCGAGAACGCTATCCCCACCGTGCCTTTCGCTATTACCTATGCGCTCGCCAATGTGTTCCTGACCCTGCTCGGGCCGCTGATCGTGGCGCTGGTCTGATTCACCCCGCCAGTTTATGCATCATCCCGGGTCCGCTGTAGCGGACTCACACCAATCAATAAGGAGTGTCGGAAATGGATTTCAGTAACCCAGATAAACTCGCCCTGCTCAGCCCGTTTGAATTGAAAGACGCATTGATTCAGGTGGCGGCGAAAAGCGACCGCTCCATGCTCAACGCTGGCCGCGGCAACCCGAATTTCCTGGCGACCACGCCGCGTCACGGCTTCTTCCAGTTCGGCCTGTTCGCCATGAGCGAAGCCGAGCGTTCCTATATCTACATGGACGGCGTCGGCGGCTTTCCGAAGCCCGACGGCATCGAAGCGCGCTTCGAGATATTTGCCAAGTCGCACGCCGGCACCGAAGGCATCCGTTTCATCGAAGCGGCGGTATCGTATGTGCGCGACCAGCTGGGTCTGTCGGCCGCCGATTTCCTCTATGAGATGTGCGTGGCCATCCTCGGCTGCAACTATCCGGTGCCGGACCGCATGCTGAACCTGAGCGAGAAAATCGTCGGCCAGTACATCCGGCGCGAGATGATCGGCGCCCACCCCTTCGTCGGCAATTTCGACATGTACGCGGTGGAAGGCGGCACCGCCGCCATGACTTACATCTTCAACAGCCTGCGCGAAAACCATATCCTCAAGGCCGGCGACACCATCGCGCTCGGCATGCCGATCTTCACGCCATATATCGAGATCCCGCATCTCAACGATTACCAGCTGGTTGAGCTGCTGGTCGATGCGCCGTCCGAGAACAACTGGCAATTTACCAAGAAGGAACTCGACAAGCTGCTCGATCCCAAGGTCAAGGCGTTCTTCCTGGTCAATCCGAGCAATCCGCCTTCGGTCCGGATCAACGACGAGACGCTGGCGTATATCGCCGAGATCGTCAAGAAACGGCCAGACCTGATCATCCTCACCGACGACGTCTACGGCACTTTCGCCGACGACTTCGTTTCGCTGTTTGCAATCTGTCCTTACAACACTATCTTGGTGTATTCCTTCTCGAAATATTTCGGCGCCACCGGCTGGCGCATGGGCGTGATCGCCACCCACGAGAAGAATATCCTGGACGACAAGATCGCCGCCCTGCCGGAAGCCCGCCGCAAGGAACTGGACAAGCGCTACAACTCGATCACCACCGAGCCGCGCGCGCTGAAATTCATCGACCGCCTGGTGGCCGACAGCCGTACCGTGGCGCTCAACCATACCGCCGGCTTGTCGACGCCGGTGCAGGCGCAGATGACTTTATTCTCCCTGTATTCGCTGATGGATGAACCGCAGGAATATAAGAAATCGATGAAGCGCATCGTCTTGCGCCGCAAGGAAGCGCTGTACCGGGCGCTGGCGTTGCCGATGCCGGTCGACGCCGATTCGGTCCATTACTATCATCTGCTCGACCTGGAAACGCTGGCCACGCAAATGTATAGCGCCGCTTTTGCCAAATGGATGGTGAAGCGTCTGAAACCGAATGAAGCGCTGTTCCGGCTGGCGGAAGAAACCGGCGTCATCTTGCTGCCGGGGCGCGGCTTCGGCACGGCGCATGCGTCGGCGCGGGTGTCGCTGGCCAACCTGAATGAATACGACTACAGCAATATCGGTCTGTCTATCCGTAAGCTGGCGCTGGAATTCCATACGCAATTTGAGAAAGGTGCGGACGGTGAAAAAAGCGCCAAGAGCGTGAGCGGCGGCAAGGCGGCTGGCGCAAAAGCCAAGGTTGCGAAGAAAGCGAAGAAATAAACAAAGATCGCGGCAAACGATAAAAATCCCATGGCATGCCGTGGGATTTTTTTACAAGCTGCGTTACGGCTTGTAACCGTCGTTCAAGGTTTTCAGGAAAGCGATCACATCCTTGATTTCGCCGTCCGTCAATGCCGGCTGATCGCCCGGCTTGCGGTCGAACGGCGCTTCCACATTGACGTTGCCGTGATAGGCCGGCGGCAGGTCGTCATACTTCATCACGCTGCCGTCTTTCGCCTTGGGATACCATTTTTGCGGCTGCGTATCGCGCTGCACGTAGAATTTCATCACCTGTTCCAGACTAGTGAAGCTGCCGTTGTGGAAGAACACCTTGCGCGTCGCCACATTGCGCAGCGACGGTGTCTTGAACATGCCGCAATATTCGGTCTTGTCCTTGAGGTCGGTGCGGTCGGGGCCGCACAAGCCCATGTCGTAGTATTTCGGATCGGCGTTGGCCGGGATATGCTTGTTGCGCGGCACGCCGATGGCGATCAGGCCGTAATCGGTAAACTGCGGGAAGGCGCCGCTGGCGGTGATCTCGCTGATATGGCAGGAGGCGCAATTGCCCTTGGCCGGATTGTTGAACAGCTGCAGGCCGCGCAGCTCCTGCTTGCTGAGCTGGGTTTGCTGGCGCAGGAAAGCGTCGTATTTGCTGTTGTAGGGATAGAACTCGGTCGGGCTTTCCTGGAATACTTCGAGCGCCATCAGCGCCCATTTGAAGGCCTGCTCCTGATTGTCGAAAATATCTTCGCCGAAAGTCTGGCGGAACTGCGCCGCATAGCTGGCTTGCTTCAGTTTTGCCACCACTTCGGCCGCACCGGCATTGCCCATTTCATGCGCCGACAGCAAGGGAATCCGTGCCTGGTCGTGGGTCGAGGGGGCGCGGCCATCCCAGTTATGGCCGCCGGTAGGGCCGGCGTCGATGCTGTCGTCGCCGTCATCGTCGAAGAAATGTTCGGTAAACGCCGGCACGTTCTGGATGTAGCGCAGCGACGGAACGGCGCGCGTGCCCAGCGTCTTCATCTCCTTGCCGCCGAGCTGGACCGCGAGATTGTTCGGCGGCCCGAAAGCATGGTCCGGACTATGGCAGGTGGCGCAAGACATCTTGCCCGAAGCCGACAGCGAAGGATCGGAAAACATGGTGCGGCCGAGCGCCGTCATGGCGGCGACCGAGGGCTGCTGTTTCAGCGTCGGCGCATAGGTGGCGCCGACATAGGCCGGCGCCGCCGGCTTGACGGCTGCCACCGGATCGGCCTCGGCATGCTGCTGGCCGCAACCGTTCAGCAGGAATCCGCCGAGGACGGCGAGGAGCGCTGGTTTCATAGGGGTAGGCAAAAAGCGAAGTGGGATGGCATCTGCTGTTGTTATTTTGTGCGCAAGACTAACAGTCCTTTATGACAGAATGATGACGGATTTTTTTGTGGAAAATAAACGTTACTTAGCGATACATATTTCACACGGTTGACATATTCGAGGCATAGGATTGCGCTTTTTATCACCCGGGGAGGGGTTATGAAGCGATCCATGCATTGGCTGCCAGCAGCGGCCACAGTGGCGTTATCGGCAGGGTTGAGCGCATGCGGCGGTGGCGGCGGCGGTAGCATCGGCGGCGATGCCGGCGGGGTCACCAGCGGCCAGGTGACCGGCAGCTATTATGAAAATGCGCAAGTGTGTTTTGAAGACAAGGTCAAGAAAGCCACCTGCGATGCGGCATCGCCGTTAGTCAAGACCGGCGCTGACGGTTCCTACGCCCTGCGCGGCCAGGGTCCGGTGCTGGCCACCATCGACACCAGCGCCATCCATCATGAAGTGCTGGGCGACAAGGGTACGGCGGTTGCGCAAAAACTGGTGTTCCGCGCGCCGCTCGGCCGCAGCGCCTACGTCAGCGCGATTTCCACCGAACTGGCTGCGGCCATGGACGCCAACGGCGGCGATTTCGCCGACGCCAGCAAGAAACTGGCGGCAAAAATCGGCACGGCTGAAGCCAATCTGCTGGCCGACATCAACAAGCTCGGCGGCAAGGACCTGGCAGCGCTGAAAGCAGAAGCCGCCGCGATCAACGCTGCTATCGCGGCTGTCGTGGCGCAAGGCGGCAACGTTGACCTGGGCCAGGCGCTGGGGGGCGCGCTGGCCATGAACAACATCCAGAACGTGGTGGTGATCTTTGCCGAAAACCGCGGCTTCGACAATCTGTACGGCCTGTATCCTGGCGCCAACGGCATCCCGGGCGTCAATCCGACCTCGACCTCGGCCTATGTGCCGCAAAAAGACTTCGACGGCAGCACCCTGCCCGTCCTGCCGCCGACCTGGGGCGGCATGACCCTGGCCGGCCAGAGCACGGTGATCACCCAGGCGCAGTCGGCAAACCTGCCGAACAAGCCATTCCAGATCGATGACAGCAAGAGCCCGATCTTCATGTCTTCGGCGGTGATCACACGCGACCTGGTGCATCGTTTCTACAACAACCAGATGCAGATCAACGGCGGCAAGAACGACAAGTTCACCGCCTATTCCGACGCCGGCGGCCTCAGCATGGGCTACTACGACGGCAGCAAGATGAAGTTGTGGAACATCGCCAAGCAGTACACGCTGGCCGACAACTTCTTCATGGGTACTTTCGGCGGATCATTCTTGACCCACCAGTACCTGATCTGCGCCTGCGCACCGACCTATCCGAATGCGGACGCCGCCACTTCGCCGGCCAAGAACAGCATTTCGGCGGTCAATCTTGATGCCAGCGGCAACCTGATCGGCCTGACGCCGGGCACCGGCAATCCGACCTCGGTATTGAATGGCGCGCCGGTCTATCTGAAAGACAGCACGATCACGCCGAAGGACGCCTCCGGCATGTTCTACGCAGTCAACACCATGCAGCCGCCGTACCAGCCTAGCGGCAACAACGCTGCCGCCGTCGCCGCCTATGCCGATCCAAGCAAGGCCACCACTTTGCCGACGCAATCGCAGACCACGATCGGCGATCAGCTCAGCGCCAAGGGCATCAACTGGGCCTGGTACGCAGGCGCCTGGAATGCCGCCATCGCCGATGCGCCGAATGCCAGCCGCAGCGTGATCTATGGCGGCAAGGTGCAGTTCCAGCCGCATCACCAGCCGTTCAACTACTACAGTCGTTTCGACCCGGCCACGGCCACCGGTGCGGCCGAACGCGCCAGCCACCTGAAGGATTTCGATGCTTCCTTCCTGCAGGATGCGGCAGCGGGCAAACTGCCGGCAGTGGTGTTCTACAAGCCGCAGGGTAATCTCAACCAGCACGCCGGCTACGCCAACGTCAGCGACGGCGACGCCCACATCGCCGATGTGATCGCCAAGCTGCAAGCCAGCCCGCAATGGAAGAACATGCTGATCGTCGTGACTTACGATGAAAACGGCGGCTTCTGGGATCACGTCGCGCCGCCCAAGGGCGACCGCTGGGGTCCGGGCACGCGCTTGCCGACACTGTTGGTGTCGCCGTATGCGAAGAAGGGCTTTGTCGATCACACTCAGTACGACACTGCCTCGATCCTGCGTTTCATCACCAACCGTTATTCACTGCCGGTACTGCCTGGCATCACGGCGCGCGACAAGGCGCTGGTGGCCAACGGCGGCAAGCCGATGGGCGATCTGACTGGCGCGCTGACGCCAGTGCCGCAGGAGTAAATTGCAGCAATTGCTGATAGACGATAGCGCACCGGCTGCCTTGAAGAAGGCAGCCGGTTTTTTTTATGCCGGCCAGGAACCCATTGGCGCCAGCGCCGGTGAGAATTCCGCCTCGCTCCAGCGCAGCGGCAGCGATGCCTCGACCCGTATCGCCTGCTCTACATGGAAGCGCAGCAGGCGCTCGGCGCCCGCGAATCTTGCTACTTCGGGGCCGTCCCAGATCAGCTCCGCGCTTACCGCCAGGTAGATCAGGTCGCCGCTGGCGAAATCGATGAACAGCAAGCCGGCGCGCGGATGCAGCACCAGGTTGCCGATGGTGTTGAAGTAAAAATTGCCGACGAAATCCGGCACCGTCAGCGTGTTTGCATCGTCGATGCGGACAAAGCCTGGCTTGCCGCCGCGATGCGAAACATCTGCGCCGTAGCCGCCCTCCCCGGCGCCGCCATCCGCGGCGGGATCCGGCAGGAATGCGGTGGCGATGAAGAAAGTATCGGCGGCGCGGATCAGCTGCTGCATGGCGCCATCCAGTTCGCTGGCGCGGTGCACTCGCGGTGCTACGCTTCCGGCGCAGTCGGCCTTGTCTGGACGGCGCGCCTGGATGTATTTGGGGCAGTTGCCGAAGCTCTGCTCGACTTTCATGGTCCAGCCGTCGGCATCCAGTGTTTCTATCCTGCCGTTCATGCGGTTGCGGCGGCGCGTGTGCGGTTCGATGCCGAGCAAGCCGATGGCGGCGTTGCCGGCGAGGTTTTGCTGCAGCGGATCGGCCGCCAGCGCGCGGGCATGGATCTGCAGATGTTCGGCGTCCGGCGAACTGACGAAGCCGGCATCGCCGGTCACGATCGAGGCCCATGGCTGTTGCTGACGGTCGACGCTGCCGACGATCAGGAATGGCAGCTGGCTGAAGAATTCACGATGCTGGTCCGGCATCGCGCTGCGGATCACCTGGCTTCGCGCCGCCATTTTTTCCAGTACGCCGGCGCGCTGCTGCAAGGCCAGTTCGCCGCGGTGGAAAACCGATTTGCCGGCGCTGGCGCCGGCTGCTTCCGGATTGTTCATGGTTGCTTTCCTCTTCAGTGATTGCACGCGATGCCGCGCCTGGCAGCTAGTGCCCGCTCAGGCTGCCAGCGGCTGGTTGGCGCGCATCGCGACAAAGCCCGGCAGCGCTTCAATGCGGCGCAGCCAGCTGCGCATCTGCGGATAAGCGTCGAGCGCGATGCCGCCTTCCGGCGCGTGCGCGATATAACTGTAGGCTGCCACATCGGCGATGGTGGGATGGCCGCCGCTCAGGTAGTCCTGGCCGGCCAGGTGCGGTTCCAGGACGGCAAACAGCTGCAAGGCGGTAGCGCGCGCCGCCTCGCGGTCCAGCGGCACGCCAAACAAGGCCGCCATGCGGGCGCTGGCAGGGCCGCGGAAAATCTCGCCGGCCGCCAGCGACAGGAAACGTTGCACGCCGGCGGCGCCGAGCGGGTCGCGCGGCAGCCAGGCGGCGTCGCCATATTTGCTTGCCAGATAGACCAGGATGGCGTTCGAATCGGCCAGCGTGACCGCGCCGTCTTCAATCACCGGGACCTGGCCGAACGGGTTCTTTGTCAGGAATTCAGGCTTTTTTTGCTCGCCGGCGCGCAGATCGACATCGATCATTTCAAACGGTAAATCCAGCAGCGACAAAAACAGTTCGACCCGGTGAGCGTGGCCGGACAAGGGCGAGCGGTAAAGACGGATAGGCTGGGCAGGATGAGCGGGATGGGCGACTGGCATGGCGAGACTCCTGAAATTGAATACGACGAGAACAAGCTGCGGCTGGGGCGCCGTCAACTACGGTCGGACAGTTCTGTACCGAACAATCGGTACAATACAAAGTCAAAACCACCCTGTCAAGTAAAAATCGCTGGAATCAAGCGAAAGAAATCAGAGGCTTGTTGTTTATTTGATTGGAGCGGACACCTGGCGGCAAGCTTAGGCAGCCGGCGCGCCGAGCAACAGATTGGGGAAGTTTTCGACCATGCGCATGAACGGTCCGTTGCTGCCGAGCGCGCGCGACACCACCAGCGAACCCTGGATCGCGACCACGGCATTCTCGGCGCGCACGGCGGCTTCCACCTTGTCGATGCCGGCATCCTCCGCTACCGCCGCCAGCAACGCCATCAGGCTGCGCATGCGGCTGCCGAGGTGCTGCTGGAACAGGGAGCCGGCTTCGCCGATGGTGAACACATCGGTCAGGCAAGGCGCCATGCCGTTAGAGTAAAACTCTGACAACTTGCCGGCGAATGCCTGCGCGCGCTGCTCGGGCGTTTCCTTGCTGGTCAGCGTCGGCAGCACGTACTGCGTGAACCAGCCGCCTACCGCGGCCATTGCCGCGCTGGCCATGTCTTCCTTGCCGTTCGGAAAATAATGGTAGAGGCTGGAGCGGCCCAGGCCGGTGGCGTCCGACAGGCGCGACAGGCTGCTGCCCTCGTAGCCGAAACGGCGAAAGGCAGCCAGGATGCGTTCAATGACTTCGTCGCGGGTCAGGGCAGCGGTTGGCATGGTGATTTGTACCGAATGTTCGTTGTTATCAATTTAGTGGCGAAATGCCAAAACAGCAAGCACTTAGTGCGTAAAAAAGACAAAAACAACGCGGCATAGAGATAAAATGATTGCCTAGCTAACTATATTTGCCTAAACTATGCCCATGTTTGATCACTGCCTCTATTTCAACACGACCGCACTGGCGCGCATTGTCGAGCGCGAGTGGAATGCTGCCTACCAGCCTTTCGACCTGACCGCGCCGCAAGGTTTTGTCCTGCGCACCGTGCTGCGGCGGCCCGGCTTGCTGAGCAGCGAAGTGGCCGCGGTTTTCGGCATCGCGCGGCCGACCGCGACCCGCTTGCTGGATGCCTTGCTGGCCAAGCAGTTGATCGAGCGCCGGCCCTCGGCGGAAGACGGGCGCGAATGGAATATTTTCCCGACCGCTGCCGGGCAGGCGCTGGACAAACCGATCAACGCTGTCAGCGCCGAGGTGGCGCAGCGTCTGCGGGCGCAAGTCGGCAGCGACCGTTTCGACGACTCCATCGCGGCCCTGCGCGGCGTCCGCGAGAGCATAGGCTGATACCGCAGTAAGCAAGATGCGCCACCCAGGCGCATTATTTTTGACGATTTAGTTGTTTAGCTAACTTCTTTTGCGCAAGGAGCCATCATGCCCGCCGTTTCACAGCATCCGCAGAAAGCCACGGGCCGTTTGCTCCTGGTCGCAATCTTGATAGCCCTGTTGCTTGCCGTCGTCGCCGGTCTAATGTTTTCCGACGCGGATGCCGGCCAGGATGCATGCATCGCCGCGCATGCCGCCGAGCGCGGCGTCAGCCCTGAGCAATTGCGCAGCGAGCCGCGCTATCAAGAGGATCTGGTGGCGATCCTGTCGTCCTGCAGCGGCATGGCGCCATGAAATTGCAACAAAAGGATTCAGCGGCAGCTTGCCCGGCAAGCCTATGTTTTAATTCTTGCATGAGCTGGCAGTGAGGCGGTTCATTGCCGATTCATCTGATGCCGATCACGTTTTGAGGAGCCGCATGCCGCCCCATCTACTCCGTTTCATCCTGCCGCTCTGCCTGTGCTGCGGCAGCGCATTCGCCGCCTGCCCCGAGGCGCCGGCTGGATTGCGCGATATCGAGGCGAACGGTTATTACTCGGATGCCCATTATTCGATCGTCGATCCGGTCCTGAAAGCCAAGAACGAAGCGGCCGTCAAACCGTTCAGCGATTACCTGGCGACAGTCAGCGCTAATGCCGACCGTTACATTGCCAGCGGCGACACCGAGGCGGCCCAGTGCGCCTTGCACTGGCTGGACCGCTGGGCAGTGGATGGCGCCATGCTCGGCAAGGTCAGCAGCAGCCAGGCGCAGTATGAACGTAAATGGACGCTGGCCGGGATAGCGCTGGCCTATATCAAATTACGGCCGCAGGCGGAGCCGGCGCAACGCGCGCACATCGAAGCATGGCTGCCGCAGCTGGCAGATGCGGCGCTGGCATTCGTCAGCGATAGCAAGCGCGCCCGCAACAATCACTATTACTGGGTCGGCCTGGCGGTGATGGCAACCGGCGTCGCCACCGGCGAGCAGCGCTATATCGACGCCGCCAGCAAAATTTATGACAGCGCCCTGAACGATATCGGCGACGATGGCAGTCTGCCGCTTGAGATGAATCGCGCAGGCCGGGCGCTGGCCTATCACAACTATGCGCTGGCGCCGCTGGTGATGATGGCGGAACTGTCGCGGATGAACCATGACAACTGGTACCAGCGTCGCCACGGCCGGCTGCAGAAGCTGGCGCAACTAGTGTTGGACGGTATCGCCGATCCCGCCTGGTTCGTGCAGAAAACCGGCGCCGCGCAGGAAATACCGAAAGGCGGGGTCCTCGGCTGGATCGTGTTTTATCGTGAGGCCGCTCCCGAACTGACGGCGCCGTCGCAAGCGCTGATGACGCAGGCGCCATTCCGCAACGCGCAGTTGGGCGGCAATCTCAGCGTTCTCGCCGACAAGCATTTCTTCGAGCAGTAACAGGAACAGGCCAAGACCGGAAAACGCCGCTTCTTCATTCCACCTGCTGTGTGAATTCTGCCGGTATCGCCGCTGGATTTGCATGGCGGCCACGGCTCAGATACAGCGACGCCAGGGCGCATGACAACGCCAGGCCTGACATGGCAGCGCCCACCGGCGGCGTCCAGGCCAGCGATTGCCAGGCGATCACCAGTCCGCCGCAAGCCGCGCCCAGCGCCACGCCTAGATGCATGGCGGAAGTATTGATGCCGATATTCACTGTGCTGGCAGCGGGCGCAGCGCTGATCAGGTAGCTTTGCACGGTCGGTGAAATGCTCCAGCTCAGGCTGCTCCATAACATCATCGCCGGCAGGAACAGCCAGAGCGAGCCGGCAAACAGCGGCAGGCTGGCCAGCACCAGGGTGAATACCGCCGGCACCAGCCAAATGGTGCGGCGCGGGCCGAGGCGGTCGGACAGCCAGCCGCCGAGATAGCCGCCGCTCACCGCCGAGACGCCGAACAGCGCGTACATCAGGCTCAGGCTGCTGCCGCGCAGGCCGAGCGTGGCGCCGAGGTAGGGCGCCAGGTAGGCGAATAAAGTGAAATGGCCGGCGATCATCAGGATCGACACCAGCTGCGCCAAGGCCAGGCTGGGAATCGCCAGCTGCTGCCAATAGCGCCGTAAGGGCAGCGGCTGCGGCGCGGCCATCCGCGGCAGGC
The DNA here is from genome assembly GCF_035566555.1 of Collimonas sp. Classification (GTDB taxonomy): domain Bacteria; phylum Pseudomonadota; class Gammaproteobacteria; order Burkholderiales; family Burkholderiaceae_D; genus Collimonas. The sequence continues at coordinate 15,580 of NZ_DATMRB010000005.1, forward strand.
TGGCTTGCAGCCAGAAGATCAGCGCGGCAGCCAGCAGCGCCATGGCGGCAAACGGCAGGCGCCAGCCGAGCCGCTCGCTGAGCAGGATGCCGAACGGGATGCCGAGCACCAGCGAAGCGCTGATGCCCATGAAAATGACGCCGATGGCGCGGCCGCGGTAGCTGGGCGTCACCAGCGCCGAGGCGAAGGTGATGCACAGGACCACGATCAGCGAGCAGCTGGCGGCTGAGGCGATGCGCAGGACAAACAGGCTGGCATAGTTGGGCGCCAGCGCGGCAGCCAGGTTGCTGAGCGCGAAAATCGCCAGCGCCGCCTGCAGCAGGGTGCGCCGTTCGCAGCGCGCCGTCAGCGACAGCAGCAGCGCCGCGCACAGCGCAAAGGAGAGGGAAAAGATGCTGGTCAGCTGGCCGGCGATGCTGAGCGATACTCCCAGGTCATGCGCCAGCTGGGGCAGGATGCCGCCGACCAGGTTTTCATCGAGGCCGGCAATGAAAGCCACCAGCGCCAGCAGGTAGATACGACGATCCATGGACAGTTCCGTTGAAAATTGTGCAGCTGGCTGCAGCAGGAAACAGTCGATGGCGCGCAGCCATCAATGCGGAATGCCGTTACGCGCTTGCTTGTTGAAAAATTGAATGAATTAAATGAATCGGCTTAATTGTTGGGTTTGATGATGCCCATCATGACCGCCCGGCTGATCGCGTGGCGGGTGCTGTAGACGCCCAGCTTCATCGCCACGTTCTTCATGTGAAAATACACGGTGCGCTGGGAAATGCCGAGGATCAGGCCGATCTCGCTGCTGGTCTTGCCGTCGGCGCTCCAGCGCAGGCACTCCAGCTCGCGCGCCGACAGCAGCGATTCCTGGTTCGGCGTGGCTTTGCGCCATAGCGATTCGGCAGCTTCCTGCAGATACAGGCCGAGCAGCAGGGCGTCGGCCTGGACGCTGGCCGGCAGCGTCGCCGGCGGTGCTGCATTGCTGTAAAAGTCAAGGCGGTTGACCGACTGCTTGGTATGCAAGGCCAGGCTCATGCCCTGCGCGATGCCCATGGTTTTCAGGAGCGGATAGATCTGGCCGCCGTGCAGCAGGCACAGCTGCTCGACCTGCCAGCTGAGCGGCAGACAGGAACGCGCCAGATGCTGCTGCACCGGATCGGTCTTGTCGTCCGCGGGCTGGACGAACAGCTGTAGCGTGGCGCTAGGCAGGGAGCCGAACATTTGCACCTGGGCCGCGCCGTTGGCGCCGGCGACATCCATCTTCAGCATGAAATCGCAGATGCCTAGCTGTGCCAGCATGCGCTGGCTGCGCGCGCGTAATTGATCCCAGTCGGGAGCTTGCGCGATCTGCAGCAGATCAGGGGCGGATAATCGAGGAGCGGCTTCGCTTCGCAGCATGATTTTTCTTTGGTTATGATTTTACGTCAGCGGATTGATCGCGCAAAAATTCCGCAAACGAATAAAAAGAGTCGCGGAGGTAATGCGCCGGGAAATCGAACAAGGCCCAATAATAGTCTTGCGCGCCAAAACAAATCTGTGCCGGCAAGCAATATGATATCCAATCATGGCGCAACGCGTCGGTGTACATGCCGCCGGTATCGGAAAAGAAGGGCACCAGCCGCATTTCCCGCAGGCCGGTCAGCAATTCCAGCGGCGCGCCGTAGTCTTGCGCCACTTCCAGCTGCGACATCAGGCTGGCTTCGGTTTCCACCACCATCAGCGTTGCCTTGCCCTGGATATCGAAGAACAGGATGCCGGTCGGGTTGGGAAACAGATAATACTCGACAAAGCCGTGCCGCTTGCAAAGCTGTTCCACCAGCGCTTCCAGCGCCGGGTCCGAGAGGAAGGTGTAGGAATGGCGCGACAGCAGATCCTTCAGCGTCAGCGACTGGGCGTGGAAAAATTCCTTCTGCAGGGTGCGGATTTCCATTTCCAGGTGATCCAGGGCGTCATGGTCGCTTTTCTTGATGAAACGGTCGATCAGGCCGCGGTTGAAGGCCTCGATGGCGATCTTTTCATCGGCCTGGCCGGTAAACAGGATCTTCTTGCAGGGCAGGTCCTGTACCGCCTGGCAAAACGCCAGCCCGTTCATTTGCGGCATTGCATAATCGATCACCAGCACCGACGGCAGCATGAAGCGGCGCCGGTTCATCGATTGCCGGTAGATCTGGTCGATATCGACCGCGACCGTGCGGCGGTCGAAGGAATAGGTCTGCTCATCGTAGTTGACGCGGATCGACTGGCTTTTGCTGGGCGAATGGCGATAGGCGTCGCGCAGCCATTCGAGAGCGGCCTGGGTGTCGTGAAAGACCTTGCGCGCCATTTGCGGCGGCAACTGGAAAGCCAGGCTGTCGAGGAAGCTCTGGCTGTCGTCGATCAGGATCGTCAGCGTCGGATGTTGATAAACAGGTAATGAAATATTCATGGCGGCGCGTTGCAGGCGCAAAGACGACCTATGCGCTTGATTGGATAAGACGGCTAATAAAGACTGCAAATAAGCTGCTAATTTAACAGAGAGCGCACATCTGCTGCTTTTTGTTGCACTACCGGCGGAAACTCCAGTACAAATATGGTGTAGGCCAGCGGCCGCGATATCACACGTATGCGGGCGCCCCAGGCGCTCAGAACGTCGCGGCAAAAAGCCAGTCCGATGCCGGTGCCGTTGTGTTCGGGATAGGCGTAAAAGCGTTCAAAGATCTGCGCCATGCGGCCCGCTTCGATGCCGCTGCCGGTATCGATGAACAGCAGCCTGGGCTTGGAGCGGGCGCCGTCCAGCACGATCCGTATGCGGCCCTTGCCGACGCGCTGGATCGAGGTCAGCGCATTGCGCAGCAGGTTGATCAGGACCATCGAGCACAGCTCGCTTTGGCCCAGCAGGCGGAAATCGGAGCGCACCGTGATGGCGACCAGGTCGCGCTGTTCCTGATTGACGAACGGGTAGCGCTGCATCATCAGGTCGACTGCCGCCGCCATCGACACGATGTCTTTCGGAATCAGATTCTCCTTGCCGGTGGATGCGCTCAGCAGGAACAGATCGATCACGTTGTTCATGTGCCGCACTTCAAATTCGATGCGCGCCAGCGCCTTTTCTATCGGTACCCCGTTGCCTGCCAGCGGCACGGCGTTTTCCTGCAGCAGCCTGCTCAGGCCGCGAGCATTGGCGTTGATGCTGCGCAAAGGGGTACGCAATTCGTGCGAGACTGTCGCTAATGCGGTGGCCATGCCCGCCAGCTTTTCCTGGGCCAGCACCTTTCTGCCGACCTTGGCCAGCGACACCGTGAAGATGGCGAAGAGCTGGATCGGCAATTGCTCCAGTATCTGCACGCTGAGCGGCATGATGCTGCCGTGTAGCGTTGCATAAGCGGCATAGGCCAGCAGGCTGCCGACAAAATAGCTGAGGAAAGCCAGGGTGGTATCGAAGTGGAACAGCAGGACCAGTCCGATCAGCAGCGACTGGCCCCACACCGCCGAACCGTCGTTCATGAGAAACATGAAGGTGAAAAAGAACGGCAGCCCGTAAGTCATGCACACAAAAAAATACACCGCCAGCCATTTTCTCTGGCGCAGATGGCGAATGAAAATGATAGGCGCACAGAGTGCGACGCAAAACATGCGCAAGGCCAGGTTTTCATACGGCTGCGGAAACCAGTAGGCCCAGATCACGTAATACAGCGGCATGCCGATCACGGCAACCCAGGCCAGTACCGCCACGCGATTGGCCATGTCATTGAATTGGGTATTGATGCTCAGCCACCAGCGGCCTGCAGCACGCTCCCAGGCGCGCCAGCGCTTGCTTTTCCAGCTGCTAATGTTTTCAATCATGTTGTATCAGATATGTGGCTGACTGGATTTGGTATGGCGCCGTTACAAGCCGTTACAGGCAGCGGTAAATTGCCGGATTTCTAAGTCCAATTGCATCACCTGATTCCACGTTCCAGACAGGGACATGGCGGCTCTGTTTGGTTTTTCATACTGAAGTATAGGGAGAAAATCATGCCATTAACAGAAAGCTACCACGAACCTACGGTTTTGACCGCAGAGCAGCGCCTGCCAGAATTTGTATCGGCCAGGCTGGATGAGTATTACATAGATCGCGTCGAAAAATTGTGGGGCGGCGAACACATATTGCACTGGAGCCCGCCCGGGCCAAACGCTATCTATTTGTCTAGCAATGATTATTTATGCATCGCCGCGGAAGCGCAGCTGATCAAGGCCCAGGTAGCCTGCCTCATGCGCGGCGAAGCGGATCTGCTGATGTCGACCGTTTTCATACGGGAGGGCAGCGCCCAGCCGCGCCTGGAAAAGAAGCTGGCGCAGTTCATGGGCGCGGAGGACGGCATGATCACGCAGTCCGGCTGGAGCGCCAATGTCGGCCTGCTGCAAACCATTGCCGCGCCCGGCGTACCGGTCTACCTCGACATGCAGGCGCACGCTTCGCTGTGGGAGGGCGTGCAGGCGGCGCAGGCGCGCCCGCTGCCGTTCTTGCATAACGACGTCGAACATCTGCGGCGGCAGGTGCTCAAGCACGGCGCCGGCGTGATCGTGGTCGATTCTGTCTACAGCACCTCAGGCAGCGTCTGCCCCTTGACCGAAGTACTGGCCGTTGCCGAAGACAGCGGCAGCATCCTGGTGGTGGACGAGTCGCATTCGCTTGGCACGCATGGGCCTGAAGGAGCTGGCCTGGTCATGCAGCTGGGCTTGTCCGAGCGCGTCCATTTCCGTACGGCGTCGCTGGCCAAGGCGTTTGGCGGGCGGGCCGGATTCATTACCTGTTCCAGCAAGTTCAAGGGTTATTTCCTGTCCACTTCGCGGCCGGCGATTTTCAGCTCCTGCATGCTCGGACATGAACTGGCCTGGTTCGACGCCGCGCTGGATTTCATCCGCGGCGCGGATGACAGGCGGCTGGCCTTGCATCGCAATGCACGCCTGGTGCGCGATGGCTTGAGTGCATTGGGCTATAACGTCAGCGACGGCAGCGAGCAAATCATTGCGCTGGAGGCCGGCAGCGAGCCGAAGACGCAGGTCTTGCGCAAGGCGCTCGATGCGGAGGGAATTTTCGGCGCCGTGTTTTGCGCGCCGGCGACGCCTAAAAACCGTTCGCTGGTGAGATTGACGCTCAACTCCGGCCTGACCGCAGTGGAAATCAGGCAGATCTTGCAGGCTTGCGCGGCGATTCGTGAAAAAGTGGACTTGGACGGCTGGTCTTCCAGCCGCCGCATGGCTGCGGCCGCGCTCAGCCGTTAGCTGAACTGGCGGCGCCGGCGTTATCGTATTGCCGGCGCGCGCCGCGGATCACCGGCTGATGGCAGCCGGCCCAATCCGCCAGCACCTTGAGCGGAATGCACAGCGAGCGGCCCATGTCGGTCAGTGCATATTCCACCTGCGGCGGCGTGCTCGGAATCACCGTGCGCAACACCAGGCCATCGCGTTCCAGATGGCGCAAAGTCACCGTCAACATCCGCTGTGAAATCCCTTCCACCTGGCGCCGCAGCTGGTTGAAGCGTTGCGGGCCCGGCTCCAGCGTAGTGAGCACCAGCACACTCCAGGCATCGCCGATACGGTCCAGCACGTCGCGGACCGGGCAAGGCAGGTCTTCCTGCGCGCTCGGCCGGCCGCGGCCGCGTACCGCGGCGGGCGCGAGGGTGGTTACCTGAATGTTCCTATCGTTCATCAAAGTGCCTTCTTGCGCATCAGTTTCAAATAATTATACTAGTTACTTTAAATAACTGCCTAGGCCGCGCTCCGCGTCCGTACTTAAATAAAGGAAATCACCATGAAAATTGCCATTATCGGCGTTACCGGCAATGCCGGCTCCCGCATCGCCGCCGAGGCGCTGCGCCGTGGTCACGCGGTGACCGGCATCGCCCGCACTGCCGATCAAAGCAAAGCGCCTGCCGGCGTCACGCTGCGTGCGGGCGACGCCACCCAGCCTGCGCAACTGGCGGAACTGATCCGCGGTCAGGATGCGGTGGTCAGCTCGGCCAAGTTCAGCACGCTGGACGCGGCGACTCTGCTGCAAGGGGTGAAGCGCGCCGGCGTCAGGCGCCTGCTGGTGGTGGGCGGCGCGGCCAGTCTGGAAACGGCGCCGGGCGTCGCTTTGCTGGACAGCCCGGATTTTCCGGAGCAGTACAAAGTGGAAGCGGTGCCGGGCAAGAAATTCCTGGAAGACCTGCATGCCGAAACTGAGATCGAATGGACTTTCATGTCGCCGCCGGCGCTGTTCGCACCTGGCGAGCGCACCGGCAAATTCCGTCTTGGTCAGAACCAGCTGATGGCGGATGGACAAGGCAAGAGCCATATTTCGATGGAAGACTACGCCATCGCCATGCTGGATGAAATCGAGCAGCCTAAGCATCTGCGCCAGCGTTTCACGGTGGCTTACTGATTGCCGGTCCGCTCAGCTTGGAGAGTGGGAGAGCCGTAACGTTTTCACGGGCGGCTGTCGGCTTTCGACAGGAAGGCATCGGCAAAGAAATCCGCGGGCGGCAAGCCGCAAACGGCAGAAAAATCACGCCGCGCGGCTTCTACCACCACGGGCGCGCCGCAGGCATATACCTGGTGCCGCGACAGGTCGGGATAATCCTGCATCACCGCCAGGTGGACGAAGCCGCTGCGGCCTGGCCAGCTGCTGCCGCCCTCGGCTTCTGACAATACCGGTATATAGCGGAACCAGGGCAAGGTTTCGGCCCAGTTGCGGCACAGCTCGTCCATATACAGATCGGCCTGCTTGCGGCCGCCCCAGTACAAGCACATGCTGCGCGTGCTGCCGCTGCGGATCGCTTCTTCCACCAGGGCCTTGATCGGCGCAAAGCCGGTGCCGCTGGCCAGCAGGATTAGCGGCTGGTTGCCGTCGCGCAGGAAGAAGCTGCCGCACGGGCCTTCGATCTGCAGCTGCTCGCCGGCCTGCAGGCCGGCGAATACACGGTCGCTGAACAAGCCGCCGGGCAGGTGCCGTATGTGCAGCTCCAGCAGATCGGCGCCGGCTGGCGTCGCCATCGAGTAGCTGCGGCGCTGGCCGGCGGCCAGCAGGACGTCGACATATTGGCCGGCGATATAGTCCAGTGGCGTGCCGCCGGTGCTGCGCAGACGGACGATCGCCACATCCGGCGCGACCCGTTGCACCGTCTCGACCATCACATCCCTATGCTGGATGGCCGCTTCGTGCGGCAGCGTCGCCGTCGCGCCGACCTCGACTTCCACCCGGCCTGCCACCACCCGCACCGGAAAGCTGCGCACCGCTTCGGTTACCGGCAGGCAGCGCGGCGCACCGCTCCTGATGTCGAACAAGCCCTGGTGCAGCGGGCATTCGATGCAGCCATCTTCGATGTAGCCGTCGGACAGCCTGGCGTTGCCGTGCGTGCACAGGTCGCGCAGCGCAAACAGATCCTCGCCCAGCCGGAATACCGCCACCGGCTGGCCGCCGGCGACTACCGCCAGCGCTTCGCCCTCGTTGAAATCATCGGCCATGCCGATATCGTGCCAATCGCTCATGACTGCCTCAGATCGGGGTTGCCAGCAGAGTCGCCACGCGCAGCGTGTCGTACACTACGCGCCGTTTGGCGTAGCGCCAGCCGGCTGCGGTCTTGACAACGCGGTCGATATAGCGGCCTGCCTGGTACACGGTAGATGCGCCATCCTGCAGGGTTTGTATCACCACATAGTTGGATTCGGTTTCGGCGGTATCGGCGTCGATGGCCTTGATCATCAAGCCGGAAGTCATGTGGCGGTAGCTATGGGCTTCGTAGATGTTGGCATGGCGCAAAGACAGCACGCGATCGCGCAGCATGCGCTTGCTGTCGCAATAGATGATGCCGATCGGCAG
>NZ_DATMRB010000006.1:0-43783 GCF_035566555.1 Collimonas sp.
TTGCATCCATGGAATTGCGCATCGGGCGGGCAAATCCCAGGCTGTGGGAGGTCGCGTCGCGATCGATGGGAAAAGACGTGCCGGCCAACGCCGCGGCGCCCAAGGGCGATTCATTCAGCCGCTTCCTGGTGTCCTCGAACCGTCCACGGTCGCGGCCGAACATCTCGACATAGGCGAGCAGATGATGGCCGAAGGTTACCGGCTGGGCCACCTGCATATGGGTGAAGCCCGGCATGATGGTCTCGACATGTTTCTCGGCCTGTGCGAGCAGCGCGCGCTGCAAGGCAAGCAGACCGGAATCGGCGTGCTCGCAGGCCGCGCGTACCCACAGCCTAAAATCGGTGACCACTTGGTCGTTGCGCGACCGTGCCGTGTGCAGCCGTCCGGCAGGCGGCCCGATCAGCTCGGCCAGCCGGGCCTCGATATTGAGATGAATGTCCTCCAGTTCGCGCTTGAAGACGAATTTGCCTTCGGCGATCTCTTTCTCGATGGCGGTCAGACCATCCAGGATGGCCTGGCCGTCGTCCTTGGAAATGATCCCCTCATTGGCCAGCATGCGGCAATGGGCGCGCGAACCCGCCAGATCTTCGGCCGCGAGGCGCTTGTCGAAATCGATCGAGGGGGTAATCTCCCTCATGATGGCGGCGGGGCCGGAGTCAAACCGTCCGCCCCACATTTTGTTCGTGCTCATTGTCTCATCCGGGTGTCATGACCAAGAAAATCATCATCTGCTTGGCCGCAGGTCTCGCCCTGGTAATGGGCGTTCTATATGGGAAAGGGCTGCTTTCTGTCCATCAGGGGTTGGAGCCGCCGGCTTCGCTGTCGGCTCTGGTGCTGGAAAAGACCCCAAAAACCGCCCCGGATGTGCATTTCATCGATGGCCAGGGCAACCGCCATGCGCTCCAGGCATTCCAGGGCCGCTATGTGCTCGTCAATCTCTGGGCCACCTGGTGCGCGCCCTGCGTCAGCGAGCTGCCGTCCCTGGCCCGGCTGTCGCGCTTCGCGCCGGGGCTGAAGGTGGTGGCGGTTAACACGGACACGACAAAGGTGGACGCCGCCGGATTCCTCAAGAGCCACGATGCCGGCGCCCTGCCGGTCTATCTGGATTCGGACCGGATGATGTTGCGGAGCTTTGTGGTGCCGGGCCTGCCCGCGACCATTTTGATCGGCCCTGACGGCAAGGTTGTGGCGCGGGCGGAGGGGCCTGCCGACTGGGGGTCGCCCGAGGCGATCCAGTATTTCAAACGCATCACGGGAACCTAGCGCCGATCTTTTGGGTCGTGGGTTCGTCGGCCGTGCTCACCTACTCTGGGTACGCTCCGCGCGCCCTCCTGCCCACGCCCCATAATCTCTGGCTACTGATGGATTAGCGCGTGGGGACGGGATGTTCGCCGCGGTAATCGTAGAAACCGCGGCCGGTCTTGCGGCCGAGCCATCCTGCCTCCACATACTTCACCAGCAGCGGGCAGGGGCGATATTTGGAATCCGCCAAGCCTTCATAAAGCACCTGCATCACACTGAGGCAGGTATCCAGCCCGATAAAGTCGGCCAATTGCAGCGGCCCCATGGGATGATTGGCGCCAAGCCGCATGGCGGTATCGATCGCGTCCACATTGCCCACGCCTTCATAAAGCGTATAGACCGCCTCGTTGATCATCGGCAGCAGGATGCGGTTGACGATGAAGGCCGGGAAATCCTCGGCATAGGCCGCGGTCTTGCCCACGCGCTTGACGATCTCCAGCGCGGTTTGGAAGGTGGTGTCGTTGGTGGCGATGCCGCGGATCACTTCCACCAGCTGCATCACGGGCACCGGATTCATGAAATGCAGGCCGATGAAATTCTCCGGACGATCGGTAGAGGCCGCCAGCCGCGTCACGGAAATGCTCGAAGTGTTGGTCGCGATCAGCGCCTTGGGCGAAATGCGCTGACATAGGTCCTGGAAAATCTTTTTCTTGACAACTTCATCTTCCGTCGCGGCTTCCATCACCAGGTCGCGGTCCCTGAGATCATCAAGTGTCTGGGTGGTGCGGATACGTGCCAAAGCCGGCTTGATCTGTTCTTCCTTGATGATGCCCTTGTGCGCCTGGCGCTGCATGTTCTTCTCGATCAGGCCCACGGCTTTGGCCAGCGCTTCCTTGTTGATGTCATCCAGCACCACGTCATAGCCGGCCAGCGCCAGCACATGCGCAATGCCGTTGCCCATCTGGCCCGCCCCGATTACGCCGATCTTTTCAACAGCCATGTCGTTTGCCTTTAGTTGTAGCCGCGCTTGGCGAGTTCTTCGTCCAGCTCCGGGAGAATCTTGAACAGGTCGCCCACCAGTCCGTAATCAGCCACCTGGAAAATCGGCGCTTCTTCATCCTTGTTGATGGCGACGATGACCTTGGAATCCTTCATCCCGGCCAGATGCTGGATCGCGCCGGAAATGCCGACGGCGATGTACAGCTGCGGGGCGACGATCTTGCCGGTCTGGCCGACCTGCCAGTCGTTCGGCACGAAGCCGGCGTCGACCGCGGCGCGCGAGGCGCCCATCGCTGCGTTGAGCTTGTCGGCCAGCGGCTCGAGGATCTTGAAATTCTCCGCCGAACCCATGCCGCGGCCGCCGGAAACGATGATCTTGGCAGCGGTCAGTTCAGGACGGTCCGACTTCGCCAGCTCGCGCGATACAAATGCCGACTTGCCGAAGTCGGCAGCGGCGGCGATGTTTTCCACGGCAGCGGAACCGCCGCTTGCAGCAGCGTCGAAACCGGTGGTGCGGACCGTGATGACTTTCACTGCATCGCTCGATTGCACGGTGGCGATGGCATTGCCGGCATAGATCGGGCGCTCGAAAGTGTCAGGACTGTCGACCTTGGTGATTTCGGAAATCTGGCCGACGTCCAGCTTGGCGGCAACACGCGGCAAGATGTTCTTGCCGTAGGCGGTAGCCGGCGCCAGGATGTGGCTGTAGGCCGCAGCCAGGGCCAGCACCTGGGCGGCGACGTTTTCCGCCAGGCCATCGGCAAAATAAGCCGCATCGGCGACCAATACCTTGCTGACGCCGGCCAGCTGGGCTGCGGCTTGCGCGGCCGCGCCGCAATTGCTGCCGGCGACCAGTACATGGACCTCGCCGCCGCATTGGCTGGCGGCGGTAACGGTGTTGAGAGTGCTGCCTTTTAACGAGGCATTACCGTGTTCGGCGATGACTAAGGCTGTCATGGGGGCTCCTGATTTTGTTGACGCGCGCCTGCATTCTTGCGGCGCTGCGCCTGGTTCTTGGTGAATGGCCGGTAAGTGCGTCTGCCGCGCTTACAGTACCTTGGCTTCGTTCTTCAGCTTGGCGACCAGCGTGGCAACGTCAGGCACTTTGATGCCGGCGCTGCGCTTGGCAGGCTCCACCACTTTCAGCGTCTTCAGGCGCGGCGCCACGTCGACACCGAGATCGGCCGGCTTGAACACGTCCAGGGTTTTCTTCTTGGCTTTCATGATGTTCGGCAGCGTCACATAGCGCGGCTCGTTCAGGCGCAGGTCGGTGGTGACGATCGCCGGCAGCGTCAGGGCGATGGTTTCCAGGCCGCCGTCGACTTCACGCGTCACGGTCACCTTGCCGTCTTCCAGCACGACCTTGGAGGCGAAAGTGGCTTGCGGCCAGCCCAGCAGCGCGGCCAGCATCTGGCCGGTCTGGTTGCAATCGTCGTCGATCGCCTGCTTGCCGAGGATGATCAGTTGCGGCTGCTCCTTGTCGGCCACGGCCTTCAGCAGCTTCGCCACCGCCAGCGGTTGCAGGTCGGTGTCGGCAGTATCGACCAGGATGCCGCGGTCGGCGCCGATCGCCATCGCGGTGCGCAGGGTTTCCTGGCATTGCGCGACGCCGCAGGAAACCGCGATCACTTCAGTGACCTTGCCGCCTTCTTTCAGACGCGTGGCTTCTTCCACCGCGATTTCGTCAAACGGATTCATCGACATCTTGACGTTGGCAATATCTACACCGCTGCCGTCCGACTTGACCCGCACCTTGACGTTGTAGTCGACGACACGCTTGACTGGTACTAATACTTTCATCGTTATGCCTTTTATTTGAAATAAAAAAATCTGAACCTGAATTGGCGCGGGTTGGAGCGGATTGCCGCGGCGAACGTAAGGTTAACGTTTACGTAAATCTCAATTGGGAATTATAAGAGAGAATTCGATCCGACGCTGAAATTTAGCACGATCGTTCTATTAAATCTTAGAGCAAATCGCCTAATCGCACACAGATCTTGTAAAACCGCTCACGTTCCATGCAATGTACGTCTTGGAAAATTGGCGTTCAGACCGGAACCGGCAGAGGGAAAATCAAGACAGGAGGAGAAAATCGAGCTACAACTCAGACAGGGGGCGGCCTACAGGACGCAGGGCATTCATTCAAACGATAGGCACAGGGAAAGACAAGCGCAGGTTCAGCTATCCGGCCGCTTACTTGCGCTTCATGAAGAAAATGAACTCCCGGTTTTCTTCACTCTGCTCCAGCAGATCGTTGCCGGTCTGTTTCGCGAATGCCTGGAAATCGCGCACCGAACCGGAATCGGTAGCCAGCACACGCAGCACTTCGCCACTCAGCATGTCCGCCAACGCCTTCTTGGTTTTCAAAATCGGCAGTGGGCAATGCAAGCCGCGGGCGTCGAGTTCTTTATTAAATTCCATAACCACTTCGTAATGTAAAAATTTTTAACATTTATTGCTATTCGCTGATTCTACTCCAAACGATGGCGCGTTTGACGCGTCGCAACATGCCATCAATCATTTTTACAACAGCATGGCGAATAGTAAATATGTCTTTAATACAATCTTTCCAGGCATCTACATGCTAATATTCAATTGATAAGTATCGCACTGTAACAAACACAATAACAAGCACAGTCGCCGGGCCCACAGCCCGGCCTGATGACAAATTCCGGGGAACTCATCATGCGGGACAGCCATAGCGAAAAGCCTTTCAGCAACATCACACCGTTCTGGCAGCGCTTGCCCCAGTTCTTTCTGTATCCGCTGCAAGGCCAGCTGATCTGGCACCCGGCGGTCTACGCCCTGATCGGCACCGGCCTGTGGCTGCTCGGCAGTCATGACGAGGACGGCGGCTTCTCTCCTTTTATCCTGACCATTGCGATCCTGGTCGGCATCGGCTTTGCCATCGACCTGACGCGCCAGGCATTCCGTATCCTGGAACAAACCTCACTCGGCAATTTGCGCTGCGCCGATTTCGACGAGGCCGACGATGTGCACAAGATGTCGCCCTACAAGCTGCTGCTGATCATGATCGTGCAAGGCTTCTTCGTCGGCGTCCTGGCCTCCATCCATCCCATGCTGGGACTGTTGGCAACCGCTATCGCCAATCTGATGCTGCCGGCCAGCATCATGGTGCTCGGCTATACCCACAGCTTTACCGACGCCATCAATCCGGTCAGGGTTTTCAAGATGATCAAGGCTTGCGGCTGGCCGTATCTGGCGCTGTGGGTCTTCGGTTTCATACTAAGCCAATGCGCGCCGATTGTCATCATGCTGTTTGTCGGAAAATTGCCGTTGACCGTGCTAATTACACTGGCCATTTTCGCCAGCGCTTACTTCACCTTGGTCGGCTTCAATCTGATGGGCTATACGATGTACCAATACCATCATGAAATCGGCTATTCGCCGGACCGCGATTTTGAAATCAATGCGCTTGCCAGCAGCCGCAACAATCGCCCCCTGAGCGACGACGACATCCTGGCGCAGCAGGTCGGCGCGCTGATTCGCGACGGCAATATCGACCTGGCGATGGAAATGATCTGGGAAGAACTGCGCTACGACCAGTTCAATCCGCAGCTATCGGCCCACTACGCCAAGCTGCTGCTGTTAAAGGGCGACAAGGCCAAGCAGCTCGAATATGCGCCGCGCCATCTGTTCACCCTGGCGCGTGCGGGGAAAGCCGGCCGTATCGGCGAAGCCTGGCAGCAGGCGCGCCGGCTCGATCCCGCATTCAAGATCGAGAATCCCGATCATGTACTGGAAATTGCCGCGGCTGCCGCCAGCGTGCGCGAATATCAGATCTCGCTTGAAATCGTCTCGGGCTTCCACAAGCGCGCGCCGCGCCACAAGGATGTGCCGGCGGCGCTGGTGCTGGCCGGCAAATTGCTGTCCGACCATCTGCGCCAGGATGCGCGCGCCTTGACGCTGTTCAATCACGTCATCGCGCAGTGGCCGGACAGCCCGGCCGCTACTGAAGCGCAGCAATACAAGAAGGTGATCGAAGCCATGACCCAGAGCTCGCAACCGGCCTGAGGCACAGCTTCTCAGTAACGGTTGCCGGGACTGGCAACCCAGCGGCTCTCTTCGCTCAGGGGAAACTGCTGCAGCAATAGCTGCTGATAGTGCTGCGCCTGATCGTGCCTGCCCGCCGTCATGAAGCCGCGGGCGATAAACTGTATCAGTTGCGGCAGCTGCTGGTGCTGGCGCGCGGTGACCAGCAGGATCTGCAGGATGGCGGCGGCGGTTTGCGGCTGGCCATTCATGGCGAAGCGGCGGGCGACCGCCAGCGACTGCTCATTGCTGAGCAGCGGCCGCGGCTCCGCGCTGGCGACATAGTCGAGATAGACCTGATGAATTTTTTGTTCGTCGAAGCGGCCTTTCGGCAAGCTCAGCAGCATCTGCGCGCTTTTGTGGAAGGCCGGCCCGGACGGCGCGCCCTTCGATAAATTGAACAGCTGCAGCAGCCAGTCCGGCTGCGGCGTCTTCTGCTGCGCCAGCGTCTTGCTGACCAGGCTGCCGAAATCGCGCCGGGCGCGCTCGAAATCGAGCCGCGCCAGGGCGGCATAAGCGCTCTGCTGCAGACTGCGCAGCAGCTTGTCGTCGTCGCCGTTGGAGACATAGCTGGCATGCGCCTGCGCCAGCTTGCCGCGCGCCAGCAAGCGGTAAATCAAAGCCAGCAAGGCGCCGCCCAGCAAGCCGCCGATGTGGGCGTAGTAATTGGTGTTCGACGGCTGGCCGAACAGCAGGTCGAAGGCTTCCTTGCCGACCCAGATCGGCAACATGATCAGCGCCGGCGCCTTGAAGAAATCGAAGTAAAACAGAAACCAGTAAAAGAAGCGGATCTTGCGCAGGCCGTACAGCACGGTGTACATGCCCATGACGCCGGAAATCGCGCCCGATGCGCCGAGCGACAAGGCCGTGCTGTCGCCTTCGAACAGCAGGTAGAACGCTGCCGACAGCAAACCGGCCAGCAGGTAAAACAGCAGGTACCAGCCGCCGCCCAGCAGGATTTCCACCGCGTAGCCGACCATCGCCAGGAACACCATGTTGCCCAGCACATGCTCGACGCTGCCATGCAGGAACATATGGGTCAGCAAGGTGACCGGCCGTTCGCCGGCCTGCGCCGGAATCAGCGCATAGCGCTCGGTGAAGCTGCGGCTGCGGATAGTCAGATAATGTTCGCGCTGCTCTTTCCACTCCGCCAGGTCGTCGGCATCGATGGTGCCCAGCAGCGGCGGCTTGGGCTGCTGCATCAAGGCGCCAAATTTGCCGTCGGCATCGAGCACATGCCAGCGTTCAATCAGGGACTGGTAGTCATCCAGGGAAGTCTTTTTGCCGTCGCGCGCCGCCGCCAGTTCGCTGCGCGCCCGTATCTGGCGCCAGCGTTCCAGCCCCTTGCGCATGGCCGCACCCGCCTCCGGCTTGTTCTGGTTTTCCAGGAAACGGGCATAGGCCAGGAATTCGAATTCCGGCAGGCGCGACTCGGCCAGGTAATACTCTGCAGCCGGCTCCATATGGCTGCGTTCGCCCCATTGGATGCCGAAGTAGATCAGCAGGTTGACCAGCACCAGCAGGATCGTGACCAGCGGCGGACGCCTCCAGTCTGGCTTACGGTCTACCGGGATGATCAGCATGGCGGCTCAGGAGCGGGATAAAATTTCGATAGCGTGATTTTACCCAGTCATTGCCGTGTGGCAGCGTTATTTTTTACGCATCAGACCGCTTCATGCCTTCAAGGCCGGCTCGGCTGGCGCCGTCTGCAGCAACGGCCGCTCGACGTATTCCACCGCCAGGCCCTGGCCGCGCATCCAGTCGGCCACGGCATGGCCGGTGCCGGCGCGCCACGGACGCAGCTGAGCCGGTTCCAGCAGCCGGTATTCCAGCAACTCGGGCGACAGCCGGATAGTGCCGGAGGCCATGACGTGATAGGCGATGATCAATTCGTTCTTGCGGATGAATTCGTAGACGCCGACCAGGCTGATCTGCTGCGCGTCGAGGTTGGTTTCTTCCTTGAGTTCGCGTGCAACGCCCTGCTCCGGCGTTTCATCGCGCTCCATGAAACCGGTGATCAGCGCAAACATGCCTTCCTGCCACGCGGCATTGCGCGCCAGCAGGATCTTGCCGTCGATCTCGACGATCGCGGCCAGCACCGGCAGCGGATTATCCCAGTGCGTCCAGTGTCCCTCGGGGCATGCCAGGCGCAGTTTGCCGCCTTCGTCTTCATCGGCGCGCTGGATCAGCGAGGCGGCGCACACCGGACAGAACTTGAATTCGCTCATGATGGT
The DNA here is from genome assembly GCF_035566555.1 of Collimonas sp. Taxonomy (GTDB): domain Bacteria; phylum Pseudomonadota; class Gammaproteobacteria; order Burkholderiales; family Burkholderiaceae_D; genus Collimonas. The sequence continues at coordinate 8,529 of NZ_DATMRB010000006.1, forward strand.
TTTATTGGTTGCAGACAGAATGAAAAAAGCGGGAAGAATCAATCCGCGATACTACTGCGATTTGATGCTTCCCGCTTTGCCGGCTCGCTTTCGGGGCCGCTGATTCAGACCAGACCTATGCCCGTTCGCCGACCCAGGCCGCGACGCCTTGCAAGGCAGCGGCCAGGCCGCTCGGATCGGTGCCGCCGGCTTGCGCCATGTCGGGACGGCCGCCGCCCTTGCCGCCGACCTGCTGGGCAACGAAGTTGACCAGCTCGCCGGCCTTGACCTTGGCGGTGGCGTCGGCAGTGACGCCGGCGATCAGGCTGACCTTGCCGTCCTTGACCGCCGCCAGCACGATGGCCGCGGTTTTCAGCTTGTCTTTCAGCTTGTCCATGGTCTCGCGCAGGGTGGCGCTATCGGCGCCTTCCAGTGTCGCTGCCAGCACCTTGATGCCGTTGACGTCAACCGCCTGCAACACCAGCTCATCGCCTTGGTTGGCCGCCAGCTTCGACTTCAGGCTGCTCAGCTCTTTTTCCAGCGCCTTGACGTGATCCTGCACCTGCGCGATGCGCTGAGTCAGTTCTTCCGGTTGCGCTTTCAATGCCGCGGCAGCTTCGTTAACGCGGTTGCTCAGACTCTGCACCAGCGCCAGGCCGGCTTCGCCGGTCACCGCTTCAATACGGCGGATGCCGGCGGCAACGCCGCCTTCGCCGACGATCTTGAACAAGCCGATATCGCCGGTGCGGCTGACGTGCGTGCCGCCGCACAGTTCGCGCGAAGTACCGATAGACAACACCCGCACTTCATCGCCGTATTTCTCGCCAAACAAGGCCATGGCGCCGGCGCCGACAGCATCGTCGAACGACATCAGCTTGGCTTCGGTAGCGACGTTGGCGAGGATTTCGCGGTTGACGATTTCTTCGATACGGCGGATCTCATCGGCGCTGACCGGGGCGTTGTGACTGAAGTCGAAACGCGTCTTGTCGGCATCGACCAGCGAGCCCTTTTGCGCAACATGCGCGCCCAGCACTTCACGCAATGCCTTGTGCATCAGGTGGGTGGCCGAGTGATTGCGGATGGTGCGGTTGCGTACCGCGGTGTCGACCTTGGCGTTGACTTTATCGCCCACTGCCAGCGCGCCGCTGCGCAGATTGCCATGGTGGCCAAAGACTTCTGCCTGGATTTTCAATGTATCGGCTACTTCAAACAGCGCGCCGGCAGCTTCCAGCACGCCGCAATCGCCTACCTGGCCGCCCGACTCCGCATAGAACGGCGTGGTGTCGAGCACCACGATGGCGTCCTGGCCGGCTTCGATTTTCTGTACCGCGCTGCCATCCACATACAAGGCCAGCACTTTGGCTTCGTGCGCCAGCTCGTCATAGCCGACGAAACGGGTCTTGTCGCCGCTGTATTCGACTGCCGCAGCCATCTTGAACTTGCCTGCCGCGCGCGCGGTCGATTTCTGCCGCTCCATCGCCGTGGCAAAACCGGCTTCGTCCAGCTCGACTTCGCGTTCGCGGCAGATATCCGCAGTCAGATCCAGCGGGAAGCCGAAGGTGTCGTACAGGGTGAAGGCAGTTTCGCCGTCCAGTTTCTTCGGATTCTTGGCCAGTGCCGTTTCCAGGATCTTCATGCCGTGTTCCAGCGTTTCGCCGAAACGTTCTTCTTCCTGTTTCAGGACTTGCTCGACGCGCTCGGCGGCTTCCGGCAGCTCGGGATAAGCTGCGCCCATTTCCAGCACCAGGTCCTTGACCAGCTTGTAGAAGAACGGCTTGGTCTGGCCCAGCTTGTGGCCGTGGCGCAGCGCGCGGCGGATGATGCGGCGCAGCACGTAGCCGCGGTCTTCGTTGCCCGGAATCACGCCGTCGACCACCAGGAAAGAACAGGCGCGGATGTGATCAGCGATAACCTTCAGCGAATTGTTTTCCAGGTCGCTGATATGGGTTTCGCGCGCAGCGGCCTTGATCAGGCGCTGGAACAGGTCGATTTCATAATTGCTGTGCACATGTTGCAGCACGGCGGCCAGGCGCTCCAGGCCCATGCCGGTATCGACGCATTGCTTAGGCAGCGGCGTCAGGGTGGCGACGCCGGTCTTCGGATCGATCTGGCGGTCGAACTGCATGAACACGTTGTTCCAGATTTCGATGTAGCGGTCGCCGTCCTGTTCCGGGCTGCCCGGAGGACCGCCCCAGACGTCAGGACCGTGGTCGTAGAAAATCTCGGAGCAAGGGCCGCACGGACCGGTATCGGCCATCTGCCAGAAATTGTCCGATGCGTAAGGCGCGCCCTTGTTGTCGCCGATGCGCACGATGCGTTCTTTCGGCAGGCCGATCACCTTGTGCCAGATATCGTAGGCTTCGTCGTCGGTTTCATACACCGTGGCCCACAGTTTATCGGCCGGCAGGCCGTACACCTTGGTCAGCAGCTCCCAGGCCCAGACCAGCGAGTCATGCTTGAAGTAGTCGCCGAACGACCAGTTGCCCAGCATTTCGAAAAAAGTGTGGTGGCGTGCGGTATAGCCGACATTTTCCAGGTCGTTGTGCTTGCCGCCGGCGCGCAGGCAGCGCTGCACCGAAGTAGCACGCACGTAGTTGCGCTTTTCGGTGCCCAGGAACACGTCCTTGAACTGCACCATGCCGGAGTTGGTAAACAGCAGGGTCGGATCGTTGCCGGGCACCAGGCTGGAGGAGCGCACGATGGTGTGCCCCTTGGATTCAAAGAATTTGAGAAACTTTTCGCGGATTTCGGCTGAGTTCATGTTCTTGGGCAAAAAATGAAACGGAATAAGGGCAATCGACATACCGCAACGCAAAAAACCGGGTCCGGCCCATACGGCGTTGCTAAATAGGTACTTTTGCAAACCTTCGATTATACGTGATACCTGCCGCACGATTCAGCAGGAGGCGCATGAAAAAAGCCCACCGGGATCGCTCCCGACGGGCTTTTAATGATATCAGGTAAGGAATTCAGTAAAATCCGGCCCGAATCCGGCCCTGTATCAGCCTTGCTGCACGCTATTAAGCGCCTTTGTTGACTGGTGTAGCTGTGATAGCGTGGCTTTTCTTGTGGTGATGCTTTTTGTGCTTTTTCACTGCCTTGGCTGGCGCAGCTGCATCCGGAGCAGCGGCAGCAGGAGCGGCCATCGGTGCGGCAGGCGCAGGAGCCGGGGCTGGAGCAGCGGTTTGCGCCATGACTGGCAGAGCGAAAGCAGCGACGACTAAGGCAGCCAGCAATTTATTGATCTTCATTTGGAAATCCTTTTCAGTGAGGTAAAAGTACACAAATGTGTTGCACTAAAGATAACACATGATCAGCCATTCGTCTTGTCACGATGAATACGGCTTGAAACTCGGTTCTGCACTCGATTAACGCGGGCCTGTTCATTTGCGTTGACATGACCGTTGCGGGCAACCCGCGCTTCGCTGCGGTCGACATGTGCCTCGCCGCGCTGCAGGCTGCCGACCTGGCGTTTGTCCAGGCTGCCGGACTTGATGCCGTTCTCGATGCGCTGTTCCTGGTTGGCGTTGCGCTGTACGTCCGCCTGCATGCGCTGGCTGGAGACCGAGTTGGGATTACCGACCGCGCCGTTATGCTTGTCGGCGCTGATATCCTGGCTGACCTTGTTCTGCATCCCCTGGATGCGGGCTTTTTCCGCCGGGCTCAGATTGCCGTTCTTGAGCGCATTGGCTTCGGTACGGTCGACCTTGGCTTCCTGATGTTCCAGCTGGCCGGCTTCGCGGGTGGTCAGCTGGCCGGACTGCAGGCCGCTTTCAATCCGGTTCTGCTGGTTGACGTCGCGCTGTGTTTCGCTGGCGGTGCTCTGGGCAAAAACCGGCGCTGCCAGCAAAGTGGCCACGAGCGCGGTCAGCAGGAAGGAAATTGATCTTGTGGTTTTCATGGTAATCCTTTCGGTTAGGCTGGTCGGGCTGATGAGCAGCTTGCTCATGTGACCTTCAACGCTAGCCGTCGCCATACGCCGACAAGGGACTTGTAAGCCATGTAACGAATCGTAAAACCAGGTAGCCCTGTAGGGTGGGCACGCCTTTGTGCCCACCCTACGCAAAATCGGCGGCGATCAGATCGATACGGTCAGTACAAAAACCGTCCACGCCCCAGTCCAGTATTTCCGTCGCCCGCTCCGGCTTATTCACGGTATAGCAAAACAGACCATAGCCGGCCTGCTTGACCGCCTGCACCTGCATCGGCGACAGGTATTTGTGGTTGGTGTGCAGCGCCACCGCATCCAGCTGTTCCAGCCGCTGCCGCCAGTCGTCTTCGATGGCGTCGCTCAGGAAACCGCGCGGAATATCGGGCGCGGCGACCTGGGCCGCGCGCAGCGCATCAAATGAAAATGAGGAGAACAAGGGCAAGGCCGGATCCGGCCAGGTGCCCTGGTCGGCCGCCACGTGCACCGCCAGCTCGGCTTCGAAGACTTGCTCGGTGACCTGCGCCACGATGCGCCCGGTTTCTATTTCAAAGCCTTCGGCCGGCTTGATTTCCACATTCATCCAGATGGCGTTCTGGCGGCAAAAATCCAGCACCTGGCGATAGGTGCAGATGCGCTCGCCGGCAAACTGCGGTCCCAGCCAGCTGCCGGCATCCATCGCCGTCAGCTGATCGGCATTGAAATCGGCAACCTTGCCGACGCCGCGCACAGTGCGGCCGAACACAGGATCGTGCATCAGGATCGGCACGCCGTCACGCGACAGCATGACGTCGAACTCGACCGCATGGAAGCCATGCTCCAGGCCGCAGCGCATGGCTGCGATGGTGTTTTCCGGCGCCAGCGTACCGCCGCCACGATGCGCGACTATTTTAGGATAAGGCCACATGAATCGTCTCTTTCTATCTAATAAACAAGAATGACAGGCGTGTTTTGCATGCTTTTTTGCTGCCAGCCGGTCGTGATTAGTCTCATTCTTAATGGATTTAAGTATTTTGGCAATCGGCGACTGCCGGCGGCGACTCGCGCCACGCAATCCCGCTTTCGTCGCATTCCGCTTTTTGGCGATCAAGAGCGAGCCCAGAATAGCCTCATTCCCACTCCAGCGAGAACTGCCATGAACGATGCCAACCCAAGCTTGCAGGACGCCCGCCGCCAGGTCGAACGGAAAATCGGCTTTTACCTGCACCTGGCGGCATATTTGATTGTAAACAGTGGCCTGTTGCTGCTGAATTTCTTGCATAATCCCGGTCACCCCTGGGCGCTGGGACCGATCCTGGGCTGGGGCATCGGTTTGCTGTTTCACGGCGTTGCCGTATTCCTCAAGGACCCAGGCGCGCAGTGGAAGCAGCGCATGATAGAACGAGAACTAGAAAAACATAAACCCACACCCCCACCATGAAACCAGCTCCACAGACAGTCTTGCCGCTCACCGCCGAACCGCTGGCGCGGCGTCTGCTGCGCACCCTGTATTTCAACCTCGCCATCGACGTCATGTGCGCCGTGATCGTGACTTACGTGATGCGCATCAGCGACCAGTTCCTGCCCAACCTGGTGTTTTCGCTGTGCATCGGCCTGACGGCGATGGTGCTGATAGAAGCCGGCCGCTCCCTGGTCTGGCGCAACGCTACGCCGCCCAAAGTACATTTCCTGGCTTACATACTGGTGGCGGCAAGCATCGCCCAATACCTCGGCATCCGCCTGGCCGGCAAGCTGCTCGGATTGTCCGCAGACAATTTCTCTTCTATGTATATGAATATAAATGGCCTCGGCCTGATTATCCTGACCGTTTCGGTCTGCGTCGGCGCTACCCTGTTTTTCTGGAATCTCAGCACGCTCGCTGAACTGCGTAACCAGGCTGCCATCGAAAGAGCACGCGCCACGGCCGTCGAGAAACAAGCCTTGCAGGCGCAACTGCAGATGCTGCAGGCGCAGATTGAACCGCACATGCTGTTCAATACGCTGGCCACCTTGCAAAGCCTGATTGCGCTGGATGCGCCGCGGGCGCAGCAGATGCTGGACCAGCTGATCCAGTTCCTGCGCGCTTCGCTGTCTTCCTCGCGCATCGAGCACACCACGCTGGCGCAGGAATTCAGCCTGATGGAAGCCTACCTGGAACTGATGTCGCTGCGCATGGGCAGCCGCCTCAGCTTCGATCTGCAACTGCCGGCCGCCTTGCGCGATACCGTGATTGCGCCGATGCTGCTGCAGCCCTTGGTGGAAAACGCCATCAAGCACGGCCTGGAACCGAAGATCGAAGGCGGCCGCATCGAAGTCAGCGCCAGCCGCCAGGGCCAGCTGCTGCTGCTTGACGTCAGCGACACCGGCCTCGGGCTGGCAGCCGGTTTTGCCGACATCGGGCAGCAAGCCCCCGCCAGCCAAGGCAGCCATATCGGCCTCAGCAATATCCACGAACGGCTGCAGGCGCTATACGGTTCTCGCGCCAGCCTGAGCGTCAAACCCAATCTGCCGCATGGCGTCATCGCCCAACTCCAACTCCCTGTCCTGTCATGACTACACCATCCAATCTGCGCGCCCTGATAGCCGAAGACGAACCGATCCTGGCAGCCGCCCTGCTGCAAGCCTTGCAGCGGCTGTGGCCGGAACTGCAGGTCATCGCCAGCGTCGACAACGGCCAGGCGGTGGTAGAGCAAACCCTGAAGCAGCGTCCCGACATCCTGTTCCTGGACATCAAGATGCCCGGCAAGAGCGGCCTGGAAGCGGCCCAGGAACTGGCGGAGGAATGGCCGGAGAACGAAGCGTTTCCACTGATCGTGTTTGTCACCGCCTACGATGAATATGCGATCTCCGCCTTCGAACATGCCGCCGCCGATTACGTGCTGAAACCGATCAGCGATGCGCGCCTGGGCAAGACCATAGTCCGCCTGCAGGAGCGCCTGCAGCAAAACAGCGACGGCGATGCCGCGCTGGAGCGCCTGATCGGCCAGTTGCACAATATGCAAGCGCGCAGCAGCGCCGAGCCGCTGACCATGATACGCGCCGCGGTCGGCAACCAGATCCGCATGATCCCGATCAATGATGTGATCTATTTCGAGGCCAGCGACAAATACATCAATGTGGTCACCGCCGACAGCGAATCGCTGATCCGCACCAGCCTCAAGGAATTGCTGCCGCAGATCGACAGCCGCCAGTTCTGGCAGGTGCACCGCGGGACCATCGTCAATCACCTATGCATCCAGATGGCGATACGCGACGAAAGCGGCAAGCTGTCGCTGAAACTGCGCGGCCGCAGCGAAAGCCTGGCGGTGAGCCGGGTATTCGCCCATCTTTTCAAACAGATGTAAGGAGCGCGCGGCCGGCGCCGGCGCCAATGTTGTTTTTGGCAACAAAAGAGCATCCGGCACCGTCCTTTTATCGCTCTCCTGATCGCAGTGCAACAAAATCCCGCAGGTGACGCCTGCAAAGCGCCACGCTACGGTAAAATGAGTCATCACCTCATTCTGCAAAGCGTATAAATAAATCTTCCATGAGCACAGACCACACCAACGGCCACACCCCACCTGCACCAGCCTCGTCCAATTTCTTGCGCGGCATCATCGAAACCGATTTGACGGCTGGCGCCTATGCCGGCCGCCAGGACAGCCAGGGTCAGCCGTTGCCGCAAGTGGTCACGCGTTTTCCGCCGGAGCCTAACGGCTACCTGCACATCGGTCACGCCAAGTCGATCTGCGTCAACTTCGGCCTGGCGCGCGATTACGCCGGCCGTTGCCATCTGCGCTTCGACGACACCAATCCGGAAAAAGAAGAGCAGGAATACGTCGACACCATCATCGACAGCGTGCGCTGGCTCGGCTTCGACTGGAAAGACGGCAGCGGCGAGCATCTGTACTTCGCCAGCAACTATTTCGACAAGCTGTATGAAATGGCGGAGTACCTGATCACTGCCGGCCTGGCCTATGTCGACAGCCAGAGCGCCGAGGAAATGGCCGCCAACCGCGGCAATTTCGGCGAAGTCGGCAAGGATTCGCCGTTCCGTAACCGCTCTGCGGCCGAGTCGCTGGACTTGTTCCGCCGCATGAAAGCGGGCGAGTTCAAGGATGGCGAGCACATCGTGCGCGCCAAGATCGACATGGCGTCGCCCAACATGAACCTGCGCGACCCGGCCATCTACCGCATCCGCCACGCCCACCATCACCGTACCGGCGACAAGTGGTGCATCTATCCGATGTACGACTACACGCACCCGATTTCCGATGCGCTGGAAAACATTTCGCACTCGGTCTGCACCCTGGAATTCCAGGATCACCGGCCGTTCTACGACTGGATCCTGGAACACCTGAGCAGCGCCGGTTTCCTGCAAAAGCCGGTGCCGCACCAGTACGAATTCTCGCGCCTCAACGTCACCTATGTGATCACCAGCAAGCGCAAGCTGCGCCAGCTGGTGGACGAAGGCATCGTCGACGGCTGGGACGACCCGCGCATGCCAACCCTGGTAGGCATCCGTCGGCGCGGCTTCACGCCGGAATCGCTGCAACTGTTTTGCGAGCGCACCGGCGTCACCAAATCGGACGGCTGGATCGACATGAGCTCGCTCGAAGGCGCGCTGCGCGAAGACCTCGACCCGAAAGCGCCGCGCGCCTCGGCAGTGCTGCGGCCGCTGAAGCTGATCATCGACAATTTCCCGGAAGGCGAAACCGTGGCCTGCAATGCGCCGGTCTATCCGCCTGCGCATCCGGAACATGCTACCGCGCTGCGTCATTTTCCTATCAGCAAGACGTTGTGGATAGAGCAGGAAGATTTCATGGAAACGCCAGTAAAAGGCTATTTCCGCCTGTTCCCGCCGACCGCCGACAAGCCGGGCAGCCGGGTCCGCCTGCGCCACGGCTTCGTGGTTGAGTGCACCGGCTTCGACAAAGATGCCGATGGCAAGGTCACGGCAGTACATTGCACCTATTTCCCTGACAGCAAGAGCGGCACCGAAGGCAGCGCCAACTACAAGGTCAAGGGCAACATCCACTGGATCAGCGTCGCCCATGCGCTGGAGGCCGAAGTGCGGCTGTACGACCGCCTGTTCACCGATCCGCATCCGGATGCCGGCGGCAAGGACTTCAAGGCCGCCCTCAATCCGGACGCCAAGGAAGTGATCACCGCCTACCTCGAGCCTGGCCTGAAGGATGCCAAGCCGGAAGAGCGCTATCAGTTCGAACGGCACGGCTATTTCATCGCCGACCGCATCGATTCGCAGCCAGGCAAGCCGGTATTCAACCGGACCGTGACCCTGAAAGACGGCTGGAGCAAGTAAAAGCCGCCAGGAAATTTCCACACAGAAACAAACAAAGACGCCACGCCGTAAATTCGGTCTGGCGTCTTTATTCATTTTGCGGCCGGTGTTACATTAACTGACTATAAGTATCAGCGTTATGTGCTGAGATGACGCCAAATAGACAGTAAATACAGGGTAAGCAGACGTGGGGCTAGCGGTTATACAGGTAGAGATGCAAGTACGGGGCGTTAACGGCCAGGTAACGCTACTCAGTGACCGGATCCAGATCAAGCGCGCGGGCGCCATGGCCCGCCTGACGCAGGCCCGCAATGGCGGCAAGGACATCTTGCTCAGCGAGCTGAGCGGGGTCCGCATCCAGCTGCCCAACCTCCTCAGCAACGGCTATATCCGCTTTTTCCTGGTCAATGGCGAGGCGGTCGACGCCAGCCTGATCCGCGCCGCCAGCGATGCCAACACGATATTGTTCAGCAGCCGGCAACTTTCCCGTTTCACTCTGCTCAAGAGCGCGATTGAAAAAAAGATCGCGGCCGGCCAGCCTGCGCCCATACTGCTGTTGCCCGCACCTGCGCTTCCTGAAACCGTAGTCCCGGAACCTGTCATCGCAGCGCCTGCAGTTCCTGAACCTGAAATGCCTGAACCCGCAATTGTTGCATCAGCAACGCTTGAACCTGTTATCGCAGCGTCGGCCGTTACTACGCCTGTGATCGCGGCGCCTGCGGCCGTCCCGCCGGTACTCCCCGCAGGACGGCCGCCGGTCGATTTCGACCAGCTGGACCGGATAGCGGAACAATACAAGCAAGGACTGATTTCGCGCGCCGAATGGGTCGCCACCAAACGCAAACTGCTTGGTCTTTAGGCAATTCGGCCGCGCTCAGCGGACTCGGCAGGCAAGCACTATAATCATGCACCTTTCCTCCCGCATTGCACGACCACCAACCAAGGAATACTCATGAGCATCTCCATGTACAGCACTTCCATTCCCGTCTTCAAGCAATTGCTGAACGCCCTTAGCGACGTCCTGGCAAAAGCCGAAGCGCACGTCACCGAAAAGAAGATCGATCCGAATGCGCTGCTGCAGGCACGCCTGTTCCCGGACATGTTCCCGCTGGTGCGCCAGGTGCAGATCGCCGCCGATTTCGCCAAGAGCGTGCCGGCACGCCTGGCCGGCGCTGAAGTCCCTTCCTATGAAGACAATGAGCAAAGCTTCGCCGACCTGCATGCCCGCATCCAGAAGACGCTGGCCTTCATCGACGGCCTGTCGGCAGAAAAAATCGACGCCAGCGAAGCATTGGAAATCGTCCTGCGCCCTGGCACGCCGAAAGAAAAGAAACTGAACGGCCAGACTTACCTGCTGGGCTATGGCTTGCCGCAATTCTTCTTCCACGTCACCACCGCCTATGACATCCTGCGCCACAACGGCGTGGAAATCGGCAAGCGCGATTTCATGGGCGCTTACTAAGCCGGTTCAGACAGGATTTTCTGTCGATGTGAAAAGCGACCCATACGGGTCGCTTTTTCTTTGGGGCCGACAGCTTTCCGTACGGCTCAGGGCAGCAAGCTCAGCTCCTCCTCCAGCATCGCGCTCATATCCAGCCGCAAGCGTTCGAGCGGCGCCGCCAGCCGGCCGGGTGCCCGGGCATGCAACAGCCAGGTATTCACGCCGCCCTTGAACTCGGGCACGTTCAGCACTTTCAGCTGATCGCGGAAAGCGCTGCGCGCCCAGGCGCCGGGCATGATCATGCCGATGCCGACGCCGCGCGCCACCAGCGACAGCTGCAGTTCAGTACCGAAGGTTTCCACCGCCACATCGATCGGCAAGCGCGCCGCATCCAGCGCATGCCGGATCGACCGGCGTATGCCGCAGCCATCCTGGTTCATCACCCAGGAATGCTGCGCCAGTTGCGCCAGCGACACGCTGCCTTTGCTGCACAACGAGGATGCCTTGCTGGCGACAATCAGGGGGATTTGATGCCCCAGCAGATGCGTCGTCAGCGTATTCGGCGGCATGACATCGTCCGGCAGCACTACGGCGGCGGCATCGATCGCATTGCTTTCCAACAGCGTCAGCAAGGCGGGCGACCAGCCGGTGGTGATACGCAAGGTCAACCTGGCGAATTCGCTGCGCAGGCAATCGATCGGATGCGTCAGCGCCAGCTCCGCCAAGAACGGCGCCACTCCCAGGCGGAATTCGCCGCTTGCCTGCGATCCCGGCTCTACCCCGGCGAGGAGATCGGCGACCGAACCCAGCACGCGCCGGCCGCGCTCGTAGACTTCCTTGCCGGCGGCAGTCGGCTTGAGCGGCTTCGACTGCCGTTCCAGCAGAGCCACTCCCAGGCGCTCTTCCAGGCTTTGGACGCGCCTGCTGATGCCGGGCTGGGTCAGATGCAGGCGGGCGGCGGCGGCAATGATCGAACCGGTCTCGACCACGGCCACGAATGCTTCGATGTCATGGGTATTCACAACAAACTCGCATAATAGTTATGACAATAATTCACTTGTAGCATAAAGATCGGTAATGCACAATCATTGCATCGAAACAATGCTGGCCAGGGATAGGACTCCGCCGCTCCCGCTGCCAGCCTCGCCGCATAAAATGCCATGAACGCACCGTTGCCTTCCAACACCGCCTATCCAGCCGCAAGCCCCGCCGCTCCAGCTGCCGCCGGCGACGGCATCTCAGCCGCGCTGCAGATGCTGTTTGCCGCCGCGGTCGGCATCACCGTGATCAACCTGTTCGCCACCCAGACCCTGATCGCCCCGATCGCAGCGGCGCTGGGACTCGACGCCCGCCTGAGCGGCATGGTCGCCATGCTGCCGCAGCTGGGCTACGCTGCCGGCCTGATCCTGCTGGTGCCGCTGGCCGACCTGCTGGAAAACCGCCGCCTGATCGTAAGCCTGCTGGCGTGCTGCGCACTGGCGCTGGCGGCGGCCACGGTGTCGATTTCCGGCTGGCTGTTCCTGCTGGCGATCTTCCTGGCCGGCAGCGCCTCCAGCGCGATCCAGATCATGGTGCCGCTGGCCGCCCTGATGGCCCCCGAAACCCACCGCGGCCGCGTGGTCGGCAATGTGATGAGCGGCCTGATGCTGGGCATCCTGCTGTCGCGGCCGCTGGCCAGCCTGCTGGTGGATCTCGGCGGCTGGCGCTTGCTGTATCTGGTATTGGCGCTGTCGGTGGCGCTGGTGGCGGCCACCCTGAGCCGCACGCTGCCGCGACGGCAGCCGGCGGCCGGCCTGTCTTACCTGGCTTTGATCAAATCCCTGTGGCAGTTGCTGCTGAGCCAGCCGGTGCTGCGCCGCAGGGCGCTGACCGCGGCGCTGGCGATGGCTACCTTCAGCCTGTTCTGGACCGCGGTCGCCCTGCTGCTGACGCAAGCACCCTTCCATCTGGATCAGCGCCATATCGCCCTGTTTGCGCTGGCCGGGGCCGCCGGCGCCATCGCCGCGCCGCTCGCCGGCCGCATCGGCGACCGCGGCTGGACCCGCCCTGCCGGCCATGCAGCGCATCTGACGATGATCGCAGCTCTGCTGCTGGCCGGAGTCGCCGGCTCTGGCTGGGGCGGCTTTACAGTGGCCGCGCATCCCTGGCTTGCGATCGCCATGCTGGTGCTGGCAGCGATCGGTCTGGATGCCGGCGTCACCACCGATCAGACCCTTGGCCGGCGCGCCATCAACCTGCTGCAGCCGGAAGCGCGCGGCAGATTGAATGGCTTGTTTGTCGGGATATTTTTCGTCGGCGGCGCACTAGGCGCGGCCAGCGCAGCGCTGGCCTGGGTCCATGGCGGCTGGACTGCGGTTTGCCTGCTGGGGATTGCTTACGCGGTGGCTACGCTGGTGATTGGCGTGCTGCAGAAACATTGAGCTGTGGGCATGCAGCGTGGACAAGTTATTGAGAGTCTCATGATCCATGACATCATCACAGAAAATGGACGGAGTCATGCGGGGCAGAGCACATTGATTGCGTTGTTTTCCAATCGCGAAGCATGCGCTCCGTAGCCCGCCAAGTGGGGTCAGAGTGAAGTTTCTGCAAAAAGCGCGCAGAAAGTTCACTCTGACCCCAGTTAGCTACATGTGTGAAGCGCGACGAAAACCAGGTGACGGTTTTATCGTTTTTTATGAAATGCTCAACAGATTCGCGTGGGCAAACCTCCTTGCCCGCCCTGCTGCTATTACTTTGAGTAATGCGCGCCGCTTAATTCCTGGCGGGATTGCTGCCTGCAACGTAATACGGCACGTCGACCCGCGGCAAGGGATCGTGGCCGCGGATCTGATCGGCGATTTTCTCGGCGATCATGATGGTCGGTGCATTCAGGTTGCCGGTGGTGATCAGCGGCATGATGGAGGCATCCACCACGCGCAAGCCATCCAGGCCGTGCACCCGTCCCTGGTTATCCACCACCGCCATCTGGTCGTAGCCCATGGCGTTGGAACAGGATGGATGGAAGGCGGTTTCCGCATGCTGGCGCACAAAGGCGTCCAGCTCGGCATCGCTCTGCACTTGCGCGCCCGGCGAGATTTCACGGCCGGTATAGGCCGACAAGGCCTGCTGGGCGATGATCTCGCGCGTGATGCGGATGCCGTTGCGGAATTCCTGCCAGTCCTGTTCGGTCGACATGTAGTTGAACAGGATGCTCGGATGCTGGCGCGGATCCTTCGAACGCAGATGAACGCGGCCGCGGCTAGGCGAACGCATCGACCCCATGTGCGCCTGGAAGCTGTGCACCTTGATCGGATTGCTGCCGTTGTAATTGATCGCTACCGGCAGGAAGTGATACTGGATGTTCGGCCATTCGAAACTGTCGTCGCTGCGAATGAAGCCGCCAGCTTCAAACTGGTTGCTGGCGCCGACGCCGGTTCCCATCAACAGCCATTCGGCGCCGATCTGCGGCTGGTTCCACGGCTTCAGCGCAGGCGCCAGCGATACTGGCTGCTTGCACTCGTACTGCTGGTAGATTTCCAGATGGTCTTGCAGGTTGGCGCCGACGCCGGGCAAATCCAGCACCAGCGAAATGTCATGCTGGCGCAGCAGCGAGGCCGGACCGACGCCGGAGCGCTGCAGGATCTGCGGCGATGCGATTGCGCCGGAACACAGCAGCACCTCGCGCCGTGCCTGCGCCGCTTGCGGCTGTTCGTTGTGCAGCCAGGCGACGCCGACAGCGCGCTTGCCGGAGAACAGGATGCGGTCGGTCAAGGCATGCGTGACGATGGTCAGGTTGGGCCGCGCGCGCGCCTGGTCCAGATAGCCGCGCGCTGTGCTGGCGCGCCGTCCGTTCGGCGTGGTGGTGCGGTCCATCGGACCGAAGCCTTCCTGCTGATAGCCGTTGAGATCGTCGGTGCGCGGATAGCCAGCCTGCACGCCGGCCTCCACCATCGCATGGTAAAGCACGTTGTTGCCGCTCTTCGGCGTGGTGACGCTGACCGGTCCGTCGCCGCCGTGATACTCGTTGCCGCCGATATCGCGCGTTTCAGCCTTCTTGAAGTAAGGCAGGCAATCCAGGTAAGACCAGTTTTCCAGGCCTTCGCGCTTGGCCCAGTGATCGTAGTCGAGCGCGTTGCCGCGGATATAGCACATGCCGTTGATCAGCGACGAACCGCCCAGGCCCTTGCCGCGGCCGCACTCCATGCGACGGCCGTTCATGTGCGGCTCCGGATCGGTTTCATAGGCCCAGTTGTAGCGCCGCCCTTGTAGCGGAAACGCCAGCGCCGCCGGCATCTGGGTGCGGAAATCGAAGCGGTAATCGGGGCCGCCGGCTTCCAGCAGCAGCACGGTGGTGTCGGCATCTTCGGTTAAACGGGTGGCCAGCACATTGCCGGCTGAACCGGCGCCGATGATGATGTAATCGTATTCTTTTGCTTGTTGCATGATGCTCCTTGCTTGCCGCTGCCGCTTACGCGGCAGGGTGCGGTATCGTGATAAGACGCGATGGTCTTTTTTAAAATACCGAGGTATAAGCGCCCAATTCCACCTGGATCGATTTGATGCGTGTGTAGTGTTCCAGCGTAGTCAGGCCGTTTTCGCGGCCGACGCCGGATTGCTTGTAGCCGCCGACCGGCATTTCCGCCGCCGATTCGCCCCAGGTGTTGATCCAGCAGATGCCGGCTTCCAGCTGATGAATCACGCGGTGGGCGCGGCTCAGGTTTTCTGTCATCAGCCCGGCCGCCAGGCCGTATTCGGTGTCATTGGCGCGGCGGATCACTTCGTCCTCTTCTTCGAAACCGAGGATGCACATGACCGGGCCGAAGATTTCTTCGCGCACAATCTTCATGTCGTCGCGGCAATCGGTGAACACGGTCGGCTGCACGAACGCGCCCTGGGCAAAGGCGCCGTTGACTTCGCGCTTGCCGCCGCTCAGCAGGCGTGCGCCCTGGGCGATGCCGGATTCGATATAGGACAGCACGCTATCCATGTGCGGGAAGCTGACCAGCGGGCCGAAATTGGTGTTGGCGTCAAGCGGCATGCCGAGGCGGATGCGCGCCACCCGCTCCAGCACCTTGGCTTCAAACGCCTGCTTGATCGAGCTGTGCACGAATACCCGCGTGCCATTGGTGCAGACCTGACCCGAGCTGTAAAAGTTGGCCATGACGGCGACGTCGGCGGCGCGTTCCAGGTCGGCGTCGGCAAACACGATCAGCGGCGACTTGCCGCCCAGTTCCATCGTCACTTCTTTCAAGGTCGAGCTGGAAGCGCTCGCCATCACCTTCTTGCCGGTGGCAGTGCCGCCGGTGAAGGAAATTTTCTCGATGCCGGGGTGTTCGGTCAGCCAGGTGCCGACTTCGCGGCCGCTGCCGGTGAGGACGTTGAAGACGCCGTCAGGCAAGCCTGCTTCGGTGTAGATTTCGGCCAGCTTGAGCGTGCTCAGCGGCGTCACTTCGCTCGGCTTGAAAATCATGGCATTGCCGGCCGCCAGCGCCGGCGCCGATTTCCACAAGGCGATCTGGATCGGATAATTCCAGGCGCCGATGCCGGCCACCACACCCAGCGGTTCACGGCGGGTGTAGACGAATGAACTTTCGCGCAGCGGGATTTGCGTGCCTTCGATCGACGGCACCAGACCGGCATAGTATTCGAGGACGTCGGCGCCGGTGACGATGTCGACCGCGCGGGTTTCCGACAAGGCTTTGCCGGTATCCAGGGTTTCCAGCTCAGCCAGTTCATCATTGCACTCACGCAGGATAGCTACCGCGCGGCGCAGCACGCGCGAGCGCTGCATCGCGGTTTGCGCGGCCCAGATGCGCTGGCCTTGCTTGGCGCTGGCGACGGCGCGGTCGACGTCTTCCTTGGTGGCGCGCTGGACTTCCGCCAGCACTTCGCCGTTGGCGGGATTGATGGTCTGGAAGGTATCGCTGCCGCTGGCGTCGACACGGCGGCCGCCGATGTAAATTTGTTGTTGCTTGAAAACAGGCATGCAGATTCTCCTCAATGGGTTGCTGTCAGATAGGTCAAAGATCAGGCCGCAGCGTTGGCGCCGGTGCTTTTTGCCAGTTGGTAATCCAGATATTCGTAAGCCAGCCGGCGAGCCGCATCGGCATCGAAAGCCGTGCCGGCCAGGGAACCGCGCAGCCATAGTCCATCGATCATGGCCGCCAGGCCGCGCGCAGCCTGGCGCGCCTGCGCCAGCGGCAGTTCGCGCAGGAACTGGCAGCACAGGTTGGAACGCAGACGCTGGTCATTCACGTGCTGCAACCGGCGCAGAGATTCCTGATGCATGCTGGAAGACCAGAACGCCAGCCAGGTTTTCATGACCGGTCCGCTCACCTGGCTGTCGTTGAAATTGGCGTCGACGATGGCGCGCAGGTGGGCGGCGGCGCGGTCGTCGCCAAGTTCCTCGCGGCGGCGGCGGGTATCCGCGCTCAGGTCGTGCAGGATCTGGCGCATGGTGGCTTCCAGCAAACCGCTCTTGTCGCCGAAGTAATGGCTGATGATGCCGGTCGACAAGCCCGCTTGCCTGGCGATCAGGGCAATCGTGGCGTCAGCCAGGCCGACCCGGTCGATCACTTCCAGCGTCGCCTGGATCAGCTGCTTGCGGCGCAGCGGCAGCATCTCGTTTCTTTTCCTCAACTCACTCTCCCATTGCGTTCGCGGAAAGCGGTCCGTCAGTCCGCTGGGTGTGCAGTATAATTTAAATTGATTGGACGTTCAATCAATTTAAGATTAGGCTCTCATTGTGATGTCAGTGACAACACAAGATTTTTCTTTTGACAACAATATCCATACCCGGCAACAGAATCGGAACGAGGTTTATTCAAATGCAACAACAATCCAACATGGATGCAACGAGACACCAACCATCCATGCGATCAACCCGCGGGCAGAACAAATGAGCGCGGCGGCCACCATCACCGGCAGTGTGCCGGCCAAGATCCGCCTCAACCGGCCAGTCTTCTTTTCGTCAGCCCTGCTGATCATCGCCTTCACCATTGTCATCATCGCCTTCCCGCAAGCGTCGACCGCCTGGCTATCGCAAGCCCAGGTGACGCTGGCCGCCAGCTTCGGCTGGTATTACATGCTGGTGGTAGCCGCCTACCTCGGCTTCATCATCTGGCTGGCGGTCTCGCCATACGGCAAGGTGAAACTCGGCGCCGATGACGAACAGCCGGCCTTCAGCTACGGCGCCTGGGCCGGCATGCTGTTCTCTTCCGGGATCGGCATTTCGCTGCTCTACTTCGGCGCTTCGGAACCCTTGACCCACTACCTGTATCCGCCCCAGGGCGCAGCCGCCACGCCGGCGGCGGCCAGCCAGGCGATGACCCTGACCTTTCTCCACTGGGGACTGCACGGCTGGGCCATCTATGCGCTGATCGCCGTGGCGCTGGGCTACTTCGCCTATCGCCACAAGCAGCCTCTGGCTTTACGCACAGCCTTGTATCCCTTATTAGGAGAACGCGTGCACGGCGCTGCCGGCCACGCGGTGGATTGTTTCGGCATCGTGGTGACCGTGCTGGGCCTGGTCAGCAACCTCGGCATCGGTTCGCTGCAGATCAGCGCCGGCCTGGAACATTTGTTCGGACTGCAAAACAGCCATAGCTCGCTGCTGGCGGTGATCATCGTGATGACCATCGTCGCCACGCTGGCGGCCATTTCCGGCATCGAGACCGGAATCCGCCGCCTGTCTAACCTGAACGTAGTGCTGTTTGCCAGCCTGCTGCTGTTCGCTTTGACTATGGGACCAACGCTGCACCTGCTGAACGCCCTGATCCAGAACCTGGGCGACTACGTCAGCAACTTTGTCGGCAAGACTTTCGACCTGTACGCCTACGACCGCCCCAGCGACTGGCTCGGCAAGTGGACCCTGTTCTACTGGGCCTGGTGGATTTCCTGGGCGCCATTCGTCGGCCTGTTCATTGCCCGCATCTCGCGCGGCCGCACCATCCGCGAAGTGGTGACCGGCGTGTTGCTGCTGCCGCTGGCGTTCACGCTGGTATGGCTGTCCGTGTTTGGCAACAGCGCGCTTGACCTGCTGATCAATCACGGCGCCGCCGAACTGAGCCAGACCGCGCTGCAGCAACCCGCCATGACCATGTACAAATTGCTGGCGCACTATCCGTTCGGCACGGCCATGTCGGGCGTGGCGATCTTCGTCGGCTTCGTACTGTTCCTGACGCCGGCCGATTCCGGTGCGGTGATGCTGGCCAACCTGTCGGTCCGCGGTACCGACAACGAAGGCGACGCGCCGCACTGGCTGCGTATCTTCTGGTCGGCGCTGATCATGGCGGTGACGGTGGGCCTGATGTTTGCAGACAATATCAGTGCCATCCAGACCACCATCGTGCTGGCGTCCTTGCCGTTTTCAGTGGTGCTGGTGCTGTATATGGTTTGCCTGCTGAAAAGTCTGCGGATGGAATTCAAACCTGCGCTTGCTCCCAAAGTCGCGACAAAGATCGCCAGGCAGACCTGAGATGGAAACCAAGTTTTAAGACTTTCCCGCTGACCGGCTACCCGGATTGCCGATTAGACTGAACGACCCGCTCACTTACGTGGCGGGTCGTTTTTTTTGGACCTGACAAAAATTGCGAATATTCCATTGATGGAATATGCCTTTTATGGAATACTTGAAATGGAATGGGAAATTGAATATACAGACGAATTCGGCGGCTGGTGGGAATCCCTAAGCGAGAATGAGCAGGAATCGGTCCATGCCAGTGTTAAGTTGCTGCAACTTCTGGGACCGGATTTACACTTTCCTTACACCAGTGGCGTACATGGTTCCAAGCATTCACACATGCGAGAACTGCGCACTCAGCATGCCGGTCGCCCCTACCGCACCTTATTCGCTTTTGATCCGCGCCGCTGTGCGATCTTGCTAATAGGGGGTGACAAAACCGGCAGCCAGCGTTGGTACGACATACATGTGCCTCTTGCAGATCATCTGTATGACGAACATTTAGCTGCATTACGAAAGGAAGGAGCATCAGATGGCTAAGAAATTTTCCGAACTGGAGGCCAAGATGTCGCCGGCCTCGCGCGCGCGCGCGAATGCCAAATTCCACGCTTTGCTCGAGGAAATGCCTTTGCATGAGTTGCGGCGCGCTCGCGGCCTGTCACAAAAGGCTTTGGCCGAAGTGCTGCACGTCGAACAACCGGCGATTGCCAAACTTGAGCGTCGCGCCGATATGTATATTTCCTCGCTGCGCGCCCATATTGAAGCAATGGGTGGCGAACTCGAAATCATCGCCCGATTTCCTGACGGCGCGGTAAAAATCCAGAATTTCACCACCCTGGCGTCAGTGGAAATCTAGCGTAAACGTGCGCGGGGCCGTTCAGTCGTTGACTGAACGGCCCCGCGGCATGATGAAATTCTGGTTGCGCGACGATCTAAAAATCCATCCTAAGCTTTCCTCTGTCGCAGCAGCGCGTGCAAGATGATCGCCCCAAAAGTCGCGGTACCGATGCCGCCCAGCGAGAACTGCCCGAGCTTCAGGGTAAAGTCGCCGGCGCCCAGCACCAGCGTCACTGCGGCCACAATCAGGTTGCGGTTATCGGAAAAATCCACCTTGTTCTCGACCCAGATGCGCGCACCCGAGACGGCGATCAGGCCGAACACCACGATCGAGACGCCGCCCAGCACCGCGCCCGGAATAGTCTGGATCACGGCGCCGAATTTCGGCGAAAAGCCCAAGATGATCGCCAGGCAGGCCGCCACCACGAACACCAGCGTCGAATAGATTTTAGTGACCGCCATCACGCCGATATTTTCCGCGTAGGTGGTGACGCCGGTGCCGCCGACGCTGCCGGAGACGATGGTCGCCAAGCCGTCGCCGACAAAGGCGCGGCCCATGTACTTGTCCAGGTTCTGCCCGGTCATGGCCGCCACTGCCTTGATGTGGCCGAGGTTTTCCGCCACCAGGATGATGGCGATCGGCGCCAGCAAAGCCATGGCGTCTGCCTTGAATACCGGCGCCGAGAAATGCGGGATGCCGAACCACGCCGCGTTAGCAACGATGGCAAAGTCAATCGGTTTGCCGAGGCCGGCGCCGTTGGTCAGCAGCGCATAGATGACATAGGCCAGCATCAGGCCGACCAGGATCAGCAAGCGCTGCAGCATGCCGCGCGCGAATACCGCGACGACGCCGACGCACAACACCGTCCCCAAGGCCATCCAGGCGTCGAAATTGTTGCCGCTGACGCCCTTGACCGCGATCGGCGCCAGGTTCAGCCCGATCACCGCCACCACCGCGCCGGTGACTACCGGCGGCATCAGGGTTTCGATCCAGCGCGTGCCGATCGCCATCACCAGCACGCCGATCAGCGCATACAGCACGCCGCAGGCAATGATGCCGCCCAGCGCCACGCCGAGATTGGGGTTCAAGCCATGTCCACCATAGGCGCTGACGGCGATCACCAGACCGATGAAGGAAAAGCTGGAACCGAGATAGCTCGGCACCCGGCCGCCCACCAGCACGAAGAACAGCAAGGTGCCGATGCCCGACATGAAGATCGCCAGGTTCGGATCGAAGCCCATCAGCAACGGCGCCAGCACAGTCGAACCGAACATCGCCACCACGTGCTGCACACCCATCGCAAAGGTCTGCGGCCAAGGCAAGCGCTCATCGGCGGCGATGACCTGCCCTTTTCCATCCGCCGTGCTTGCGCGCAAACGCCACGTGGGAAAATAAGATCCTGCCATGAATTCCTCCCTGTATGCCGATCAGCCAGTCCTGCCTGCGGGATGGCCAGACTAGCTGAATCGTCTGTGATTGATTTTGTTTTTAACCGGAGGCTAGTGTACGAAGGCGGGCATAAAATAACAATCGCGATCAGGAGAAATCAGACGGAAAGCTGGAATAACGACGTAACGGACATAAAAAAGCACCGGCCAGCGGCGCGGTGCCTTTGCATCGTCACTTCAAGCAGGTTATGGAAAAACCGGAATATGTTTTTCAACGCCGGCAAAAGATGCTTCCGGGTGGCGTTTTTCCAGCATTTCCTCGATCTGCGGCACGCGCTTGAACGGCACGTCGACCAGCAGCAGTATCTTGCCTTCCTCGATCCCGGCATGGAAGGCCTTCAGGCGCGAATTCGGCAAGGCCGCCGCCGCCATGCCCGACATCCAGCTGCCCAGCACCGCGCCAGCCAGCGTCAGCGCCACCAGCGCCAGCCAGTTGAGATGCACCCATTCGGGCGGGAAATACACTAGCCACATGCCTAGCAGCAGGCCGATCACGCCGCCCGCCAGGAGGCCGACTTCCGCGCCGTTGGCCAGATCAGTCTTATGCAACACGTTGGCTTCTGGCATATCGGCCGGCAATTTGCCGTCTGCCGCCCAAAAGTGGATATTCCGTATCCCTACCCGCGCCAGCAACAGTTCGTCCAGCATGCTGCGCGCGCTGGAAACGTCCGGCAACATGAAGTAAAGCCTTTGTCTTCCCAACATGATGGTCTCCTATGGACTGGTTATGCCTTCAGCATAGTCAATCGGCATGGAATCCACAAAGTCTGATTGCCGTCATTCCGTCCGCCATCACCCGGAAATGGGAAAAATGCGACAATCGCCATTCAGCCAACCAACCATGATGGAAACCCCATGATCCTAGAATTAGCCGATATCCGTATCCAGCCGGGCAAGCAACAGGAGTTCGACGCCGCCATCCAGCGCGGAGTCGAACAGATCATCAGCAAGGCCACTGGCTTTGCCGGTTACAAGGTACACAAGGGAATCGAGTCGCCGGAGCGTTATGTGTTGACCATACTCTGGCAAACCCTGGAAAACCACACCGTGGATTTCCGCGAATCGCCGGCATTTGCCGACTGGCGCGCGCTGGTAGGGCCGTTTTTCGCCGTGGCGCCGACCGTCGAGCATTTTACGCTCTTGACAGAGTCACATTGATTGCAGGCTGGGGAAGCAAGAAGACGCGCACTGTGTGAGCAGCAGGGCAACCCGGTCTGACGGCCTGTGCCGGCGGGATGCCCGACTGCTACGCAGCGGCAATGTACTACGAGATG
The DNA here is from genome assembly GCF_035566555.1 of Collimonas sp. GTDB lineage: Bacteria > Pseudomonadota > Gammaproteobacteria > Burkholderiales > Burkholderiaceae_D > Collimonas. Next base: position 31,137 of record NZ_DATMRB010000006.1, read on the forward strand.
TTGGAACAACTGCTAAAACTGTACTACTTACTGCAAACAACTACTGCTGACCTTGAATTGCCGGCAACTCCGGCAATTCCGCCCAAGCAAGATTTCAGACTATGATGCAGTCTTAGAAACCCTTGATCCATGCTGCAGTCTGGGCGCTTTCACGGTCCAGGCGTTGCATGCGGTATTCCAGGTCGTACAGGTCGACAGCTTCTGCCAGGTAGGCTTCCTTGCGTGCCGCTTCCGAACGTTCGTAGGCGGTACCGAGACGCTTGAAGAATGCGGCGACCTTGCTCAGGGCGCTGGCGCTTTGCACGGCTGGCGCGGCCGGACGGGTAACTGCGGCAGCACGGACTGCTGGTGCTGGACGGGCAATGCTGGAGCTGTTGCTGATTGTCATTGTAGACATGATGAATTCCTCTTTCGTTTTGCGTTCACCGCAAGCCAATTGTTGCGTCGCACAATCAGAATAGCGTTTCCCCATCAAATATCCAATTTCGATTGCCAATAGCAGTTATCAGTTTTGTGAATTTAAGGGGCTAAACGCGGTTTTCCAGCACATCCTAGGATTTGTCTTAATGTGTTGTAAAACTGCTATACAGGCAAGGAAAGATGCCTGTAAACTGCAGCACCTTCCTTACCAGCCTAGCTCTGATGTCTAACCACACCTTCCTCTGGCACGACTACGAAACCTTCGGCGTGCAGCCGCGCCGTGACCGTCCGGCCCAGTTTGCGGCGATCCGCACCGACGCCGAGCTGAACGAGATCGGCGAACCGATCATGCTGTATTGCCAGCCGGCCAATGATTTCCTGCCGGATCCACAGTCTTGCCTGATTACCGGCATCACACCCCAGCATTGCCTGCAGCACGGCATTCCGGAATATCAGTTCGCCGCCCAGATTGAAAAAGCGTTTTCCGAACCCGGCACCATCGGCGTCGGCTACAACACCATCCGCTTCGACGATGAAGTCACGCGCTTCCTGTTCTGGCGCAACCTGATCGATCCCTATGCGCGCGAATGGCAGAACCAGTGCGGCCGCTGGGATATCCTGGATGTAGTGCGCACCGCCTACGCCCTGCGGCCGGACGGCATCCAGTGGCCGCACAACGACGAGGGACGGCCCAGCTTCCGCCTCGAACTGCTGACCAAGGCCAACGGCCTCAGCCACGAAGCCGCACATGATGCGCTGTCCGACGTGCGGGCGACGATTGCCCTGGCGCGCCTGATCCGCCAGCACCAGCCGAAGCTGTTCGACTTCTGTCTGGCGCTGCACAAGAAAGATCGCGCCGGCGCTGAAATCGGCTTGCCGACGCCACGTCCCTTCTTGCATATTTCCGGCATGTTCCCGGCCGAGCATGGTTGCCTGGCCGTCATGTGGCCGCTCGGCGTGCATCCGACCAACAAGAATGAAATACTGGCCTGGGACCTGGCCTACGATCCGAGCGAACTGTTTGCGCTCGACGCCGACACCGTCCGCACCCGCCTGTTCAGCAGATCCGCCGACCTGCCCGAAGGCGTGACCCGGCTACCCCTGAAATCGGTGCACCTGAACAAATCGCCGATGGTGATCAACAAGCTGCAAACCCTGTCGACCGCCATGGCGGCACAGTGGGGCATCGACATTCCGCAAGCCTTGAAACATGCGAAAATCGCGGCGCAGGCGCCCGACCTGAGCGGCCTGTGGCGCCAGGTGTTCCAGCGTCCGGACGAAGGCGCTAGCGATGTCGACGAAGACTTGTACGGCGGCTTTGTCGGCAACAACGACAGGCGCAAGCTGAACGATCTGCGCGCCATGACGCCACAAAAGCTGGCGGCAGCGCATATCAGTTTCGACGACCAGCGCCTGGAAGAACTGACTTTCCGCTACCGCGCCCGTAATTTCCCCGACACCTTGAGCCCGGAAGAGCAGGAGCGCTGGGAAGAACACCGCGCGGCGCGCCTGTTCGACGGCGAAGGCAAGGCGCGTACGGTCGACATGCTGTTTGAAGAAATCGACAATCTGTCGGAGACCGCCGACGAGCGCGGCGAAGAAATCCTCGGCACGCTCTACGAATACGCCGAGATGATTGCGCCGGCGCGCGGCTAGCAGCACTGCCGGCAGCGTACTGCCGGTGTGATGAAAACAGCACACGACAAAGCGGGGCCAGGATAATTTCCGACTGTTCAGACGAAAATTATCCTGGCCCCGCTCGTTTACACATTGCCCGGACGGCGTCCCGCCGGGGCAATCGCTACTTTAATTCTAGGTTTCCGACGCCGGCGCCGCTGCCTGCGGCCCCGCTTTCAATTTCTGGATGAAATCGCGCATCGGCTGGTGAATCTCGGCGAACAGCGGATCGCTACGGTTTTTCAGCATGACTTCGGTAAACAGCTTCAAACCCAGCGCCAGCGACGCCGCAGTATCGTCGTCAAACTGGCCTCTGGCGCGCACCTTGCCGATAATCGCGAACAGATCGTCGTGATTGCCGGTTTCAAAATGGATTGCTGCGTTGGTCGGCTCGCCCTGCTTCGGCGTCGCCAGGTGCTCCAGGGTAATGCGGTAGCGGTGTTCACGCATGGTGACTCCTTTTTCCAGACAGTTCTTACAGTCGCCGGACGCTCTCAGACGCGCTCGATCTTCACCGCGGCCAGGTCGATGGCATCGACGATGGCGTGGATCTGCTCTTGGGTCAGTTCGCCCTTTTCCAGCCGGGTGTGTATCGCCATCCTGAAGTTCACCATGGCGCGCTTCAATTCCGGCGCTGAACTGCCCGATGCGCGTTGCGCGGCTTCCAGCCGTTGTAGCGCCAGATTCAAGGCTTCGCTGTTGGCCGCCAGGAACGCCGCGCCCTCTGGTGTCAATCGATACAGCTTCTTGCCGCCCGCTTCCGCTTCGATCGCTGCGTAGCCCAGTTCTTCCAGCAGGGTCAGGGTGGGATAGATCACACCCGGGCTCGGGCTGTAATCGCCGCCGACCAGTTCCTCGATCGCCTTGATGACTTCGTAGCCGTGGCGCGGCTTTTCCTGCAGCAGATTGAGTATCACCAGCCGCAGGCTTCCTTGCTCAAACATGCGGCCGCCACGCCCGCCTTCACGCCGGCCGCCACGCTCAAACAAGCCGCCGCCCCGATGTTGCCTTTCATGACCTTGATGCATGCGGCTGTGGTCACAGCCTCTTCGATGCCCAAACATGGTTCTTCCTTATCTCGTTGAATGAGATAATAAGATATATCTTAGAAACTACTAAGTCAAGATTGAGTTATGTTTTATTTGCCGACACAGGCAGGTCCAGGCCGGCCAATCCACCAGAAAACAACATCAGCGCGGACGCTTGGCCAAGTATTCCGGCTGGAACATGCACATGCGGATCGCATCGCGATACACCCCATTGATGAAAAATTCGCTTTTCAGCTCGCTTTCCAGCTCAAAGCCGCACTTCTGGTAAATATGGATCGCCTTATGGTTTTCCTTGTCGACATATAAATACAGCTTGTACAGGTTGAGTACGCAAAACGCGTACTCGATCGCCAGCCGGGTGGCCCGTTCGGCATAGCCCCGGCCCTGGGCGCTCGGCGCCACGATGATCTGGAATTCGGCGCGGCGGTGGATATGGGTGATCTCGACCAGTTCGACCAGTCCCACCATTTCGCCGTTATCGCTTTCGAGGATGAAGCGGCGCTCGCTCTGGTCGTGCACGTGCTGGTCATATAATTGCGTCAGCTCGACATATGCTTCGTACGGCTCTTCGAACCAGTAGCGCATGATGTGGCTGTTATTGTCGAGCTGATGCACGAAGTGCAGATCGTTGCGCTCCAGCGGGCGCAATTTAAGGCCCGGTTGAACGAGGGTCGTCATAAAACGTCTTTCTTCTTTGTTGCAAATATTGTCGTTATTGGAAATTCAAGGCTAGCCTCGGGCCTGCACCGATTCGAGCCGGTTGAAGTCCTGCGGGAAATCGTCCACCTGCACGCTGATATCGCCGTAACGGGCGAAATCCTGCAGCACCTGCGCCTCTTCTTGCGTGATCGCACCTGAGGCCGCAGCCGCCGTGGCCCAGCCATGCAGCTCGATCAGGCTTTGCGGCATCGGCGCCAAGGTGCCGGCCTTCAGGGCGGGCTTGAGCCGTGCCTCGATCGCATTCACTTGCGGAATCAGCTGGAAAGCCAGCTCGCCAAAAGCTTGCGGCGACTGTTCGGCGCTGGGCAAATGGATGTCGCCAACCAGGCGGTCACGGCTGGCGCCATTGGTTTGCATGGCTTTCGCCACGGCGCTGTCGAGCGCATCCGACGGCTTGTGATAAGGCCGGCCGAAAGGAAACGTAATGACCCGCAACAAGAGCGCCAACGGCCGGTTCGGGAAATTGTCGAGCACGCCAAGATAAGCCTCCTGGGCCTGATGCAAGGCATCCTGTATCGCCCAATGCACATAAGGCAGATCTTCTTGCGGACGGCCGTCGTCTTCATAGCGCTTGAGCACGCTGGAAATCAGATAGAGCTGCGACAGGATGTCGCCCAGGCGTCCGGATATCCGCTCACGGAATTTCAGCGAACCGCCAAAAACGAACATCGACTGATCGCTCAGCAGGGCGAACGCCGCCGACATGCGGTTGACGGCACGATAGAAATGGCGCAGCTCAGCCGGCGCCGCGCTCGGCGCCGCCGGGAAACTGCCGCCCGACAGGCCCGCCACCAGGGTTCGTGAAAAATTGGCGCAGACAAAACTGATATGGCCGAAGAATGCCTCATCGAAATCGGCCAGCGCCTTCTGCCGGTCCGGCTCGCCCGCCGCCGCCATTTCCTTCAGCACATAGGGATGGCAGCGGATCGCGCCCTGGCCGAAGATGATCAGGCAGCGCGTCAGGATATTCGCGCCTTCGACCGTGATGGCGATCGGCATCTGCTGGTAGCTGCGCGCCAGGAAATTGTTCGGTCCCATGCAGATGCCCTTGCCGCCCAAGACGTCCATGCCGGCGTTCACCAGGATGCGGCCGCGCTCGGTTACATGGTATTTCGAGATCGCGGAAATCACCGATGGCTTTTCGCCGGCATCTACTGCCAGCGCCGACAGCCGCCGCACGGCATCCATCAGGTACAGGTTGCCGCCCATGCGCGCCAGCATTTCATGGATGCCTTCAAACTTGCCGATCGGGATGCGGAACTGATGGCGCATTGCCGCATAAGCGCTGGTGCCGCGCACTGCCAGCTTGGAAAAACCGACGGTGGAAGACGGTAAGGAAATCGCGCGGCCGGCAGCCAGGCATTCCATCAGCATGCGCCAGCCCTTGCCGATCTGTTGGCGGCCGCCGATCACCCAGTCCAGCGGGATGAACACATCCTTGCCGGAAGTCGGACCATTCTGGAACACCGCATTCAGCGGCCAGTGGCGGCGGCCGGTGACCACGCCGGGATGGTTGGTCGGAATCAAGGCGCAGGTAATGCCGAGATCCGTTTCCGCCTGGCTATCGCCGGCGCTCAGCAGGCGGTCCGGATCCTGCACCCGAAAGGCCAGCCCCAGCACGGTGGCGACCGGACCCAGGGTGATATAGCGTTTGTCCCAGGTGAGACGAAAGCCAAGCATGTCCTGGCCATCGTACTGCCCCATGCATACCACGCCGACGTCCGGTATCGCAGCCGCATCGGAGCCGGCATAGGGGCTGGTCAGCGCGAAGCACGGGATTTCTTCGCCGGCGGCAAGCCGCGGCAGAAAATAGTCTTTTTGCGCTTCGCTGCCGTAGTGCAGCAACAGCTCGGCCGGACCGAGCGAGTTCGGCACCATCACCGAAATCGCCGCCGCCGAACAGTGCGACGACAGCTTCATGATCACCTGCGAATGCATGTAGGCGGAAAACTCTTTGCCGCCGTACTGCTTCGGAATGATCATGCCGAGGAAACCCTTGTCCTTGACGAACTGCCAGGCCTGCGGCGACAGGTCCTGCCAGATTTCAGTACTCTCCCAGTCGCTGACCAGGCCGCACAGCTGCTCGACTTCATGATCAAGAAAATCCTGCTCCTCCGCCGTCAGCTTGGGCGGCGCCAGCTGCAGCAGCTTGTCCCACGCCGGCTTGCCGGAAAACAGTTCGGCATCCCACCAGGTGGTGCCGGCCTCGATGGCGTCGCGTTCGGTCTGCGACATGCGCGGCAGGATGCGCTGGAACATCTGCAGTATCGGCCCGCTCAGCAGGCGAAGACGCAGCGGCTTGAGCGCCACGATCAGGGCCGGAACCAGCAGCAGCAGCGACAGCAATATCGCCGCCAGTGCGCCAATGCCCGCCAGCCAGAAGCCGCCGGCGATCCACACCAATATGGCGCCCAGCCAAACCCAGGCGCCGACACGCAGCTGCATCAATGCCAAAGCGCCGATAAGCAACGCTGCAATCCAATAGAACATGCTTGCTCCCAATTTGACGGTTGTCCTTGCGACGAATCTTGCGCATGACCGCCGCCAGCGCGGAACACGGTCAAGAAGACAGGACGTCACCGAATGTAGGTGGGCATGTCAGGCAAATGCGTTGCCTGGAACACCATGGCCCAGTTAAGGAAATAGAGTAATTCTTTACCCTTTGGTCACTTTTCAAAGGAGAAAAGTTCACGAACAGCAAATTTAAATGTTAAACAACAATGTGTTAGCTTATTCTAGGCGGCGCTTTGGAAATAAGTATGAAGATACTGAATAAACAACATGCAACCCTTTGTAAATCTTTGTATCGATCTGTCAACCATAGTATAGAATCGCGCGTTACATTGCATGCATAGTTGCGCATTGTTGCGCATTGTTGTGGGAAAACGTAGAAAACCAAATGCCGAGCCTGAGCGGCTCAGCCCATACTGCAATGTGCACCACGTAGCCGGCCCACCAGCGGCCAGTCATCAACCCGTAGCAAACTAGTTACAAGAGCACTTAGCCTTTAATGAATAATTTAATTTTGATGACCGGTGCGACCGGCTTTCTGGGTGGCGCCAACGCTGTCGAAGCAATTCACCGTGGACTAGGCAAGAATCTGCTGTTGCTGGCACGCGCAGACACTCCTGCGGCGGCACACGCCCGGGTTATCAAGAACTTGAAATTGCTGGGCGCCAGCGCGGCCGATATCGCGCAAATCGGCGTCGAACAGATTCTCTGCTCGGACTTGTCGGAGCTCGACAACGTCGCCGGCGACCCACGCCTGGACCAGGTATCGGTGGTCGTCCATTCCGCGGCCTTGGCAACTTTCTCGAATCATCCTTCGCTGGAAAAGATCAACGTCGACGGCACCGTGGCGCTCGGCAAGCTGATGCACCGGCGCCCGGCACTGAAGCGCTTCATGTACATCGGCACCGCCATGGCCTGCGGCGAAGGCGCCGGCATCAATGCCGTGGTCAAGGAAAACATCGACCTGCCTCTGGGCGACGAGCACCTGGTGGCGTATACCCGCTCCAAGGCAATGGGTGAAAAGAAACTGCGCGACATGTATCCCGACCTGCCGGTGATCTACGTCAGGCCATCGATCATCGTCGGCCATACCTTGCTCGGCTGCGCACCGTCGCAAAGCATTTTCTGGGTCTTCATGGTGTGGCAACTGCTCGGCGCGCTGACCACCGCCCTCGATGAAAAAGTGGACGTGGTGCCGGTGGACTGGTGCGCGCAAGCGATCATCGATCTGGCGCAAAAGAAAACCCTGACGCACAACGTCTTCCATATCTCGGCCGGCCAGGGTTCCAGCGTCTCGTTCCGCGAGATCGACCTGGCATTGGCGGCGGCACGCGGCATCGAACCGATCGGCGCGACCTACAAGCAAATCACGCCGGACGCCATCGCCACCCTGCTGCCGCGCATGCGCGAGTGCGTGCCGGAATGCAATGACCGCCTGCTGCTGCGCGCCCTCAAGCTGTATGGCGCCTTCGCAGGCCTCAATTATGTATTCGACAACAACAACCTGCTGGCCGAAGGAATCCGTCCGGCGCCGATGTTTACCGACTACGTCGCGCTGTGCGTCGAGTCGGCAAAGCACATCCCGATTGCAGAACAGATGAAATGGGACTTTAAATAAGCCGTCCTGTCGCACCGCATCTGTTTCCGGCATTCGTCGCTTGCTCCTAATTGCTGCTGCTTTCCGTTAGAATTGCCTTCTATTCAGGACAACAAATCACCAGGGGTAACGACCATGAAATGGGAAGGCAATCGGGAAAGTGACAACGTCGAAGACCGCCGCGGCGATGGCGGTGGTGGCGGCGGATTTGGCGGCCGCTCGATCGGCCTCGGAACCATTGCGATTGCCCTGGTGGCTTCGTACTTCTTCGGCATCAGCCCGACTACCGTCATCAGCCTGCTGAGCGGCGGTCCGGTCACCCAGCCGCAATCCCAGCAGGCGCCTGCGCCCAACCGCGCCAACCAGCCGGAAGACCGCCAGACCAAGTTCGTCAAGACCGTGCTGGCCGACACCGAAGATGTCTGGACCCAGATTTTCCGCGCCAACGGCAAGACGTATGCACCGCCGAAGCTGGTCTTGTTTTCAGGCGCCACCCAGACTGCATGCGGCACCGGCCAGACCGCTTCCGGACCGTTCTACTGCCCCGGCGACCGTAAAGTCTACATCGACCTCAGCTTCTATCAGCTGATGCAGCAACGCTTTCATGTCTCCGGCGAATTTGCTCAGGCTTACGTGATCGCCCATGAAGTCGGCCACCATGTACAAAACCTGATGGGCGTGATGGACAAGGTCAACAACGCCGAGCGCCAGATGTCGAAGGCCCAGGCCAACGCCATGTCGGTACGGTTGGAACTGCAAGCTGACTGCCTGGCCGGGGTCTGGGCCTTCCATGCCAACCAGGCGCGCAGCATCCTGGAACAAGGCGATGTCGAAGGCGCGCTGAATGCCGCCACCGCCATCGGCGACGACGCCTTGCAGAAACAGGAACAGGGTTATGTGGTGCCGGACTCGTTCACCCATGGCACCTCGGCGCAACGGGTGCGCTGGTTCAAGCAAGGCGTCAGCAGCGGTGAAGTCAAATCCTGCAATACCTTTGAAGTAAAGACGCTGTAATCGATTGCACCAGACAAGCCGGCACACCCGGCTTGTCCAAGTGACCGGCAGCGCCAATCCGCGGCGACCGGGCCAACCGCCAGCTCAGACACTACCCCCAATTCCTTCATCGCGACTCATCAGCATGCCACATCAAGAAACCGTTCAATTGCTGCGCAGCGCCGTCAGCGCCATGCGCAACACCCCAGCCGGCATCGCCGGCCTGTGCCGGACCTGGCGTGCGCAGACCGCTCTGCTGTCGGCATTGCCGCCGCGTTTTGCCGAAGTGGCGGAAGATATCCTCGGCCGGCTGGAAGCCGCCAGCCTGTTTTCGGAAGAAAGCTGCTCATACAGCCAGCAAGACCTGCTTACCCATCTTGGCGCCTGGCTCGATCAGGCCCAGCTGGCGCTGCAAAAAAGCGCCAGCGTTTAATCTTTTCATCACTACCCTCATCGGAATGCTATGCAACAACTGGAATTACGCCTCAACAGCGATTACGTCGAACTCAATCAACTGCTCAAGCTGACCGGCGTCTGCGACAGCGGCGGCGCCGGCAAGGCGCTGGTCGCCAGCGGCGTGGTATCGGTGGACGGCAAGGTCGAATTGCGCAAGACCTGCAAGATCGTGGCTGGACAAAAAGTCACCATCGGCGACCTGCTGATCTACGTGCTGCCGCGGCGCGCGGCAAACTGAACGGCATTTCCCTGCGCCGTAGCGCGGCAGGGAAACCGCGCAAGCCGGCCACGCCTGACGCATCGGGGACAGACAGAATGGCGGAAGATAGTGTGACGATCAGGCAGTTCTGGTTCGGCGACCATCCGGACGACGGCGTTGTCGCCAGCCAGCAAGCGGGTCTGTGGTGGAGCAAGAAGCCGGCCGTCGACCTGCTGATCAGGGAACGCTTTGAAAGCACATTGCTGGCAGCCGGAGAGCAGCAGTTATCCGGCTGGGAGACCACAGCGCAAGGCGTGCTGGCGCTGGTGATCCTGCATGACCAGTTTCCCCGCAATATGTACCGCGATACGCCACGCTCATTCGCCTTCGATGCGCAGGCGCGCCATTTTTGCAGACTTGGCCTGCAGCCTGATTTTTATAATGCCCTGCGCCCGATCGAACGCAGTTTCGTGCATCTGCCGCTGACCCATTCAGAATTGCCGGTAGACCAGGAGCAAGCCGTGGCGCTCTGCGCCGCGCTGGCCGATCAAGTCCCGGCCAGTCACAAGCAGCGCTTTGCCGGCTACCTGTCGTCTGCCGTACGCCACCGCGACATCATCGCCCGCTTCGGCCGTTTCCCGCATCGCAACCGTATCCTGCAGCGGCCATCGACGCCGGAGGAACAGCTATTCCTGCAGCAGCCGGGCTCCTCCTTCTAAGAACTCTATAGCATTACATTCAAGGGAATCTTGAGGTAGCTGACGCCGTTCTTCTCCGCCGCCGGCAATACCCCGGCGCAGATGTTGAGCTGGATCGACGGCAGCATCAAGGTCGGCAGACCCAGGCTGGCGTCGCGCGCGGTGCGCATGGCGATGAACTCGCTTTCGCTGACGCCGTCGCGGACATGGATATTCTTTGCACGCTGCTCTGCTACCGTGGCGACACAGGCCGGCGCGCGTCCCGGCGGCGGATAATCGTGGCAGACAAACAGCCGGGTCGCCGCCGGCAGCGACAATAGGCTGCGCACCGAACGATACAGGCTGCTAGCGCTGCCGCCGGGGAAATCGCAGCGCGCCGAGCCCAGGTCCGGCATGAACAAGGTGTCGCCGACAAACGCCGTCTCCTGCTCCACCAGATAAGCCATGTCGGCCGGCGTATGGCCGGGCACATGCAGCGCCTGCGCGCGCAGCTTGCCGATATAGAACACCTCGTCGGCCGCAAACAGGCGGTCAAACTGGGCGCCGTCCAGCAAAAATTCCGACTCCAGGTTGAAGACTTTCTTGAACACTCCCTGCACTACCCGGATCTGGTCGCCGATCGCAATGGCGCCGCCGAGCTGCCGGCGCAAATAGGGCGCCGCGGAAATGTGGTCGGCATGCGCATGGGTTTCCAGCAGCCATTGCACTTTCAGGTTCTTGGCGCGCACGAATTCGATCACGCGATCGGCAGCAGCGGTCGAGGTATGGCCAGCCACCGGATCGTAGTCAAGCACCGAATCGACGACGGCGCATTCGCTGCCGGCCGTCTCGTAGACGACATAGGTAAATGTCGACGTACCCTGATCAAAAATCACTTCCACCTGAGGACTAGGCATCAAATCACTTCCTTAAACTTAACAATAGGTAACTATATTTAAATATATATAACATTGACAATTGCTTAATCTATCTCTATATTATTAACAATTAAATAAGTAGCAATAAAGCAACTAACACAACGTTTCACAGGAGCATTCAATACGCACGAACTGCCCCGAACTAACCGCGAATTGTTACATGGTTTGACGCACGGAAGGCCATTCCCCGCACTCGCCACGCCATCCAGGCTGTGCGGACATGATGCGTGCTTCTACCTTGCCATCTTAACATTTGCGACCTGGGGCGATAGCGTCGCGTAGCGATACCGGATGCGCCGCCAGTGTCGTGTCATGTCTCATCTGTCGGTATATCGCGCAGCCGGATCTTGCGCAGGCAAGCAGTGCCAATCACCCGTGAAGATGGAAGCATCACCTATGAATCTTAATATCATCAAGCATAGCGAGTTATTTTCAACTACCGGCCAGATCGACCAGGAAGATTTGCGCGAAATTGCCGCCGCCGGCTACCGATCCGTGATTTGCAACCGCCCCGACAGCGAAGACGGCGGCCGTCATGTCTCCAGCGGGAAGCTGGCTGCCGCCTGCGAAAAATTCGGGCTGGCGTTCAGCTATCTGCCGGCAGACGCCACCCATCTCAGCAAAGAGCATGGCGCCGCCTTGCGCCGGCTGCTGATCAGCATGCCGCCCCCTATCCTGGCTTTTTGCCGCACCGGCAACCGCTCGACCAATATCTTCCGCCTGGCGAATGCGGCCGAGACCAGCAGTCTTGCATTGCCGGAAGGAACAGCGCACGACAAGCCGCGTCAATTTGAAGTCGTCATCGTCGGCGCCGGCGCTGCCGGCATCGCCGTCGCCGCCAGCTTGCTGCGGCGCGCGCCGAATATCCAGATCGCCATGATCGATCCCGCCAGCCGGCACTACTACCAGCCGGCATGGACCCTGGTCGGCGCCGGCGTCTACTCGCAGAAAAAAACGGTGCGGCCGATGGCCTCGGTGATCCCACAATCCACGCAATGGCTGCAGCGTTCGGTGGCGGAATTCCTGCCTGACCATAACCGCCTGCGGCTCGACGACGGCAGCCTGATTGCCTACCAGCAGTTGATTGTCTGTCCCGGCCTGCGCCTGGCCTGGGAAAAAATCGAGGGCCTGGAACAGACCCTGGGCCGCAATGGCGTCACCTCCAACTACCGCTACGACCTGGCGCCGTATACCTGGCAGCTGGTGTCGCAGTTAAAACAAGGCAAAGCCTTATTCTGTCAGCCGGCAATGCCGATCAAATGCGCCGGCGCGCCGCAAAAAGCCATGTACCTGTCGTGCGACCACTGGCGGCGCAAGGGTGTGCTGGACAAGATTACAGTTGAATTCCACAATGCAGGCGTCGTCTTATTCGGCGTCGCCGTGTTTGTGCCGGCGCTGATGTCCTACGTC
>NZ_DATMRB010000007.1:0-188307 GCF_035566555.1 Collimonas sp.
TTGTCGGTCAGCGACCAGAACCAGGGATAGGTTTTCCAGTCGAGGAATACCATGAAGTCCGGCAGGTTGCTCTGGTAGACGCCGTCGCGGCCGATGGCCCGCATCAGGTACATGCCGTGGGCATAGCCGCCCAGCGCAAAGAATACGCCGTGGCCGAGCGAGAGGATGCCGGTGTAGCCCCATACCAGGTCCAGCGCCAGCGCGGCCATCGCGTAGCACATGAACTTGCCGACCAGCGCCACCGTGTAGCTGGAGATGTGCAGCGCGTGGCCGGCCGGGAAGGCCAGGTTGAGGATAGGCAGCAGCGCCAGGATCACGCCGCAGACGATGATGCCGGCCCAGGCCGGACGCGAAAATAATGGCGTCTGCGTCATGGAAATTTGCATGGATGCGGTTGTCATTCGACGCTCCTGCCTTTCAGTGCAAACAGGCCTTGCGGGCGTTTCTGGATGAAGACGATGATGAACACCAGGATGGCGATCTTGGCCAGCACCGCGCCTGCCATCGGCTCCAGGAACTTGTTGACCTCGCCGAGGCCGAAGGCGGCGATCACGGTGCCGGCCAGCTGGCCGACACCGCCCAGCACCACCACCATGAAGGAGTCGACGATATAGCCTTGTCCGAGGTCGGGGCCGACATTGCCCAGCTGCGACAGAGCGACGCCGCCGAGGCCGGCGATGCCGCAGCCGAGACCGAAGGTCATCATGTCGATCTTGCCGGTGGAGACACCGACGCAGGCCGCCATGCGGCGGTTCTGCATCACCGCGCGGACGAACAGGCCAAGCCGTGTCTTGTTAAGGATCAGCCACACCGCCAGCACCACGAACAAGGCAAAGAAAATGATCACGATGCGGTTATACGACAGCACCAGCGAGCCGAGCACGGTGACGCCGCCGGACATCCAGCTAGGGTTGGCTACTTCGACGTTCTGGGCGCCGAAGATCGAGCGCACGGTTTGCATCAGGATCAGGCTGATGCCCCAGGTGCAGAGCAGGGTTTCCAGCGGCCGGCCGTAGAGCCAGCGCAGCACCAGCCGTTCCAGCACGATGCCGACGGCGGCGGTGACGATGAAGGCGGCCGGTAGCGCCACCAGCAGGTAGCCGTCCAGCGCCGCCGGGAAGTACTGGCGAAAGAGCAGCTGGCACATGTAGGTGGTGTAGGCGCCTATCATCAGCAGCTCGCCGTGCGCCATGTTGATGATGCCCATCAGGCCGAAGGTGATCGCCAGGCCCAGCGCCGCCAGCAGCAGCACGCTGCCGAGTGAAATGCCGTAGAACACCTTGCCGATGAAATCGACCGTGGCCAGGTGGCGGTCCAGCACGCCGAGGGTGCGCACGGCTTCGATGCGGACCGCGGGATCGGCCTCGATGTAGCTGCCGTCCGGGTTTTTATTGAGCAGGTTTTGCAGGGCCGGGCGGATATTGGCGTTGGTGCTGGCGGCCAGTGTCTGCACCGCGGCTTTGCGGGTGGCGGCGTCGGGCGAGTGCAGGTTGGCGGTGGCGATGACCTGTTGCAGGATGTCCTGGATCTCGGGATCGCTTTCTTTGTGGAGTGCCGTGCTGATCAGCGGGATCTGGGCCGGATCAGCGGTCTTCATGAGGTCGGTGGCGGCGGCGATGCGCAGCTTGCGGTTGGGGGAGAACAGCTTCAGTCCCGAGAGCGCGCCTTCGACCACGCCGCGCAGGCGGTTGTTGACGCTGATGCCGTCGGCGTCGTCCGGTGTCGGCAGGGTCTGGCCGGTGGCGGGGTTGAATGCTTTTGTATCGTCGACGATCAGGACGGTGCCGTCTGGCCGGGCGTAGAGGGCATCGGTATTGAGGGCATTGAGTATTTTCAATGCGTCATCGTTGGCGAGCGCGGCGATCTGGTTGACGGCGGCGATGCGGGCGTCAGGGTCGTCGCCGGCCAGCGGCTTGAGCAGCGCAGGGTCGATCGCGGCATGGGCCAGCAGGCCCTGCATGCAGAGAGCAAAAGCGAGAAGAATTTTTCTGGAGATTTTCATCAGTATTTTTTATCGCCACCTGAAAAGCAGTTATAGCGCCGCCTCAACAGCAGCTTTTGAGCTGCGACAAAAGCAGTTAAATGGGGTCAGAGTTTTTTTTCGCGGCCTTTTGCGAAAATTACTCTGACCCCATTTAACGGGCCACGGAGTACATACGGTAGGCATTCGCCTTCAAAACCCTCCAACCCTTCCAGCCATCAAAGCTTCTGCTTACCCTCATTCCCCGGAATATAAGGACTCCAAGGCTGTGCACGAATCGTGGTCTTGGTCTTGTTGACCACATTGAACTGCCCGTCAGCCTTGATCTCGCCGATCATCACTGGTTTGTGCAGGTGATGGTTGGTGGCGTCCATTTCCAGTTCATAGCCGGACGGGGCTTTGAATTTCTGGCCAGCCATGGCGGCGATGACTTTGTCGGTATCGGTGGACTTGGCTTTTTCTACAGCCTGCTTCCACATGTAGATGCCGACGTAAGTCGCTTCCATCGGGTCGTTGGTGACTACGGTGCTGGCGTTCGGCAGATTCTTGGCCAGGGCATAGGCTTTCCATTTCTTGATGAAGGCGGTGTTCACCGGGTTCTTCACCGATTCAAAGTAGTTCCACGCCGCCAGGTGGCCGACCAGCGGCTTGGCGTCGACGCCGCGCAATTCTTCCTCGCCCACCGAGAATGCCACGACCGGCACGTCGGTCGCTTTCAGGCCGGCGTTGCCCAGTTCTTTGTAGAACGGCACGTTGGAATCGCCATTGATGGTGGAGATCACCGCGGTCTTGCCGCCGGCGGAGAATTTCTTGATGTTGGCGACGATGGTCTGGTAGTCGGAGTGGCCGAACGGCGTGTACACCTCGTCGATGTCGCTATCCTTGACACCCTTGCTGTGCAGGAAGGCGCGCAGGATCTTGTTGGTCGTGCGCGGGTAGACATAATCGGTGCCCAGCAGCACGAAGCGCTTGGCGCCGCCGCCTTCTTTCGACATCAGGTACTCGGTGGCGGGAATTGCTTGCTGGTTCGGCGCGGCGCCGGTGTAGAACACGTTTTTCTCCAGCTCTTCCCCTTCATACTGCACCGGATAGAACAACAGGCTGTTAAGTTCCTTGAATACCGGCAATACCGATTTGCGCGATACCGAAGTCCAGCAGCCGAACACCACCGACACCTTGTCCTGCGAAATCAGCTGCCGCGCTTTCTCGGCAAACAGCGGCCAGTTGGAGGCCGGATCGACCACCACCGGTTCCAGCTTCTTGCCCAGCACTCCGCCGTTGGCATTGATCTCGTCGATGGTCATCAAGGCCACGTCTTTCAGCGAGGTTTCGGAAATCGCCATGGTGCCGGACAAGGAATGCAGGATGCCGACCTTGATCGTGTCCGCGGCGAAGGCGGACGGCAGCCAGGAACTGGCGGCAAGGGCGAAAGCGCCGAGTGCGGTGGCTTTCAGAACGGTGCGACGTGACATGATTTTTCTCTCCCTGTAGTGAACTATGCTGTAGTGAAATATGAACAAGCAGCTGTAAAGCAAACCATGAAGCCAGAACAAAAAATCGGACAAAAAAAAGCAGCGCGCCTATGGCAGCCGGCGAGACACCGGAATGCATCGGCTACTACATCGCTATAGCAGAATGCATGCCAATGGCCTGGCAAGGCGTGTAGCGGCGATTTTTATACCGGGGCTTAAATTTGAACGAGGCAGCAGGGCTTCGGGGTAAGGCCGCGCGCCCGGATTTGGTGAAATCGGCCGGCGTGGCGAAACAGCTGCACCAGCATGGTGCCAAAAAAGAAACAGGCCGCCCGCTGAACTGCAGACGCTGCGCATCGGTGCAAAAGTCGGGAGATAGGGGAGACAGGGAAAGAAACGAGAACGGCAAGGGAAGAACGAAAACCGTGTCAGCCGGATTAGTCTGCGCTAATCCGGCCTTGGAACTGCGGGGGCGCTTGGTCGTTCAGGGCACAATCGTGGTGAACAGGTAGACCGCGAAGATCACCAGATGCACCGTGCCTTGCATCACCGTGGTGCGGCCGGTGCCGAGCGACAGGGTGGCGACGATGAAAGACAGCAGCAACAGCACGGTGGACTTGATATCCAGGCCGAGCGACAGCGTCAGGCCGGTAGTCAGCGAGACGATCGCCACCGCCGGAATGGTCAGGCCGATGCTGGCCAGCGCCGAGCCCAGCGCCAGGTTGAGGCTGGTTTGCAGGCGGTTGGCGCGTGCCGCCCGCACTGCCGCCAGGCCTTCCGGCAGCAGCACTACGGCAGCGATGATGATGCCGACCAGGGTTTTCGGCGCACCGATGCTGGCGACCGCGGTTTCCAGCGCCGGCGCCAGCGACTTCGCCAGTAATACTACGGCGCCGAGGCAGACCAGCAGCAGGCCGGCGCTGATGGCCGCGATTTTGCCGGATGGCGGCGGCGCATGCACGTCTTCATCGGCGATGGCTTCCTGCGGCAGGAAATAATCGCGGTGGCGCACGGTCTGCACCAGCACGAAGGTGCCATACAAAATCAGGGAAATGATGGCGATGAAGGCTAGCTGGCTTTTGCTGTAGAACGGTCCCAGCGCGCTGGAAGTGTAGTTCGGCAGCACCAGCGTCAGCACCGCAATCGCCGCCAGCGTCGCCAGCGAGGCGCTCACGCCCAGCAGGCCGAAGCTTTGTTCCTTGTGGCGGCTGGCGCCGACCAGCAGGCAGATGCCGACAATGCCGTTGAGAATGATCATGATGGCGGCAAACACAGTGTCGCGCGCCAGCCCGGTGGTTTCCTCGCCGCCGGCCAGCATCAGCGAGACGATCAGCGCCACCTCGATCAGGGTCACCGCCAGCGCCAGCACCAGCGTGCCGTAGGGTTCGCCGACGCGGTGCGCGACCACTTCAGCGTGGTAGACCGCCGCCAGCACGCTGCCGAGCAGGCCGGCCACCAGCAGTAATGTATAGAAGCCGCCCAGGCTGAAGCTGGCGCCGCCCAGCAAAAGCCAGCCGGCGATCGGGGCCGCAATGGACCATATAGGGAGTACAGGGGAAATTTTCATAAGGCGATTGAACACTTAACAAGCTTTTTTTGCAAGCATTGTGTGCAGCCTGTGTTTGCCAACGGCGGAGCAGGCTATCCTGTGCGTCGCGAATCGGTAGGAATTTCACTGAAATTCTGTCGGATTTGTCTCTAATTTCTGCCCGCATGCGGGCGCCGGCACTCAGGCGCTGCAGCAGTGGCCGTACAGCGCCTGGTATAAGGCGCCGACCGAGACGTCGTCCCGCTTTGTCGCCGACAGATGTAGAAAACGCAAGCTGCCGATGCCGGCCGACAGGACCGACATGACATGTTGTCCGGCCGCGCTGTCGTCGATCAGGGCTATCACCGGCAAGTCCGGCTTGAGCTGGCTGGCAGCACGCATGCTGGCAGCCAGTGGCCCGTCCGCCTGCCAATCTTCGGCGGCAATGGCGAACAGGGCCAGGTCGGCGTTCGCCAGCGCAGCGCGCGAGCCGGCATCGTCGTGTTTCGGCAGGTGGACCAGGATGTCGTGATAGCTGCTTTTGGCGGCGGCCAGTTCAGCGCCGACATCCTTGGCGGCGATGCCGCGGATTTCAGCGCCGGTCTTGATGGCAGTCGCCAGCCAGCCGGCCTGCGGCATTTTCGGATTTTGATAAACCAGCAACACATTACGCCCGGCGCGTGCCCGCCGCCGTGCTATCGCTGCAGCCAGCGAAGCGGCGATATCGGTTGCAACGGTAGAGACATGTTCAGAAGCGATAGTCAGGATCATGAACGGCTCATCTCACCAGCCCCAGTTGCCGCGATCGGCCGCCGGCGGCGTATCCCTGCTTTTCGATTTTCATCGCAAACGGCAGCGCCATCAACTCGTCCAGCGCGCGCGCCAGCTTGACCCGGCCGACCGCCGACATCGGCGTCATCGGCAAGCGCAGCTCATCCTGGATGTGGCCCTGCAGCGCCAGCGCGGCTTTCACCGGCGCCGGGTTGGGTTCGGAAAACAGCAGCTGGATCACCGGCAGCAACTGCTTGAAGAGGGTGCGTGCGCGTTCGATCTGGCCGGCCCGCAGCAGTTCGAACAGGCGCACGAAAAGATCCGGCCGGATATGGGCGGCGGCGGAAATCGCGCCGTGGGCGCCCAGGCAGAGCGTGCTGAACAGCGCGGCGTCGTCGCCGCACAGGATGTTCAGGCGGCTGTGATGGAGCAGTTCCGTGGTCTGCGCCAGGCTGCCGCCGCACTCCTTGATGGCAACGATATTGGCCTGGCATTCCAGCGCGATCACCGTGGCCGGCTCGATGTTGACGCCGGTGCGGGAAGGAATGTTGTACAGCACCACCGGGTGCTGCGCCGCCGCGGCGACGGCTTCGAAGTGCAGCCGTATGCCTTCCTGCGACGGCCGTACATAGGACGGCGCCGACACCAGGAAGCCAGCCGGCTGCAGCGTGTTCAGATGGCTGATTCTTTCGGCCACGACGCGGGTATCGCTGCCGCTGACGCCCATCAGCACCGGGCAGCGGTTTTGCACCGCTTCGATGACGCCGCACAGCAGCTTGTCCTGTTCGTGTTCATTCAAGGTGGCCGCCTCGCCGGTGGTGCCGCACACCACCAGTCCGTGGATGCCGGCGCCGGACAGGTTCAATGCGAGCTGCTGCGCGCTGTAAAGATCCAGCTTGCCCTGGCGGAAAGGCGTGACGAGAGGAACCCAGATACCTTCGAAGGTGGTCATGATGTTCTGATTTCAGTAAGAGTTGAAAATGTTTTGCAGCAGAATGCCGGTGGCGGCAGGGGCTGGGCGCTTATGCAGGCAGCATCGGCGTGATGCGGCCGAATTCGGCCTGCGGCAGGGCGCGCATGATGTTGCCGATGACGGAGTCTATCGATTTCTTGTTCAGGCACAGCGAGAATTTCATCTTGCTGGCATGCTCCACCGGCTTGACGCGCATGTAGACCATGAGGTCGCCGCAGGTGCTGACGATGACCCGGCGCAGCTCAGACACCGAGGCGGTATCGACCGTGATCAGCATCATGAAATCTTTTTGCGTGGGGAGATGTTGTTGGCGCTTGAAGCCGAATTGTTGCGGGAGCGGAAAAGGCAGGACGGCGGCTTGCATTTTTCTTGATACAGCTTCTGGAAGCAATGAGAAGTGCCATGTCGATGCTGCTGAAATTACCTGATTCATAGATGGGTTCTACTGGTCGTTTTGGTAGTTACAGATTAGCAGCGGCGACGTAAAGATTCTCTAAAAAGGGATGGTGCAGTTGTAAACAATCCGTAAAAAATGGCGTTATAGACAGCCTCAGCCGCGATCTTGCCTGTTGCGCTTGCGTGGGGCGGCAGCGGCGCCTGCGGCCGGCATGCTGGCACGCAGGAAGTCGACAAACACGCGCAAGCGCGGCAGCATGTGGCGGCTGGAAGGCCATAGCACCGAGAAGCTGCCGTGGCTGACCGCGTAGTCGTCCAGAACCGTACACAAACGGCCGTCGGCCAGCGCTTCCTGCACCACGAACGAGGGCAGGTAGGCCAGCCCGAGGCCGTTCACGGTTGCGGCCAGCAAGGCTTCGATGTTGTTGCAGGTCAGGGTCGCCGGCAGCCGCAGTTCGGGTGCGCCTTGCTCGCTGCGCAAGATCCAGTCCTGCAGCTTGCTGCTGGAGAGGAATTTGTAGCGCAGGCAGGCATGCCGCAGCAGGTCTTGCGGCCGTTGCGGCCGGCCCTGGCGGCGCAGGTAGTCGGGCGCGGCGCAGATCATGAAACTATAGGGCCACAAGGTGCGCGCCAGCAGGCGCGAATCGGCCAGGCTGCCGCTGCGGATCACGGCATCGAATCCTTCTTCGATCACGTCCACCATGCGGTCGCTGAAATCGAGGTCGAGTTCGACTTCCGGATAAGCCTGCATGAAGGCCGACAGCTGTTTGCTGAGCAGCCGGTAGCCGACCGCGGGCAAGCTGATCTTGAGGCGTCCGCGCGGCGCTTCGGTCGATTTCAGCAGTTCGTTTTGCGCATCCTCGATATCGTCCAGGATGCCACGGCAGCGCTCGAAGAACAGCGTGCCTTCGTCGGTCAGCCTGATTTGCCGCGTGCTGCGATGGAACAGACGCACCCCGAGTTTCGCCTCCAGCCGGGCAATGCTCTTGCCGATGGCCGAAGCCGACACGCCCAGCTGGCGGCCGGCCGCCACGAAGCTGCTGGTTTCGGCGGCTTGCACGAAGGCCGCCAGGCCGCTCAGGCTATCCATGCATGGTCTCCATTAAGGATATTTTGTCCGTATATAGCGGACATTCAAGTGATTTAAACATGATTAAAGCCACTATATCATCCAAATCACTTGATCCGAAAAGGAAGCCTTCATGCCCGATACTCTCCATTCCAGCGCTGTCCGTCCGCCGCTCCAGCGCTTCCTGATGCTGGGGGCGGTCTGCCTGGCAGCCTTGGTGCTGCCGCTCAGCTTTACCGGCCCGGCGCTGGCGACGCCGGCGATTGCCAAGGCGCTGGGCGGTAGTCCGATCGCCCTCAACTGGATCACCAACGCCTTCATGCTGGCGTTCGGCAGCTGCCTGATGGCGGCCGGCGCACTGGCCGACAGCTATGGCCGCAAGCGCGTGTTCATCGCCGGCATCGGCGCTTTCGCCTTGAGTTCGCTGGCGCTGGCCTGGGCCCCTGACATTCTCTGGCTGGATCTGTTGCGGGCGTTGCAGGGAGTGGCCGGCGCCGCCGCCTTTTCGGGTGGCATGGCGGCCCTGGCGCAAGAGTTCGACGGCCATGCACGCACCCGCGCCTTTAGTTTGCTGGGCACTACTTTCGGCGTCGGCCTGGCGTTCGGGCCAGTGCTGGCCGGCGCCATGCTGCAAGGTTTCGGCTGGCGCGCCGTCTTCCTGTGCGTGGCCGCGTTTGCCGCGCTGGCGCTAGTGGCCGGTTTGCGCTGCATCCGCGAATCGCGCGATCCCGGTGCCAGCGGCCTGGACTGGCCGGGGGCCATCAGCTTTACTGCCGCCCTCAGCTTGTTTACCTATGGCGTACTGGGCATCCCGCAAAGCGGCTGGAGCAGCCGTCCGACCTTGCTGCTGCTGGGCGCCGCGCTGCTGTTGCTGTTGGTCTTCATCGCGATTGAAAACCGGGTGCGGCGGCCGATGCTGGATTTGTCCCTGTTCCGTTACCCGCGTTTCGTAGGCGTCCAGTTCCTGGCGGCGGCTCCCGCCTATTCGTATGTAGTGCTGCTGGTGTTGCTGCCGCTGCGCTTCATCGGCATCGAAGGTTACAGCGCGATGCAGGCGGGGCAGATGATGATGGCGCTGTCGGCGCCGATGCTGGTGCTGCCGTTCATCGCCGGTATGCTGACGCGCTGGATTTCTGCTGGCGTGATTTGCGGCGCCGGTTTGCTGATCTGCGCTGGCGGCCTGCTATGGCTGGCGCAGGTCGGTCCAGGGCAGGCCACCGGACTGCTGCTGTCGATGCTGCTCATCGGCTTTGGCATCAGCCTGCCATGGGGCTTGATGGACGGACTGGCAGTCAGCGTCGTGCCGAAGGAGCGGGCCGGAATGGCTGCCGGCATCTTCAGCACTACGCGGGTAGCGGGCGAGGGCGTCGCGCTGGCCATCGTTGCGGCGATTCTTGCCGCATTGGTGCAGGCGCGCTTGCAAGGCTTGCCTGGTCCGGCGGCGCCGCAGCTGGCCGAAGCGGCGCAGCGGCTGGCGATGGGCGACATGCCGCAGGCTTTGCAATTGCTGCCGCAAGCCAGCCGTGCGTTATTGTTGCAGGGCTATGCCGAGGCCTTCCATATCCTGCTATGCATCCTGGCCGGGATCACGCTGCTGTCGGCGGCGATGGTGTTCGGCTTTCTCAGCCAGCCGCACGTGCCGGCAGCCAGGCGGCAGGCGGAGCTCATCAAGGAGGAAGAGGCGGAAGCCGCCTGATCTGTGCAACAGCCTGCTATTCCGGCTGGGACAGGCACTGGCGGATACCGCCGGCGATCGCGCCGGCGGCGCGCTCGGCAAACTGCGGCGCCGCCAGGCGCGGTTCTTCATCGGGATTGGCCAGCACGCCGACCTCGATCAGCAGCGCCGGCGATTGCGCGGTTTTCAGCACCACCAGATCGTCAAAACGATGTATGCCCAGAGCGCTGTCGATCAACGGCCGGTTTTCGCCGGCTATCGGGGTGGCGTGATACAGCGACGGATGTTCGCCGATCGCCTGCATATGGCGGCTGATGTCTTTGGCGCATTCCAGGCTGCGTCCGTATTGCGGCTTGCTGGCGGATACGAATAGCGCATAGCCGGAAAACTCGCGGCTCCTGCCTGCATCCAGCCAGGCCTGTTGCATCGAGTCATGATGGATCGAGACGAACAGTGCGGCGCCGCTGCTGGCCTTGGTGCGCGCCTGCAGGGATAGCGGCGAACCGGCCGCGGCGACGTCGGTCACCTGCGCTCCCTGGATGCGCAAGGCTTTGACCAGGGCCACGGCCAGCTGCCGGTTGAGATCGAATTCGCGCTTGCCGGCCGGGCCGGTGGCGCCCGGCTTTTCAGCGCTGTGGCCGGTATCGATCACCAGTTGCTGCGCGCTGCAGAGAGTGCTCAGCCCGTACAGGCAAACCGCCAGCAGCGCTGCTTTGCCTGGCTGGGTGCGCCTCATGTGCTGATCGCCAGCCGCGGACGTTCCAGCGGCTTGAGGTCTGCCGCCAGATGTTGCACCAGATAATCGATGAACACCCGCATCTTGGGCGCCAGGTAGCGGGTCGGCAGGTATTGTATGTAGGCGGTGCCTTGGTAGGCCGAGACGAATTCCCAGTCGCTCAGCAGCACTTTAACCAGGCCCTGTTCGATCGCGCTGCGCGCGGTGAAGTAGGGCAGGCAGGCGATCCCCAGGTGCTGCAGCACGCCTTGCAGCCGCGCTTCGCTATGATTGACGACGTAGCGGCCGCTGATCTTGACGATGGTGGCTTCGCCCTTGTGCAGGAAGCGCCAGTCGGCGTCGCCCGGGGTTTCTCCCAGCGACAGGCAACTGTGGCCGCACAAGTCTTGGGGCTGGCGCGGCGTGCCATGCCGCGCCAGGTACTCTGGCGTGGCGCACAACACCTGCGCCACCGACATCAGCGGCCGCGCCGCCAGTCCTTCGACCGGATGGCGGGTGATCTGGATCACCAGGTCGGCATCGTCGTCAAGCAGGTTCAGCTGGCGATCGTTGAGAATCAGCTGCATGTCGATCTGCGGATACTGCTTCAGGAAACCCGGCACCAGCGGCGCCACCACCGCCTTGCCGAAGGCCTTAGGCATGCCCACCCGCAGCAGGCCGCGCGGCGCCGCAACGAATTTGTCGGCAACCTCCATCGCGGCCTTGGCGGCGTTGACCATCTCCTGACAACGCTGGAAGGCCTCGTTGCCGGATTCGCTCAGGCGCAGCTTGCGCGTGGTGCGTTCCAGCAGCCTGACCGCCAAAGCCTGTTCCAGCCGCGACACCTGGCGGCTGACGGCCGACGGCGTCATGCCCAGTTCCGCTGCCGCGGCGGAAAAACTGCCGGTTTCCACCACACGCACGAACACCGCCATATCCGGCATCAGCTTGATGTATCGATGATTGCTCATTTATTCCCGTTGGGTACAAGTGTTGTTCCGAGCCGATAGATTATCGTATCTGCCCTAGTAAAACATAATAAGCGCTGGCGTGGAGCACGCCAACGTCTTCCCGCTCCGCGGCTTTTCATATGAATGCAGCAGCAACGATTCTTGCCGTTTTATCCTAGGCGAATTTGCCTTTGCTTCCGCCTGGCTCCACGCCGGGCGGGATTTTTTTCCACCGAATGCGGCGGCGACGCCGGCGACAAACCATGCAAGTTCCGGCATCCTCTTCCACCGTTCTCCCAAAAAAAATCTGGATCGCCGACTTGCTGCTATTGCTGGTCGCGGTGGTCTGGGGCACCAGTTACGGTGTTGCCAAACAGGCTCTGGTGTTTTATCCGGTATTCGGTTTCCTGGCGCTGCGCTTCGGCATGACCTTCCTGCTGTTGCTGCCCAGTCTGCGCCAGCTGACGCAGCCGCAAGGCAGGGCGGCCTTGCGCGCGGGTTTGCCGCTAGGGGCGATCCTGCTTGCGATATTGACATGCGAAACTTTCGGCGTCGCCCTCACCAAAGCCTCGAATGCAGCTTTTCTGATCAGTCTGTGTGTCGTATTTACGCCACTGGCAGAATGGCTGCTGATGGCGCGGCGCCCTACCGCCAGTGCTTTCCTGATGGCCTTCGTCTCGCTATCCGGCACCTGGCTGCTGACTTACGGCAGCAGTTTGACATTCAATCTGGGCGACGGCCTGATGCTGGCCGCTGCCTTGCTGCGCGCGGTAATGGTGTGCATGACCAAGCGCCTGACGCAAAACCGCAGCATGTCGACGCTGACCTTGACTGCGGTGCAATCCGGGGTGGTCGGTCTGGGCTGCCTGCTGATCGCCGGCCTGTTCATGCGGGGCGGACTGCCGCCCCTGCCCAGCGCTGCCGGCTTCTGGATGGCCACGCTGTACCTGGTTTTGTTTTGCACCATCTTTGCCTTTTTTGCACAGAACTACGCTGTCCGCCAGAGCGATCCGACGCGGGTGTCCCTGCTGATGGGAAGCGAGCCGGTGTTTGGCGCGCTGTTCGCGGCTTTCTGGCTGGGCGAGCAACTGAGTCTCATGTCCTGGTTCGGCGGTGCGCTGATCGTTGCCGCAAGCGTATGGGCGAGCTTGCCGCGTTCGCTATTTATCGCGCGGCTGGCAAAATAAATGTTCGTTGCCATGTAACATCCAGAGCAGCGGGCAAGACCGCATTTGACTAAATGATTTCATCTTTTCCGCAATGGACGCCGGAGCATCCGGGGGATGAAAACCATCTATGGGCGGCGATAATGCTGTGGGTTTGATTCGTCGGCAGAATTTCAGCTGCGTCCATCATCCAGTGCATGGTTTGACATTTGAATTCTGGTGTGCACATTCAAGCTTTATCAGATGCCAACTAAATTATCCGAGACAGAAAAGCCGCTCTAATAAATTCTGTTTACATGTATCTGAAGCTGTCATATGATTAGTTCCAATAACTATACAGACCTGTATGTACATAAGCAATTTTTCATAGGGCTGTTGATGTTCAAGAAGCATGAATTTGATATTTTCATATCTTTTCATGTCTCTGCCGCAGAGATAAAAAACGATAAATATTAAATAGTAAATTGTTGGCTTGGAACCTGCTGTTGCAAGTAGAACCCTGCCGATTTTTACGGAGATCAATTAAGTAAGCAGGTCGTTGTCGAGACCTGTGTCTGGACCAATATCCTCGGTGCTCCCGCCGTTTGTTCCGCCTGCTCCCCGCGGGCGGAACGTTTTTTTTCCTGCTGATGGTGCTATCTGCTGGCGCCGGCTTTTTCCAGTACAGTGTTTTGTAGGTAATGGCGCTTCAGAAATGGTGAATTTTCGTGCCAGGCTAGGCGCGAAAAGGCGCGGCCGGCCAGGCGCCGTTTCTGAAGTGTCATTATCTGCAAGACACTGCGCTAAATATGTAAAACAGTCGATGAAAATGAGATTTTCTTCTGTCGAGAACGCGAACGAAATACGCGATTCGATAGAAGAAAATATCAGACTATTTTGTATTGCCACTCGGAAATAAATGATTTATTCTGATTCATCGAAAAAGCATATTGAAGTTGCAGGAACAAGATGCATAGCGTTGATTTTTTACACGGCGCCCGCTCCAAAAGAGTAACCGGCGCCGCTGTTAATCCTCAAGAGGGAAGTCCCATGATTTGCGTCAGACCCGATTTGAAATTTCTGCTTTTGCACGCGCCGCATGCATGTCGCGCCACAGCTCCCCCATCTTCCGGCACAGGCGGCGTTAACGCTGTCGCCAACCCCTTAACGGACTAGCGCCGTTATCCGCTGCAGCGCTACCCGCGTTGCAGACTCCAGCGCCAACATCCTTTGCATTGCAGATCGCCCTGCAAGGCTGTGGCGTCCTTCATTTGTTCCATTCAAGAGGAATAAGTATATGAAATCGAGAATCAAAGCAGCGAAAGTACCAGCAGGAAGTTTCAAGTTCCCCCAGGCTTCGGCGTTGTCTATCGCGCTGTCGCTGGTGTTTGCATCTTTGTCCGTGCACGCTGCCGTGGCTGACAACAGCACCTGGGTAGCGACCAAGACCCAGGCTTTCCTGCCGCAGGTCCAGGCCAATCAAAAGAGCGTGGCTGCCGACGCCAGCATAGCGACCCCGGCGGAATCCGCCGTGCAGCTGGCGCAAGGTGAACCGGTGCATGTGACGCTGAGCCTGAACCTGCGCAACGAAGCCAAGCTCGACCAGTTCCTGCAAGACCTGCATACCCCAGGCAGCGCTGCCTACGGCAAGTTCCTGACGCCTGTGCAATTCAATGAAAAGTTTGCGCCGACAGAAAAAGATGTGGCTGCGGTGGTGGCCCATCTGAGCAAATCGGGTTTCATCAACATCGCTGTCTCGCCTAACCGCCAGCTGGTCTCGGCCGACGGTACCGCGGCGACCGTGCAAGCCGGCTTCCGCACCGGATTGAAACGCTTCCAGCAAGACGGCCGCAATGTCTTCGCCAATACCGATGCAGCACAAGTGCCAGCTGCCCTGAGCAACATCGTCGGTTCGGTGCTCGGCCTGCAAAACGTCGCGCTGGCGCAGACCCATCACCGTTTCGTGCTGGATGCCGCGCCAGGCAGCACGCTGCAAGCCAAGGCCACGCCGGCTGCAACGCCGGTGGCGACACCGCACAGCCCGGTAGAGTTTCCTGCGCTGTATAACGTCGGCACCACGCCGACTGCTTCCAACACCACCGTCGGCATCATCTCTGCCGGCGACATCAGCCCGACGATTACCGACCTGAAGGCATTCACCACTGCCAAGGGCCTTGCCACTGTCAATACCGCCATCGTCCAGACCGGTCCTGCCGGCAGCGACTACAGCGATACTTCCGGCCAGGTCGAATGGAATCTGGATAGCCAGACCATCACCGGCACTTCCGGCGGCGTCAAGAAACTGATTTTCTACGCGTCGCCAGACATGCAGTTCAGCAGCATCACAGCTTCCTACAACAAGGCAGTGACTGACAACGTGGCGAAAGTCATCAACGTCTCGCTCGGCGGCTGCGAAGCAGACACCCATAGCACCGGCACCCAGGCGGCCGACGACAAGGTATTCAAGCAGGCGGTTGCACAAGGCCAGACCTTCTCGATCTCTACCGGCGACGCCGGCACCTACAACTGCCAGACCAGCTCGATTTCCGGCGCGCCTGGCGTACCGAAAAACAAATCGACCTATGACGTCAGCGAACCGGCCAGCTCGCCGTACGTGATCGCGGTCGGCGGCACCACGCTGTACAGCAATGCCGGCGCCTACAGCAGCGAAACCGTGTGGAACGAAGGCCTGAGCGCAATCGGCGTCTACGACGACCAGGGCGATTCCGATCCTACCAAGCGTCTTTGGGCAACCGGCGGCGGCTACAGCAAGTATGAGGCAGCGCCTAGCTATCAGTCTGGCGTGATCGCCAGCGGTAAGACCACCCGCGGCCTGCCGGACATCGCCTTTGATGCAGCCAGCGCCAGCGGCGCCACCATCTACTACAACGGTCGTACCGGAACAGTAGGCGGCACTAGCCTGGCGGCGCCGATCTTCAGCGGCGTCTGGGCGCGCCTGCAATCGGCTAACGCCAACGGCCTGGGCTTTCCGGCAGCCAGTTTCTACAAGTACTTCCCGCTGGCGGCCAACGCTGGGCTTCTGCATGACGTCACTTCCGGCACCAACGGCGCCAGCAGCTCCTACGGCTACAAAGCCGCCAAGGGCTGGGATGCGGCGACAGGCTTCGGTAGCTTGAACATCTCTAACCTGAATACCTTCGTCAAGAACACTTCGGATTTTGCGCGCTGATCGGCAAAGCAGTCATCCGGATTTTTTGTAGAAGTTGAGCTGGACCTCACCGCTGCGGGCATTCCGGTTCGCGGCGGTGATGCAACAACAGTAGCAACGGCAGCAATGGCGAAGTCTGCGTAATGTGTTTTTACAGAATGGTGATGACGTACGGAGAAGCGAGATGAAAAAATCGAATCTGGCCTGGCTGGGTGCGGCGTTTGCTTTGGGTGTCGGCAGCATTTATGCGGTCTGGGCAGCCGAGGATTCGGGCACGGCAAAGCACACAGCCAGCGCGGTTGCCGCACAGGGCAAGGGCAGCTCTCCAGGCGCGGCATCGGCGCAGCCAAAAGACGCCGTCAATATCAATCCGTTTGGAAAATAGTCATGACAGGCGCGTATTCAGAGCGCCTGCAGCAAACCAGCATGTGTAGAAGGAAGAATCAGCAATGACCGCATATCTGCAGCGACAAGACCGGCTGGCGCTGGTGACCCAGGCTACCGCAAACGTGACCGGCAAACGCTATTGTTCGCACCATCAGGGCGAAGTGGCGGTGACCGAGGGCGACTTCGTGATGCGCAACAAGTCGCGCCGCTGGATTTGCTTTCGCTGCCAGGAACGCAGCCAGGCGCATCGCGATGCGCTGCTGAAACGGGCAGGGTAATCCGGCCAGGCGAAAAAAAATCGCCAAGGCATGGCGATTTTTTTGCCGGCAGGCCGCGCTGCGGCCTAGCGGAATGCCGCCAGCGGATCGTACTGTTGTCCTGAAAGCTCTTCCTGTTCCTTGGCCTTCGCGCCATTCCTGATGAAGTTGACCGTCGTGACGCGCCATTCGCCGCGTTGCAGCTTCCAGCCGTGGATCACTTTTTGCCAGCCCGGCTTCAGATAATGCTGGTCGGTGCGCGCCAGTTCCCAGTGACCTGCTTCCCATACGTACCAGCCATCCACGTAATCCCAGAACCCGGGGCTCCACACCAGTCCGGCGCGCGAATGCGGCTCGGCTTCCTGCTTGGCCGGCGGCGGCGGATTCTTGAGGATCGGGGCAGGGCCGCCCGGTGCAGGGCTGGCCGGCGCCTTGTTCGAGGGAGCCACGAAAGACGAAAAACGTCCAGAGATGATTGCTGCGATGCTGAGATGCTGTTTCATATGCGCTCCTGAATGTTTCCAGTGCTATCGATTGTACGAAGCGCGACCCCAAAAAATGTGTCCTGTGCATTTACTTACACTTTTCACCGCTCATTTACAGCGGCTAGCCAGGGCGGACATGCGTCATGGCTGCCGGTTTCGATGTGATTTACCTATGAAAAATGGCCCTGTGTAGTGTTTCTGGCTAACCGCCAAGACGCTGCGCGTGCTTTGTCGATAAGACAATAAAACCGCGTTTTCTGCCATCCAAATAGAGGATTTCGACTAGCCCGGCAGACGAAAAAGCCGGATTTGTTTCTTAATGTGTCATCGCTCCTTGGGATATATTAGGCGTTCCAATCGCTGCTTAAAATCAAAAGGAAAGCGCCATGACAGAGACACGCCGCGTCACTTTTTTTCATTGTCCGAATACCCGCTCCAAGGGCACCCGCATCCTGCTGGAAGAACTGGGCGCCGACTATGAGCTGCACGCCCTCAACATGAAAGCCGGCGAGCAGCGCAGCCCGGCTTATCTGGCGGTCAACCCGATGGGGAAGGTGCCGGCAATCCGGCATGGCGACGCCCTCATCACGGAGCAAGCTGCGGTATACCTGTACCTGGCGGACCTTTACATGGACAAGGGGCTGGCGCCGGCGCTAGACGATCCCTTGCGCGGCCCTTATCTGCGCTGGATGGTCTACTACGGTTCCTGTTTTGAGCCGGCGCTGATCGACCGTGCACAGAAAAATCCGCCGGCATCGCCATCGACGTGTCCCTACGGCGATTTCGACACCATGCTGAAGACGCTCACCGACCAGTTGCAGAAGGGGCCGTACATGCTGGGCGAGAAGTTCAGCGCTGCCGACGTCCTCTGGGGCACGGCGCTGACCTGGACCACCGGTTTCCAGCTGGTGCCGATGTCGCCGGTGATCCAGGCGTATATCGACAGGATCAATGCCCGCCCTGCGGTGCAGCGGGTGACTGCTTTGGATGCCGAGTTGTCGGCGCAGCTCGCCAGCCAGGCTGCAGCGAAACCTTAGGCCAGGCTAGCGCAGTAAAAACCGTCGGCCTGCGGCCATGCCACATGAATAAATCAAATAATCCAATAATAGGGAGCCTGTCTTGAATACTGTCGTCAACCTGCTGATCGCCTTGGTCGCTCTACTGCATGTATATTTCCTGGTGCTCGAAATGTTCTTGTGGGATAAGCCGTTCGGCCGCAAGACATTCAAGCTGACGCAAGAGTTTGCCACTGCCTCGAAAGTGCTGGCCGCCAATCAGGGACTGTACAACGGCTTCCTGGCCGCAGGCCTGGCGTGGGGCATCTGCCTGGGGAGCGAGGGCCTCGCGATCAAGATCTTTTTCCTGACCTGCGTGATCGTCGCCGGCATCTTCGGCGGCATCACGGTCGGGCGCAAGATCTTGTTCATACAGGCATTGCCGGCTGCGCTTGCACTGGTCTTGCTGCTGGCGTTCCGCTAATTCTGCAAACTAAAAACTAGAGCCCCGCTGCGCGGCCGGCGGTCACTGCGGCGCACAAGGCCGCCAGTGCGGCGCGCAATGCGGCGGAAATTTCCGGATCCGCGGCAATCTGCTCTTCGCTCAAGCCTGAACCCAGGATAGGCACGGTGACCGAAGCCTGTTCGACGATCTGCGCCGACATCATCGTGACAATCTCTCTGAGCGACGCCTGGGCATGCACAGCGCGCGGCGAAGCATTCAGCAACGCTACCGGCTTGAACACGAAAGCTTCACAGCCGACCATCCAGTCCAGCGCATTTTTCATGACGCCGGTGATGCCGTGCGCATATTCGGGACTGGCGATCAGCAGGGCATCGGCGCCGATGATCTGAGCGCGCAGGGCGGCCACCGGCGGCGGATCGCTGGTTTCGATATCGGGATTGAAGAGCGGCAGATCGCCCAGGCTGCGACACAGCTCGACGCTGGCGCCGGCCGGCGCCAGGCGGGCCATGGCGCGCAGCAGGGCGGAATTATGCGAGGCGGCGCGCAGGCTGCCTGAGATTGCGAGGAGTTTCATGTCGCCCGAAGGATGTGCAGGGGCAACCATTATGCCTACAAGCCTGGTTTATTGCCGGCGCAAAAAAGCCCGCGCGAAGCCTGTTCGGCGCGGGCTTGGTGCGGCAAGCTGGCCAGGCGCTTGCTTACTTGGCGGCCGCCGGTTGCGCGGCATGTGCCGCGGCCGCCTGATCGGCCGCTTTTTTATTCGCCAGGTGACGTCCGACGACACAGCCGCCGATCGCGCCAACCACTGCATGGTGGCCCGCATAGTGGCCGGCCACGCCGCCTACCGCGGCGCCTTTCAGGCAACCCTTGGCGCTGGCGCTGCCAGCGGCGCCAGCCAGTGCAACTGCGCATAACATGACAGCAACGATTCTGGTATTCATGGTGTTCCCCTATTGATGGTGGATGGCGGCGCTTGCGCCGTTTTCAGCTTGTTTCGCTGTTTTGCTTGTTTCGCATTAACGCCTGGTGCCGGGCCTCCGGTTGACAAGCCGGCAAAAAATACCCGGAGGCCACCATTGTTGACCTTTCCGCGCCAGCGATCAAGTGGCCGGCTCGTGCATCTTTTAATGCAAATGAGCAATCCCGGTCAGGTGGGAAAAACTGCAGCCCCCTACAATTGCATTCATCCCCGGTGCAAGCAGCCGGCTTATCCCTTGGAGAAAAGCTATGCTCTACGTACGTACAGTGATGTGGATCTGGATGGCGCTATGCAGCGCACTGGCGCAGCAGACGTTGGCCGCCGATCAGACCAGCAATATCGGCATGCTCAGCCTCAGCACCAGCGGCGAATACGTGGTGCCGGTCGCCGTCTGGTATCCCACCAATGCAGCGCAAACAGAATGGCACGCCGGCCCCTATCTGATCCACGCCACCCGCGATGCGCCGCTGACCCCCGGCTTGCATCCGCTGGTGATCATTTCGCACGGCAGCGGCGGCGGGGAGTTCGGACATGCCGACCTGGCCGAAGCGCTGGCCCGGCATGGCTATATCGTGGCGGCGCCGCGCCACCTCGGCGACAGCCACGACCAGCCGCAGGGGCGCGGCACCGATCAGCAGATCATAGGCCGCCCGTGGCAAGCGGTGGCCACGCTGGATGCCGTGCTGGCCGATCAACGCCTGGCGCCGGCGATTGACGCCAGACGCATCGGCATGGCCGGATTCTCGGCGGGCGGCTACACCACCATGGTGATGGCCGGCGCCAAGCCAGACACGTCCCTGATCGTGGCTTACTGTTCGGCGCACGCCGACGACCATGGGTTATGCGACGCCAGTGCGGAGAAAAAGACGATAGTGACGCGGCCAGGCTGGGCCCTGCCTGTGGACAAGCGCGTGCGCGCGGCGGTCGCCATGGCACCGTTCAGCGTCATGTTCGACGCCAAGGGTGTAGCCGATGTCACGATCCCGCTACGCATCTACAAGGCCAGCGACGACCAGGTCCTGCGCAATCGCTGGAACACCGATCATCTGCTAAGCCTGCTGCCAGCCAGCGTCGAACGCGGCGAAGTCGCGGGCGGCCACTATGTGTTCCTGGCGCCATGCAGCGAGACGCTGAAGGCTGCCGCCCCGGCCATCTGCAACGACGCCGCCGGCATCGACCGCAGCGCGCTGCATGCCAGGCTGAATGCTGAAATCGTTGATTTCTTTGACCGCAAGCTGCCGCCGCAGCCGTGAATCGCCGGCAAGGAAGCGTCCGAGTGCGCAAAAGTGCGCAGCCGGGTGCTTCCGGTTATAGAATTGAGGTTTTCACGGACGGATACTTCAATGCCTCATTCCACCCATATCGGCGCCGCCGCCGCCTTGCAGACCCTGACCACCTGGACCGCCGCCGCAGGCCGCGACGCGATTGAAAAAACCTTCAAGTTTGCCGATTTCAACGCTGCCTTCGGTTTCATGACCCGGGTTGCCCTGCTGGCCGAGAAAATGGACCATCATCCCGAGTGGTCCAATGTGTACAACCGCGTCACCGTGCTGCTGACCACGCACGACGCCAACGGCGTCACCGATCTCGACCTGCGCCTGGCGCAATTCATGGATGGCAGCGCCGCCGCTGCCGGCAAGCATTGAGCACCGCCGCCGCGCCGCAGCCGGTGGCGCTGATCACCGGTGCCGCCAAGCGGGTCGGGCGGGTGATCGCCGAGCGTTTCTCCGCGGCAGGCTACGCCGTGGTGGTGCACTACGGCGGCTCGCAACAGGAGGCGCTGGCGACGGTGCAAGCGATTGCAGCGGGCGGCGGCGTTGCCGTCGCCCACCAGGCCGACCTGCAGTCGCCGCCGCAACTGACGGCGATGATAGCCGCCGCTTATGAACGCTTCGGCCGGCTTGACGTACTGATCAACTGCGCGGCGATTTTTTTTCCCGACACGCTGGCCGATTTTGCGCTGGATGACCTGGAACGCTCCTGGCAAGTCAATTGCCGCGCGCCGCTGTTGCTGACCCAGGCCTTTCACCGGCAAGCCCGGCAGCGCGGCCAGCAGGGCGTGGTGATCAATGTGGTGGACCAGAAAGTGAAGGCGAATTTCCATCCGGAGGATTTCAGCTATACGGTGGCCAAGGCAGCGCTCGGCAACCTGACCGCGATGCTGGCCATGTCGGCGGCGCCGGTGCTGCGCGTGAATGCGCTGTATCCTGGCCTGATGACGCCCAGCGGCGACCAGACCCAGGCCGATTTCGAATATTCCTCGGCTCGCTCGACGCCGCTAGGCTATATCGCGCCGACCACTGAAATCGCCGACGCCATCCTGTTGTTGACCAGGCAATCTTTCAACGGCGCGGAATTCGTCGTCGATGCCGGCCAGAACCTGGTGCGGGTGGATAAGGATGTGATCAACCTGTACCGGGCGCCATAGGGACGGATGTAAAACCTGGCGGATCTGTAAGGAAACGGCCTGCAGAACGACCAAGCTGTACATGACCAGCCAGGAGACGCAAGTGTCTATTTTTATCAAGCTTATCCAAACCTTTGCCCTGGGCGCGCTTGCGTTCGGACTTTCCGCCAGCGCCCACGCCGTCGAATACACAGCACAGAGCCCGGCCAGCCGGGTTGCGCTGGTCGAGCTGTACTCCAGCGAAGGCTGCAGCAGCTGCCCGCCAGCCGACCAGTGGCTGTCCAGGCTGGGCGCCCAGGCCAAGCCGGAACAGGTAGTGCCGCTGGCCTTGCATGTCGACTACTGGGACAACCTCGGCTGGAAGGACCGCTTCGGCGATCATCGTTTCACCGCGCGCCAGCAGGAACTGGCGGGCTATGCCAAAACCACGCTGGTGTATACCCCTGAAATCTTTGCCGGCGGCCGCGAGCTGCGGCGCTGGAGTTCCGGCAGCGCGTTCGACGCCGCCATTGCCAAGATCACGGCGCAGCCATCGCCGGCCGATATCGCGATCAAGCTGTCCGGCACCGCGCCGCGCAATTTCGATCTGGCGGCCAGCATCAAGCTGCGCCAGGATTCCAAGGATAGCCACGACGCTTATGTCGCGGTGTATGAAAACAAACTGGTGTCGAACGTCGCCGCCGGCGAGAACGGCGGCGTCACCCTGCATCATGACTATGTGGTGCGGCGCTGGCTGGGGCCGTTCGCGCTGAAGAACGGCATGGTGCAGATCCATGAAAAGCTCGCACTCGACAGCATCGCCGCCGACCTGCGCGTCGACCGCTTCGGCATCGTTGCTTTCGTCCAGAATACGAGCAGCGGCGAAGTGCTGCAAGTGGCCAGGCTGGCGGTTGATCACTGATCATCCAGCCTTGCTGCATTACGCATATTGAGAACGTCATAAAGTGTGACGAAACTGTAACCCGGTTTTCGTTGCGCTTAACGTCTGCAGCTAACTGGGGTCAGAGTGAATTTTATGCGTGCTTTTTGCAGAACTACACCCTGACCCCACTTAGCGGCACTACGGAGCGCATGCCTCGTTGTTTGAAAAAAAACCAAATAATGCGCTCTGTCTTTCTCCGAATCCGTCATGCGGGGTCAGAGTAATTTACGACGATACAGCCGTCGTAAAAAAACTCTGACCCCGCATGACCCTGTTCATTTAATCCTTGCGCAACAGAGCCTCCACCGCCAGGCCGATCTCCAGGATCTTCCTGTCCTGGCCGGCAACACCCGCCAGCATCAGCCCGACCGGCGCTGCGCCGGAGGCATGGCAAGGCAGCGACAAGGCGCAGCCGTCCAGGAAATTGATCAGCGCCGGATTGCGCAGGATCATGCCGTTGGCAGCGAAGTAGGCTTCATCGCTACCTTCCAGCACCGAGATTTGCGGCGCGACGATCGGCACGGTCGGCATCAGCATGGCGTCGTAGCCGGCGATGCGTTGTTCAACTGCCGCGATCCATTGCTTGCGCGCGGCGAACAGGTCGAGCAGGTCGGCGGCGCTGATTTCCTTGCCGCGCTGTATGCGTGAAATCACGCGCGGGTCGTAGCTGGCGGCGCGTTCGGCGATCAGCTTGCGGTGCCAGGCGAAGGCTTCCGCCGCGGTGAAGCCGCCTTTGGCGTTGATGGCCGTAGCGGTCGCAAATTCTGGAATCTCGACATCATCGATCATGGCTCCGGCCGCTTGCAGCCGAGCGCGTGCGCGGGCGAACGCCGCCGCCACCTGCGGATCGACGCCATCCAGCACCAGCGTGCTCGGCGCCGCCAGGCGCAAGCCGCGCAAAGAAAAGGGTGTCAATGTCGGTACAGGTTCGCCGGCCAGGATCGCGTCGAGCATTGCGCAGCAGCTGACGCTGGCGGCGATCGGGCCCAGCGAATCCAGCTGCGTTGACAGCGGCAGCACGCCTTCCAGCGGAACGCGGCGTGCGGTCGGCTTGAAGCCGGTCAGGCCGCACAGCGCCGCCGGGATGCGCACCGAGCCGCCGGTATCGGAACCGATGGCGGCAACCGCCATGCCGTCGCTCACCGAGACCGCGGCCCCGGAGGAGGAGCCGCCGGGAATCCTCGCATTGGCGCGGTCCCAGGGATTGCGCGGCGTGCCGTAGTGCGGATTGATGCCAAGCCCGGAGTAGGCAAATTCCGTCATGTTGGTGCGGCCGACGATCACCGCGCCTGCCGCCAGCAGACGCTGCACCGCCAGCGCGTTGACGCTGGCCGGCGCGGCATCGTTCAGCGCCACCGAGCCGGCGCGGGTCACGCTGCCGGCGACGTCCAGCAAATCCTTGACCGAAATCGGCAAGCCCTCAATCGGCGAACGCGCCTGGCCGCTGGCGCGCAACAGATCGGAAGCTTGCGCCGCCGCTCTGGCCGGAGCGGCATACAATTCCGTGAACACGCGGCGGCCTTCGCCGGCCGGATCCAGCGCGCGCGTCAGCGCTGCTTCGGTGAGCGCGATCGAGCTGGTGCGGTTCTGGCGCAAGGCTTCGGATAAGCTATGCAGAGTAGGGAGCGTGTCAGTCATACATTCTCGCAAGTGAAGTAAAGGCAGTGCTGGATTCAGGCGACTTCCGGCAGCACTTCAACCGTGTAATGGTGGCGCAGCGTGCGTTGCCGGCGCGGATCGAACAATTCCATTGTAAAGGAATGCGAGGGCCGGATGCCGCCGATCGCCGCCACGGTGCCGCAGGTCATGCCGCTGCCTTCTGCCAGGATGGCTGCGCCGCTGGTATAGCCGGCGATCAGGTCCTGCGGCGTGCGCAGCGAGGCCAGCGCGCCTTTCTGGTACAGCAGCCGCTCACCGTTTTCTTCAATATAGGAACGGATCACCAGTTCATCCCAGTAGTCGGCCACTTCGGCCAGGCGCCAGGCGCTGCTGGCCACCGGCTTGACGCAAGCCTGTTTCGACAGCGCCACGCTATGCGCTTCGAGTTTGCGGTCGGTATGGTCGGAGGCGATGCTGACATACAGTTCGCCGTTGGCGGCGAAGACAAAGGTTTCCACCTCGCCGGACGAATCCGGGCCGACGACCTGCACCTGCGACGCCTGCGTCAGCTGATTGCTGGCGATACGGTAATACAGCGGCACGGCGCTCGGGCGCGAGATGCCGAGTGCGGCCAGTTCTTCAATATGGTGCTCGATAGCGGCGTGATCGCGCCCGGCCCAGCCGGCGACGATCAGGGTATGGATATCGGTATCGAGTTGGCGCGAGCCTTGTTCGGTGTCTACTTGAAAAGAGATGTGCATGATGATTCCAGCTTTAAAAAATAAGGAGTGACGGCTCTTGCCTGTCGATGAAAAAGGACAGCAGGATCAGCGGACTTTCTTGATGAACAGCAGCACCAGTACGGTCGCCGTGAATTCCAGCCCGGCGACAAAGTACAGGCCGGCCGACAGGCTGCCGGTGCTGGTCTTCAGCGAGCCGATCATGTAAGGCGCGGCAAAGCCGGCCAGGTTGCCGATCGAATTGATCAGCGCGATGCCGCCGGCGGCCGCGGTGCCGGTCAGGAACGCCGCCGGGATCGACCAGAACACTGGGAACGCCGCCAGGATGCCGACCGCCGCCAGCGTCAGGGCGCATAGCGCCAGCACCGCGTTGCCGAGGAAGAAGCCGGTCAGTATCAGGCCGATGCTGGCCACCAGCGTGGCAATGGCGCAATGCAGGCGCCGTTCGCCGCTTCGGTCGGAGTGGATGCCGTTCCACACCATGGCGATGGTGCCGGCCAGGAAAGGAATCGCCGAGACCAGGCCGATCTGCAGGTTGCCGACCACGCCGATTTCCTTGATGATGGACGGCGACCAGAAGGCGATCGTGGCATTGCCGCTGACCACGCAAAAATACACGGCGGCGCAGATCCAGACCCGCGAATTGAGAAAGGCGTCGCGCAGCGAAGCATGTTTGCCGCTATGATTTTCCGCCGCCAGCGCCTTGGTCACCGCCATTTGTTCGGCGGCTTGCAGCCATTTGGCGTTGTGCGGCTTTTCCGGCAGATAGATCAGCACCAGGATGCCGGCGATCACCGAGGGAATCCCTTCCAGCAGGAACAGCCACTGCCAGTTGGCGAAATGGCCGACGCCATTCATGCGGCTCATGATGAAGCCCGCAATCGGGCCGCCGACCACGCCGGCGATGGCGAATGAGGTCATGAACAAGCCGTTGATGCGGGCGCGCCGCTCGGCCGGGAACCAGTAAGTCAGGTACAGCACCACGCCGGGAAAGAAACCGGCCTCGAACACGCCCAGGAAAAAGCGGATGATGTAAAACATGGTCGGCGTCTGCACGTACACCATCGCCATTGAAGTCAGGCCCCAGAGGATGGTGATGCGTGCCAGGGTTTTGCGGGCGCCGATTTTTTCCAGCAACAGGTTGCTTGGCACCTCAAACAGGAAATAGCCGACGAAGAAAATGCCGGCGCCAAGCCCGTAGACCGCCTCGCTGAACTGCAAGTCCTGCAGCATCTGCAGCTTGGCGAAGCCGACGTTGACGCGGTCTACCCAGGCCAGCACGAACAGGAACACCAGGAAAGGAATCAGGCGCCAGGCGATTTTCCGGTAAGTGCTTTCCAGCAAGTCTGGCGCTGCGTTGATATTGTTGCTCATGTGATGTCACCCGATAAATGGTTCTGCTGCGCCGCGGGGGCGCAGGATGAAGCGGCGTTTCTGTGACGGCCGTCACCGGCGGCTGCGAGTGCTGCCGGATGAATCGAGTATGCGTAAGGGGCTGGCGGCTGTCCAACAAGAAATTGTCAGCGCGATTGATTGGAAAATCTTATGAGCAAAAGTGGGGCGCCTGCGCACCATTAGCGTCGGCAGAGGCTGGCAGTCTTATATAGCGGGAAACGGCAGTTCCAGCGGTTCCGACGGCAGCCTGGCAATCTCCGGTCCCCAATTCAGTGCGAATTCGGAAGCGGTTTCCTGGGCAATGCTGGCGATAGTCTCAGTCAAGGCATTCTCCGGATCGTTGCGGAACGAAGCCATCAGCAGCAGCGCCGGGAAATCGGCGTCGACCCGCAGCTGCTGCAGGCTGCCGTCGTTCAGTTCGCGCTGGATGATGGCAGGCGGCACCACCGCCACGCCGAAACCGTCGCTGACCAGGCGGATCATGGTGGCCACGGAAGTAATGCAATTGATATGCAGGGACCCGCGCTCGCTGTCGGAAAACAATTGCTCCAGCACGGTGTGCGGCCCGGAATTGCGGGCGAAGCTGACCAGCGGGAAGGCTGCCAGGTCGGACAGGCTCAAGGTTTCGTTGCCGATCTCGAGCTTGGCGCTGCCGACCCAGCGCATCGGGAATTCGCACAGCTTGAGATTGCGGATGTTGGGGGCGATCACTGCATCGGCCTGCAGCACCAGGTCGAGGTCGCCCTTGCTGAACTGCTCGCGCAGGTGGATGGTGGTGTCGCTGGCGATTTCGATTTCCAGCTGTGGAAACAGCTTGTGGATGCGGCCGATCAGGTCCGGGAACCAGCTATGCACGATAGATTCGATCACGCCTATGCGCAGCACGCCGGAATAGTGATCCTTGGCCGACATCTCATCCTTCATTTCACGCATCAGCTTGACGATGCGCTCGGCGTACACCAGCGCCTTGCTGCCGTCGGTGGTCAGGGCCACTTCGCGGGCGCCGCGGTCAAACAGGCGCACGCCGAAATCCTGCTCCAGCGTGGCGATGCGGCTCGATACCGCGGCCTGCGTGGTGTGCAGCTTTTCCGCCGTCAGCCGGAAATTCTTGAGCTTGGCCAGCCAGACGAAAGTTTCGAGGAAGCGGATGTTCATCGGTGCTGTCAGGAATCCGTGATGGGTCGTACCTTAGTGTAGCGCATTGCCTGCGGCATCAGATACGCAGGTTCATTCCTCATCCAGCGGCAGCTTGCCGTCGTCGGTCAGGCTGATGAAGCGCCGCAGCAGGGTGCGCAAGGCGATGGTGTCGACCGTACCCAGACTGTTCAGCAGTTCCCGTTCGGTCTGCTTGCCGCTGTCGCCGATCTCCTGCGCCAGGGCGCGGCCGATGGCGGTCAGGTAGAACAGGCCGCGGTCGTTGCGTTCGCCTTGGTCCACCACGACTTGCAGCAAGCCGCGCGCGGTCATGTCGTCCAGTACATTGATCAGCGGCGTGTGGCCGGCATACACGAACAGGCGGTTCAGCTCGGCCAGGCTGCGGCCATCGCGCGCCGCCAGCGTGTTCAGCACGAAGAACTCGGCATCGTTCAAGCCCTTGGCGGCGCCGAATTCGCGCAGCTTGCCGTACAGATGGAAATACGCGCTGCCGAGCAGGTGGCTCATCGAGCTTTCATCGAAACTGCTGGAGGCAGCGGTGGCCTTGATCAGGGCTTCCGCTTCGTCGGCCAGTTCCTTGCGGGTGGCAATGGCGTAATTACCGCGCTGGTAGACCAGCGGGGCGATATCGGAATGCTCGAAATGCATCACTTCGCCGACCATGATGATATGGTCGCCGCCGTCATAGCGGTAGGCGGTCTTGCATTGCATGCGGGTGGTGCAGCCGGCCAGCAAGGGCGCGCCGCCCATGCCGGGTTCGACTTGCAGGCCGGCGAACTTGTCGTGCGCGCGCTTGCTGAAATGAGTGGCCAGCTGGTCCTGGTCGTGCGACAGGATATGCACCGCCCAGTGCTCGGCGGCTTCAAACGCCGCCAGGCTGTTGGACGATTTGGCCAGGCTCCACAGCACCAGCGGCGGATCCAGCGAGACCGAGTTGAAACTGTTGGCGGTGACGCCAACCAGCTTGCCGTCGGCCTGGCAGGCGGTAATGATGGTGACGCCGGTGGTGAAGGTTCCCAGGGCGTTGCGGAATTCACGTTGATCGAACGGGGTGGACGGCTGGTGTGCGGTGGACATCTAGATTGCTTTCTAACAAATACTTTTTTGCATCATGTTATCAGGCTCTGAGGCGGAACGAGAAATGTTTATGTTTAGCCTTATAGGAGAGCAAGAAGGTCCATGCTACGATATCAATCTATCAATCCCCCCAAGTGCTGAGGCGTCTGATATACGCCTGATAATTTTCCGAGGACCGCCCGATGTGGATAGACACGCACTGCCATCTGGATGCCGCTGAATTCGGCGGTACGCAGACGCAGGTCGCCGCTGCCGCCGCCGAGCAGCAGGTCAGGTGGATCGTGATCCCTGCCGTGGAACGCGCAAACTTCGCGACGGTGGCGGCGCTGGCGGCGCAACTGCCCAACTGCAGCTATGCGCTCGGCATCCATCCCCTGTATGTAGAACATGCCGACGACAGCGATTTGCTGGCCCTGCGCGCCGCCATCGGCAGCGCCATGGCCGACCCGCGCTTCGTCGCCATCGGCGAAATCGGCCTGGATTTCTTTGTGCCCGGAATGGACCACGGGCCATTGCGCGACAGGCAAGAGCATTTCTATGTCGAGCAGCTCAAGCTGGCGCGCGAGTTCGGCCTGCCGGTGCTGCTGCACGTACGGCGCTCGCAAGACATCCTGCTCAAGCATCTACGCCGGATCAAGGTCAGCGGTGGCATCGCGCACGCTTTCAACGGCAGTTTCCAGCAGGCCGAAGCCTTCATCGGCCTCGGTTTCCGGCTTGGCTTTGGCGGCGCCATGACTTTTACCAGGGCCTTGCAGATCCGCCGGCTGGCGGCGGATCTGCCGCTGGACGCTCTGGTGCTGGAAACCGATGCCCCCGACATGTCGCCGGCATGGCTGCATCCGGCCATCAACCAGCCCCAGCAAATCCCCCGCATCGGCGCCGTGCTGGCCGAGCTGCGCGGCATGCCGCCGGCCGACCTGGCGCGCGCCACCGCCGCCAATGCCCGCGCTGCGTTACCGCGCCTGGCTGCCTTAGCCTGAACCAGGCACGAGCGCGCTCCGCATGCGTAGCGCAATCCTTGGCTTCGTGCTTGGTGTTGTGTTTTTGCAAAGCAGAGCTGCCTTGCCTGCGATCTGGCTGCTGGCTTGCCTGGCGCTGGCGTCGGTATTGCTGGTGTGCGCTGCTTATAAAATCCCTTGCTGGCAACTCAAGCTCGCTGCTCGCCTGCTGGCAGGTTTTATCTGCGGTTTCGTCTGGGCGGCCTTGTTTGCCCGCCACTATCTACAGCAGGAACTGGCGCCGGAATGGGAGGGGCGCGATGTCACGGTGATAGGCACAATCGACAGCCTGCCATCGTACTTGGATACCGGCGTACGCTTCAATTTTGCCGTCGAGAAGGTCGTGCAGCAGGGCGGCGAAGCGCCGCTCATTCCCTGCCGCCTGGCGTTGGCCTGGTACCGCAATGGCGACGAAGCGCAAGCGCCGCAGTCCCATCTCACGGCTGGAGCGCGCTGGCAGTTGACGGTGCGCCTGAAGCAGCCGCACGGCAGCGCCAACCCGCACGGGTTCGACTACGAAGCTTGGTTGTTGGAACGTAATTTGCGCGCTACCGGCTACGTCCGTGCAGATCAAGGAGCAAATTCGGCAAACCGGCAATTGCAGCCCTTCGTTTTCACTCCCGGCAATCTGGTGCAGCTGATGCGCGGCCGTTTGCGCGAGCGCATCCTGGACGCCTTGCCTGAACATCGCTACGCCGGCGTGCTGGTGGCGCTGGCGATCGGCGACCAGCGCGCCATCGACCAGTCCGACTGGGAGATCTTCAACCGCACCGGCATCAGCCATCTGGTCGCCATCTCGGGCTTGCATATCACCATGATTGCCGGCCTGTTCGCTGCCGTCATGACGGCATTGTGGCGCCGCTCTTTCTTCGCGAACGCCGCCTTGCCCCTGTTGCTGCCGACGCCCAAAGTCGCTGCCCTGAGCGGCGCCCTGGCCGCCCTGGGCTATGTGCTGCTGGCCGGATTCGGCATCCCGGCGCAGCGCACCCTGTACATGCTGCTGGTGGTGGCGCTGGCCTTGTGGAGCGGCCGCATCGCCAGCGTCTCGCATGTGCTGAGCATCGCGCTCGCCGTGGTTTTGGTGATCGATCCCTGGGCCGTGCTATGGCCCGGATTCTGGCTGTCGTTCTGCGCCGTCGGCGTGATCCTGTACACCAGCGTCGGCCGCCGCACTGCTGCCGGCGATGGCGGTGACTCGCGCCTCGCGGCCGGCTGGCGCAGCCTGCGCACGGCCGGCGCCACGCAATACGCCGTCACCATCGGCCTGCTGCCGCTGACGGTGCTGCTGTTCGGCCGTGTCTCGCTGATCTCGCCGCTGGCCAATGCCGTGGCGATTCCCTTGGTTGGCCTGGTTGTCACGCCGATGACGCTGGCCGCCAGCGCGCTGCCGGCGCCGCTATCGACGTGGTTGTGGCGTGCTGCACATGCATTGGTAGAACAGCTGGCGATCCTGCTCGGCTGGCTCAGCGCCTTGCCGTTCGCGGTATGGCAGACACCGGCGCCGCAGGCGTGGACAGCGGCGCTGGCGCTCTTTTCCACGGCATGGCTGCTGGCGCCGCGCGGCTGGCCGCTGCGCTGGCTGGCGCTGGCCGGCTGGCTGCCGCTGCTGCTGGACGAAGGCAGCCGTCCGCCCGCCGGTGAAATGTGGGTGACCGCGCTCGACGTCGGCCAGGGCATGGCGGTGCTGGTGGAAACCGCCGGCCAGCGTCTGCTGTACGACAGCGGCCCTTATTACTCGCCGGGTTCCGACGCCGGCAACCGCATCATCGTTCCCTACCTGAAAGCGCGCGGCATCACGGCATTGGATGCGCTGGTGATATCGCACGTCCACAATGACCACTCCGGCGGCGCCCTGTCGGTCATGGATGCCGTCAAGGTCGGCGCCGTGTACTCATCGCTGCCGCCGCAGCATCTGATAGTCCGGGGCGCAACCGTTCATCAACGCTGTCAGGCAGGGCAGGCATGGCAGTGGGGAGAAGTGAAGTTTGAAATGCTGTATCCGGAGATGGAACAATACCAGGCATCGGCCGCGCAGCAAACAGACAAGCCGCACATGGTCAGTTGCACGCTCAAGGTCAGCCTCGGCCAGAATGCCATTTTGCTGCCCGGCGATATCGAAGCTGCGCAGGAGCAGCAGCTGCTTGCCCGCCATGGCGGAGATTTGAAATCCACCGTGCTGCTGGCGCCG
The DNA here is from genome assembly GCF_035566555.1 of Collimonas sp. Lineage (GTDB taxonomy): Bacteria > Pseudomonadota > Gammaproteobacteria > Burkholderiales > Burkholderiaceae_D > Collimonas. The sequence continues at coordinate 31,895 of NZ_DATMRB010000007.1, forward strand.
CATCATGGCAGCGGGACTTCATCCTCGGCGGCATTCCTGGCGCAGGTAGATCCGAAGATAGTGTTGTTCCAGGTTGGCTACCGCAACCGGTTCCATCATCCCAAGCAGCAGGTGGTAGCGCGTTATGAGGAGCGCGGGGTAGAGCGGTTCCGGAACGACGAGGGAGGAGCGATCTTGCTGAAATTTGGCGATAGCGTGGCGATTGATACCTACCGGAATCAGCATCGCCGTTATTGGTATGGACGTTGAATTGTCGGCATTCCGGCGCGCTACCTTGCCTGGCTAGCGGCTCCGCGTCGCCAGTCCCACGGACTGGACGGGATGGATGCGTTTAGCGTCTTCTGAGTAGCAGCTCTAATATTCCCTTTGTCGCATCGCAACTTTCGGTTTTAAATAAGACCCCATCAAAACAGGTTTGTTGTCTTATCTATGACTGATCCGATTCGCCCGATTTTGCATTTTATTCACGGCAACAGTTTCCCTGCAGGCACTTATCGACAGTTCTTACAGTTCCTGGAGCGCGACTACGACGTCCGCTCGCTCGACGTTCATGCCCATAATCCCAAGTATCCCGTTACCGACGGCTGGCCGGCGCTGGTGCAGGAACTGATCGACGAACTGGCGGCGCGCTACAGCCAGCCGGTGATCCTGCTCGGCCATTCGATGGGCGGCGGGCTGGCCTTGCTGGCGGCGCAGCGGCGGCCCGACCTGGTCAGCTGCGTGGTGATGCTGGATACCCCGGTGGTGGTCGGCTGGCGTGCTACCTTGCTGCGCGGCGCCAAGGCGCTGGGTCTGAATAACCATGTGCCGCCGGCCAAGTTTTCCGCCAAGCGGCGCAATCTGTGGCCTAGCGCCGAAGCGGCCTACCAGCATTTCGCCGGCAAGCAGGTGTTTGCCAGCTGGGCGCCGGAAGTCCTGCGCGACTATATTACCTACGGGCTGGAAGAGGATCAGGGCAATATGGTGCTGCGCTTCCGGCGCGACATCGAAACCGCGGTCTACCGCACCTTGCCGCACAATATGGCTAGCGTGCTGAAGCGGGGGTTTCCGGTGCCGATCGGTTTTGTCGGCGGCATCGATTCGGTCGAGTGCCGCCAGGCCGGGCTGGATGCCACCAAACGCCTGGTCGGCAAATATTTCAAGCAGATCCCGGGCGGCCATCTGTTTCCGATGGAGTCGCCGGAACTTGCCGCCGCCACCACGCATCGGATGATCGAGTCACTGTTGAACCCCGGCGAAGCAAAGCTGCGGCAGCCGCGCAACCGGGCATCTAACGCATAAATGATGGTCAATTCGTGGTTCCAGGCCCGGCATGTTGTAGGATACAGGGCTATTTCCCTCGAATATTGTTATGTCATCAACAAATAGAACCAAGCAAGATACAAACAACACGCGCTCCGGCAACGGCAGGAAAAACGGCAAGGGCAGCGTAGCCCACGCATTGCTGCTGACGGTGGGCGGCCTGTTCCTGGCGGGCGCGGTGATCGGCGGGCTGCTGCTGACCTATGCGCTGGTGGTCATGACGCCGCAGTTGCCGGATCTGGGCGCGATCACGGATTACCAGCCTAAGGTGCCGCTGCGCATCTACACCGCCGACCATGTCTTGATCGGCGAGTTTGGCGAAGAACGGCGCAGCCTGGTCAAGCTGGACGATATTCCGGCCGACATGAAAAATGCGGTGCTGGCGATCGAAGATGCACGCTTCTACCAGCATGGCGGCATCGACGTCATTGGCATCTTGCGCGCCGGCCTGACCGACATCCTGCACGGCGGCGCTTCGCAGGGCGCCAGCACCATCACCATGCAGGTTGCGCGCAACGTCTTCCTGTCCAGCGAAAAAACTTATTCGCGCAAGATCTACGAAATCCTGCTGGCCTACAAGATCGAATCGGCGCTGAGCAAGGACCAGATCCTCGAGGTCTACATGAACCAGATCTACCTGGGCCAGCGTTCCTTCGGCTTCGCCGCGGCCGCGCGCACCTATTTCGGCAAAGACCTGAAAGACATCAGCCTGGCGCAGGCAGCGATGCTGGCCGGCTTGCCGAAAGCGCCTTCGGCCTACAATCCGGTGGTCAATCCCAAGCGCGCCCACGTGCGCCAGCAATACATCCTGAAGCGCATGCTGGACCTCAAGTTCATCACCCAGGAACAGTATGACCAGGCAGTGGCGGAAGACATCCAGGTCAAGACCAAGGGCAACAACTACAACGTGCATGCGGAATACGCCATCGAAATGGTGCGCCAGATGCTGTTCGCGCAGTACAAGGAAGATACTTATACGCGCGGCCTGACGGTCATCACCACGCTCAATTCGGCAGACCAGGACGCCGCCTACGACGCCGTACGCAAGGGCGTCATGGACTATGACCGCCGCCACGGCTACCGCGGTCCGGAAGCGACCATCGAGTTGCCGGCCGAAGGCGATGCGCGCGACCAGGCGATTGAAGACGCCTTGCAGGACAAGCCGGACAATGACGATATCCTGCCGGCGGTGGTGCTGAGCGCGGATCCCAAGCAGGTGCAGGTGATGCTGCGCAACGACAATACCGTCACCATCAGCGGCGAAGGATTGCGGCTGGCCGCTGCGGCCTTGAGCGCCAAGGCTGGCAAGGGCTTGAAGATCCAGAAGGGTTCGGTGATCCGCGTCATCAATACCGCCAAGGGCTGGCAGATCACCCAGCTGCCGCAAGTGGAAGCGACCATGGTGTCGCTGACGCCGCAGGACGGCGCGATCCGTTCGCTGGTGGGCGGTTTCGACTTCAACCAGAACAAGTTCAACCACGTCACGCAAGCGTGGCGCCAGCCGGGTTCGACGTTCAAGCCGTTCATCTATTCGGCGGCGCTGGAAAAAGGTTTCGGCCCGGCGTCCATCATCAACGATGCGCCGGTGTCGTTCCCGGGCGGTCCCGGCCAGGATGCCTGGGAACCGAAGGACGACGATCAGCCTGACGGTCCGATGCCCTTGCGCACCGGCTTGCAGCGCTCGAAGAACCTGGTCTCGATCCGCCTGCTGGATGCGATCGGCGTCAAGTATGCGCAAGAATTCGTCACCAGCCATTTCGGCTTCGATATCGACAAGACGCCACCTTACCTGCCGCTGGCGCTGGGCGCCGGCCAGGTGACCCCGCTGCAGCTGGTGGGCGCTTATGCGGTGCTGGCCAACGGCGGCTATCGCGTCAATCCTTACCTGATCTCGCAAGTGACGGATTCGCGCGGCAACGTGCTGTCCAAGGTCGAGCCGCAGGTCGCCGGCCAGAACGCGACGCGGGTGCTGGATCCGCGCAACAGCTTCATCATGACCAGCCTGCTGCAATCGGTGGCGCAGCGCGGCACCGGCGCCGGCACCAACGTGCTGCACCGGACCGACCTGGCCGGCAAGACCGGCACCACCAACGATGCTTTCGACGGCTGGTTTGCGGGTTACCAGAATAGCCTGGTGGCGGTTGCGTGGATGGGTTACGACCAGCCGAAGAGCCTGGGCAGCCGCGAGTTCGGCGCCCAGCTGGCCTTGCCGATCTGGACCGAGTACATGGGCCGTGCCTTGCGCGGCGTGCCGCAAACGCAGATGCCTATGCCTGCCGGGATCAGCACCATCAACGGCGAGTTCTACTTCGATAATTTCACGCCGGGCAATGGCTTCATCGCTTCGCTGGGATTAGGCGCCGGTGCGCCGGCGCCGCTGGAAATCGGCCCGGATGGCGTGCCGTTGCCGCCGCCAGCGCCGCCGGCGCCCGGCGCGGCGCCGACCACGCCGCAAGAGGATGAGAAACAGAATATCCTGAAGCTGTTCAGCGGTCACTGACGCTGCGCTGACAGGCGCCAGCAAAGCCGGCGATGCCCACAAAGGGTATCGCCGGCTTTTTTTTGAATGTCAAATAGATTGCCGCTTATTTTTGGTTTTGTCTCGCTTTTGTTTCGACATGCAAGTGGTTTTTTTAAGGAAAGAACAATACACTGCGTGACAGCCGCGCTTGCATAGACCATTCATTCATCGACCGCATGGAGAAAACTGTAATGCCTTTTAGACGCTTGCAAGGAATCCGCCGCTTTCCCGCTTTGTTCATGCTGTGCCTCATGTGCGGCGCGGCTGGCGCCCAGGCCGCGGCCAGCCTGCCCAGCGTTGAAAGTTTCTTTGCCTATCCGACCCTGGTCAACGCCCAGCTGTCTCCGGATGGCCGCTACGTGGCGATGCTGGTGCCGGCCAAGGATGGCTATGTGCGGCTGGGCGTGATGGATGTCGCCACGCGCGTGCCGAAAGTGATCGCCAGTTTCGATGCTGCCGATATCAGCCAGTTTCACTGGGTCAACAGCGACAGGCTGGTGTTCGATGCCGGCGACCGGACCATCGGCCTCGGCGAGCAGACCCAGGCCGGCGGTTTATATGCAATCAATCGGGACGGCACCGATTTCCGCCAATTGGTCTTGCGCGATCTCCAGCAGCAAAGCGGCAGCGTGCGCAGCGTCTTGCCGTGGTATACCTTTTTCTATTCGACGATCCGGAATTCAGACGATATCTACGTCGGCCAGGTTGATCCGGGCGGCACCGGCAAGATCAAGCCGATCCACCTGCTGCGCCTGAATACCCGGACCGGCCGTTCCGCGATAGTAGACCGTCCCGGCCTGACCATCCGCTGGCTGATGGACTGGCAAGGCGAGCCGCGGGTCGCCACCACGCAGGATGGCGACATGGAGTCGGTCTTCTATCTTGATCCCGAGCAGAAAAGCTGGCGCAAGCTGATCGAATTCAATACCTTTACCGGTCATGGCTTCGTTCCTTATTTCCTGGGGCCGGACGGCAGCCTGTACGTAAGTTCGCGCCAGGGTACGGATAAAACCTCGCTGTACCGCTACGACCTGGCGAAAAACAGCGTGGAGCCGCAGCCGCTGGTCTCGCTCCAGGGCTACGATTTTTCCGGCGCTATCGTCAGCAACGACAAGAAATTCCTGGGTGTGCGTTTCGAGACCGACGCCGAAGACACCAAGTGGTTTGATCCGGAGATGCAAGCGATGCAGCAGGCGGTCAATGATTTGCTGCCGTCCACGGTGAACCGGATCAGCGTTGCCGGCCATGCGCAGACGCCCTATGTGCTGGTCAGGTCGTATTCCGATATCCAGCCGGTCGCCTATTTTCTGTATGACAGCAAGGAGAAAAAGCTGACCGCGCTCGGCAACTCGATGCCGCAGATTAATCCGCAGCAGATGTCGGGCAAGGACATGGTCCACTATAAAGCGCGCGACGGCCTGGAAATCCCGGCTTACCTGACCATGCCGAACGGCGCCGGCAAGAAAAACCTGCCGATGGTGGTGCTGGTGCATGGCGGCCCTTATGTGCGCGATGGCGCGTGGAACTGGAATCGTGAAGTGCAGTTCCTGGCCTCGCGCGGCTATGTGGTGCTGGAACCGGAATTCCGCGGCAGCACGGGTTTCGGCTGGAAACACTTCCGGGCGGGCTGGAAGCAATGGGGCCTGGCCATGCAGGATGACGTTGCCGACGGTGCCAGGTGGGCGATTGCGCAAGGCATCGCCGATCCCAAGCGGATCTGCATTGGCGGTGCCAGCTATGGCGGCTACGCCACGCTGATGGGCTTGATCAGGGATCCGGATCTGTATCGCTGCGGCTTCGAGTGGGTCGGCGTGACCGACATCAACCTCATGTACAACGTCAGCTGGAGCGATATCTCCAGCGAGTACCTGAAGTACGGCATGCCGGTGCTGGTGGGCGACCAGCAAAAGGATGCCGCGCAGTTGCAAGCCACTTCGCCGCTGGAAAACGCCGCGCGCATCAAGCAGCCCTTGCTGCTGGCTTACGGCGGTGCCGACAAGCGGGTGCCGATCATCCACGGCAGCAAATTCCGCGATGCCGTCAAGGCCACCAATCCGGACGTTGAATGGATCGAATATCCGGAAGAGGGCCATGGCTGGCATCTGCAGAAGAACAATGTCGATTTCTGGAGCCGCGTCGAGAAATTCCTCGGCCGGGAAATCGGCAAGCCTTCATCGGCCTCTGGCGACTAGCTGGCCCAGGTCCGCTGCAAGATCGTCTTCTGCAGATGCGGCGCCGCCAGGGTGCCGTAGACGCGGCCGCCCATGGCTTCGCCGCGGCTGGCGATGAAGGCCTCGGCGACCACGGCCGGCGCATGCTGCAGCATCAATGCGCCTTGCACCGTCAGCACCAGGCGCTGGACGAAACGCCGCCCCAGCATTTCGCGCTGTTCCGGCGGCGTCGCCAGGTCTTTCATCAGATCGTCCAGCATGCTGGCCAGGCCAGGGTGCTGGCTGGCGCTCTCACCCAGCTGCGCCAGCAGCAGGCCGAAGCCGGCCGGCTCGCGTTCGATGGCGCGCAGCACGTCCAGGCACATCACATTGCCTGAGCCTTCCCAGATCGAATTGACCGGCGCCTCGCGGTAGAAGCGCGCCATCGGTCCGGTTTCCACATAGCCGTTGCCGCCCCAGATTTCCATGCATTCGCCGGTGAATTCCAATGCTCGCTTGCAGATCCAGAATTTGGCGGCGGGCGTGACGATGCGGCGCCAGGCGCGCTGCAGGGGATCGTCGGGATGCTCGAAGGCGCTGGCCAGCTGCAGCATCAGCAGGGTCGCTGCCTCGCTCTCCAGCGCCAGGTCGGACAAGACGTTCTGCATCAGCGGCTGTTCCGCCAGTGCGCGGCCGAAGGCGCTCCTGTTGCGCGCGTGGTGCAGCGCCTGCACCAGCGCCTGGCGCATCAGGCCGGCGGCGCCGATCACACAGTCCAGCCTGGTGTGGTTGGCCATTTCGATGATGGTCGGGATGCCGCGCCCTTCATCGCCGACCATGATGCCGAAGGCCTCGCGGAATTCGACTTCGCTGCTGGAGTTGGAGCGGTTGCCAAGCTTGTCCTTGAGACGCTGGATCTGCACCGGATTCTTGCTGCCGTCGGGCCGCCAGCGCGGCACGAAAAAACAGCTCAGGCCCATCTCGGTGCGCGCCAGCACCATGTGGGCATCGCACATCGGCGCCGAAAAAAACCATTTATGGCCGGTCAGCAGGTAGCCGGCGCCGCGTCCGCTGCCGCCTGCCAGCGGCAGCGCTGCTGTGGTGTTGCTGCGCACGTCGGAGCCGCCTTGCTTTTCTGTCATGCCCATGCCGATCAGGATCGAGTGCTTATGCTCCAGGGCGAGGTCGCGGCTGTCATGTTCGCATGACAACAGTTTTGCCTGCAGCGCGGCATACAGCGCCGGTTCCTGCTGCAGCACCGGGATCGAAGCAAAGGTCATGGTGGTGGGGCAGAGCGAGCCGGCTTCAAGCTGGGCATGGAGGAAATAGCCGGCCGCGCGCGCTACGTGGCTGCCGCTTTGCGGCTTGATCCAGGGCAGGGCGTGCAGGCCCTCGCGCCGCAGCATGCCCAGCAAGGCATGCCAGGCCGGATGGAATTCGACCGCGTCGATGCGGTTGCCGAGGCGGTCGAAGGTGTTCAGTTCGGGCTGGTGGCGGTTGGCCAGCTCGGCCAACTGCCAGCTTTCCTTGCTGCCGAGTTCGGCGCCGTAGCGCGCCAGCGCATCGGCATGCCACTGGCCTTGCAGACGCTGGACGCCGCTTTGCAGGATGGCGTCGTCGAGATAAAGATTGTTGCCATACAGTTCAGCAACCTGGTTCGTCACTTCGTGGGTTTGCCCTTGCATGCCTGGTCTCCTGATATGCTTCGGTATTGGGGGATATCTCTTGACTTTACCCTTTGCTGCGGCCTTCGGATAGCTGCTTTATTGCAATTGTTTAGAGCCCGCTTTCAGTCCCGCAGCCATTCCCCGGCCGACCGGTTTCTGGGTTGCCGGCCGCTGCCGTCAAGCCGCCGAGTTTAAAAAGCATGCTGGCTTCGTCTGTCAGGTAAAATGCCGGTTGTACTTCACAACATGCAGACCTTATTCGCCTCTATGTCCTACCAAGTCCTCGCCCGTAAATATCGCCCCAGAAGCTTCGATACGCTGGTCGGCCAGGAACACGTCGTAAGGGCCTTGACGCACGCCTTGGAGCAACAGCGTCTGCACCATGCCTATCTGTTCACCGGTACGCGCGGCGTCGGCAAGACGACCTTGTCGCGGATCCTGGCGAAATCGCTGAATTGCATCGGCGCCGACGGCAACGGCGGCATTACCGCAACGCCGTGCGGCGTGTGCGACGCCTGCGTGGCGATCGATGCCGGCCGTTTTGTCGATTATATCGAGATGGACGCCGCCTCCAACCGCGGCGTCGACGAAATGGCGCAATTGCTGGAACAGGCTGTGTATGCGCCGTCCAATGCCCGCTTCAAGGTCTACATGATCGACGAAGTCCACATGCTGACCAACCATGCCTTCAACTCGATGCTGAAGACGCTGGAAGAGCCGCCGGAACATGTCAAGTTCATCCTCGCCACCACCGATCCGCAGAAGATCCCGGTGACGGTGCTGTCGCGCTGCCTGCAGTTCAACCTGAAGCAGATGCCGCCCGGCCATATCATCAGCCACCTGGACAATATCCTCGGCCAGGAACAGATCGAATTCGAAACCCCGGCCTTGCGTTTGCTGGCGCAGGGCGCGCACGGCTCGATGCGCGACGCGCTGTCGCTGACCGACCAGGCGATCGCCTATGCCGCCGGCAAGGTGACGCTGGAAGCGGTACAGGGCATGTTAGGTGCGCTGGACCAGTCCTACCTGATCCGCGTGCTGGATGCGCTGGCGCAAAAAGACGGTCCCGGCCTGCTGGCGGTGGCCGACGACATGGCCAGCCGCAGCCTGTCCTACAGCGCCGCGCTGCAGGACCTGGGCACTTTGCTGCACCGGATCGCGCTGGCGCAAAGCGTGCCGGCAGCGCTGGCCGACGATTTGCCGGAACGCGAAGAAATCATCCGTCTGGCAGGCTTGTTCGATGCCGAAGAAGTGCAGCTGTTTTACCAGATTGCTGTCCACGGCCGCAACGAACTGGGCCTGGCGCCCGACGAATACGCCGGCTTTTCGATGACCTTGCTGCGCATGCTGGCTTTCCGCCCGCAAGCCGATGGCAGTACGGTGGCGCCGCCGGTTGCCAGCCGGCCGCGGCCGCAGGCTAGCGCCGCTCCGGCAGCTGCGGCTGCACGGCCAGCTGCTGCGGCGCAAGCCGCTGTTGCGAATGCCCCGGCTCCTGCCGCGGCGCGCTTGAGCAGCCCGCCGCAAACGCTGAGCACCAGTGCTCCGGTAGCCCGTCCCGATACCGCTGGCATGAGCCCTGCCAGGGCTGCACTGGAAGCAGCCCGTGCGGCAGCTTCCTCACGCAAGGGTGGCGCGGCACGTCCGGCGCCAGCGCAGCCGGTTGCCGCCGAGCCTGCGCCTGCGCCGGTAGCGGCCGCTGTTGCGTCGGTGGCTGCGCAGCCGCGGCCTGCGGCGCCAGTCTACGAGCCGCAAAATTCCTCGGTGCCGCCATGGGAAGAGGAAATCCCGCTGCCGATGGATTTGCCGGATACCGAGTTTTCCAGTTCGGCGGCTGAAAAAAAAACTGAATCGTATGCGCTAGCGCCGTCGCGCCCAGTTGCCAATGGCGCCGGCAGTGCGCGCCAGGCGCAGCGCCCCGAGCCCGTGGCGCCAGCGCCTGAAGTACCGGCCGAGCCCTTGCCGCCGCTGGTGCTGCAGCCCGACGCCAATCTCAACTGGGACGGCAACTGGCCTGTGCTGGCAGCCGGCCTGGCGGTGCGCGGCGTGGCCCACCAGCTGGCGCAGCAGAGCGAACTGATCAAGTGCGACAGCAGCGGTCCCGCCACGCTGATCCATCTGCGGATTCCGCTCGACACCTTGCGTTCCGCCGGCAGCGTTGATAAATTGGCGGCCGCGCTGACGGAACATTTCGGCCGCACGGTGAAAGTGGAAACCGAACTCGGCACCGTGCGCCATACCGCCAATGCGCAGGCGATGGCAGCGCAGGCCGAACGGCAGCGGCTGGCGGAACAGACCGCGCAGAACGATCCGTTCATCCAGAGCATGATGCGTGAATTCGGCGCATCGATCGTACCCGGATCGATCAAGCCGATAGGTGAGGCGAAGTAGGAGGGCCGATAGCGCCTGGCCTTTGCTTTGCAAATTTAATTTTTTAACAGGAGAAGCACCATGATGAAGGGCCAACTGGCAGGGCTGATGAAACAAGCCCAGGCAATGCAAGACAATATGAAAAAGATGCAAGACCAACTGGCCTTGATCGAAGTCGAAGGCGAATCGGGCGCTGGCCTGGTGAAAGTCGTGATGACTTGCAAGAACGCCGTCAAGCGTGTGGCGATCGATGCTTCGCTGCTGGCGGACGACAAAGACATGCTGGAAGACCTGGTGGCTGCCGCGTTCAACGATGCAGTGCGCAAGGCAGAAGCGTTGTCGGCTGAAAAGATGTCGGGCCTGACCGCCGGCATGCCAGCCGGTTTCAAACTGCCGTTCTGATCATCCCGTCATTGAGCGCTGCGTGAAAGTACCTTCCAGTCTTACCTTGCTCACCGAAGCCTTGCGTCATCTGCCTGGCGTCGGTCCGAAATCGGCGCAGCGCATGGCGTATCACCTGCTGCAGCATGACCGCGACGGCGCCGCTCTGCTGGGGCGGGCGCTGACGCAGGCGGTCGACCAGATCCGCCATTGCGCGCAGTGCAATACCTTTACCGAGAACGAGGTTTGCGAAACCTGTCTCGATCCTGAGCGCGATCCGACCTTGCTGTGCGTAGTCGAAACACCAACCGACCAGCTGATGATTGAGCAGACCCTGACTTTCAAGGGGCTGTACTTTGTGCTGATGGGGCGGCTGTCGCCATTGGATGGCATCGGCCCCAAGGACATCCAGCTGGAAAAACTGGTGGGCCGCGCTACCGACGGCATTGTCAAGGAAGTGGTGCTGGCGACCAATTTCACCAACGAAGGCGAAGCCACGGCGCACTACATCAGCGAAACCATGAAAGCGCGCGGCTTGCAGGTGAGCCGCCTGGCGCGCGGCGTGCCGGTCGGCGGCGAGCTGGAATATGTGGATGCGGGCACCATCGCCCGCGCCATGCTGGACCGGCGGGCGACTTAGCCGTCCGTTCCGTGAAGAACACGAAACCCACGAAAGAAGCGCAAATCAGCTCATGTCGATTTCTGCTTTCTTCGTGGGTTTTTCGTTTTTCGGAAAGATTTTTTTAGAGATGGCTAGACAGATCGTGCCGCTCAACTGAATTTCTGTTATTTTGCATAACTAGAGCGAAAGATATCGCCGCGCATGTAAGGCCCCGTTAGGGAGTGAGTTGAACATTTGTGCTGGCCGTACCTGGCGCGTTGCTGCGTTGCCCACCGCTTGCAGTGCTCGCACTGCGGCGCGTTGGGCGCCTTGCATCGCATCCAGCTACGGCCGCACAAATGTTCAACTTGCTCCCTAACGGGCCCTAACTCAAAATCCCGAAAAGAATCATGAGGAGACAACATGAAATTAAGCTGGAAGCAGTTCGCAATTGCTCTTTGTTTGTTCCTGGCCGGTTATCTGACATTCAACAGCAATCTGTTTGCGCAGACGCCGGAGAAGACCAAGGTATCCATCGCGGTCGGTGGTAAAAACCTGTTTTATTACCTGCCTTTGACGATCGCCGAGCAGCTCGGCTATTTCAAGGATGAGGGCCTGGATGTACAGATTTCCGATTTCGCCGGCGGCGCCAAGGCCTTGCAGGCCCTGATCGGCGGCAGCGCCGACGTGGTTTCCGGCGCCTTCGAGCACACCATCAGCATGCAGGCCAAGAACCAGCGCATCACTGCTTTCGTACTGCAGGGCCGGGCGCCGCAGATCGTCATGGGCGTCTCCAACAAGACCATGCCCAACTTCAAGAGCATCGCCGACCTCAAGGGCAAGAAAATAGGCGTCACGGCGCCGGGTTCGTCGACCAGCATGATGTCCAATTTCGTGCTGGCCAAAGGCGGCCTCAAGCCGACTGACGTTTCCTACATCGGCGTCGGCGCGTCGGCCGGCGCCTTGTCGGCGCTGCGCTCCGGCTCCATCGACGTGATCGTCAATCTCGATCCGCTGATCACCATGCTGCAGCAGGATAACGAGATCAGGATCATCTCCGACACCCGCACCCTGAAAGACACCAACGCCGTATTTGGCGGCCCGATGCCGGCGGCCACCTTGTACGCTTCCGCCGATTTCATCAAGAAATATCCGAACACCACGCAGGCCCTGACCAACGCCATGGTGCGCGCGCTCAAATGGCTGCAGAAGGCCACCCCGGCTGACGTCGCCAAGGTGGTGCCGGAAAGCTACCAGCTGGGCGACCGCGCCTTGTATCTCGACGCTTTCAACAAGATGCGGGAAGCGCTGTCGCCGGACGGCATGATCCCGGAGGAAGGCCCGAAGGTTGCATTGCATACGCTGGAAGCCTTCGATCCCGAACTGGCCGGCAAGAATATCGACCTGTCGCAGACTTACACCAATGAGTTTGTCAAGAAGGCTGACGCCAAGTACAAGTGATCGGCCGCCCGCCGCCTGTTCCGCCTGCGGGCGGCACAGCTGGAACAGGCGGCGGACTGTAGACGGCTTCCGTTGAAATCTTCTTCGGCTCAGGCCGTATCTCCCATGACTTCCGCATCGACTCCTGCTCTATTCCTGGACAATATCAGCTGCACCTTCGTCTCCAAGGACGATCGTTCGCAGCGCTATACCGCGGTGGCCGACACCAGCTTGTCGATTGCGCCGGGTGAATTCGTTTCTGTGGTGGGCCCGACAGGCTGCGGCAAGTCGACCCTGCTGAATGTCGGCGCCGGTTTGCTGCAGCCTTCCAGCGGCAGCGTCAAGGTATTCGGCGAGCCGCTGGCCGGCATCAATCGCCGTGCCGGCTACATGTTCCAGGCGGAAGCGCTGATGCCTTGGCGCAGTGCGCTGCAAAACGTCATCGCCGGCTTGCAATACCGCGAGACCGATGAAGCCAAGGCTCGCCAGCTCGGCGAAGAATGGCTGGCGCGGGTCGGCCTGCAAGGCTTTGGCGACCGTTACCCGCATCAATTATCCGGCGGCATGCGCAAGCGGGTGGCGCTGGCGCAGACCCTGATCCTGGATCCCGACATCATCCTGATGGATGAACCGTTTTCCGCGCTCGATATCCAGACCCGGCAGTTGATGGAAAACGAAGTGCTGGCGCTGTGGAGCGCCAAACGCAAGGCGGTGCTGTTCATCACTCACGACCTGGATGAAGCGATCGCCATGTCGGACCGGGTAGTGGTGTTGTCGGCCGGACCGGCCACCCATCCTATCGGCGAATTCGCGATCGACCTGCCGCGCCCGCGCGACGTCGCCGAAATCCGTAGCGAGCCGCGCTTCGTCGAACTGCACCAGCAAATCTGGAGCGTGCTGCGCGACGAGGTGCTGAAGGGCTACCAGCAGCAAAAAAAAGCTAGTTAACGCGATCTCTACAAATAGCGTCATCCCCGCGAACGCGGGGATCCACATTGCTGAATATGGCAGTGAACATGGATTCCCGCGTTCGCGGGAATGACGGGGCGCCTAGGCGTCGCCGACGAGGCCGGGGCGCGTAGCTGGGGGCGCCCAGGCGTCGCGACAACTTCAACGTTCAATAATGACTGGACAGTATTATGTGGAAAGCCATCAAGCCGAATTACAAGAACCTGCGGGTCTATCAGGCGCTGGTGCTGTTGCTGTTCTTCGGCATCTGGCACCTGGCCACACGCAATCCGCAGACGGCGTTTTTCTTTGGCGAGCCGCTCAAGGTGCTGCACCGGGTCTGGCAATGGTTCACGGTCGGCAGCGGCAGCCTGGAGGTTGGCTTCGGCGACCATACCTGGTTTACCCTCAGCTTTCCGGCGGAAATCTATTCGCACCTGCTGGTGACCCTGACCGAAACCATGCTGGCGTTCGGCATCGGTACGGTGCTCGGCCTGGGCGTCGGTTTGTGGCTGGCGCTGTCACCGCTGACCTCGGCCATCCTCGATCCCTACATCAAGGCCTCCAACGCCATGCCGCGCGTGATTTTGGCGCCGATCTTCGCCATGTGGTTCGGCCTCGGCATCTGGTCCAAGGTGGCGCTGGCGGTAACGTTGGTGTTTTTCATCGTCTTCTTCAATGTCTACCAGGGCGTGCGTGAAGTCAGCCCGGTAGTGCTGGCGAACGCCCGTATGCTGGGCGCCAACCAGCGCCAACTGCTGCGCACGGTCTACCTGCCGTCGGCCACCTCCTGGGTGTTTTCCAGCCTGCATACCTCGGTCGGGCTGGCGTTCGTCGGCGTCATCGTCGGCGAATACCTGGGCTCGGCGCGTGGCGTCGGCTATCTGATCTTGCAGGCGGAGGGGGCGTTCGACGTCAATACCGTGTTTGCCGGCATCCTGGTGTTGACTGCGTTTGCCCTGGTGCTCGATACGGTGGTGGGGATGATCGAGAAGCGCTTGATGAAGTGGCAGCCTAAGAGTGGTGAGACTGAGCGCTTGTGACATTCATCCTGCATGGCTGGCTGCCGGCCTTGCAGGAATCAGGCGCATGTATATCAACTGCGCTTGAAGCTATCCACCGCCCGCCGTCCCACCGCCGGATCGTCGGTAAAGAAACCATCGATGCCGGCCTTCAGGTAAGCCTGGATTTCCGCCACCGAACCATCCACATTGCGGGTGGCCGCTGAGCCGTTGCTTTTCAGGCTGGTCGGCAGGAAGTTGTTTTCCGGGCGGAAGGTGTAGGGATGCACACGCAGGCCGGCGGCGTGGGCGTTGCCGACCAGGGCGGTGGGCGTGCCCAGGTTGCCCTTGCTGTCCTGCGGGATGATGCTTAGCTTGTAAGGGCCGACGCCGTCGGCGTAGGCCGCCACTTCCTGCATGCCGGCCGCCGTCATCAGGTCGCCATATGTGCGCTTGCTGCCGGCCAGCACGAAATCGGGCGGCTGCACCTTGTCGTCATCCATCAGCTGGATCAGGCGGTAGGTCGGATGGCTTTTGCCGATTTTCGCGCGCAGCGTTTTCAGGTTGGCGGTTTCAAACGACTGGATGTAGATGGTGGCGCGCCTGGCGCTGTAGTCGTCCTGTGCCAGCACCGTCAGCAGGCGCTCTTCCAGCGGCAGGCCGATGGACTGGAAGTAGCTTGGATGCTTGGTTTCCGGGTAGAGGTGGATGGTACGACCGGTCTTGGCCGACATGCTCTTGGCGAGGGCGACGATCTCAGTCAGGGTCGGGACTTCAAACTGGCCGTCGTATTTGGTATTGTCGGGACGGATCTGCGGGATTCTTTCCTTGGCGCGCAATTCCTTGATCTCGGCCAGGGTGAAGTCTTCAGTGAACCATCCCTCCAGCTTGTTGCCATCGATGACTTTGGTGGTCTTGCGGCCGGCAAACCTGGCGACCGTGGCGACGTTGGTGGTGCCGGAGATTTCATTCTCGTGGCGGGCCACCAGGAAACCGTCCTTGGTCGCCACCAGGTCTGGCTCGATGACGTCGGCGCCGTCTTCAATGGCTTGGGTGTAGGAGGCCAGGGTGTGTTCCGGCCGCAGCGCGCTGGCACCGCGGTGGCCGATCACCAGGGCCTTGCCGTGGTCGCTGTTCAGTTCACCGCCGCCGCTGCCGCAGGCGGTGACGGAAAATGCCGCAACCAGCGCCAGCGGCAGGGTAACAAAGCTTGCTCGTATCATGATGGCTCGGAGGAGAGTGGCAGAAATGGCCGATTCTACAAGTAAGTTATGACCTTGGAATGACAATCATTCAAGAAAAACTCGATGCGTAATAGCTTGTTTTATAACAATTAAATACAAAAGCAATTGCGATTGCCCTCAAATCACCTATTCTCATCATGTCATAGTGATTATGTTGTCCGTTCTCCAATGTAATAAAATGCCGACCCCCAGATGAATGCCCGGCAGGGGCTTTAGATGGATCTTATGGACATGCACGATCGCCGCCGGCAGCTGAAACGGTTGCGGCGCTGAGGCTGTTCCCTGGTTTTTGAGGAGAAATACATGACAAAACTCGACCTTTCGCGTCGCAGTTTTTTGAAGGCCAGCGTCGTCGCCGGAGTTTCGGTCTACGTGGCACCGATGGGCGGCAAGGCTTTTGCCGCTCTGTTTGAAGAAAAAATCCTGACGCCCATCCAGTGGGACAGCGGCAACGGTCAGGTCAAGTTCCGTATCGACGGCATTGCCAAGGTCACCGGTTCCAAAGTGTTTGCGCGCGATGTCCGCGCCCGCGACATGCCGCACTGGCCGAACCAGCAAGCCCACGCTTTCATCCTGCGCGCCACCAAGGCCGACCGCAGCTTTCTTGGTTTCGACCTCAGCCTGCTCGGCGACGATCTCAAGCCCGACCGCGTGATCAGCGCCGCCGACCTGGCGCGCGACGGCATCGCTTTCCCAGCCTTCTATGGTGAAGACATGCTGCTGCCGGCCGGCAAGACCCCGGCCTATCTGGGGCACGCCGTGGCGATCCTGATCTATAACGATTTCGCCCGTTTCCGTTTCGCCAAAGACAAGCTGCAATTCAAGGATGAAGTCATCCAGTACGGTCCGGTCACCGGTCCGCTGGAGCGCGATCCCTGGGGCACTTTCCGCTTCGTGCGGGTGGGCGGCGCCACTTCTGCCGACGACGATATCTTCTCCAGCCTGAAGAATGCGCCGGTGTTCCCGAGCATGATGCGCAAGCACCAGCCGGTCTGGCCGGACGGCCAGGAACACGGCAAGCTGGGCGAGCAGGGCATGTTCTATGCGGTCCAGATCCAGCAGCAGCTGGACCATCCGCCGGCCGACTGGCTGGTCATGGAGCGCAACTACAATACGCAGTCGGTGGATACCGCGGCGCTCGAGCCGGACAACGCTAACTGTTGGTATGACGCGGCCAACGAGGCCCTGCACATGGTGGTGCCGACGCAGTCGCCGGGCGAGATTGTCGACAGCACCATCGAGATGATGAAGAAGGGTAAATTCCCTCTGAAGAAGCTGTTCCTGCATCCTTGCTATACAGTCGGTTACGGCTCCAAGGATCACTACAACTTTCCGTTCTATGGCCTGCTGACTGCGCTGTACGCGGACGGCAAGCCGGTGCGCCTGGCCAACGACCGCTACGAGCAGTTCCAGACTTCGATCAAGCGCCACGCTTTCAAGATGCACTACCGCATCGCGGTCGACCGCAAGAGCGGCCTGCTGCAATCGTTCAAGGGCGAGTTCGAAGCCAACGGCGGCGGCCGTGCCAACTTCTCGCCGTCGGTGGCGATGGTAGGCGCCACGGCAGCGCAATCGATCTACTACTTTCCGAAGAACGACCTGGCGGCGGTCGCGATTGCTACCCGTGCGATCGACGCCGGTTCGGCGCGCGGCTACGGCACCCTGCAGAGCATGGCCGCGACTGAAATGATGATTGACGAGATGGCTGAAAAGCTGGGCCTCGACGCCATCGATTTCCGCCTCAAGAATGCGTTGCGCTCCGGCATGAAGAACACCCAGGGAGCGATCCCGGCCGGCGCCATCCGGGTCGACGAAGTATTGGAAAAAGCCAAGCTGCATCCGCTCTGGATCAACCGTGCCAAGAAGAAGGTTGAGTACGAAACCAGCCATCCTGGCTACCGCTACGGCGTCGGCTTTGCCTGCGTGCAGAAGGATTTCGGCACCGGCGCCGAGACTTCCTTCGCCAAGGTCGAGATCAGCGCCGACGGCCAGATTCACCTGTCGCACAGCGCCGCCGAAATCGGCACCGGCATGTCGACCTCGCAGGCGATCGCCTGCGCCAAATGGCTGGGCAAGCCAGCCAATGAAGTGCGCACCTCGGTCACCGACTGGAGCGATCTGCCGGTGCTCACCAGCGGCGATCCTTACATCATGAGCCAGGCTGAGCAAGACAAGCTGGCGGCCAATCCGCGCTGGTCGCCGGGATATTCCTCGCCGTCCAGCGCCACCAACTCCGCCTTCTATTTCACCCACAGCACGCGCGAAGCGGCGCGGGTGGTGTTCATGCACGGCCTGTGGCCGGCGGCGATGGCGATCTGGAGCACGGGCATCGGCGGCGGCCAGGCGGCGCCGCTGGTGGTGCGGGTGGAGGATGCGCGCTGGGTCGACGGCAAGCTGTCGGCCGCCGGCCTGCAGGCGCTGCCTTACGAACAGCTGGTCAAGAAGGCCCATGAACTGGGGCTGGTGACAGGCGCCACGGTGCACGTCTTCAATCGCTGGCAATGGACCGAAGCCGATTTCGAAATTCTCGGCAATCTGGTGCGGGTGCCGCTCGACGGCCTCTCCGTACGCTACGGCGAGGGCGCCAGCAAGGCCCAGCAAGCCAAGATGAGCACCAGCGGCGGCTACGATGTGCTGAACCGCAAGAAGGTGTTGATCCCGCCGACCCAGCGCAACAACGCCGCCGTGACTTACTACAGCGCGGTCGGCACCTTGGTCGAACTGGCGGTGCACGAAGCCAGCGGCAAGGTCGAGCTGCTGACCCATCATTCGATCATGGAATGCGGCAACCAGATTTCGCCGCAACTGGTCTCCGGCCAGCTGCAAGGCGGCCTGGCGATGGGCATCGGCCATGCCTTGCATGAATATCTGCCGCTCTACGAGGACGGTCCCGGCAACGGCAGCTGGAACTTCAACCGCTACCAGCTGCCGCGCGCCAAGGATGTCGCGGTCTGGAGCCAGACCAGCGAAGTGCTGCCGCCGCTGACCGAGACCGATCCGCCCAAGGGCATCGCCGAAGTGGTGATGATCCCGGTGGTCGGCGCCATCGTCAACGGCATCGCCCACGCCATCGGCCACCGTTTCACCGATCTGCCGGTAACCCAACAAAATATTCAGGAGGCTCTGGCATGAGCATGACCATACATCCCATCACCATGCATATCAACGGCAAGCCGGTCGGCCCCGTGCCGGTGCCGGAAGGCATCATGATGATCGATTTCCTGCACGAATACCTGGACCTGACCGGTTCCCGCCTGGGCTGCGGTCAGGGCATCTGCCGCGCTTGCGTGGTGATCCTGGACCAGCCGGACGGCACTAGCGAAGAAGTACGTTCCTGCATCACCGGCGCGCATTTTTTCGAAGGCAAGAAAGTGCGTACCGTGGAAGGCCACGCCCAGCGCAATGAGCAGGGCGAAGTGGTGGCGCTGTCGCCGATCCAGCAGAAGTTCCTGGAGCATTACAGCTTCCAGTGCGGCTATTGCACGCCAGGTTTCGTCAATGCCGCCACGGTGCTGGTGGAAAAGCTCAAGCGCCAGCCGGTGACCAAGGCCCAGCTCGACGACACCATCACCGAAGGTCTGAACGACCACATCTGCCGTTGCACCGGCTACGTGCGTTACTTCGAAGCGGTCAAGGAAGTGGTGCTGAGCACGCCAGGACTGGTGAAGGACGCCAAGTGATGACCACGCCTCGATATCTGCGCACCGCCCTGAGCGGCCTGGCGCTGCTGACGGCAACCCTGCTGGCCGCCTGCGACGGCGGCAGTAGCTCGGCGGCGGCATCCGCCCAGGCCGCCGGCCAAGTCGCGGACAAAAACGCGGTCAAGCCCGGCAGCGCTGACCAGATCGCCCTTGGCCGCTACCTGACCAAGGCCGCCGACTGCGCTGCCTGCCACACTACGGCCACCGGCGCCCCGTTCGCCGGCGGTGTCGAACTGGCTTCGCCGTTCGGCAAGTTCTACGGTTCCAACATCACGCCCGACAAGGAGCACGGCATCGGCAAGTGGAGCGCCGACCAGTTCTACAAGGCGCTGCACGATGGCGTTACCCCGGACAAGCATCTGTATCCGGCCATGCCGTATACCTCCTACCGCTCAATGACGCGCGCCGACACCGACGCGATCTACGCCTACCTGATGCAGCAGAAGCCGGTCGCCGTGCCAACCCGCGCGCCGGATCTCAGTTTTCCGTACAACATGCGCTTCGGCATGATGTTCTGGAATGTGCCTTTCCTCAAGGATCAACTGGCCGATGCATCGACCGGCAAGTCGGCCATGTGGCAGCGTGGTCAGTACCTGAGCAACGCCTTGGGCCATTGCGCTGAATGCCACACGCCGCGCGGCGCCTTCGGCCAGCTGGATCTGTCGAAATCGCTGACGGGTTCTGCGCTAGGCCGTGTCGCGGCGCCGAACATCACGCCGGCCGGCCTGGCGGCGGTGGGCTGGACTGCGCCAGACTTGCAGACCTTCTTCGCCACCGGCATCGCGCCTCAGGGCTCGGCTTATGGCGAAATGTTCCCGGTGGTGCATCTGAGCACGCAGTACCTGAGCAAGGATGACCTCACCGCGGTGACGACGTACCTGATGGGTGACCAGCCATTGCCGCCGCAGCCGATCAAGACCATCAATGCGGACGCCATGGAACTGGATGCCGGCAAGCGCCTGTACACCGCGGTGTGCGCCGGCTGCCATGGTTTCCAGGGTGACGGCAAGCCGCACGTGGCGGTAGCGATGAAGGGTAATTCGACGGTGCGCAACGCCGATCCGCATAACCTGATCGTGGCCATGCTGGACGGCATCGAAGCGCAGAAGTTTCCCGGCACCGAAAGCCTGCAAGACATGCCTGGCTTTGCCGGCCAGCTGAACGACAAGGAACTGGCGCAGCTGTCCAATTTCCTGCGCGCTACCTGGGGCGGCCAGCCGGCCAGCATCACTGCCGATCAAATCAAGGCTTTAAGGCTGAGCGCCGCTGCACATTGATTGGTAGGGTGGGCACCCGTGCCCACGCGGAGTGGCGCGGCAAATAATAGAACACCGTTTCAGCGTGGGCAGAAAATCTGCCCACGCTACGGCCATCGCGGCCAGCAGTCTGCCAGGATCCACCGCGCAAGCGGTCGATCCTGTTTTTCATTACACTGGTGTTAATTAAAAAGGAAGCAAGCAGGCATGAACGCAGTCGACTATCAAGTACTGAAAAGCGCCGCCGCCTGGCTGGAGCAGGGCAAGCGGGTCGCCATGGTGACCGTGGTGCGCAACTGGGGTTCGGCGCCGCGTCCGCTGGGTTCGCTGTTTGCGATTACCGATGCCGGCGATTTCACCGGTTCTGTCTCGGGCGGCTGCATTGAAGACGACCTGATGCAACGCTTCGCCGCCGCCTTCCCGGAGAAAATCGAACTGGTCCGTTACGGAATCAGCGCCGAGCAGATGCGCCGTTTCGGCCTGCCTTGCGGCGGCACGCTGGAACTGGTGATCGAGCCGCTCGGCTCGGCTGCCGCGCTGAGCCCTTTGCTGGAGGCCGTCAGCGGCCGCCGCCTGGTGCAGCGCCGCCTCGACCTGCGCAGCGGCGTGGCCACGATCGAAACGAGCGATGCCGATTTTGCGTTGCGTTTCGATGAAGAAGAACTGCTGCAGGTATTCGGGCCGCGCTGGCGCCTGCTGATCATCGGCGCCGGCCAGGTTTCGGAATATCTGGCGCAGATGGCGCCGGCGCTGGATTTCTCGGTGTACCTGAACGATCCGCGCGAAGAACAGCGCCGCAACTGGCAGGCCGACGACGTCACCTGGCTGGAAGGCATGCCGGACGATGTCGTGCTGGCGTTCAAGCCCGACCGCCGCACCGTCATCGTCACCCTCAGCCACGATCCGAAAGTGGATGACATGGCGTTGATGGAAGCACTCAAGACCGATGCCTTCTACATCGGCGCGATCGGTTCGATGGCGAGCACTGAGGCGCGCAAGGAAAGATTGCTGACGCTGGACCTGAGCAGTGAACAGATCGAACGCCTGCATGCGCCTATCGGCCTGCAGATCTGGAGTCGTTCGCCGGCCGAAATTGCGGTCTCGGTGCTGGCTGAGCTGGTGTTGCTGCGCAACCGCGGCAGCGTGGCGGCTTCGCCCTCCAGCTGCGCAGTCGGCGGCAATGATGTGCGGATAGTTGAGCGCCCCTGAATCACAGGGCAGCCGCC
Organism: Collimonas sp.; assembly: GCF_035566555.1. GTDB lineage: Bacteria > Pseudomonadota > Gammaproteobacteria > Burkholderiales > Burkholderiaceae_D > Collimonas. The sequence goes on from NZ_DATMRB010000007.1 coordinate 53,700, forward strand.
TCCGAGCGTATCAACACACAGAAAGACAGAAAAGCCATGAAAATGACTGACATCCCTTTCGGCAGCACCGACTGGGCTAGTGTTGTGTCCTGCCTCATCTGCCGGTATATCGCGCCGGCCTTGGCGCGTAGCGCTAGGCGTGCCGAGGAGACATAGCGGGGCTATGGCGACAAGGCGCAACGACGCGATACGGGTCAAGGACCAGCGAGATGCCGGCAGATGAGGCAGGACACGACACTAGCATCGAGCGCACCGAACACCAGGGCGAAAGCGGGATGGCCTATTGGCGTACCCGCAATTTCGGCGCCATACGGGTGCGCATGGTCGAATATACGCCGGGCTACCTGGCCGACCACTGGTGCAGCAAGGGGCATGTGCTGCTCTGCCTGGAAGGCGAACTGGAGACGGAACTCGAAGATGGCCGCAAGTTCGTGCTGAAACCGGGCATGAGCTACCAGGTAGCGGATGGGGCCGAGCCGCACCGCTCGTTTACGGCGCTTGGCGCCACGCGGTTCGTGGTGGATTAGCGGACCGTAATAGCCACGAATATTGCACTGCATCCTTTACTGTTGCGCCTAAGCTGCTAGTATGAAAATAGACGATCCGCAGCAAACCGGGACATCGGTGGCTGGCTCGCCGCCGATGCCAGAATCGTCAAAAGGCCAGGCGAGCAGACAGGAGTCCAGTCATGGATTTCACGCTGGAACAGGAGCGGCCGGCCAGGAAGCTGGTCGGCGTCAGCGTAGTCGTCTTGATGCATATCGCGGTCGTCTATGCGTTGGTGACAGGTCTGGCCCGCAAAGTCGTAGAAGTCGTCCAGGAACCGGTGATCACCAAGATCATCGCTGAAATCAAGCCGCCGCCACCGCCTCCACCTCCGCCCGGAAAGCCGGCGCCGCCGCCGCCAAAATCCGCCGCGCCGCCACCGCCCTATGTGCCGCCACCTGAAGTCAAGGTGACGCCGCCGCCTCAGGAAAACACGATTGCCGCCGTCACCAACGTCAAGCCGCCGACCAACGAGCTGCCGACGTCTGTCGCGCAGCCTTCGCCGGCGGCGGTAACGGCCGCGCCCGCCGGGCCGGCACATACCAGCGCGCGCGTGACAGGGAATTGCGAAAAACCGGAGTATCCCAGGACGTCGCTGCGCAACGAAGAGCAGGGGACTGTGAATGTGAAACTGGTCATCGGCGCTGACGGTAGCGTGGTCGAGGCCTCGATTGAGAAGAGCAGCGGTTTCAAGGACTTGGACCGAGCCACCTTGAAAGCCTGGAGCCTCTGCCATTTCGTTCCGGCCATGGCAGATGGCCAGCCGGTGCAGTCGGCAACTCGCGTGCAGTATGTCTGGAAACTGGAATGAAGCTTCGTACTTAGGCGGGAAGCGCGCGGCTTCCCGTTCCTGTTCTTATTTTTCGGTCGGCAGCTTGTCGCGATACTGGTCCCAGTGACTGCTCAGTTCGCGCGTCACCCTGCTGCCGACCTCGAAGGCTGCTTCCAGCGAGGGCAGGTAGGCGGAATAACTGCCTTCATGCTCGGCCGCCAGGCTGGCCGCGGCGCTCTTGCCGGGATACGGCATGGTGTAGTTGCTGGCGGTGCGTAGCACCAGCAGGCGGTTGAAGTCGGCGCGGCCGGCTTTGCTGAGGAAGGTCAGCGCCTGCGCGGTGCCGGTTTCTTCCATCGCCGAGGTGGCGAAGCTGCCCTGGCCGCGGGTCCAGTAGTCTACCCATTTTTCCGCCCATGCATTCATCAGCTTGCCGTGCCAGAAAGTCTGGCCCGCCAGCTGATCGCCCTTGATCACTTTCGGCGGTTGTTGCGCTGCCGGGTAGCCGGTATAGCGGCTGCGCAGTTGCCGCAGATCGGCGTTATCTGCCAGCGGCGTGTCCTTGGTCAGCTGGTAGGCCCAGTTGCTCAGGCCTGGGTTGAGGTGGTACACCGCACCCTCGTTATCGGCCGGCACCGGTTGCTGGAACGGCTGGGCCGAGCGTAGCGGGATTTTACCGGTGGACCAGCCCTTGGGAATTTCGCGGGCGTCGATTTCATGCGACAGGTCGCCATCCACCAGCCATTCGGCCCAGGCCGCGGAACCGGCCGACATGGTGTCGGGATTGGCGCCGGCGATGCCGGCCACCAGCCAGTAAGCCTTGCTCAGGTCGAAGCGCGGGTCCATGCCGAGCGCCATGATGCTGGCCGACGAGCGCGCCGTACCGATGCCGGTGACGATGCCTAGCACTCCTTGCTCCGGGTTGTAGCGCAGATTGCGGTAGCCCTGCGGGAAGGCGATGGTCTGCGGCAGCGGCAGGCGTTCCACCCAGGTCTGGAATTCGCCGGGCTGGTCGCCTGTATCTGCACCGATTTCAAACATCGTCACCACCACCACCTTGATCGGGATCGGCGCCGCTGGCGCTGCAAGTGCCGCGGTTGGCGCGGACGCCGGCGTCGCTGCCTGCGACTGCGCGCCAAGGCCGCCGATAGCCAGGGCGATGGTAAGGAACTGAAAGCGGTTCATCAAGAAGACCTTTATATGAAGCGTGGAAGAAAGCGGGGCGAGCGCAGCAGAAAACGCATCGCGATGCGCGATTTTATCTTTTTACCATCGTTTTGACGCGCGATTGTGCCGGCCTGATTTGAATTTTATTGCGGCACATTGCTCTCCACCCGGTCCTTTTGTGATTGGCTGTTTTCACGGATACCACAGTTACAAAATTGAATGTAATTCAATGTCGGTATTTATAAAACTGGTAAGTATAATTGCCCCGCGGTATTTTTTGTCCCGCTAACCAATGCCAGCCAAAGACCAAGGAAAACTGTCATGCCATTTCTTCCCCTGAATCGGGACCTGAAACGATTGCGCCGCCAAGCCAGCCTGATATGCATCATGGGCTTTGGCCTGTTAGCCACGGGCTGCAGTTCGCCCAAGCAAAATGTTGATCCGATCGCGCCCAAAGCCGCGGTCGCCGGAGCCGGTGGAAGTGTCGTCAGCGCAGTCAATCCTCCGGTTGTGACAACCTATGCCAGTCCTCGTCTTGCCTCAGCCGCCAAGCCTGGCGTCACTCAGGCTGTGGCTAGCCGCAACGTTGTGGCGCCAGCCGCAAACATCCCGCGCGATACGCCACCGAGCGTGGTAGCGAGCAGTTGCCAGGCGCCTGATTATCCGAGAAGCTCGCGGCAGAATGAGGAGCAGGGCACCGTCGGCGCCAGGTTGACTGTCGGCAGCAACGGCCATGTGCTGGACATTACACTTGAAAAGAGCAGCGGTTTCACCGCTCTGGACAAGAGCGCGATGCAAGCCTGGGCGCTGTGTCAATTCGTACCGGCCATGCGCGACGGTGCACCGGTGCAATCTGAGACGAGAATCCAATATGCTTGGAAACTGGACGGTGTAGCGCTACAGCCGCCAGCTGCGGCGCCGGCCGCCAAGTCGGCCTCTGCCGAGACCTGGCATTAAAGACCGGCATCGCAGGCTGCCGTCCGGGATCTATTCCTTGATCTTGCCGGCGGCCTGGAAAATCCTGTCTCGCACCACGCGGATCGCCTGCTTGAGCGTGTACACATCCTGGAAATAACGCTGCGGAATCCGGATCTGGCTGGCGTTGGCGTCGATGTTTTCGATATCCTCGCGCCACTGCGCAATCTGCTCCGGACTCGGCTGCTTGCTTTGCCAGATTTCGTCTTCCAGCGACTTGATCTCGCGGTACCACACCACCAGCCGGTTTTTCATGCGCGCTTCGACCATCCGCGGCAAGGCTTGCAGCAGGCCGAACAGCAAGGCCATGAAGGGCAGCAGGATCAGCAGGCGCCGCTCGATGAAACTGGCCAGCCAGAACGGCAGGTAGCGCTGCAGGAAAGGGCGGCCGGATTTGAAATAGCGCGTGCTTTCATCCGAAATCGGAAAGTCGTCGGTGTTCAGATTGGGAAACACGCCGCGCGGCGTGAAGTAGTCTTCGCGCGCGTGCGCGGCATTGGCCGCTTCCAGCAGCAGATAGGTCAGCGCCGGGTGCAGCGAGTCCTTGGAGACCAGCAGCGCGGTCGCCGCCAGCATGGTCACATCGGCTTGCGGCAAGTCGTTGGCGACGCTGGTCGAGGCGCGCGGGAAAACGATCTTGGAAAGCGACGGGAATTTCAACACCAGGGCATCGGCCTGGGCGAAGCTCATCAGCTTGAGGTCGCTATTGAGCAGCGTCTGCTGCATGGCTGCATCCGGGCGGCCGATGAAGAAGGCGGCGTCCAGCTGGCCGCTTTCCAGGCTTTGATAGGCCTTGTAGGCATCCATTTCCAGCAGGCTGGCGTTATCGGCGCTGATGCCGCTGTGGCCTAGCAGCACCCGTGACACCGTCAGCAAGCCGCTGCCGGGAACGCCGATCGAAATCCGCTTGCCGCGCAGCTGCGCCAGCCGGTTGATGACGACGTCGCCGCGATAAAACACCCAGATCGGTTCATACGATACGGCGGCAATGGTTTGCAGCTGATCGTCCGGCGCTGGCGTGGTGGTGCCGGACTGGATGAAGCCGACTTCGTATTCGCTATTGGGATCCTTCAGCCGCTGATAGTTTTCAACCGAGCCGGAAGAGCTGCGGATGTCCAGGGTGATTCCTTCGCGCTTGAGCAGCGGTGCGTAGCGTGCGGCAAAACCGGCATAGATGCCTTTGTCGGCGCCGCTGGTGATCACGATGGTGCGCTGGATCGCGGGCTTGAGGATAAGCGCCAGGCCCCAGCCCAGCACGCCCAGCAGGATGGCTCCGCTGAAGATGAGAAAGCGCAGCCGGCGCGCCGTCATGGGTGGTTTGTGGATACGGTGCAGCGCTGGATTGTGTCTTGGCATGGGCTATGGAAAGCGCTTGGTTGGGCAACTCGGAAACCAGACTGCAGCGCAGGAGCCGGTTGCGGCTCCTGCGCGGTTATACCTTTTTGACAAACTCCGATTTCAGGCTCATGGCGCCAAAGCCGTCGATCTTGCAATCGATGTCGTGATCGCTGTCGACCAGGCGGATATTCTTCACCTTGGTGCCGACCTTGACCACGCCGCCTGAACCTTTCAGCTTCAGATCCTTGATGACGGTGACGGTATCGCCATCCTGCAAGACATTGCCGACGGCATCGCGGTAAACCTTGGCGCCGTCGCCGGCGGCATCGGCCGCAGCCTGCCGCGGCCACTCGTGGGCGCACTCAGGGCAGATATACAGGCCGCCGTCCTCATAGGTGAATTCGGAGTTGCATTTGGGGCAGGCTGGCAGAGCGTTCATGATCTTGTCTTTCGGGATAAGGCTGGCGCCGTAAAAAGGAGGCAGTATACAACCAGCCGCTGCGCTAGCCGGCTTTTCCGCCTGCAGCCGTGCTTACCCGCAGTATCGCGGAAAATCCCGTTGATTGCAGCCGCGATCCTGTGCGGCGGACGCCGGCCATGCCGGTGGCGGCCGCCTGCGTTCTAATCGATGCGGGCATTGTTCTTGACAGATCGGATTTTATGCAACAATATATGTTGCGTGAGTGACTGTGGCCGCTTCTTAAGCGCGCTCCACATCCTCCTGGCATTGCGCAAGAAAGCGGACCTGTTGCGTCCGGAGCGCTGGCGGAGGCCTTGAAAACCAATCCGGCGGCTGTGCGCGGCATCCATCTACGCCGAGGTTCAGGCGCATCGCAGAGCCCCCCATACTCATTGACCTGGAGCATATCCATGCCTGATAACAGCGAATCCGCTTTTTCCGGAAGCATCGTGGACTCATATAGCGAGGGCCCGCCACGGCAGGTTCCGGGCTATGCAAGCCTCCATCGCATGGTGTCTCTCTTGCTCGCCGAGCATATGCCTGCCGACGGGCGCGTGCTGGTCTTGGGAGCCGGTGGCGGGCAGGAAATCAAGGCTCTGGCGGAAGCGCATCCAGAATGGTCCTTCGATGGCGTCGACCCTTCCGCCGACATGCTGCGCCTGGCCAAGCGGGTGATCAGTCCACACGATGCGAGGGTGCGTTTGCATGAGGGTTACATTGGCAGCGCACCGGAGGAGCTTTTTGACGCCGCCACATGCATACTGACTTTCCATTTCATTCCACGTGAACAGCGTCTCGGCACCCTCAAAGAGATTCGACGTCGCTTGCGGGATGGCGCGCCGTTCATCCTGCTCCATCTGAGTTTCCCGCAGAGCGAGCCCGAGCGCTCGAAATGGATAGCGCGCCATGTCGCCTATGGCCTCTCCGACGGGGCAGACCCGGCCCGTGCTGAAGCTGCCCGCGAAGCAATCGGCAGCAAGCTGACAATTCTGTCGCCGGAGGAAGAGGTGGCGATGCTGGAAGATGCCGGATTTTCGGGTGTCAGCCTGTTCTATGCCGGCTTGAGCGTCAAAGGCTGGGTGGCATATGCGGGGTAGCCAGATCCCCGATAACAAGAGGACATTGATCAGGTCCGTTACAGGCCGCAGACTGATGGTCTGCTATTGACGGCGGACTCGACCTACGCGTGCACATGCGATATTTATATTATTCGGCTTTGAACTTTCTCATGTCTTCAGAAAAGTCGATATGTCCTTGTCTTTCCAATATGCCCACATCTCGGACACGTAAAGGAAAAAGTCATCGGATTCCTCGTCTATCGAATCGTAAGTTGGGTCAATATTCGCCAGGAACGCGCCTGTGAACAAGTATTTTAGGGTGAATGTGGCCTGACCACTTTCACGAATTTTAAACTGCCTAAGAAAACCTCGCGTTACACTGAATTCGTGGCCGCTCCGCAAGCGCCACTGCTTAGTCCCATGCTGAAAAATCAGAGATTCATGGTCCTTTCTAATTGCAAACCACTTTCCGCGCTGTCGCCATAAAAAGCCCCAGTCAGCGCTCTCGCGTGGAACAGGCGCTTGTTGGCCAACCGCGCCTGTCAGTTCGTCGAAATGCCTGACGCCGCCGGCGTGCCAGTAATGTGCAAGTAACATCTCTTGGCTTCTAAAATAAAGGTGTCGGGTGGCGTGTGACAGGGAAACGCACGACTGCAATAAGACAGTTCAAATGCCAGACGCTCGGTCCAGGCCACAAAGCCTCCGACTGCTGATCGACGCGGTACATCCAAATTCTTACGGTGACTCAACGATAGTTCCTTGGTGGTAGATGATATTCCATCCTTCGGAAGTGCGTCGCCAAAGCGTAGCGCGATGGGTGGTTCTGGAGTCCTGTAGCAACGTGTAGCTCAACAGATAGGTATCAGGCGCAATTTCCTGGCAGAAGAAGTCTCGCGTTTCCCAATTTTCCTCGACTGGCTTGGCTTGCCGATCTTCGAGAATGTCCAGGACGTGTGCTCGACTGTAACGGCGTCCAGACGCACCGACCTCCCAAAACTCTGCATCCATCATCAACTCGAAGTCGGCGCGCGTTGTTCCATGTTCAGGCCGATGGAAGATCGGTTCTCGGGCCGACAATTCATCTTGCACGTCCATCAGCCGTGTTTCCGTGATTCGAGCGGGCTCCATATGATTATCTGCCGGCAATCAACGTCATCATTTCAGGATAATTGTAAATCGCACTTTGCGCTGGAGGGTGCAGGGCGGCCGCGACCATCGCTTGCGCAATCTCCGTGGTCCGGATAGAACGAAACTTCGCCGGCGTTAGCGGCGCAAAAAGCGGCAGGACGGCCGAGAGCAGCCATGGGGTGTGCTGAGAGCCGATAATCATGGCTGGACGAAAGATGCTGACAACGGCCGGACCTTGACTCTTGACGGCCGCTTCAGCCTCGCCTTTGACGCGAGAATAGCGAGCCATTCCCGCCGCGCCGGAACCGGTAGTTTTGGCATTAAGGTCGGCGCCCATTGCCGACATGAAGGCCAGGTACCGAACTTTTCCTGATGCCTTCAGGCCCCGGGCAAATGCAGCGTTGAGAGCGACATCGACGGCGCGGTGCTCTTCCAAAGAAAGTTTGGCAGTGCCGGCCCCGACTCCCAAGACACTGAACCCAAGCACATCGCCGTCAAGCTCGCGCAGTGCGTCGACAACAGCCTGACTGAGTTTGCTTGGTTCCATGTCTGGCACCAGCCGCTCTTCCACCTGCGCGCCCAACTGCAGATTGAGCGGCCGTCGCGTCATGACAAGAACCCGGCTGAACCCGCCACAGCGCACTACTTCGGCGAGGAGAGCCTGTCCAACCGAGCCCGACGCCCCCAGGATAACTGCGGTTCTATCAGCCATATTTTTCTCCGATCGAAAGGTGAACGCCTTCTTTTTCATTTGAGTAAGACGGCGCATAAAGCGCTGCCCTCACTGCTTGCGCTTGACGATATCGATTATGCACATAATAGCTGTCGTCGCGTATGCGATTTCTGTGGTGGCGCGTGCTGCTACCTTTGGCATGCATGCGGTAGCGCGGCCGTTTCCGCCAGATTTCAGGAAAAGGGGCGTTTTTCCTTGCGCGAAATTTATTCCCTGCATAAACTCGCCAGTCAGCATTCGTAAATCATTGAAAATTCGCCCAAGGATTCGACATCGTGCGTCTGACACTCATGAAATTTTTCGGCAGTTCCCTGATCGCCCTGGCGTTTTCCTGCGCATCGACGCAGGCAGCGCCGGCGGCGCATTCCTATGTGCTGGATGGGACCGAGGTGCAGACCATTCCATCCAGGATCCTGCATCGCGACTATGAGATCTTCGTCAGCCTGCCGCCATCTTATGCGACCTCGACCAAACGCTATCCGGTGCTGTTCATCACCGACGCCGACTATGCCTTTCCGCTGATACGCAGCGTCAACCGCCGCGTCAGCGACCATGGCAAGAAGCTGGAAGAATTCATCCTGGTCGGCCTGTCGTATGCCAAAGGCGAGGACCCGGTCCACAGCCGCAACCGCGACTACACGCCGACCGACACCACCGGCAACAGCAGCGAACGGCCGACCGGGCAGGCGGAACCGTACCGGCAGTTCATCGAAAAAGAAGTCTTCCCCTTTGTCGCGGCGAACTATCGCGCAGACATGAGCCGCAAGGTGTTTTCGGGCCATTCCTACGGCTCGCTGCTGGGCTTGCACATGCTGCTGACCGAACCGCAGATGTTCAACCAGTACATCCTCGGCAGCCCGTCTCTCTGGTACGACAAGCGCGTCATGTTCGACATGGAGCGCAGCTATGCCGCCTCGCACAAGGATATGCCGGCCCAGGTCTTCATGCTGATCGGATCGTTCGAAACGGTCAAGCCGCAAAGCCGCAATCCGCGTTATAACAAGGAAAGCGACATGGTCAAGGAGATGAAGGATTTCGAAGCGAAGCTGAAATCGCGCCATTATCCTAACCTGACGGTGCGTTCCGAAGTCATCCAGGACGAAGACCATCTGACGGTGTTTCCGGCACTGATTACGCGCGGCTTGTTCTGGTCGTTTGCCAGTAAATGATTTTTTCTTGACCATAGCTGGTCATCAACGCATGATTCACAGGGGGCAGGATGGGGTACTTCGACGGTTTGGCCAATAGCAATTTCAAAAAAAGCCAGGACGGACACACTCTCTTTTTTCCATGGGGCGTGTTGGGCCGGGGGCGGGTTCTACCGGACGAAGCGGCAGCAGACAAGGTGCGCGGATTTGTAAAACGCTACTACAAGATTTCCTTGCCGACCACCATCGTCGTGTGCGTTGTGGCTGGCTGGATATGGGCAATGCCGCTGGCAGTGATCTTCGGCTTCTGGTTTTACTTCGGTACCAGAGCCCTGGTGGCGGCTTATCCGTATAGCGACGACAAGCTGACCTTGAAGCAAGGCTATGCCAATGCGGCGACCGGACACAACCAGTTTGTCTTGTGGCTGCTATTCATTGTTTCAGTCCTGTTTGTGGCCGGCGGCATCTTCATCGCTTATGCCGCCAGGTCCCCAGGTCAAATCATGCTAGGCATGGCGTCCATCATTTTTTTCGGTGCTTGCGGACTTGCGATCGGCTACATGATCAAGGTCAAGCGGGCATTGCGCAAGGGAATATAGGTGCATGAGCGCGACTTGATCGGGGCCGACTTGGCCTTGCTGGACCAGATCGACCGCAGGGAACTCATCGAGCAGCTGTATCTCCTGGAAGACGGCAAGTTGAAGCTGTACGAAGAGCGCTTCGACATGGCCGGCTGGCCGCCAGGCGAGGCGCAACACAATGCCGAGGTGCTGGCCGCATGCTTCGAGCGCGGCGGCTGGTTCCATGGCGTTTTTGACGGCGAGATGCTGGTTGCGCTAGCGGTGCTGGACAGCGTCTTGCTGCAGACGGAACGGCCGGCCTTGCAGCTGAAATTCCTGCATGTGAGCCACGATTACCGTGGAGGCGGCATCGCCGGCCGCCTGTTCCGCCTGGCTTGCGCGCAGGCGTCGGCAATGGGGGCGCAGGAAATCCATATCTCTGCCACGCCTTCGCGCAACACGGTGGACTTTTATCTGAGCTTGGGCTGCACATTGCTGGCTAGCCCCGATCCCGAGCTGCTTCGGCTCGAACCAGAAGATATCCATCTGCGTTACCGCCTGGGCTGAGCGGCTGTGCCCGGCCCACTGATTATCCGGTCATGCTGCGGACCCATGGGATCAGCTGCTCGCCGGCCAGTATGCCGAGCAGGCCGACCAGGGCGATCACCGGCGGCGCCGGGGATCTGACGCCGGCGACGCTGTACAGCACACCGACGATGATGCCGATGGCAAGGGATAATAAGTAGGCTTTCATGACGGCTCCGTGCGGATTGAAGGGGAGGGGACTGCTCACAGCTTGATTACATATTGATTACGACGCGGCCGCGCGTGCCTGCCGCCACCGCCGCATAGGCCTGGCGCGCTTCCTGCAGCGTGTAGCGCTGGGCAATCACCGGCGCTTCGTATCTGCCGCTGTCGAAGCCGTCCACCAGCTTGGCCATCAATGGCGCCGATTCGGCGACGCCGAGCTTGGCGCTGTCGACGCCGATCAGCCGTGTCTCGTTGTGATAAAAATCGATCAGGTCGAAATCGACCCGGCGCTTGCCGCTGGCGCTGATGACGACCACCCGGCCGCGCCGCTTCACCAGTCCCAGCGCAAACTCGAAAGCCGTTCCGCCCGCGGCGTTATAGACGACGTCGACGCCGCCCAGGGCCTGGATGCGGCGCTGGGCGCTTTCGTCCAGCGGCAGGTATTCATCCAGCAAGCGCGCCGTCGGCGAATTGTCGGCGGGAGCGACACGGTCGATGCCGATCACGGTGCACCCCAGCGCCTTGGCGATCTGCGTCACGGCGCCGCCGACGCCGCCGCTGGCGCCCAGCACCGCGATGGTTTCGCCGGCGCGCAGCTGGGCATATTCGACCGTGCCGAGCCAGGCAGCGATGAAGTTGACGCCAATGGCGGAAGCCTGTTCGTGGCTGAGGGAGGCCGGCTTGCGCACCAGCGCGGCGACGGGGATGCGGATGAATTCGGCGTGGCTGCCGTCGCGTGTGAAGCCGATGTCGCCGCCGGTGCCCCAGACCTCGGCGCCGAGCCAGGCGGCGGGGCCGTCCACCACCACGCCGCTGAAATCGCGGCCGGGGATGCGCGGTAGCTGCGTATGTTCGAAATGGCCGGAGATGTTGACCACATCGCTGGGATTGACGGAAGCGCTCTTGACTTGAATGATGGCGCTGCCGGCCTCGGCCGCAGGCCTGGCGAGCGCGAGATAGTTGAGCATGTCCGGGTTGCCGAAAGTTTGAAACTGGATGGCGTTCATCATGATGCAGCTCCTTGAGATCTGTTTAAGCGCTGCAAGCGGCAGCGGATGAGCAGATTCTAGGAGGCTTGTTCAGGCCCGGGGCGACAAAGACTTTCGAATTTCGGCCACGCTATGCCGACCGGTTTATTGTGTAAATGGCATTGCGGCGGCGTCGCCGTCTTCGGCCAGCGTCGCGCCCAGGGTTTCGCTGGCCACGAACGCGCCAGGCGCGGCGCCCAAGGCGCGCCGGAACATGTCGCTGAAGCTGCTCGGCAGATAGCCCAGGGAGCGCGCGATCTGACTGACCGGCTGGCCTTCCGCCAGGCGCGACATGGCGACCGCCAGCTGCACCTGGCGGCGCCATTCGGCGAAACCCATGCCCAGTTCCTGCCGGAACAGGCGCGACAGGGTGCGCACGCTGGCGCCGGCATGCTCGGCATAGTGGGCAAAGCTGAAGTCGATCGAAGGATTCTCGATCACTGCCCGGCACAGGCGCTCCAGCCGCCGGTCGGAAGCTTCCGGCATCGGGATCCGCAGCGACGAGCGCGGCGCCTGCGCCAGTTCCAGCAGCACCAGCTTGTAGGCCGCCTTCAGGTAGGCGTCGTCATGCCTGCCTTGATATTCCGCTATCATGATGATCAGTTCCCGCAGCAGGCCGCTGACTTCGAACAGATCGCTGCGGCGATTCAGGTGGCCGGTGCTGCGCGTCGGCAGGTACAGGTTGCGCATCCGCACCGCGCTCATCATGTGGATGGAGTGCTCGGTCCCGGCCGGAATCCACACTGCGCGCCGGGGCGGCACGACGAATGCCTCGCGCCCGACCTCCACCCACATCACCCCGGCCACGGCGAACAACACCTGGCCCCAGGCATGGGAATGCGGGTCGATCCGCTCGCCGCGCGGATAGTGGCGCGCCACCGCATTGCCTTCTGCGGCGTCGTTGTGCAAATCTGGGGGAGTGGCCTTGGACAAGATAAAGGGACTTTTTCTGGCGCGCGCTGGTCGAAACTCGGTTGGATAGAATAATAGCACTGTGCTATTTCACGTTTTACGTTTGAATTTACGTTTGAAAGTGACAAGATTGCCTATGAAACGTCGCACACTAGTCAAATCGCTGCTGGCCCTGGGCGCGCTCGGCACTGCCGGCGGCGCCTGGGCCGGCTATAACATCTGGTCGAATGAATACACGTTTACCCAGCAACAGCTGCAGAGCGCGCTCGAGCGCAAATTCCCCTTGCGGCTGCGTTATGCGGAAGTCTTCAACGTCGATCTGAAAACCCCGCAGCTGAGCCTCAATGCGCAGCAGAACCGGGTCGTCACCCTGGTGCATGTCAGCGTGCTCAGCCCCTTGCTGTTGGCAGCGCCGCTGAACGGCAATATTACCCTGAGCAGCCGCCTCAAGTACGACAAGGCGACGCGCGCCATCCGCCTGGACAGCCCCTCGGTCGACACCATCGATTTCAGCAGCGTGCCGCCGCAATACAGGGATCAACTGAAGCAGATCGGCGCCATGGTCGCCGAACAGGTGCTGAAGGATTATCCGATCTACACCTTCACCGCCGATGAACTGCGGCTGAACGGCCAGACCTTCGAGCCCGGCGAAATCACGGTCCAGGCCGACGGCATCGCGGTGCAGATCAACGAATCGTGACGCAATGCCTCAGTCAGGCGGGCGCTTGCTGAAAGTCGCCTTGCTGTAAGCCAGGCTGAAGCCCGCGCGTTCAGTGTTGCGCGCACTGGCGTTGGCCGGCCGCGCGGTGACGCTGGCCAGCGTGCAGCCAGCATCGCGCCCCGCATCCAGCCTGGCGTGCAAGAGCGCCAGTTGCACCCCGCGCCCGCGCCAGGCTGGCAGGGTGCTGGCGATATACAAATGCGCCAGCAGGCCGGCCGGCGTTTCGATCAGGCTCATGCCCGCCGTCCCGGCAATCTGTCCATCTATGCTTGCGGCAAAAAGCCGCGTGTCGTCGCGATGCAGTGCGATCTGCGCCAGCGCTTCCAGCAATGCCGGAGGGCGATTCACCGCCTGTACTGAAAATCCCGCCACCGAATGCGCTGCAAAGCTGGCGCCGACCCAGTCCCGGTCGCCGCTCACTTCGATACTGCTGGCTATGGCGCCGATACCGTTGGCTATGGCGCTGCGCGCTCCTGGCGCGGTCAGGTCGCACACGTAAGTATTGCTGAAAGCGTTGACCGCGTAGCCACGTTCAGCCAGCAGTGCCAGCGTGCCACCGTGTGCGTGCGGACAGAGATCGATCTGTGTCTCCAGCCCCTGCGCGGCATACATGCTTTCCAGTTCGGCCAGCTCGCTTACCTTGAACGACGCAACCATGCCGGCGCCGGTGACGTGGTTCAGTTTGCGTCCGAAGGCCGGCTCGGTCAGCGCCGCAACGCCGCCGCAGACTGCAACGGCGCGGGCGCGCGTATCGCCGCTCCATGTGCGGTAGGCGTCGGCTTGTCTGCGTAAATGGCTGGCTTCGGCAAATTCCAATATGTGGGCAAGTTCGGGGGCGGTCAGGATCATGGCGGGTTTGGGGCAAGAGGCATGAGGGGCTTTGGTGTGGGCTTCAGTATATTCTCACTATTCGCATTGACTCGGACTTGACCTGATAGTCGTTGCGCGAACCTCTGTCCTGAAACACTCCTTTCCCCTGCACCTTGGCGTTAAAGGTTTGCAGCTCAAAAAAGGAGGAATTCGCACACTAAAGTTTCTGGTTGGAAATATAATGACCTCTGGCTCATTTTGTTTTTTGGACTCAACCTTCATGAAACCGATTCATACAATTGCTGTGATAGCTCTTTCGATGCTCGCCGCGTCCGCCTCGGCGCAGGCAATCTTTCACGCCGACTACGAAGATGGCACCGTGAGCTCTGGATACCCGACGAGAGGCCCGAACCGCGTCGAAGTTCCTGGTGTCGAACCGGGTCTCGCTAGCGCCCGGGATGCTGCTTACGTGGTGGTCGGCGGCGCCCATGACACTGCGTACGCGGTCGCAAACAAGGTGGTTCTGGATGACCCTGCCTATGTGGGCGGCGGCTTTCCTCGCAGCGAATTCGGACTCGGGCGGATCGCGGGCGCCAGTTACCGCGACGGCGACCACGGCGTATACACCTTCAGCATGCTGCTTAAAGATCTCGTGCCCTCCGTGAAAGGAACACGTAAAGCGCCTTCCGAGGATGTGCTCTGGCAGTTCAAGCATCACGGCGGCGGACACGATATTCATCTCGCGCTGCAGGGTACACAACTCAAACTCGGTTGGGGTGGCAATGTCCATAAGATGGTAGTCATCGACAATGTCATGCCATATGTGAACCAGTGGATAGATTTCCGCTTCGATATACTCTGGAAGAGCGACAACACTGGCGACCTCACCTTCGAAATGAAGCTGCCAGGAGAAACCGGATTAGGGCACACCGTCGCTATGGAGGGGCTACAGACTTATGTGACCGCGAGCCCTGACGGCACGCCGTGGACCGGCATCGGTTCTGTCCAGTATGGCGTGTATCGCAACGGGGCAAATTCTGCGGCTGGCGACACGAAGACGCTCATCGTCTACCACGACGAAGTCACTGCAACCAACTTCACCGCCAAGCCTTAGCCTTCTGCCCAGGACGTGCACGATCGGTATGCAATGGGTAGCCGAATGGCGCTTACTTTGAGCTGCCGATCAGCGGCTGCGTTGAAATGCGAATATGCAAGTGCGGGCAAAAACAGGATAGGGATATTTAGCCAGGGACTTTGTTGTACCTCCGAAACAGCGGGGCAATTTGTTGCCGTATTTCGACAAACGGCCGCTTCTGGCCGGTAGAAGACGACTACTTCCGATTCGAAGCGGGCATCCGCTATGATCCTGCGCTGTGTGGAAAATTTTTCCGTTCGATCATGAATCCCGTCCGTCTCTCAACACGGATTCTCCCGTGCGCGGATTCGTCAGAGTTACGTTCTCGAGCGCCTTGATTCTCCACCCTGCTGCCTGCCGCGTCAGCACGGCAAGGATCACCGTGTCGACAGCGTGTGGCCCCGCTGGATGGGCCGCTCCGACCGCGAGGCGGCTCCAGAAGTGCACGACTGCCGCGTCGTCGCTGATCGCGACTACATCGATTAGCGCGTTCTCAAGCATGGAATCGCTGTAGATGGTTGCGTGGATGGGCGCATGCATCTTGACGATCTCATCGACACCGCGTACATAGTGCCCGAACCGATTCACGAACGTCGCATCCTCATGGAACAGTGCTCCGAAGGATTGCATGTCGTGATTGTTCCAGGCGGTTTGAAACGCGTGAGGTGCGTCTTCGGGCTGTTTCATTTGAATCATGTGGATCCTCATAAGCGTCTATATGAAAGTACCCAACGTCTGTTTTGGAGCTTACGGTCGGGCGGTCAAGGCAAATCCTGTTTAACCATGGAATGTCCGCTCCTGGCCGTTTTGAGCCAGTTTCGATAGACCCGATTCAGCCTTTTAGGGACAGGCAATCGAGACCCAGGTTTGCTTGGTAGACCGCACATGGAGCATTGTAGTGGGTTTCGATGCCGCGATACCGCATGCCAAGCCGCTTCATCACCGCAATGGAGGCAATATTGCCGGGATTTGCCACGGCCACCACTTCTGGGATGCCCAGTTCTTTTGCGAACAAAACGATACGCTCGGCAGCTTCGGTTGCATAACCCTGTCCCCAACAGTCTCGCCTTAAGCGCCAACCAATTTCCGGGACGGCGCCTGTCTGGGCAGCCAATGGCTGTAATGTCGCAGCACCAATCATCAGATTGTCGTCTTTACGGAACACACCCCACCATGAGAAACCGTGCGAGGCCCATCTCGGTTTTACGCGATCGATCATCGCTTGGCTTTCAGCCTCAGACATTGGAGTACCGCTGCCGATGTATGCCATGACCTCTGGGTCACTATTAATCGCTGTTAAGCCGGCAAGGTGTTCGTCAGAAAGTGGGATCAATTTCAACCGAATTGTTTCAAGAGTAGTCATGATTTTTCAGTGTTGAGTGAGGGTTTGCGACCCGAAGGGCACATTCAATCATCCACATTGCAGCCGTTCGGGCTCTTCTTGGTACAGTGCGTAACCTGCAGCGGAGTCGTGCTAGATGCGCCTCGCCAGATATCCACGGTCAAGGGACAGTGTAGTTGCTGCAATCCGGCAGTGGATGGTCTGGCATATAGGCGCCCGGGTTGGCTTCGAAATGGAAGATGCGCTTATAGGTACACTGTTGGTCCACGGCAGTGGCTAGATCCCGCTTGTGCAGAGCCGGCCCGTCTAGCGAATCCTTATCGCGCGAAACTTTGCCGGGAAAGCTCGTGGCTCGCGTCTGGTAAACCAGGCGCGGAAAACCGGACTTGACGGCCTGATCTAGTCCAAGCATTCCATTGAATTCGTACTCGTCATGGCACACGCCGAGCCGGCGGCGCTCGTCTTGCTCGGTAAAGCAGGCGCGAATCAACAACGATCCTGCAATGGGGATGGACAACACTTCATGATCATGAAACGTAGACCTGTCCCGGCCTACTTTGAACAATCGCAATTCCGACGCAGAGCCGCCACCGCCTGAGTAGGAAGTGGATAAGTTGACCTCCACGCCTACCAGGATGGCACCATTGTCATCAGCGAGGCGCAGCACGCGGGGCCATAGCGTGACGTTTATGTCTCGAGGGGCGTCCGGTATATCCGACAACGCGAAGCGATAGGTGGAGGGGTTTGCCCCCGCACTGTCGATCTGTATCAGTGGTGGAGAATCGGCGTCTTCACGCACGATTTGAGCACAGAGGCGTTTGTCGGCAGTGCATCTCTTTCCTTCGGCGTCAGTTGACTTCCCTGGTTTTTTCTCCATCAATGCTTCCAGGCGATTCCCTGCCTGATCCACTTCCACTGCGGACTGAGCGCTAACCAGTGCAGCCAATCGCTCGTTGTAGCGCGCACTCAGGCACGAAGTATCTGCACTACAGGCATCTCGAAGCTTTAACCATCGCAATTGGGATGACTTCATGGCGGCAGGGTCGATGGCGACGTCCGATGCATTTTTCCAGGTGACTGAAAGGTCGCTATCCAGTTTTGACAACTTGCCGTCGGCGCAAATCGCCTTCTCGGTGACGGAATTCGCTTTGGCGCAATCAAAGCTGGCCGCATGACCAGACGGCGAAACTAGATGGAGCACACCGGCACTCAACAACGACAGCAGTTGGTTCAACCGAAGGCTCATAATGATCAAAAAAATAGCGAAGTTCGATCATAGATTATCGACGATTTAGGAGCACGTGTCGAACGTCCGCAATTGGAGCCGGTTCCAGCCAGTTGCATCGCAGGAGTTCCAGATTCGACCTGACACGGGATACCAGACCAAGTTTGAGATAGTACATATTATTCATGCACAGCATAGTGACATCGCTTATATTTCCAGATAATAAATAAGAACGGAACCTATGATTTCGATGCTGCGCAATCTTGTTGGCGTTTCGATATTTCTTTGCGCCGCCGGCGCCGGCGCTGCTGCCATGACTGTGCATCTGGATCAGATGGAGCGCACTGGCGCCGGCGGCCCTGATGCAAGATGGGTCATGAGTCTTGCCGGCGAAATCGATGCCGCCGCGCCGGCTCGGGTAAGGGCGGCGTTGGCGCGCAGCGGTTCAGCCGGCGTCGAGGTCTATCTCGATTCGACCGGCGGCGACTTGCTCGCCGGGATGGAAATCGGCCAGTTGCTGCGGCAGGCGGGGGCGAATACGCATGTCGGACGCTATACGGCCGCACGTAACGGCCAGGCCGCTGGTGTCGCGCCGGGCGTCTGCTACAGCGCTTGTTCGCTGGCATTCCTGGGCGGCGTCTACCGCTATGCCGGCGCGGGCTCGCAGTACGGCGTACATCGGGTGTCGCGCGCCTCCGGTCCGGCGGCTGGCGACCTCGATACCGGGCAGATCGTCTCGGCCGGCATCGCCCGCTACATACGTGGGATGGGCGTGGGGCAGGGCTTGCTCGATCTGCTGGTGCAGCAGGGCGAGCACGGCATCTATCTGCTGAGCGATGCCGAGATGAAGGCGCTGAATGTGGTCAACAACGGCCGCCAGCCGGCCGACTGGTCGGTGGAAATTACCGATGGCGGCGAGTTTTTGCGCGGCATGCAGGACACGGAATACGGGCGCGGCAAAATCGCCTTCCTGTGCGACCAGAACAAGATCCTGATGTTCACTTTTGACCAGGTCGGAGACAAGGCCGCGTCGCTGGCGACAGGCAGCTGGGTCCATTCCTTGCTGCTGGATGGTGGCACGGTGGCCTTGCCGGATCCGGACAGCATGGTGGCCGACAAGGGCGAACTGCAAACCTTTTTCACGCTGACGGCGGAGCAGGCTGGTCACATTGCTGCCAGCCGTTCCGTTGGCCACGTCATGCGCGCCGCGCGCGATGCGCCGGCCTTGGCCGGTTTCACGGTGGAGATCCCGGCCGCCGCTGCGCAAAAAATCAGGGCCTTCATCAATCACTGCATCGCTGTGCTGCCATAGCCCGCCGTCAGCCAGGCTGATAGATCATGGCGCGCGACTCGCCCATCAGGAACGGCCGGTTGGGTTCGATCACTTCGCGCAGATAGCGCCACAGCGCCGCCACCCGCGCTACATTGCGGGTTTCGGTGGCGGCCACCAGCCAGAAAGCACGCTCGATATCGACCTGGCCGTCCAGCACCGGCACCAGGTCCTCGCTATGCTGCGCCAGGAAGCAAGGCAGGATCGCCAGCCCCTGGCCGCTGCGCGCCGCCGTGTACTGGGCGATCACGCTGGTGCTGCGGAAGGCGCGGTGGGCGGCCGGGGCGACATTGTCCTTGTAGCGCAGTTCTTCGCTGAACACCAGGTCGTCGACATAGCCGATGAAGGCGTGCTGGTTGAGGTCTTGCACGGTCTTGATCGGCGCATGGCTGTCCAGGTAGGCGCGGGTGGCGTACAGCTTGAGCAGGTAGTCGGTGAGCTTGGTGACTACGTAGTTGCCGCTCTGCGGCCGTTCGATGGTGACGCCGATGTCGGCTTCGCGCTTGGAGAGGTTGACGAAGCGCGGCACCGGCAGCAGGTCGACCGTGATGTGCGGATGCCGTGCGCAGAAATGCGCCAGGTGCGGCGCCAGCACGAAGGTGCCGAAGCCTTCGGTGGCGCCAAGCCGCACCTGGCCTGACAGCAGGCGGTTGTGGCCGCTCAGTTCTTCGGCTGCGGCGTATACTGTACTTTCCATTTTTTCCGCGTATTCAATCAGGCGGTGGCCTTCGGCGGTCAGGGTATAGCCCTGATTATTGCGCTCGAACAGCTGGCTGCCGACCTGTTCCTCGAAGCGGCGCATGCGGCGCGATACGGTTGAGTGGTCTATGCCCAGCTTTTTGGCTGCCGCCACCAGTCCCTGGCTACGGGTCAGCTCCAGGAACACCCGTAGGTTGTCCCAGTCCAGCATGGCGCTTGTCGGTTTCACTTGCCTCTCCTTGCTTTGCATAAATGCAAAGCTATTGTGGGTTATTGTCTATTGTTCCAATAATAATGCACATGCAGAATGTCTCTATAGAAAATTTTATAAAAACGTAGGGTGGGCAGATTTCTGCCCACGCTGGATACGCCTCGGATGGTCGATGTTCCGCGTGGGCACAGGGTGCCCACCCTACAAACAGGAGACAACGATGACAAAGTGCAAGCTGCTTGCGGCTGGTTCGGCCGTGATCTTTTCGTTAACGGGTTTGCTGGCGCTCAGCCAGGCGCAGGCCCAGGATGGCGATGTCTACAAGGTCGGGATCCTGACCGACATGTCGGGACCGTATGCGGCGATGGGCGGAGCGGGCTCGGTAGCCGCAGCCAAGATGGCTATCGAAGATTGCATGAAGGCGGAATGCAAGGGCATGAAAATCGAGCTGCTCACGGCGGATCATCAAAACAAGGCGGACATCGGCGCTTCCAAGGCGCGCGAATGGCTGGACCGCGACAAGGTCGACGCCATTGCCGATCTGACCAATTCCTCGGTGGCGCTGGCGGTGCAAAAGCTGATCCGCGACAAGGGCGGCATCGCCATGTACAGCGGTCCGGCCACCACCGTGCTGACCAACGCCGAATGCGCGCCGAACGGTTTCCACTGGATGTTCGACACCTATTCGCAAGCCGCCGGCGCGGCTGCCGCACTGACCAAGATGGGGCAGAAATCCTGGTATTTCGTCACCGTTGACTACGCCTTCGGCCAGTCGCTGGAGAAGGATGCCGGCGATGTCGTCAAGAGCCTGGGCGGGACGGTGGTCGGTTCGGTCCGGCATCCATTGAACGCCAGCGATTTCTCGTCTTTCCTGCTGCAGGCGCAGAGTTCGAAAGCGCAAGTGATCGGCCTGGCGAACGGCGGCCAGGATACGGTGAATGCGATCAAGGCAGCGCGTTCCTTCAGCATCGGCAGCAAGAACCAGCGCCTGGCAGCTTTGCTGGTGTTCCTGTCGGATGTCCATGCGCTCGGCCTCAACGATGCCCAGGGCCTGGTCTACACCGACGGTTTCTACTGGGATTTCGATAACGATACGCGCGCCTTCTCCAAGCGTTTTGAAGCGCTCAACAAGGGCAGCAAGCCGACCATGGTGCACGCCGGCGTCTACTCCAGCGTGTATCACTACCTGAAAGCCGCGGCCGCCACCAAGTCGCACGACTGGAAGATCGTGACCCAGAAAATGCGTGAAATCCCTATCCACGATGCCGTCATGCGCAACGCCTCCATCCGTCCCGACGGCCGCGTGATCCATGACATGTATCTGTACCAGGTCAAGACCCCGGCCGAATCGAAAGCGCCTTGGGACTATCTCAAGCTGCTGTCGACCATCCCGGCGCAGCAGGCGTTCAAGCCCATGGATGCTTCCTGTTCCTTGACCAAGTAAAAATGCAGTCCGGGCGCAGCCCGGATTGTGCTTGTTTTGCATAGATTGTTTTGAGTTTTCATTTTTGAAGGAAGTCATCATGTCGATCCCAAACGTCCCGCTCTACATCGGCGGCAAAACCGTACAGTCCATTAGCACTGAATGGCGCGAGGTCCTTAATCCGGCCACTCAGGAAGTGGTGGCTCGGGTGCCGTTCGCCACCAAGGAAGAAGTCGACCACGCGGTCGCCAACGCCAAGCAGGCTTTCGCCACTTGGCGCAATACCTCGCTGGCGCAGCGCATGCGCATCATGCTCAAGTTCCAGCAGCTGCTGCGCGAGAACATCGCGCCGCTGGCCGAACTGATTACCCGCGAACACGGCAAGACCTTGCCGGATGCCGAAGGCGAAGTCATGCGCGGCCTGGAAGTGGTCGAGCACGCTTGCTCCATCACTTCGCTGCAGATGGGCGAGCTTGCGGAAAATGCCGCCAGCGGCGTCGATGTCTACACCATCAATCAGCCGCTCGGCGTCGGCGCCGGCATCACTGCTTTCAACTTCCCGGTGATGCTGCCATGCTTCATGTTCCCGGTGGCGGTTGCTTGCGGCAATACCTTCATCCTCAAACCGTCCGAGCAGGATCCGTCGTCGTCGCTGTTCCTGGTGGAACTGGCGCAGCAGGCCGGTTTGCCGCCGGGCGTACTGAACGTGGTGCATGGCGGCCCCGACGTCGCCAACATGCTGTGCGATCACCCTGACATCAAGGCGATTTCCTTCATCGGTTCGACCAGCGTCGGCACCCACATCTATCGCCGCGCCAGCGAAGCCGGCAAGCGCGCGCAATGCATGATGGGGGCGAAGAACCATTGCATCGTGCTGCCCGACGCCAACAAGGACCAGGCCATCAACAACCTGCTGGGCGCGGCCTTCGGCGCGGCCGGCCAGCGCTGCATGGCGAATTCGATGGTGCTGCTGGTCGGCAAGGCGCGCTCCTGGCTGCCGGAAATCGTCGAACGTTCGCGCGGCCTGAAGATCGGTCCGGGCAGCGATCGCAAGGCAGACCTCGGTCCGATGGTGTCGAAAGCCGCCAAGGCGCGCACCGAGCGCCTGATCGGCACGGGCGTGGAGCAGGGCGCGCAACTGCTGCTGGACGGCCGCAACTGCCAGGTGGCCGGTTATCCCGAAGGCAATTTCGTCGGGCCGACGATTTTCTCAGGCGTGACCGAGAAAATGGATATTTATACGCAAGAGATTTTCGGCCCGGCCATGTGCGTGGTCGAGCTGGAAACGCTGGATGAAGCGATTGCTTTTATCAACGCCAATCCGAACGGCAACGGCACTTCGATCTTCACTTCCTCCGGCTGGGCCGCGCGCAAGTTCCAGAACGAGATCGACGTCGGCCAGGTCGGCATCAACGTGCCGATTCCGGTGCCGGTGGCGTATTTCAGTTTCACCGGTTCGCGCGCATCGAAGCTGGGCGATCTCGGTCCTAACGGCAAGCAGGCAGTGCAGTTCTGGACCCAGACCAAGACAGTGACGGCGCGCTGGTTTGCACCGGATGCGGATGGCGGCGAGATCAACACCACCATTTCGATGAAGTGACGAGGCTGCCTGCCACCGTCATGCAGATGGCTGCGGCAGGCAATGCAAGACCACGCGAGAAAGAGACTTATCATGAACCACGAAATCGTTTTTATCGGCCTCGGCAACATGGGCTTGCCGATGGCGCTCAACCTGGTCAAGGCCGGCCACAAGGTCAGCGGCCATGACCTGGTCGCCGCCAGCGTCGAGAAATTCGCCGCCGGCGGCGGCAGCACCGGCAATGACCTCGCCGCTGCGGTCGGCGCGGCCAAGGTGATCATCACCATGCTGCCCGCCAGCCGCCATGTCGAAGGAGCTTATCTGGGCGCCAGCGGCATCCTGGCGCAGGCCGCGCCCGGCACTTTGCTGATCGACTGTTCCACCATCGCTCCCGACGCCGCGCGCAAGGTGGCGGCGGCAGCGCGCGACAAGGGCTTCACCATGCTCGATGCGCCGGTTTCCGGCGGCACCGGCGGTGCGCAAGCCGGCACGCTGACTTTCATGGTCGGCGGCTCGGCCGAAGGCTTTGCGGCGGCCAAGCCGTTGCTGGAAAAGATGGGCAAGGCGATTTTCCATGCCGGCGACAACGGCAGCGGCCAGACCGTCAAGGTATGCAACAACATGCTGCTGGGTATCCTGATGATAGGCACGGCGGAAGCGATCCGGCTGGGCATGGCGAACGGCATGGATCCCAAGGTGCTGTCGGAAATCATGGCCAAGAGCTCGGGCCGCAACTGGGCGCTGGAAGTGTATAACCCTTGTCCGGGCGTGATGGAAAATGCGCCGGCTTCCAAGGACTATGCCGGCGGGTTCGGCGTCGACCTGATGCTGAAGGATCTGGGACTGGCGGTGGAGAATTCGCTGTCCACCGGCAGCAGCGTGCCGCTCGGCGCGCTGGCGCGCAACCTGTACGACATCCACAGCAAGAGCGGCGCCGGCGGCCTGGATTTCTCCAGCATTTTCAATCTGCTGGCCAAGGCTGAATAAATGTTTGCCTAGCCTGACTTGAGCAGGCGCTTGCGCTCTGCCGTATAGGACCACCACGGCAGCGGCTCGGCGCCTTCCATGTAGCGCACCGCCGACATGAAGACGTCAATCACGCAGGGATCATGACGGGCGCCGGTCGCGCTGCATAATTTCTCATACATCTGCAGCGGCGACTGACCGACCAGCTGCGCCGGCTGGCGGATGCCGATGCAGCGCAGGTCGGCGGCGCCGGCCTTGCCGATATTCGGCAAATCTTCCAGCTCCATCACAGCGTCTCTTTCCAGGTATTTGGGCATATCGGTTCCGTCATTTGGTTAGTGACTGCCAGCGCTTGCCTATAGTCTCATAAGCATATATCAAGATATTCGTTGCACGATTATCTGTATGGAATATAATTACAGTATGAAGTCCAGTCGATTTGCCGTCGCGGCGCATATCTTAGTCAGCGTGGAGTACGCCACCAGGGGCGGGGAAGTGTATTTTCCGTCCACGGCGATCGCTGCCAGCGTCAATACTAATCCGGTTTTCGTGCGCGAGCTGCTGCGCAAGCTGAGCAAAGCCAAGCTGGTGGTAACCAAGGAAGGCAAGGGCGGCGGCGTGCAGCTGGCGCGGCCAGCTTCAGCCATCAACCTGGCCGAGATTTACCTGGCGGTGGAGGAAGGGTCGGTGCTGAAGCACAATACACGCTCCAAAGACTTGTGCTGCCCGGTCAGCTGCGGCATGGATATGGTGCTGGATCCGGTGGTGTCGGAAGTGGAAAGCGCCTTGCTGGATATTTTGCGCGAAAGAAAGTTGTGCGAACTGGTCAACAAGATTGCCGAGAAGACTGGAAAGTAGGGCGTTTTTTTATGATTAACTGTAATCTGGTATATTACAGTTAATTTTGCCGGGGGCTGGGAGGATCATTTCGATCCTATTTTTATATTCTTAACTGTAGTAAAAAATAATACAGTTTAATCGAGGCGAACGCCTGTGGCGGCGCTTCGATGCCATTGCAGTGCAGCCGGCGAGCAGGTCGTGGGTCAGGGTCGGCTAGTTTGAATCACATCGCTTTATTCAGGTTATTTAGGCGCTGGTCGCGGACCAGGCGCAGGGGAGTTTTACATGGAAAAAAATCTGGCCGCGCTCAGCGCACAAAACGACAGCCTTCTCGATATGCCGGCCCCTGCGGCCAGCGCGGCGTCGCCGCTGCGTTCCTGGCTGTCGGTGGTGTCGGTGGCGATAGGCGCTTTTGCATTCGTGACGACGGAATTTCTGCCGGTGGGTTTGCTGCCGCAGATCGCCAGCGATCTTGGCGTCTCGCCAGGCACGGCGGGGCTGATGGTGACCACGCCCGGCATTATCGCGGCCATTTCGGCGCCGGGTCTGATGCTGGGAGCGGGGCGCATCGACCGCCGCTTCATCCTGCTGGCGCTCTCCATCCTGTTGCTGACGTCGAACCTGGTGTCCGCTTTTGCACCTAGCTTCGGCGTCATGCTGCTGGGCCGGGCCCTGCTGGGAGCGGCTCTGGGCGGTTTCTGGACCCTGGCGCTGGCGACCGCGGGGCGGCTGGTGCGGCAAGAGCATGCGGCCAAGGCGACGGCGATGATACTGAGCGGCGTCACTTTCGCTACCGTGATCGGGGTGCCGCTGGGTACCTTCATCAGCGGGCTGTATTCGTGGCGTGCGTCGTTCATCGCTACCGGTGCACTGGCGGCGGCGGCGCTGGCGGCGCAGGCTTTTCTGTTGCCGGCCTTGCCGTCAAAAGCAGCGATCCGTTTCAGCGACTTGCGTGCCTTGCTGAGCCGGGCCACTGCCCGCAAGAGCTTGCTGATGGTGGCGCTGGTGTTTGGCGCACATTTTTCGTCCTACACCTATGTCACGCCCTTCCTTGCGGAAAACAATTTCAGTTTGTCGGCGATTACGTCGGTATTGCTGGGCTTCGGCTTCGTCGGCTTTGTCGCCAATCTGGCGATCTCGACTGCCGTGACGCGTCATCTGCAGGCATCGCTGTTTGCCATGGTGACGATCCTGCTGGCGGCGCTGGCGACATTGCCGCTGGTGCACGCGTCGCCGGCCGCCGTGGCGGTAATGGTGCTGGCCTGGGGCGTTGCCTTCGGCGCCATCCCGCTGTGCCTCAGCATCTGGCTGCAACTGTCTTCGCCTGATTTGCCGGAAGCCGGATCGGCGCTGTTTGTCAGCATCGTCCAGGTAGCGATCGCGCTCGGCTCCTTCACCGGCGGCGTGGTGGTTGATGCGGTGGGAATTTCCGCCACGCTGTGGCTGGGCGGCTTGCTGGCGTTGACCAGCCTGGCGGTGATCGCCAGCTTCGGCATGGGCAACAAGAAACTGGCGGAAATACTCGCCAAGTAATCAGGTAAATCGTCAGCCTGCTCAAGGCCGCTGCATCTTGCTGAGCCCGTACCGGGCGGCATGGCGCAGCGGCCTTGCTGCGTTAATTGCTGCTCGGGACGCGAGTCCTGAGATCCCGGCGGGCCATGGCTTTCCGGATGGCTGGATAATCAAATAAAACTGAATGATCATTCAAATTTCGAGATTGTTTTAACATCGCGCTGATTTTTCCGTCGGTCGGATTGACGGTGATGAATTGCTGCCAGCTGCCCATCTTCAAACAAAATAAGATTGATCGTTCATTCCAGTAAATTGAATGGGCGAAAAAAAACGCTGCGCATGATCGGCAGCGTTTTTTGCGGACAGAAGAGGCTGTTAAGCGCGCTTCTTGAACTCGTTGGTGCGTGTGTCGATTTCAATCACGTCGTCGGAGCTGACGAACAGCGGCACCATGACGATGTGCTGGTTGGCTTCGATGGCGTTTTCAATCTTGGCTTCTTTCAGGACGTTGCCCGAAGTGTTGCCCTTGACTGCTGGCTCGGAGTAGACCACCTGGCGCTGGATCGTGGTCGGCAGTTCGACCGAAATTGCCTTGCCATCGTAAAACACGGCTTCGCATTCCATGCCGTCTTTCAGGTAGTGCAGGGCGTCGCCCAGGTTTTCTGCTTCGATTTCGTATTGCTCGTAGTCAGCGTCCATGAACACGAACAGCGGATCGGCGAAGTACGAATAAGTGACTGGCTTCTTGTCGAGCACGACCACGTCGAACTTGTCGTCGCCGCGGAAAACGTTTTCCATCGGGGCGTTGGTCAGCAGGTTCTTCAGTTTCCACTTGTAGGTGAAGCCCGTGCGGCTCGAACCGTTGACGTCAGAGCGCAGGACGATCATAGGCTTGCTGTCAACCATGATGATGTTGCCGACACGAATTTCTTTTGCTGGTTTCATAGCGAATATACGTAAAAAGTAGGTTGCATAAAAATCATCTGTAGCCTACTGGCAGGAAGCACCGCAAGCCCACGTATGATTGAATTTTAGAATGCGTCAAAAATTAGCCCTATATTTTAACCTATTTTTTCATGCCCCTTACTTAACTGTTTCGACGAACTTGCATAAATTGGCCGCCAGGTCGCCATTTGCCAACAGTTGCTGCTCCCAATCAGTGGACAGTCTGGCAATTTCCGGCAGGTCGGCGTCGAAGCGGCGCCATGCCGCGTTCCAGTCGGTGGTTTCTCCGGCGGCGCCATTCCATCCCAGGGAGAAGGCGACCAGGCTGGCGGTTTTGGCGCTGGTGGCTTGCAGGAATGCATTCAGCTTGACGTGGTGCAAGTCCTTGTCTTGCGGATAGATGTGCCAGATGAAGGGTTTGGCCGCCCATTGCGCGCGCACGAAAGAGTCTTCGCCACGTACGAAATTGAGGTCGCAGGCCCACAGCAGCTTGTCGTAGTCGGGCTGCGGCACGAAGGGCAGCACGCGCAGCGTCAACGCACCGCGGGTGGCGCTGGCCCCGGCCGTCGCGGCTTGTCCGAGGAATGCCTGGACCGCATCGGCGGCCACGCCTTCCGGCACCAGGCAGGTGATGGCCTTGCCGTTGTCTTGCCAAGCCCCGAACAACGCCGCAAGCGGAGCCTGCGGATAGCAGAACAGGGAGATTTTCAGGCTTTCCATCTCGGCCGCGGTGACGCCGAACTGCCCGAGAAAGCTGCTCATCGCCGCCGCATCTTGCTGGAACGCCTGGCGCTGCGCCAGTAATCCGGATTCCAGCAGCAGGCCGCCGGTACGGGCGGTGAAGCCGGGGAAGAAGAAGTATTTGACCAGGGACTGCGGCTGCGGCGACGGCAAGGCGTGGCAGCCTTCGACCCATTCCTCTGCGCTCAGGCCTTCCAGGTTCAGCCATACCGGGCGTACCTGGCGTTCCGACATCGCCTTGATATAGCCGGGCGGGATGTCGCAGGCAAAAAATTCGATCACGATGTCGGCCACGTCTTGCGCCATGAATATGCCTTGCTGCTTGCGCCAGTGGCGCACCGTGACGCCGCTGACCAGCTGCAGTTCGAGATTCGGCGCGACTTGCGGACAGATCCGCTTGAAACTCTGCAAGTCGTCGACCCACAGCGTGACGCCGATGCCGTGTTCCTGTTCCAGCTGCCGCGCCAGGCGCCAGCAGATGCCGATATCGCCATAGTTGTCGACGACTTTGCAAAACAGGGCCAGGGTTATCGGCGTAGCGGGTAGGGTTTTCGGCTGCATGGTCTGGTGATTCAAGATGCGGTTTTGTTCGGGTTTGATTTTCAATGGCAGCCGGTTTTTTATTGTCTGACAGTGTTGCATCCGGCCCGATGGTGTAATAATGCCAGCCCCGTATATTACAGGACCGGATGCAGGACCATGAGGACTATCAAAGATGACGAACCAGCGTGACCTGATTGCCAACCTGACGCTGGCAGTGATCGATCTGGCAGGCGCGGTGGCGCAGATCGCTGAAACCATGCCGGAACACACCAAGGCGCAGATCAACGATTCGTTGAATGTCGCAGTGACCAAGCTGGAACAGGTCGCGATTGCCATCAGTGTTGAAGATGAAGCCCCTGCCGACGGCCTCGCCCATGCCGCCCAAGCCGAGGGTGAAGCAAGTCCGCAGGTGAGCTGCACGGCCTGATCCTGTCGCCGGCGCTGTTGCATTCCGCAGCAGATGTGCCAAGGCGCTGTTCAATAACTGAACATCTTGCCGCCGCCCAGGCGCCCCTTAAATCCCGAAATTCCCTGCTGTTGCCTGCTGCGCGCTAGTGTGCAGCGCGCGCCGGCCGCTGGCACGTTCATTGCGCCATGTCTGGTGTAGTTTGTACCAAAGCACTCCAGACAATGACGCCAACCAAAGCCAGAGGACGACATGAATCTCGCAGACATCAGCAAGTTAGCTACCCGCAATCCATTCAAGCAACGTTACGATAATTTCATCGGCGGCAAGTTCGTGCCGCCGGTCAAGGGCGAGTATTTCGAGAACGTCAGCCCGGTGATCGGCAAGACCTTCTGCGAAATCGCCCGTTCCAGCGCGGAAGACATCGAATTGGCGCTGGACGCCGCCCACGCCTCCAAGGTCGCCTGGGGCAAGACTTCGCCGGCCGAGCGCGCCAACATCCTCAACAAGATCGCCGACCGCATGGAAGCCAACCTGGAATTGCTGGCGATCGCCGAAACCATCGACAACGGCAAGCCGATCCGGGAAACCACCGCCGCCGACATCCCGCTGGCGATCGATCACTTCCGCTATTTTGCCGGTTGCATCCGGGCCCAGGAAGGTTCAGTCGCGACCATCGACGATCAGACCTATGCCTATCATTTCCATGAACCGCTGGGCGTGGTCGGCCAGATCATTCCCTGGAACTTCCCGATCCTGATGGCGGTCTGGAAACTGGCGCCGGCGCTGGCGGCCGGCAATTGCGTGGTGATCAAGCCGGCCGAGCAGACGCCGGCTTCGATCATGGTCTGGATCGAGCTGGTGCAAGACCTGCTGCCGCCCGGCGTCCTGAATATTGTCAATGGCTTCGGCCTGGAAGCCGGCAAGCCGCTGGCCTCCAGCAAGCGCATCGCCAAGATCGCGTTTACCGGCGAGACCACCACTGGCCGCCTGATCATGCAATACGCTTCGCAAAACATCATTCCTGTGACGCTGGAACTGGGCGGCAAGTCGCCCAATGTGTTCTTTGCCGACGTGATGGACCAGGACGATGCCTTCTTCGACAAATGCCTGGAAGGCTTCGCCATGTTTGCACTGAACCAGGGCGAGGTCTGCACCTGTCCTTCGCGCGCGCTGATCCAGGAATCGATCTATGAGCGTTTCATGGAGCGCGCATTGAAACGGGTCAAGGCCATCAAGCAAGGCAATCCGCTCGACAGCGCGACCATGATCGGCGCCCAGGCGTCGCAAGAGCAGCTGGAAAAAATCATGTCGTATATCGACATCGGCAAGCAGGAGGGCGCCAAGCTGCTCACGGGCGGCACGCGCAAGCAGCTGGGCGGCGACTTCGATGCCGGCTTTTATGTCGAGCCGACGGTGTTCGAAGGCCATAACAAGATGCGCATCTTCCAGGAAGAAATTTTCGGCCCGGTGCTGTCGGTGACCACCTTCAAGGATGAGGAAGAGGCGCTGGCGCTGGCCAACGATACCTTGTACGGCCTCGGCGCCGGCCTGTGGACGCGCGACGGCTCGCGCGCCTTCCGCATGGGGCGCGGGATTCAGGCCGGCCGCGTGTGGACCAATTGCTATCACCTGTATCCGGCCCATGCAGCATTCGGCGGCTACAAGCAATCCGGCATCGGCCGCGAAAACCACAAGATGATGCTGGATCATTACCAGCAGACCAAGAACCTGCTGGTCAGCTACAGTCCGGACGCCTTGGGCTTTTTCTAAAGCCGCTGCGGTCCTGTCTTGTCAGGCGGGACCGCTTTTTCCTTTCTCTTTTCCCGCCACCGGCAAGGTTCGATCATGCCCTCTATCATCGCCCGCGTCAGCGCCACCCCGGCCGCACTCGAGCTGTTGCGCAGCCTCAGGCAGAAGCACGGCCCGCTGATGTTCTTCCAGTCCGGCGGCTGCTGCGACGGCAGCGCGCCCATGTGCTACGCGCTAGGCGAGTTCCAGGTCGGCGATGCCGATGTCTACCTGGGCGATCTGGACGGCACTCCCTTTTATATCGGCGCCGAGCAGTTTGAGTACTGGAAGCATACCCAGCTGATCATCGACGTGGTGCAGGGCAATGGCGGCATGTTTTCGCTGGAAAACGGCAGCGGGCTCAGGTTTCTCAGCCGTGCGCGCCTGTTCAGCGATGACGAATATGCAAGCGTGGCCGAAGCGCCCTTGCTGCTGGGTAGCCAGACTGGCAACTGAAGCAGGGTCCGTCAACGCGGCGCGGATGCTGCTCTGCAACCATATCCCCGAGCACATTGCGTGTCGCCAAGGCGGCTGCATTCAACGGTGTGATTACATGGAGAGTCATTCAAAGGTAGACTGTCAGCTGAATACCTCTAGAGGCGCATCAGCGCCCGCAGCCAAGCCGGCATTGCCGGCCGAAGGAGACCTTATGAGTGAGCTCTCATGCAACAGACCGGCGCAGCGCTTTGCGCTGGCGGCCAGCGACCCCGGCGTGATCGAGAAATCGCACCAGCGTTCTAGTGCGTATGGCCTGGCTCGGCAGGACAAGCCCGATATCGAGCCGCTCGGGGCGGCGTCCCTGTCAGTGCTGCTGGAGCAGAACCATGCGCTGTACACGCATGCGTTGCCGGTCATGGAAACGCTCTACGAACAGATCATCAATACCCACAACATGGTGCTGCTGACCGATGCCAGCGGCGTTATCGTGCATGCGCTGGGCGATGACGATTTCCTGGTCAAGGCCGAGCGGGTGGCGCTGAATCCGGGCGTCGCCTGGTCCGAACAGAGCAAGGGCACCAACGCCATCGGCACCGCATTGGCGGAACGGGCGCCGACCACGGTGCATGCCGATGCCCATTACCTGCAGGCGAACCATTTCCTGACCTGTTCCGCGGCGCCGATCTTCGACCATGAAGGCAAGATCCTCGGGGTGCTGGATGTCAGCGGCGACCGCGACAGCTATCACAAGCACACCATGGCGCTGGTGCGGATGTCGGCGCAGATGATCGAGAACCAGCTGTTTACGGCGGCGTTCGAAAATGCGGTGACCCTGCATTTTCACAGCCGTCCCGAATTCATCGGCACGCTGATGGAGGGCATCGCCTGCTTTACGCCCGGCGGGCGCTTCCTGTCGGCCAACCGCAGCGCCTTGTTCCAGCTTGGCTTGCCGCTGACGGCCTTGCAGTCGCATACCTTCAGCTCGCTGTTCGGCTTGCCGGTCTCGACCTTGTTCGATCATTATCGAACGGCGGCGCCGGACTTGCTCGATCTTTGCCTGCACAGCGGCGTCAGGGTTTATGCCAGGGCGGAACTGCGGCTGTCGAACAGCGCGTTCCGGCATTTCAGCGAAGCCCAGCCCGCCGCCGATCCTGTGCCGACGCCGAAAGCGCCGCCACAGGATCGGCGCCTCTCCAGCCTGCGCTACCTGAATACCGGCGATCCGCAAATGGCGGCGCTGATCGGCAAGCTGGAGAAAGTGATCGGGCGCGACATCCCGATCCTGATCACCGGCGAAACCGGCACCGGCAAGGAATTGCTGGCGCAGGCGATCCACAACGATTCGCCGCGCCGGCAGGGCGCTTTCGTCGCCGTCAACTGCGCCTCGATTCCGGAAACGCTGATCGAATCGGAGCTGTTCGGTTACGAAGAGGGGGCCTTCACCGGTGCGCGCAAAAAGGGCGGCCAAGGCAAGATCCTGCAAGCCAACGGCGGCACCTTGTTTCTGGATGAAATCGGCGATATGCCGTTGGCATTGCAGGCGCGCCTGTTGCGCGTGCTGCAGGAACGCATGGTGACGCCGCTCGGCAGCACCAAGTCGATCCCGGTCAATCTGGCATTGATCTGCGCCACCAACCGCAACCTGCGCGAGCTGATCGCCGCCAGCCTGTTCCGCGAGGACTTGTACTATCGCCTGAACGGGCTGGTAGTCAAGCTGCCAGCCTTGCGCGAACGTTCCGACCTGGAGGTCATCGTCAACAAGCTGTTGCTGGAAGAACCCGGCGGCGAACCTTGCTGTACGGTGGCGTCCGAGATCATGGCGCTGTTCCATCGCCACGGCTGGCCGGGCAATTTCCGCCAGCTCAGCAACCTGCTCAGGACCGCGGTAGTGATGGCCGGCGCCGACCGCGTGATCCGGCTGGAACACTTGCCTGACGATTTCCTGGAAGATGTGCAAGCCTTGTCGCCGGCCGCGCTTGACGCCAGTGGCAGCGGCAGCCTGGAGGACCTGGCGCAAACCGCTGTCAGGCAGGCGTTTGACGCCAATGGCGGCAACGTTTCCGCCACCGCCAAGGCCCTGGGTATATCGCGCAATACGGTGTACCGCAAGCTGAACCTGCGCTGAAAGCCTGGCTCGCCCCGCTCAGGACGGTTGCTGCCGGAAGCGCGCATGCTCCAGCAGATGGCGCACGATCAGCCGGTGGAAAGGCATGATCGTCGCCAGATAGCTGCGTCCCAGCAGATTGTTGGTCTTGACGATGGTCGAGACCGTCACTTGCGTCGCCTCCGGGCCGTCCGGCGCGACCTTGATGCTGATGCGGAAATCCAGGTGGTGGTCGTCGAAGCCCAGCACCACTTCGCGCTCCGATTGCGCCACCAGCGGGAAGCCGCCCACCGTATGCTGCAACCCATGCGGATCGCCGACGCCGATTTCCACTGTGCGCAGCTGGAACAGGCTCACCACGCGGTTGCGAGTCGCCATCAGCAGACTGATCCAGCCGGGCGGATGCTTGATGATGGCCTCGGCGGCCTGCCTGGCGCTCAGGCCGGAGAGGCCGGCCCGGACCTGGTAGGCATCGACAAAATCATGGCCAGGCAAGAGCGTCTCGCACTCGGCGTCAGGTGTTACCAGAATTGCCGCAGCGTGGGCGGCGCTCATTTTTTGCGGGCCCTGGCTTCATGCTCGGCCGCCGCGCTTTCAAAGCGTTCGCGGGTGGTTTCTTCATCCCTGCTGCCGAAGGCGTAGTTGGCTTCCAGCCACATGACGTTGATGATGCCGAACGCCAGCGCCAGGCCGACTCCTAATATCCATGCGAAATACCACATAATCTTTTCCTCTCTGTGCTTAGTAGGCGGTGTGCTGGTTGTCTTCGATATGCTTGAGGGTGACCTTGCCGCGCATGACCCGATAGACCCAGGTGGTGTAAAGCAGGATGATCGGCAGCATGATGACTACCACCCAGAACATGATGCCCAGCGTCTTGTGGCTGGAGACCGCGTCCCAGATCGTCAGGCTGCTGTTTGGATCGAGCGAAGACGGCATGATGAATGGGAACAGGGAAGCGCCTGCGGTCAGGATGACGGCGGTCACGCAAAAGCCGCTGGCCAGGAAAGCTGCCATGGCCTTGTTGGCCGCGCTGAACAGTACGCACAGCAAGGCGCCGGCGACGGCAACGATAGGGAAGGCCCAGATGGCAGGCCAGTGCGCATAGTTATCGAACCAGGCGCCGTTGGCGGTGACGACCGTCTTGACGATAGGCATGAAGGCGCTGTTTGCATCCGGCATGGCGGTGATGCGATAGCCGTGGATGCCGAAGGCCACCCAGAAACCGCCTGCCACGAACAACAGCGCCGTTACCAGTCCTGCGACCTTGGCGACGCCGCGCGCGCGCTGGGCGATCAGGGCATCGGTCTTGACTTGCAGGTAGGCGGCGCCGTGCATCAGCAGCATGGCCACGCTCAGCAGGCCGGCCAGTAGGCCGAAGGGATTGAGCAGCTGGAAGAAGTTGCCGGTGTATTCCACCCGCATGGTGTCGTCGTAATGGAAGGGCACGCCGAGGAACAGGTTGCCGAAGGCGACGCCGAAGATCAGCGGCGGCACGAACCCGCCGGCGAACAAGCCCCAGTCCCAAGCGTTGCGCCAGCGAGTATCGGCCACCTTGCTACGGTAATCGAAGCCGACCGGGCGGAAGAACAGCGAGAACAGCAGCAGCATCAAGGCCACATAGAAGCCTGAGAACGCGGCGCTGTAGACCAGCGGCCAGGCTGCAAAGATGGCGCCGCCGGCGGTGATGAACCAGGTCTGGTTGCCTTCCCAGGTGCTGCCTATCGAATTGATGACGACCCGGCGTTCGCCGTCGGTCTTGCCGATGAAGGGCAGCATCATGCCGACCCCGAAGTCGAAGCCGTCAGTGAGGGCGAAGCCGATCAGGAGCACGCCGACAAAGCCCCACCAGATTACTTTCAAGGTTTCATAATCAAACATGGCGGTTTCTCCTTATGCCTTGGCGGTCGAATCGACGGTTGATGCTTCCAGGCGTTCCCAGTGGTACTTGCCGGTATGCAGGCTGCTCGGTCCGCGGCGGGCGTATTTCACCATCAGTATCATTTCGATGACGAACAGGAAGGTATAGAAGCCGAGGAAGCCGGCCAGGCTGAAGTAGAGGCTGCCAGGCTGCAGGGTCGAGGCCGATAAATGGGTCGGCAGCACGCCGGAGATGGTCCATGGCTGGCGGCCGTACTCGGCCAGCAGCCAGCCCAGTTCGATCGCCACCCACGGCAGCGGGATGCTGTACACCGCCAGGCGCAGCAGCCAGCGCTGCTTGGCCAGCTGCTTGCGGATCAGGAAGTAGAACGAGCAGGAGAAGATGAACAGGAACAGTATGCCGAGGCCGACCATCAGCCGGAACGACCAGAACATCGGTGCGATTTTCGGGAAGGTATCGTTGACCGCCATGCCGATCTGTTCCGGCGTGGCGTCGACCACGTTCGGCGTGTACTTTTTCAGCAGCAGACCGTAGCCGAGATCGTCTTTCAGCTTGTCGAAGGAGGCCACCGCTTCGGGCGACTTGTCGCCGCCTTTCAGGCGGGTCAGGGCGGCGTACGCCAGCATGCCGTTGCGGATGCGTACTTCATGTTCCTTCTTCAGGTCTTGGATGCCGGTGATCTGCTTGTCGGCCGAGCGCGTGCCGATCAGGCCCAGCACATATGGAATCTTGATGGCGTAATCGGTGCGCTGTTCTTTCTCGTTGGGCCAGCCGACCACGGTGATGCCGGCCGGCGCCGGCTCGGTATGCCATTCGGCTTCCATGGCAGCCAGTTTGACCTTGTTGACTTCGCCGGCGGTATAGCCGGACTCGTCGCCGAGCACGATCACCGACAGGGTCGAGGCCAGTCCGAAGCCGGCAGCGATTGCAAACGAGCGCAGGGCGAAGGCGGTGTCGCGGCCGCGCAGCAGGTAAAAGGCAGAGATGCCGAGCACGAACATCGAGGCGGCGACGTAGCCGGCCGACAGGGTGTGCACGAATTTCACCTGCGCCACCGGATTGAAAATGACGTCGACGATGCTGGTCAGCTCCATGCGCATGGTTTCATAGTTGAACTCGGCGCCGACCGGATTGTTCATCCAGCCGTTGGCGATCAGGATCCACAGGGCCGACAGGCTGGAGCCCAGCGCCACCAGGAAAGTGATCAGTAGATGCTGGACGCGCGAAAGGCGGTCCCAGCCGAAGAAGAACAGGCCGACGAAGGTCGATTCGAGGAAGAAGGCCATCATCCCCTCGATCGCCAGCGGCGTGCCGAAGATGTCGCCGACGTAGTGGGAGTAATACGACCAGTTGGTGCCGAACTGGAATTCCAGGGTGATGCCGGTGGCGATGCCCATGGCGAAATTGATGCCGAACAGCTTGCCCCAGAAGCGCGTCATGTCTTTGTAGATCGGGCTGCCGGTCATGACATAGACCGACTCCATGATGACCAGGATCCATGCCAGCCCGAGGGTGAGCGGCACGAACAGGAAATGGAACATCGCGGTCGCAGCGAACTGCAGGCGCGATAGGGCGACGACTTCATCAATAGGAATCATTGGCGGGCCTCAGAAGGGGGTAGGTGGGAAGGGATGGCGGCAGGTTGCGGACTGAGCAGGTGCTGTTCCACCAGGTCAGTCGGCATACGCATTTTTTTTGTTTGCGGTTCGGAGAAAAAAGCTTTCCAGAGCACCGTCAGGAGGGCAATCTTGACCACCAGGATGACGGTGATTTCGACTGCCAGCGGCAAGCGGGTGAGGCGTTTATTCAAGGCGAAAGACATCGGGCGTCTACTCCTTCAACTTAGCGTTCTGGTATACATCGGGATGGTCGGTGCTGCTCTTGGTCTTGCTGCCCGAGCCAGGCATGCGGAACTTGTCGCGTACATCCAGCAGCTTCTTGACCTTGGAACCCATCTTCATCAGCGAAGCCAGGGTTTCCGGCGAAAGGCGCTGCACATCGTCAAACCAGGAACTGGACAGCTCGATCAGATTGTACATTTCGCGCATCCGCTGCTGCGCCTGCTGGTCGGTTTCGTTGGCAGGCGTCTCTAGCAGCGCATCGCGCAACATCGATAAGGTCGGCTCGATTTCGCGGCGCCGGCGCTCTTCCAGCAAGGTCTTGAAAATATCCCAGATATCTTTCGGCGGCTCGAAATACTCGCGGCGATCGCCGGGGTGGTGCAGCAGCTTGACCAGGCGCCACGACTGCAATTCCTTCAGGCCCATGCTGACGTTGGAGCGGGAAAACGTCAGGTATTCGGCAATCTGGTCGGCATTCAAAGGTTGCCCCAGGACATAAAGTAACGCATAAATCTGCCCAACGGTGCGATTGATGCCCCAGCGGCTGCCCATTTCGCCGAAATGCGAGATGAAGCGCTGGGTCAGCGGCGTCAAGGGAGTCAGCGGAGCGCTGGCGGTGCTGGTGTTGCCGGGAGGGATGGTGTGCATGATATTTTGAATTTTCAGTAATTACTGAAATATAAGACAAAACAGGAAGGTTAGCAAGGAGCGTGTTGTGCCGCATCATTTGGCGCGATTAGTGTTTTGTCTGCAACGAAGCAATAGCCAATTGCTGAAAAGATATCGGTCTGGCGCAACATAAGTGGATGTTGCATCGCACGATACGGCTATCAGCCGTTATAATTTCGGGTTAGCAAGGTGCTTTCCGCATGCTGGAGAGTTTGTCCGGCGGCGCCAGACGCCGAAGCACCACATTGTTTTTGAATTTTTATTATTGACGAGAGCACACCATGAGTCTGAATCAAGTATCGGCCGGGCGCGATTTGCCAAACGATTTCAACGTCATCATCGAAATCCCGATGAATGCCGATCCGATCAAATACGAAGTCGACAAGGAATCCGGCGCGATTTTCGTTGACCGCTTCATGGGCACCGCCATGCATTACCCATGCAACTACGGCTATATCCCGCAAACCTTGTCGGAAGACGGCGATCCGGTCGACGTGCTGGTGATCACGCCGTTCCCGCTGTTCCCGGGTGTGGTGGTGCGCTGCCGTCCGGTGGGCGTGCTGAAGATGTCGGACGAAGCCGGCCAGGACGCCAAGCTGCTGGCGGTGCCGGTCGACAAGGTGCTGAGCATCTACACGCACTGGCAAAAGCCGGAAGACATGAATGAACTGCGCCTGAAACAGATCCAGCATTTCTTCGAGCACTACAAGGATCTGGAAAAGGGTAAATGGGTCAAGATCGACGGCTGGTTCGGTCCGGACGAAGCGCGCAAGGAAATCCTTGCGGGCGTCGAGGCCTACAAGAAGTCCATCGCGGCGTAATGCGCCGGAATTGCGGCTTGCCTGGACAGGCCGCGGTTGCTGATGTTGAAAAGCGCACCGTGGTGCGCTTTTTTCATGCCCTGGCAGCTTTCCGTAGGGTGGGCAGATTTTCTGCCCACGCTGAGTTCGTTCCTTGAATGATCGAGGTGGGCACAGCTGCCCACCCTACCGCATCAGCGCGCCGTGTTTTTATGCTTTGGCGGTTTTTAGCAGCAGCACCAGGCGGCCGCCGAACTGGTTCAGCAGCAAGCCGCTCAATACCAGCAGCCCGGCCATGATCTTCCACGGCTGCAGCTCTTCTCCTAGTATCACGGAGGCGCTCAGCATGCCGGCTACCGGCACCAGCAGCGAAAACGGTGCGACGGTGGCCGCTGGATATTTGCGCATCAGGGTTGACCAGATGGCGAAGCCGAGGATGGTGGTCGGATAAGACTGGAACAAGACCGCGCCGGCCGAGGTCCAGCTGAAATGGAGCACCGCGCTTTGCCAGGCGACTGGCCCCTCGAGCAGCAGCGATGCCAGCAACAGCGCCGGCGCTGCCATCAATGAACCCCACACTACCAGCGCCAGCGGATTGACCTTGCCGATCTGCTTGGTGACGATATTGGCTCCGGCCCAGCTCAGCCCGGCCGCTACCACCAGCAGGAAGCCGGCTACCGACGCCGTGCCATCCAGATGCGCGGCGACCACGCCCATGCCGGCGAAGGCGACCAGGGCGCCGAAAATCTGTGCTGCGCGCGCACGCTCACCCAGCATCAGCACCGCCAGCGCTACCGTAAAGAACACTTGCAGCTGCATCACCAGCGACGCCAGGCCCGGCGCGAATCCCAGCTTCATGCCGATGAACAGCAAGGAAAACTGGCCGGCGAACTGCAGACCGCCATAGGCGATCAGCAAACGCCACGGAATCGCGGGGCGCTTGATGAAAAATACCAGCGGCAGCGCTGCAAAAATGAAGCGCAGCGCGCAAAACAGCAGCGGCGGCAAGCCGTGCAGGCCGATCTTGATCGCTACAAAGTTAAGGCCCCAGATCGAGACCGTCAGGATTGCCAGGAAAACGTCGGTGGCTTGCATCGTGGATGACTCCGTGAAAGAAAGATGAGGCCAGTTTATTGTTTCTGTATGATGATTAAACTGAGTTTTATAAAATCATTAGTTCTATATAGAAAATATGATCGATTTGCAAAGAATGGTGGCTTTCGTCGCGGTGGCGGACCACGGCAGCTTTTCCATCGCGGCGGCGCGGCTGCAAGTGTCGAATTCGCATGTCAGCAAACAGGTCAGCGCGCTGGAGCGCGAGCTGCGGGTAAAACTGCTGCAGCGGACTACGCGCAGCCTTAGCCTGACTGAGGCCGGGGAGGTGTTTTACCGGCGCTGCAAGGCGATCTTGTCGGAGGTGGCGGAGGCCGAGCAGGAAGTGTTGCGGCGCCAGGACACGCCGCAGGGCATCTTGCGGGTGACCGCGCCGGCCAATTTCGCCAATGTCTGCCTGCCGGATATCGTCTGCGATTTCATGCAGCAGCATCCTGGGATCGAGTTGGAGCTGACCATGTCCGACCAGTTCTTCGATCTCGCCGAACGCTCGATTGACGTGGCGCTGCGCATCGCCACTACGCCGCCGGAAAATGTCCATGCGCGCATGCTGTACCGGGTCGGCTGGAGCGTGGTCGGCAGCGCCGAGTATTTCGCTGCGAGGCGCTTGCCGCAGACGCTGGCCGAGCTGCCGGCTTACGATTGCCTGGCCGATAACGTGATGTCGGCCAGGGACGTCTGGCAATTTGAGGAGGCGGATGGCAAGCGTCATGAAATCAAGATCACGCCGCACATCAATTGCAATAACAGTGTCTGGCTGCACCAGTGCGTGTTGCGCGGCATGGGCATCGGCTTGCTGCCGGACTACATGACAGGCGCCGACCTGGCGCAGAAGAAGCTGATCCGGCTGCTGCCGCAATATGCGCCGCTGCCGCAGCGCCGCCTGTACGGCATCTATCTGCCGAACCGTTATCTGTCGTCCAAAGTCCGCTTGTTTCTAGATGCCGTCGAACAGGGCTTGGGCCGTATCGCTACGAGCGCCTGAACAACGGCAGCAAGCGCCCGCCGAACTGGTTCAGGGCGAGTCCGCCCAGCACCAGCAGGCCGGCGACGATTTTCCACCACTGCAGCGCTTCACCCAGCAGGATGGCGGCGCTCAGCATGCCCACCAGCGGCACCAGCAGCGAAAACGGCGCCACCGTCGCCGCCGGGTACTTGCGCATGAGGATGGTCCAGATGCCGTAGCCGACGATGGTGTTCGGATAGGACTGGTAAAACACCGCCGCCACCGAGACCCAGCCAAAATGCGCAAAGGCGCTGTGCCAGGCAGCCGGGCCTTCCAGCAGCGCCGACGCCAGCAGCAAGGGCGGCGCCGCCATCAGCGAACCCCAGGCCATCAGCGCCAGCGGGTTGACCTTGCCGATCTTCTTGGTGACGATGTTGGCGCTGGCCCAGCTCAGTCCGGCGCCGATCACCAGCAGGAAGCCGATCACCGTCGCTTGCGCTTCCAGGTGGCTGGCCACCAGCGCGATGCCGGCCAGCGCCACCAGCGCGCCCAGCAATTGCGTCAGCAGCGGCCGCTCGCCCAGCAGCAGCACCGCCAGGCCGATGGTAAAAAATGCCTGCAGCTGGATCACCAGCGACGCCAGGCCCGCGCCTATGCCCAGCTGCATGCCAGAGAACAGCAGCGAGAATTGCAGGGCGAACTGGAACAGGCCGAAGCCGATCAGGTAGCGCCAGGGAATCGCTGGCCGCTTGATGAAAAATACCAGCGGCAGCGCTGCGAAGACAAAGCGCAGCGCCGAAAACAGCAGCGGCGGCAAGCCTGCCAGGCCGATCTTGATGACGACAAAATTCATGCCCCAGATCATGACGGTCAACAAGGCTAGCAAGATGTCGGTCGGTTGCATGGCTGCTCTTAAAGTGGCGTGGGCGAATCGGTCAGGGGGGCGCGGGACGGAAAGGATTGCGGTCGTTCAGTTCATCCATGTAGCTATCGATGCCGTCCGCTTCCTGCTCCAGGAAATTCGCCACCGCATCGGCAAAGCCGGGATGCGCCAGCCAGTGCGCCGACCAGGTTTTTTGCGGCAGGAAGCCGCGCGCCATCTTGTGCTCACCCTGGGCGCCGCCTTCGAAGCAGGCGATCTTTTGCTCGATGCAGAACTCCAGCGGCTGATAGTAAGCGGTTTCAAAATGCAGGCAGGGCACGAATTCCAGGGCGCCCCAGTAACGGCCGTACAGGGTTTGTCCGGTATGGATCAGCAGCGACGAGGCAATCGGCCTGCCGTCGCGTTCGGCCACGATCAGCAGGATGTTGTGCGGCATGCTGGCGCCGATGCGCAGGAAGAAATCCAGGTTGAGGTAAGGCGTGGAACGGTGCTCGGCGTAGGTGCGCGCATAGCAGCGGTTGAAAAACACCCAGTCCGCCTCGGTGGCGTCGCTGCCGCGCACCCGGCGCAGGTGCACGCCGGCCTCGGCCACCTTGCGCCGCTCGGCCACGATGTTCTTGCGTTTCTTGCGTTCCAGCGTGGCGAGGAACTCATCGAAATCGCGGTAGCCGGGATTGAGCCAGTGGAACTGCACGCCGCTGCGCAGCATGAAGCCGGCCTGCTGCAAGGCTTCGGCCTGTTCCGCCGGCGGATACAGGATATGGGTGGAGGAAGTCTGGGTGTCGCGCCGCAGTGACTGCAGCACCTTGACCAGCGCCGCGCGCGCCGTGGCGTCGCGCGCCAGCAGCCGGCCGCCGGTCACCGGGGTGAACGGAATCGCCGACAGCAGCTTGGGATAGTATTCCAGGCCGTTGCGCTGGTAGGCGTCGGCCCAGGCCCAGTCGAACACGTATTCGCCATAGGAATGGTATTTGACGTACAAGGGCAGGGCCGCCGCCAGCTGTCCGGCTTGATTCCACAAGGTGATGTACTGCGGTTGCCAGCCCGCTTTTTCCGAGGCGCTGCCGCTTTCATGCAGAGCGTGCAGGAAGGCGAAGGAGAGGAAGGGATTGGCGTCGGCTTGCAAGGCAAGCAGCTCGTCCCATGCGGCCTGGCCGACTTCGCTCAGCGAAGCGACGATGCGGGTGGCGAACTGGCTGGCGCTCTGCTCTGTTGTTTTATTGATCAAGGACTGGACCGGCCGTGAATGAGAGGAAGGCGGAAACGAAAATAAGCGAGAAGTTTAGCAGCATCGCCACCGCTCTGCCGCGGCATCCTGAGCCGGGCGCATTACATGCGATAATTGAAAGCATCACGCAGAGCGCAGGAAGAATGATGACAACCAACAAATTTCTCAACCTTTACTCCCATGATTTCGCGCGCGTCGCGGTTGCCGTGCCGAATTGCCGGGTGGCGGATCCGGCTTTCAACGCCGCCGAGACGATCAGGCTGGCGCGCCAGGCGCAGCAGCAGGGCGCCTTGCTGGTGGCGTTTCCGGAGCTGGGTTTGTCCGCTTATACCTGCGACGATCTGTTTCACCAGCGCGCCTTGCTGGACGCTTGCGAAGCCGCGCTGGCCGAAGTGGTGGCGGCCTCGGTCGAACTGCCGGTGGTGATGATCGTCGGCCTGCCTTTGCGGGTCGAGCACCAGTTGTTCAATTGCGCGGCCATCGTCGCCGGTGGCCGCATCCAGGGCATCGTGCCGAAGAGCTATCCGCCTAACTACGGCGAGTTTTACGAATTGCGTCAGTTCAGTCCCGCTGAAAACACGGCGGTGCGCGAGATTCCATTGCTGGGAACCAGGGTTCCCTTCGGCGCCGGCTTGCTGTTCGAAGTAGCTAACCTGCCGCTGCTGCGTTTCCATGCCGAGATCTGCGAAGACGTCTGGGTGCCGATTCCGCCATCGTCGTTTGCTGCGCTGGCCGGCGCCAGCGTGCTGGTGAACCTGTCCGCATCCAACGCACTGGTGGGGAAGGCAGCTTATCGTCACCAGCTGGTCGGCCAGCAATCCGCGCGCTGCGTGTCGGCTTATTTGTTTACCTCGGCCGGCAAGGGCGAATCGTCGACCGACCTGGCTTGGGACGGTCAGGCCCTGATTTATGAAAATGGCGAACTGCTGGCGGAATCGGAGCGCTTCCTGGACGCTTCGCATCTCATTTTTGCCGATATCGACCTGGAACGCTTGTCGCGCGAACGCATGCGGCAGACCACTTTCGGGCAGTCGGTGCGGCGCCACGCCGCCGAGGTGGCGAAGTTCGATGTGGTCAGCTTTGAACTGGCGCTGCCGCTGGACCAGGCCTTGCCGCTGGAACGCAAGGTCGAACGTTTCCCCTATGTGCCGGCGGATACCCGGCGGCGCGACGAGCGCTGTACCGAGGTCTACAACATCCAGGTGCAGGCGCTGGTGCAGCGACTTTCCTCCAGCAAGCTGTCCAAGGTAGTGATCGGCGTCTCCGGCGGACTGGATTCGACGCATGCCTTGCTGGTCTGCGCCAAGGCCATGGACCGCTTGAATTTACCGCGCGCGAATATCCTGGCCTACACCATGCCGGGCTTCGCCACCAGCGACCGCACCTTGCAGCAGGCGCGGCAACTGATGCAGGTGGTCGGCAGCACGGCGGCGGAAATCGATATCCGCCCGAGCTGCCTGCAAATGCTGAAGGACCTCGGCCATCCCTATGCCGCCGGCCAGGAACAGTACGACATCACTTTTGAAAATGTGCAGGCCGGCGAGCGCACCAACCACCTGTTCCGGCTGGCCAATTTCCACCATGCCATCGTGATCGGCACCGGCGACCTGAGCGAACTGGCGCTGGGCTGGTGCACCTATGGCGTGGGCGACCACATGTCGCATTACAACGTCAACGCCAGCGTGCCGAAGACTCTGATTTCCCACCTCGTGCGCTGGGTGGCCGATACCGGCGCCATCGGCTATCTCGGTTCCGATGTCCTGCTGAATGTGCTGAATACCGAAATCAGCCCGGAA
Source organism: Collimonas sp. (assembly GCF_035566555.1). Classification (GTDB taxonomy): domain Bacteria; phylum Pseudomonadota; class Gammaproteobacteria; order Burkholderiales; family Burkholderiaceae_D; genus Collimonas. The sequence goes on from NZ_DATMRB010000007.1 coordinate 98,194, forward strand.
CTGGTGCCGGGCAAGGCTAGCGGCAAACCGGAGCAGATCACGGAAAACGTCATCGGCCCCTACGAATTGCAAGACTTCAATCTGTATTACATACTGCGCTATGGCTTTGCGCCGTCGAAGGTGGCTTTCCTGGCCCACGCGGCCTGGCACGACAAGAGCAAGGGCAGCTGGCCCTACGACAATGATGCGGTGGCCAGGAACCAGTACGACCTGGCAGCCATCAAGCGCAACCTGGGGATTTTCCTCGACCGCTTTTTCCGTACCAGCCAGTTCAAGCGTTCCTGCGTGCCGAACGCGCCCAAGGTCGGCAATGGCGGTTCGCTGTCGCCGCGCGGCGACTGGCGCGCGCCCAGCGACTCGGAAGCGACTGTATGGCTGAATGACTTAGCAAAGATTCCGGACTGAGAGAAGGGCAATTCTCACCCGTGTTGCATATCTCTCCTAAAAACAGAGTTATTGATTGCCGCGTATAGACAAATAGCGTTTTTCATATACTCTAGCAGATTGCGCTTGATCCGGGCGAGGACATGCCGCGGACGACAAGCAGACTGCAACAGATTTATATTTAATGCTTAAATTAATGCCCAAAGGAGTTGCCATGAAGCAAATTACTGCCGTTATCAAACCTTTCAAGCTGGACGAGGTGCGTGAAGCTCTCGCCGAAGTCGGCGTCACCGGCCTGACCGTGACCGAGGTAAAAGGCTTTGGCCGTCAGAAGGGCCACACCGAGCTGTACCGCGGCGCCGAGTATGTTGTCGATTTCCTGCCGAAAGTGAAAGTCGAACTGGTGATCGACGATGCCCTCACCGAACGCGCAGTGGATGCCATCATCAAGGCGGCGCGCACTGGCAAGATCGGCGACGGCAAGATTTTCGTGCGCAATATCGAACAGGTGATCCGCATCCGCACCGGCGAGACTGGCCCGGACGCCGTTTGAGCCGGCCAGATGCATTTTTTGCAGCACACTGAGTTTTGTATTTCCTTCCCTTCAAGTCCTGACTGGTTCTGATATCTGGCCGCGGTCGTTCGATGTACTGGATGACTGGCCGCGGCTCCAGGCACACCGCAGCGCTGCTTTTTTTCCTCCTGAGTCCAACCTCTAGTCCTCCGCAATCGCGTCGTAAGCAGCAAGCAGTCTGCGCCGAGCGCCGGCAAAACAATTTCCGCATACCCTCAAGCGTTTTTCTTATTGGACGCTGGACATGCCTGCAAGCTATCGTTTTCTCTTGGCAACCGAGCGCAATCACAAGTTGCGTTCAAAGCACAACAAGAGAGGTGATTCATGTCGTCTATCGCGACACAAGCAGCAGATGCAAGCCAGGCAGACCTGTTACCCCGGGTTTTGCCGGCGCATCGCATCAGCACCGACCAGGAAGCGCTCGACATCGCGCGCGAACTGGCTGCCGAGTTCCGCCTCGACGCCAGCGTACGCGACAGCCAGCGCCGCCTGCCGTGGGCGGAAATCGAAAAATTCTCCGCCAGCGGACTGGGCGGCATCACGGTGCCGCGCGAGTTCGGCGGCGCCCAGGTTTCCTACCGTACCCTGGCGGAAGTATTCCGCCTGCTATGCGCCGCCGATCCGGCGCTGGGACAGATTCCGCAAAACCATTTCGGCATCCTCGGCGTGGTCGCGCACAGCGCCGACGCCGCGCAAAAGGCGCGCATCTATGGCGACGTCCTGAACGGCCTGCGCATCGGCAATGCCGGACCGGAGCGCGGCACCAAGAACATCCTGGAGATGAAGGCACGCCTCACTGCAACGCCGAACGGCTATCGCCTCAACGGCAAGAAATTCTATTCCACCGGCGCCTTGTTCGCGCACTGGGTGCCGGTCAAGGCGCTGGACGACCAAGGCCAGCCGGTGCTGGTGTTCGTCAAGCGCGGCACGCCCGGCCTGACTATCGTCGACGACTGGTCGGGGTTCGGCCAGCGCACTACCGCCAGCGGCACGGTGCTGCTGGAAAACCTGGCGGTGGCCACGGAAAACGTGCTGCCGCTGCAGAAGCTGGCGGAACAGGCCGGCATCCAGGGACCGGGCTCGCAACTGATACAGGCGGCGATCGACGCCGGCATCGCTGCCGCCGCCATTGAAGACACCATACAATTTGTCCGCAACCGTTCGCGGCCCTGGGCCGATAGCGGAGTGGAGCGGGCCAGCGACGATCCTTACGTCATCCGCGACATCGGCGATCTCAAAATCCGCCTGCATGCGGCGAATGCGCTGCTGGCCAAGGCGGCGCAGGCGCTGGACCAGATTGCCAGCGTGGCGATCGACGCCGATGCCTCAGCGCGGGCCTCGATCGCCGTCGCCAAAGCCAAGGTGCTGACCACCGAGGTTGCCTTGCTGGCCAGCGAGAAATTGTTTGAACTGGCCGGTTCAGCGTCCACCCTGGCGGTACATAACCTGGACCGCCACTGGCGCAATGCCCGCACCCATACCTTGCACGATCCGGTGCGCTGGAAGCTGCACGCCATCGGCAACTATCTGCTGAACGGCATCGCCCCTGCGCGCCATTCCTGGAACTGACATCATGACGACTTCTATCAATGCCGCCGCCGGACCGGTGGTGCGTATCCTCGACGATATCCAGGCGCTGGCCGCCGCGCGCGCACTGGCCGCAGCGTTCACGCGCGAAGCCAGTCTGCGCGATATTGAACGGCGTCTGCCGCTGCCTGAGCTGGAACAGTTTTCCCGTTCCGGCCTGTGGGGCATTTCGGTGCCGCGCGCCTATGGCGGCGCTGGCGTCTCGCACGCCACGCTGGCCGAAGTGATCGCCACGATTGCCGCCGCCGACGGCTCGCTTGGACAGATTCCGCAGAACCATTTCTATGCGGTCGAGATCCTGCGCGTCAACGGTAGCGAAGCGCAGAAGCGCTACTACTTCGAACGCATCCTGGCCGGCGAGCGTTTCGGCAACGCGCTGGCTGAACTCGGCACGCGCACCTCGCAGGAGCGACGTACGCGGCTGAGCAAGGATGGCGACGGTTTCCGCATCAATGGCCGCAAATTCTACGCCACCGGGGCGCTGTACGCGCACCGGATTCCGGTCTCGGTGATTGACGACGACGGCGTCCAGCAACTGGCCATCGTCAAGCGCGACGCCGAGGGCGTCAGCGTGATCGACGACTGGTCCGGCTTCGGCCAGCGCACCACCGGCAGCGGCTCCGTGGTGCTGGAGAATGTCTGGGTCACGGCAGAAGAAGTGCTGCCGTTCCAGAGCGCCTTCGAGCGTCCGACTTCACTGGGGCCGGTGGCGCAGCTGCTGCATGCGGCGATCGACACCGGCATCGCTCGCGCCGCCTTGCATGACGCCGCGGTATTCGTGCGCTCCCGCTCGCGCGCCTGGATCGACAGCAAGGTAGAGCGCGCCATCGACGATCCGCTTACAGTGCGCGAGTTCGGCGACCTGGCGGTGCGGCTGGCCGGCGCGGAAGCATTACTGGAACTGGCCGGCGCGGCGGTCGATGCCGCAGCCTGGGATCCGACCGTGGCTTCGGTGGCGGCAGCCTCGATTGCAGTGGCGGAAGCACGCGTGCTCAGCACTGAAGTATCGCTGGCCGCCGGCAGCAAGCTGTTCGAGCTGGCCGGCACCCAAGCCACCCTGGCCGAGCACAATCTCGACCGTCACTGGCGCAACGCCCGTACTCACACGCTGCACGATCCGGTGCGCTGGAAGTATCACGCGGTCGGCAATTACTACCTCAACGAAAAGAATCCGCCGCGCCACGGCGCCATCTGATTGATCCTATGCCGAAGAAGCAAATCCGCCTGAACGCCTTCAACATGAATTGCGTCGGGCATATCAACCACGGCCTGTGGACGCATCCGCGCGACCGCTCTACCGAATACACCAGCCTGGAATATTGGATCGAGCAGGCCAGGCTGCTGGAACGCGGCAAGTTCGATGGCCTGTTCCTGGCCGATATCGTCGGCGTCTACGACGTCTACCAGGATTCGGCCGAACTGAGCGTGCGTGAATCTGTCCAGCTGCCGGTCAACGATCCTCTGTTGCTGGTCTCTGCCATGGCTGCCGTCACCAAACATCTCGGCTTCGGCGTCACCGTCAACCTGACCTACGAGGCGCCGTATCTGTTCGCGCGCCGCATGTCGACCCTCGATCATCTGACCCGCGGCCGCATCGGCTGGAATATCGTCACCGGCTATCTGGACAGCGCAGCGCGCGCCATGGGGTTGAGCGAACAGCCGGAACACGATGCCCGCTATGAGCGGGCGGAAGAATTCATGCAAGTGCTGTACAAATTGTGGGAAGGTAGTTGGGAAGACGGCGCCGTGCTGCGCGACCGCCAGCGCCGCATCTTCGCCGATCCGGCCAAGGTGCATCGCGTCAGTCATCGCGGCGAACACTATCAAGTGGACGGCTATCATCTCAGCGAGCCATCGCCGCAACGCACACCGGTGCTGTACCAGGCCGGCGCCTCGGACCGCGGCCAGCTGTTTGCCGCCGCCCATGCCGAATGCGTCTTCATCTCCAGCCAGAAACCGGAAGCCGCGCGCAAGCTGGTCAACGACCTGCGTGACCAGGCGCAGCTGGCGGGGCGCCAGCGCGATGACCTGAAAATCTTCATGGGCGTTTCGGTGATTGTCGCGCCGACTGCGGCCGAAGCGCAGGAAAAGTACGCCGAGTACTGCCGCTATGCCAACCCGGAAGCCGGCCTGGCGCATTTCGCCGCCGGCACCGGCTTCGATTTTTCGAAATACGGCATCGACGAAGCCATCAGGCCCGCCGCCAGCAACGCCATCCAGTCCTCCGCCAAGGCGGTGACCGCAGCCGACGCCGGCTGGACCGTGCGCAAACTGCTGGACCAGCTGGCGCTGGGTGGGCGCTACGTCACTATCGTCGGCTCGCCGCAGCAGGTGGCCGACCAGCTGGAAGCCTGGGTCAGGGATGCCGACATCGACGGTTTCAATCTGACGCGCACGGTGGCGCCGGAAAGTTTTGAAGACTTCGTCAATCTGGTGATTCCCGAATTACAGGCGCGCGGCTCTTACAAGCTGGAGTACGAAGAAGGTACGCTGCGCGAGAAACTGTTCGCAGCCGGACAAGCGACTTTGCCCGGCAGGCATCCGGCCGCGAGCTACCGGCAAGTTGCCCGGACCTGATTCAGCGCCGGCGGCGACGCTACCATATATGCGTCACCGCCGAGAAAATACCGCGCATGACAACCACATCGCCACTGGCGTCAACGCCATCGAACTGACGCGCGACGCAGACGAGCCAGTCAGGCGTTGTGTTTCTTTACCCAGGCAACGTAGCAATCCATCCAGTCCTGCAGGAACTTCTTGCTGCCTTCGCCGATATTGCCGGCTTCATCGAACAAGCCATCCTTGGCCTGAATGAAAGCTTCTGGCTGGCCTAGCGTCGGCGCATCCAGGTAGGCAAGGATATTGCGCAGATGCTGTTGCGCAAGAGCCGTTCCCACGGTCCCCACCGAAACGCCAAGAATGCCGGCTGGCTTGCCTTTCCAGGCGCTTTGTCCGTACGGGCGGGAAGCCTGGTCAATCGCATTCTTCAATACACCGGGAATCGAACGGTTGTATTCGGCCGTCACGAACAGCAAGCCCTGCGCGCCGCTGACGGCAGCCTTCAGCCGCTTGACCGGTGCGGCCTGATTGCCGTCGTCGTCCTGGTTGTAATGGGGCAGGTCGTCGATCTGCACTTGCTCGAATACAAAATCCAACGGCGCCAGCCTGGCGATCGCCTCTGCCAGCTTGCGGTTGAAGGAATCACGGCGGAGGCTACCTACAACTACTGCGATTTTGTATTGGCTCATGACGATCTCCGTTAGGTAAAGGTGGAAGTTACTTTATCTGGAAAATGACTTCGTGTCTTTGGGCAACCCCCGTAACGCCTCAGTGTTAGTTAGCGTACAGACCCTGGCAGGATTGGGTCGTATCGTGGCTGCTCTTTCAGCTCTGGGGAGCCTGAAGGCAGGATGCCAGGCGCACATGCATGGAATGCAATGCACAGAGCGGAGTGCCGCTAGTTTGAACGATTTTATCTTGGAAAGTATTTCACGATGCCCTCCAGCAACAAGCGGATGTCCCCGAACAAGGTCCCGATTTCAACGCTGATGACGAACAGGACAGCCTGGAATGCCGCCGGATATTTATCCTGCAGCCGCATGCGGGGCTTGTCATAGAGGGCGATGACGCGGTTGCGGGTGGATATGGCCACGCATGCAATTCCGAGGATGGCGCCGGCGATGATGTCGCTAGGGTAGTGCAAGCCGAGATAGACCCTGGGCAATGCGATGAAAAGAAATACGTACAGGTAGACCAGCCAGCCTGTGCTTCTTGAAATCAGAAAAATCCCTGTGGCCAGACTGAAGAACAAGGCGGCGTGGTCGCTGGGAAAGGAATTCCAGATATACAGGGCCTGGCTTTCCGGCGCCGGCAGGCCGATGTGCTGGTGATAGGAGAGCGCGGCGTCGGCGAAAGGGCGTGGCTGGTAAGGGCCGAGATTGTTCATGATCCTGGCGAGCAGCACGGCCAGCACGCAGCCCAGCAAGGTGGCGATGACGATGCGCCTGCTGTCCGATTTCGGGTCCGTATCCCGGAACCAGAAATACCAGAGCAAGCCAATGATGGGCAGGCCCTTGAACAAGTTGGAGCCGGAAATGTAGTGAACAATCTGATTGAATGGCGCCGAGATGGTGATGAATTGAGATAGCCAATGCATCGTTGCAAGATCCACATAATCGCTCCGCATTATGTCCGCCTTTCTTTGAAAAGTCTCTGTAGTTGTTCGAGTCCATGCCAGGCAAGAGGCTCGGTTTATTGAATATACGATTTATATAATTTCCCATGATTTAATCCGCTGCGCCGATTTGTGTAAAGCATTTTTTTCAGTTTATTTGCTGCTTAGCAGCATGATGTTTTCGATGTCGGTATTTGAAACAAATAATGGCGTTTCAGAAATTCATGTGCATCCATGAATGACGCCCACGGATTTTGTTTTTGATATCGCTTCTCATCCGTCAATATTTTTTTCAATCTGCAGAGAGGTCTTGAAACCCTTGTATTTATTGGTTCTATGACTGTTGTGTGAAAATTTTGTCGGATTGTAAATTTGATGTTTTTATGTATTTTCAATCGATCAACGTAGTTGTTGTCAACGTGAGAACTGACAAAAAGTAAGATGTAACAAATCGTTTCAATGATGAACTAAGGCTTTACAGTAGGGGTCTTTATGTTGTCCTGCAACATGCATCCGCGATGCGATTTTTTTCAGAAATACAGATAGAAATCTGGCGTTCTCAGATCGTAAGAAGCCGACCTTGGTGTCAACTTTATTCAGATTCCAACGTGAGCCGCAACCGGCTTCATGAATATCTTGTTAAGGGAAATATCATGCGAAAAATCGCTCAATGTATTTATGCAAACGCCGTTCGTTCTGGTGCGCCTGCAAGCAATGCGCGAGACGTAAAGCGTTTTCCGAAAATCGATGTCCGCATGTCAAACATCGTACGCAAATGCCTGAACGGCATTTCCTGTTTTTCTTTCCATCCACTCTTGTTTCATCCGATATCACAGTTGCCATTGGCAGTTTGAGTGCAAGCCGTATTGTCGTTTGCCGCATAGCTTCAGCTTTCCGTAACTGATAGCCAGGCCTGAATTTTTCCGCAGCGAGAAGCGGGAAACCGGTTTTTCGAAAAATTCAATATTTGATCGCTAGATGGCTTTCCAGAAAAAGCGAATCAAGTCATAAGCGGAGCATTCCGCCGCGCCATTTAGCCTGGCAAAAAAACATCCATCTCCAGTCAGTTTGGATCGATGTATTTATGACGCAGCTGCTGCGTTAGAGAGGTATGTAATGAACAGGCGTTCAAAACCCTGCGACCAGTTGTACCGAATGCGATGGCGGATCATTTTCCTGCTACCGATTTGTTCCTGCGTCGCCGCCCAGGCCACCGACCTGGTGCCCACCGATATCATGCCTCCCGCCGACATCGTGCAGCCGCCGGCGGATGCGGTTACTCCATATGCCGGCTACAGCGTCGGTTACGACAGCAATCTGCTGAGGCTGCAGAATTCCGCGGCGGCGCAGGCGATGGGACTAGGCAGCGATCTGTCCGATACCACGCAACGCTATCTGTTCGGCCTGGCGGTGGACAAGACGCTCAGCCGCCAGCATCTGACGGCGAACCTGAACGTGACCAAGGTGGACTACGACCACTTCGGTGAACTCGATCATGACGACAAGAACCTGGCGGCGAACTGGAACTGGCATGCGGGCGACCATTTCGAGGGAAACATCGGCGCCAATTATTCGCAGGGGCTGACGCCGTTCATCGATTTCCATCTGCTGGAACGCAATATACGGACCGAGGAAAACGCTTACGCCGACGGTTCCTGGCTGTTCCATCCGAGCTGGCGCGTGCGCGGCGGCCTGACCTACACCAAGCTGAAGTACGACCTGGTATCGCAGCAGCCGCTCGACAATACGCGCAACCAGAGCGAGCTGGGACTGGATTATCTGGCCGCCAGCGGCAGCACCATCGGCCTGCAGCTGCGTCACACGCATGCCGATTTTCCGACCCCTGAGCTGGACAACGGCGTGCTGCTGTTCAACGGCTATAACCAGGATGAGGTCAAAGCCAAGATCGACTGGCTGCTCAGCGGCAAGACGCAGCTGCACTTCCTCGGCGGCTGGGTCAGCCGGACCCAGGATGCGTCCCAGGTCAGGAATTTCAGCGGCATCAACACGCGCCTCTCCGCCGACTGGTCGCCCACCGGCAAGATCCAGCTCACCGTCGCCGGCTGGCGCGAGATCGGCGCGGTGGACGATCTTTCCACCGTCTATTCGCTGAACCACGGCGCCAGCCTGGCCTCGGCCTGGCAGTACTCGGAAAAAGTCCAGCTGGTGGCGCAGTACAAATATCAAAAACGGGATTTCGGCCAGTCGGCCGGATCCGGCACCCTTGGCTCGCTCAATCAAAACGATGTACTGCGCGATACCGCGCTGAGTGTGGTGTACAACCCGACCCAGCGCTGGCGCGTCCAGCTGTCCGGCATCCGCAGCACCCAGACCCTGAAAAGCGGTCCGGGCGGTTTTGTCAGCAACGGCGTGACGCTCAATACGCGCTATGCATTCTAGGGGTGGAAAATGACTGAGAACGACATCCCGCTGGTTTCCTTTTTCAAGCGCTTGCTTGATCCGGCCATCATCCTCGGCTCGCTGTATCTGATCGTGCTGACGCAGAATGAAATATTCACCGGCGATTATCTGCTGCTGATGATCATCGCCTTTTTCATCTCTTCTTTCGTCTATGAGCAGATCGAGCTCTACCGCACCCTGCATATCGGCAAGCAGCTGGCTTACGCCGGTGATATTTTCATGGGCTGGGGAATCACCGTCCTCATCCTGGTCCTGATAGGGCAGGGCACCGGCTTGCGCTACGAGTTTTCCGAGCGCGTGATCCTGGCCTGGTTCGTGCTGGCGCCTTTCGCACTGCTGTTGAGCCGTTTTACGGCATATGTGCTGGCCTTCCATTTTGGCAAGGAATTGAAGAAGCGCTCGGCGATCATCGTCGGTTCCAACAATCCGATCGACGAGGTCCTCAAATGCCTGGCTTCAGGCGGCAATGCCGGCATCGACATGCGCGGCTTTTTCGACGACCGCGATCAGACCAGCCGCCCGGCCGGGATCGACTGCCCGTTTCTTGGGCCGATCGGCGAGGTCGGCGCTTATGTGCGCGCCCACAAGATACGCACCATCTTCATCTGCCTGCCGATGTCGGCGCAGCCGCGGGTGCTGGCGCTGATGGAGGAGTTGCGCGACACCACGGCGTCCGTCTATTTCGTGCCCGACATCTATACCTTCGGCCTGATACAGGCGCGGCTTGATCACATTGCCGGGATTCCGGTGATCGGCATTTGCGAAACCCCTTTCATCGGCTTGCGCGGCGTCTTGAAGCGCGGCAGCGACATCGTCCTGGCGCTGCTGATCCAGATCATGCTGCTGCCGGTCATGCTGGCCATTGCGATAGGCGTCAAGCTTTCTTCGCCAGGGAAGATCATCTTCGCGCAACGCCGCTACGGCTTGAACGGCGAAGAAATCATCGTCTACAAATTCCGCTCGATGACCGTGGCCGAGGATGGCGCGGTCGTCGACCAGGCCAAGAAGAACGATGTGCGGGTGACGCGCTTCGGCGGCTTCCTGCGCCGCACCTCGCTGGACGAATTGCCGCAGTTTTTCAATGTGCTGCAAGGGCGCATGAGCATCGTCGGCCCGCGCCCGCATGCCGTGGCGCATAACGAACAGTATCGCAAGCTGATCACGGGCTACATGCTGCGCCACAAAGTGAAGCCGGGCATTACCGGCTGGGCGCAGGTGAACGGCTTCCGCGGCGAAACCGACACCCTGGACAAGATGCGCTCGCGCATCGAGTTCGATCTGGAATACCTGCGCAACTGGTCGCTGGCGCTGGACCTGTGGATCATCGCCCGCACCGTCAAAGAAGTATTGAAGAAGGACAGCGCTTATTAACTACCTGGCTGATTGCCTGGCGCCTTGCGCTACATGGATGGATCGGACTGCCGTTTTCCCGATCCGGCAGTTGACGAATGAGATGGATTTTTTCAGGAGAAAATCATGCGAAAAATTTTTCTGGCGATGAGCTTGCTGGGGGCTGCCTATTGCAGCCCCCTGATGGCTGCGGCCCCGGTTTTTCAGTTGCACGGGCAAGCCGCGGCAAATACCTCTGCCGTGTATGCCTATCACCCCTTGACCGAGGCCGCCAGTTCAGCTTCCGCGGTTGCTGAGATGGAGACCTCTGAATCCGCCGCAGGAGAGAGGCCGGACGCATTTTCCGCTCAGGCCGGCCGCATCTGGCCGGGAGCCAGCATCGTGCCTGTATCTTTTCCGACCAGCCCCAAGCTGGCCCAGGCTCCCAGGAAAACGGCCGCCGGTATGAATGCTTCGGACGACCTGCTGTTCTATTTCCTCAAAGATTTCAAGGCGAAGCCGCCGCAAAAGCCGGCGCGCTGGGCCATGCTTTTGATCGCGCTCAGCTTCTTGCTGTACCAGGTGCGCCGCCGTCCCATGCGCACCTCCGTCGGTTTTGGTCCAGTCTCACGACTGTCTGGGCAGCATGCAGCTTGATCCCGGCCATCATCGGCGCGGCGGCAGCAACTGTGCCGGCGGGAATTGTTTTGTTAACAGGAGTCGGATCTTGATGTGCTCTGAACGTATCGGCCGCAGGCCCCTGATCAATAACGCATTAGGCGTGAAAGGAATAGGCATCTTGATGCTGCTTACCGCATTCAACTTATCTGGTTGCGGCGATCAGAAAAAGAAAACCGGCCAGGTGGTGGCCAGGATCAATGGCGACGAAATCACCGCACCGCAGCTTGAGGCCGAGCTGCGCTATGCCAGCAGGCTGCAGGACGACGGCACAGCGCCGCCGCAGGCCATGCGCGAGCAAGCCATGGAGGCGCTGGTCGACCGCCAGCTGCTGCTGGATGAAGCCTTGCGCAACAAGATCGACCGCGATCCGGCACTGATACAGATTATCGAGCGCTTCAAGACTCAGGCCATCGTCCAGGCTTACCTGGAATCCAAGGCCGGAAATCCGGAGCAGCCCGGCAAGGCGGAAATCGACAGCTATTTCCAGGACCATCCGGAGATGTTTGCGCATCGCAAGATGTTTGAGGTGGAACAGCTGATCATCGCCGACCAGGATTTCAGCGCAGCGCTGAAAGCCATGATGGATACGTCGAAATCGCTGGCCCAGGTGGCTGCATGGCTGCGCCAGCACGGGATAGGGCACGTGCAAAGGCACTATTCCTACAGCAGCGCGGATCTGCCGGCAGGGGTCGGCAACCGGCTCCAGACGCTGGGCCGGAACCGCCTGTTTGTCATGAAGGACGGCGCACGCGATCTGTTATGCGCCCTGACCGAACTGAGGGACAGCCCGGTGACGCCGGAGGCTGCCGCGCCGCAGATCGAACGCTATCTGACGGACAAGAAGATGCAGGAAATAGCGCTAGCTGAAATCAGCCGTCTGCGCGCGGCGGCCAAGCTTGAATATATAGAGAAGCCCGGGGACAAGTCCGGCATCGACGGCAAGGACTTGCCGGCGCCGGCAATCGCGCCAGGCAGGCAGCAAACCGTGGCGCGCAAGGGTGTGGGAATGTCCGGCGTGACTGCCGGAATAAATAATCAATGAATGGGATGGGCATCATGACAAGACGAATCTACCTGTGTTTGCTGGCGCTGCTGATGGCGTTGTCGATCGGCGCCGCCAATGCGGCCGATACGCCGATCGGCGCCGGCGACGGCTTGAAGATCTCAGTGTTCGGCAATCCCGACCTGAGCCTGGAAACCAAGGTCAGCGACGCCGGCAATATCACGTTTCCGCTGATAGGCGCGGTCAGCATCGGCGGCTTGTCGACGGCGGAAGCCGAGAAAAAAATCTCCAGCATGCTGACCGAGGGCGGCTTCCTGCGCAAGGCGGAAGTCAATGTCACCGTCACCGAACTGCAGAGCCAGCAGGTGTCGATCCTCGGCCAGGTGCTGCATCCGGGCCGCTACGCAATAGCCGGCAAGCGCAGCGTGACCGACATGCTGGCGATGGCGGGCGGCGTCGGACCGGAGGGCGGCGATACCGCTGTGGTGATCCGCACCCGCAACGGCAAAACCAGCAAGCAAGTGGTCAACCTGCAAGAGATGATCCAGGCCGCGGACATGAAATCGAACCTGGACCTGGTCAACGGCGACATGATTTATGTCGACCGTGCGCCGAAGTTCTATATCTACGGCGAAGTACAGCATCCCGGTGGCTACCGGCTGGAACGCAACATGACCATCGACCAGGCGCTGTCGATAGGAGGCGGCCTGACGCCGCGCGGCACCGAGCGCGGCGTGCGCATCAAGCGGCGCGACAGCAATGGCAACGTGCAGATGATAGACGCCAAGCGTGACGAGATATTGCAGACGGACGATGTCGTGTACGTGAAAGAGAGCCTGTTTTGAGCCATGTTTCGTCATTTACAGCTGCTACCAGAGAGGTGCATCCATGACTTTCCCACAGCTTCTAAACATCCTGCGCGCGCGCTACAAGGTGATCCTGCTGACCTTGCTGATCGCCGTGGCGGCGACTGCCGCGGTCAGCTTCGCCTTGCCCCGGATCTATCGGACCTCGGCCACGCTGCTGCTTAACTACAAGGGCACCGACCCGGTGTCCGGCCAGGTGCTGCCGGCGCAACTGGTGTCCGGCTACATCGCTACCCAGGTCGATATCGTCGGCAGCAGGGGTGTAGCCCTGAAGGCGGTCGACATGCTTGGCCTGGCCGACAATCCTCTGACCCAGCAGCGCTTCAGGCAGCTGACAAACGGCAAGGGCTCGATCCGCGAGTGGCTGGCCGATTCACTGCTGAAGATGATCGAAGTCGCGCCATCGCGCGAGAGCAGCATGATAGAGATCACCGCCAAGGGTAGCGACCCGGCATTCGCGGCGCAGGCGGCGAACGGCATGGCGGCGGCTTACCAGCAGCTCAACCTGCAGATCAAGGTCGCGCCTTTGCAGCAGGCCGCCAAGTATTTCACAGAGCAAACCAAGACCTTGCGCGTCGCACTGGAACAAGCCGAAGAGAAAATGTCGCGCTATCAGCAAGAGCATGGCCTGGTCAGCGCCGACAGCCATCAGGATGTCGAAACCGCGCGTTTGAACGAATTGTCCAGCCAGCTGGTGCTGGCGCAAGGGCAGGGGGCAGAAGCGTCGTCGCGCGGCAGCCAGGCCATGGGCCGCGGCGGCCGCGATTCGCCCGACGTGATCTCCAATCCGCTGGTGCAGAATCTGAAAGCCTCGCTGGCGACGGCGGAAGGGAAGTTCGCCTTGCTGTCGCAGAACCTGGACCGCAACCATCCGCAGTACCAGGCCGCCAAGGCGGAGGTCGACCAGTTGCGCTCTGAACTCAACAGCAGCATCGGCGCCGCCAATGCCGGCGCCGCCAACAATGCTCGCATCCAGCGCCAGCGCGAGGGCGAGATCAAGGCTGCGCTGGCGGCGCAAACCGCCAAGGTGCTGCAGCTGAACCGTGCGCGCGATGAATTGTCGGTGCTGGCTAAGGATGTCGAGAGTGCTCAGCATGCCTACGATGCCGCCGCCCAGCGCCTGAACCAGACTGAACTGGAAGGGCAGTCGAACCAGTCCGACGTCTCTGTGCTGAGCCCGGCTACCGTGCCGACCCGTCCTGCCAGTCCCAATATTCCGCTCAACATGGTGCTGTCGCTGCTGTTCGGCAGCATGCTCGGATTGGCCCTGGCGGTGCTGGCGGAATTGGCGAACCGCCGTATCCGGAGCGGCAACGACCTGCTCAATGTGCTGGACGCGCCGGTGCTGGGCACCATCGTCTGGCGCAAGCCGGCACGCAGGATGACATTCCCCCAGCTGTTTTTATCGCAATGATCGCCGGAAAGGTGAAACAAGATGAATAAACCGGTCAGTCCTCTCTTCGGCAGCACGATGAATCCCCGCAAGGACGGCAATATGGGACGCATGCTGGTCGAACAAGGCAAGCTCACGCTGGAGCAGGCCGAACGCGTCAGGCGCCTGCAGCAGGAACAAGGCTTGCGTTTCGGTGAAGCAGCGCAGCGGCTGGGCCTGGTCAGCGAGCTGGATATCCAGCAGGTGCTGTCGCGCCAGTATGACTATCCCTATCAGGAAAGCGCCGGCAATTATCCGGAGGCCCTGGTCGCCGCCTACCAGCCTTTCAGCGACGAAGTGGAGATGCTGCGGTCGGTGCGCAGCCAGCTGATGCTGCGCTGGTTTACTGCCAGCCGCAAGACGCTGGCCATCGCCAGCGTCAATGCCGGCGACGGCACCAGCCTGCTGACGGCCAATCTGGCCATCGTGTTTTCGCAGCTGGGCCTGCAGACGCTGCTGGTGGACGCCAATTTGCGCAAGCCGCGCCAGCACCGGATATTCAACCTTGCCGCCGGCCACGGATTGGCCGATGTGCTGGCCGGGCGCGCCGGCCTGGAGCCGCTCGCCGTGGCCGAATCGTTCGCCGACCTGTCGTTGCTGCCTGCGGGAGCTGCGGTGCCCAACCCCCAGGAATTGATCAACCGCTCCAGCTTCAATGCCTTGAACCAGACCTTGCGCAGCCGCTTCGACGTCATCCTGTACGACACGCCGGCCAGCGCCAGCGCGGCTGACGTGCTGACCATCGCCGCCCGCGCCGGCGGCGTGCTGCTGGTGGTCCGCAAAGACCATACCCGGGTAGCCGATCTCAATGCTTTCAGCGATCAGCTGCGGCGCAGCGGCACGGAAGTGGTCGGATCGGTCCTGGTGAGCTTCTGACAAGGGAGACGGAACACATGCAGAGCTTTGCCAGCATCAGGGATTTCATTTTTCCGCGTTCTGTCGGCGTGTCGGTGCCGGCCGAACGGCTGACGTTCTGGATATTGATTGCGGCGCTGCTGTACCAGGCTGTCCTGTGCGCGATCCATACCAACGTCCACGCCATTTCCACCGCCGGCGTGGTGTTTTCGGAATTTGTCATCTACCTGCTATGCATGGTGGTGCTGAGCAAGAGCATCCGGCTGGAGCTGGTCGCCCTGGCGGCCCTGGCGGCGGCTTACCTGTTCTTGCTGGCGATCATGCGCAACCAGCTGGACCCGAAAGGATTCCGGGATGTGATGATTCCCATCCTGTTCTACGGGCTCGGGCGGCAGATCGGCGATATCAAGTATGCCGACCGTCTGCTCAAGCTGGCGGCGCTGCTGGTGCTGGCTTTCGGCTTCATGGAGTGGTTTTTTCTCGATTTCTATTCGCGCATCTTCAATATCTTTTCCTACTACGTCAACCAGGGCGGCCTGGCCGCCGGCTCCAACTGGGCAAAAGACAGCGTGCTCGGGCTGAACGGGATGCGGCCGGAGGGGATAGGGCGGACGATATTGCCGGCGCTGCTGGGCAGCCACCGTATATCCTCGATTTTCCTGGAACCGGTGTCGCTCGGGAATTTTGCGGTAATCCTCGCAGCCTGGGGCCTGGCGAAGCCGCGCGAAGAGATCAAGGACATGCTTTTCTTCCTGCTGGCGGCGGCCGTCATGATTGTCATGAGCGATTCGCGCTACGGCATGATCACGGTCGCGCTGCTGATCGTGCTGCGCTGTTCGCCGCTGGCCAGGAGCCGCAATTCCTGGCTGATCGCGCTGCCCTTGCTGAGCGCGCTGATGCTGCTGCTGATCGGAGCGTTCTTTGGCGGCGGCTATAGCGACAGTTTCATCGGCCGGCTGTACGCCAGCGGGCGCGTGCTGCTGAATCTGGATGCCGGCATGTTGCTGGGCCTGGACGGCTACAACACCACTTTCGGCGACATGGGCTATCCGTCTCTGCTGACGCGGCTGGGCCTGCCGCTGTGTTTCCTGCTGTGGTGTCCATTCTGGATGCTAAAGATGGAAGACCAGCGCGGCGACCGCTTCCGCACCTATATCACGCTATACATTTCCCTGATCCTGTGTGTCAGCGGTACTTCGCTGTTTGCGTTGAAAACCGCCGGCATCCTCTGGTTTCTGGTCGGCTGCGCAGTGAGCAAAGCGACCGATTCTTCCTCATTTCCTGCCGGCTCGGCGACGCGGCCGGCGGGCAAAACAAAGGAGTAAAAAAATGCCTATTAAAGTCGTGCACATCGTGCGCCAGTATTCTCCCTCCATCGGCGGCATGGAAGACGTGGTGCAGAATATCGCCAGGCAGCAGCGTGAGCACCACGGCCAGCTGCCGAAAGTGGTCACGCTCAACCGGCTGTTCAGGAATTCAGCCGAATACCTCAGTGCCGAAGCCACGGTCAACGGCGTGGCCGTGGTGCGCCTGCCGTTTCACGGCAGCAGCAGATATCCCGTGTGTCCCAGCGTGCTGGAACATGTCGCCGATGCCGACGTGATCCATGTGCATGGCATCGATTTCTTTTTCGACTACCTGGCGCTGACCCGCCCCCTGCATCGGCGGCCGCTGGTGGCGTCGACCCATGGCGGATTCTTCCACACCAAATTCGCCTCCAGGCTCAAGAAAATCTACTTCAACACGGTCACGCGCGCTTCCTCCATGGCGTATGACAAGATCATCGCCACCAGCGACAACGACGGCGACATGTTTGGCGGGATCGTCAAAGCGCCCAAGCTGGCCGTGATCGAAAACGGCGTCAACGTAGAAAAATACAGCGGCCAGTCGGCGCTGGAGGCAACGCGCACATTGATCTATTTCGGCCGCTGGTCGATCAACAAAGGTTTGCTGGAAACGCTGGCGCTGTTCCAGCAGCTGGCGCAGCGTCAGCCAGGCTGGAAGCTGATTATCGCCGGCCGTGAATACGACCATAGCGCGGACGAGCTGCGGGCGTGGGTAAGCCAGCAGCAACTGGGAGACGCGGTACAGATCGTGCCCAATCCCGCCGATCATGAGCTGGCGGCGCTGATCGCGCAATCGAGTTATTTCATCTGCCTGTCAAGGCACGAGGGTTTTGGCATCGCGCCGATCGAGGCGATGAGTGCCGGCCTGACGCCGGTATTGAGCGATATCCCGCCATTCAGGAATCTGCTTGAGCAATCCGGCGCAGGACTGCTGCTGGCGGCGCAAGACCAGGAACAAAACATCACGCGTCTGCTGGCCCTGCACGAACAATTGCAAGCGAATTACCCGCAGCGGCGCATGCAGATGCAGCAGTTCGTGGAACGCTACAACTGGCGCCACATCGCAGAGAAATATATCGACGTCTACAAGGAGCTGGTGCCTTGAGGCGGTCGCCGAAAGCATCTGGTGCATTCCATGGATAGAGAAAAAATCGATGCAATCACGGGCTTGCGCGGACTGGCGGCCTTGCTGGTGGTGTACGGCCACTCGCTGGACTGGTTTGCGCTGCCCTGGAAAAACCATCTTTCCGGCGAAGTCGGGGTGGCGATTTTCTTTTCATTGAGCGGCTTCCTCATGGCCTATCTCTATCTCGGCAAGAGATTTTCGGCGATCAACGCGGTCGACTATGCGATTTCGCGCTTTTCCAGAATTGCGCCGGCTTATCTGGTAATTCTGTTGCTTTCTTTTTTTATCTACGTCAACGTCGATCCGAATTTTGTCTACGGCATATCGGCGAAGAATATCCTGCGCCACATTTTTTTCTCCGGCAATGTTTCGGTATTCTGGAGCATCACTCCTGAGGTGGAGTTCTATTTCCTGTTTGTGCTGGCCTGGGCCGCGGGCAGTCGCTATCTGAACCGCTCGGATCTGACAGGCTTGCTGTTCCTGGTCCTGGGCAGCATGATCTTGCTGTCGTACCGGGATATTTTCCCCGGCACCTTCATCGGCTCGAAACTGCATTATTTCCTGTTCGGCATGATTGCCGGCCTGATGCGCTCGCACATCCAGAGCCAGGATCAGAACCGCAAGCTGCTTGCCGTCCTGCATGCGCTATCGATCGCCGCGATCATAGCGATGACAGCGGGCTGGCTGCCTCTTCCGTTTTCCAGCAACCAGGATTTTTACAACAGCATCCTGACTGCCGTATTCGGCGCCTTCCTGGTGTTCAGCCTGTCTTTTCCATCCGCTGTCGGAAATCTGTTTTTCGCAAACAGAGCCATGGTCTTGTGTGGCGAATGGAGTTTTTCCATCTACCTGCTGCATATGCCGCTCATCTATCTGTTCAAGAAAATTCATCCGGAACCGTTCCAGATCTTCATCTTGCTTCCTTTGATAGTTCTTGTTCTCTTTTTTTCATGGCTCAACTTTCAGCTGATCGAGAGACCCGGAGCGCGTTTGATCAGATCCGTCGGTGCTGTATTCAAGCGGAAATTCCTTGCAGTGTCTCCGGCGGCGGCCAGCCCTCGGGCCATGCCTTTAGGAGGTGATACCAGATGAATAAATTCCTGTTTTCGATCGTGACCCTGTTTGCGGCCTTGTTTTGCCTGCCGTCGATGGCGGCTTGCCTGGACGGCAAGCCGCTGGCCGGCGTCAACCTCAGCGGCGCCGAGTTCGCCGCGGAGAAACTGCCCGGCAAGGTGTTCACCGACTACGTGTATCCGGACCTGGACGAAATGCGCCTGTTCCAATCCATGGGCATGAATACCTTCCGCCTGCCGTTTCTGTGGGAGAGAGTGCAGCCGCAGCTGTTCGGCGAGCTTGACCAGGCCGAGCTGCAGCATATCAAGGATAGCGTTGCGGCCGCCAGTTCAATCGGCGTTTGCCTGATCCTCGATGTGCACAACTTTGGCCAGTATCGCGGCAACCCTATCGGTTCGCAGCAAGTGCCGCGCGCTGCCCTGATTGACCTCTGGCAGCGCCTGCTGGGCAATTTCCAGGATCCGTCCAACGTCGCTTTCGATCTGATGAACGAACCGGCCAAGCTGCCAACAGCGGAATGGGCGGCAACCGCGCAGGCGACCTTGAGCGCCTTGCGCAGGAAAGGCTCGCGGCATCTGATCATGGTTCCCGGCGGCAGCTGGAGCGGCGCTCATTCCTGGTACGCAAAAGACGGCCTGGTGTCGAATGCCGAAGCCTTCCGCTTCTTTCACGATCCCCTCGACAACTACATGATCGAAGTCCACCAGTACGCAGACGCGGATTTTTCCGGCACCGGCAACGATTGCGTGGCCCCGGCCCGCCTGAGTGCAATCATGGCCGACGTCGCTCTCTGGGCGACCTCGACCAGGCGGCGCCTGTTCCTGGGCGAATTTGGCGTGCCGGCCAATCAGCCGTGCCTGGCGGCCTTGGCGGCGATGACGGATGCAATCAAGGGCAATCCCGCCTGGGGCGGCTGGACCTATTGGGCAGCGGGGCAGTGGCTGGCGACCTATCCGTTCAGCGTACAGCCTGACGGCAACGGCGAACGGCCGCAAATGTCTGTCCTGAAAAAAGCCATGCCGTCGCAGGACAAACAATGAGCAAGACTGAAAGGAAGGCAATGAAATTTTCGCTGGTGTTAGCTACGGTAGGGCGGTTTGAGGAAATCGTACGGTTTCTGGAATCGCTCGACGCACAGGATTACCGCAACTTCGAATTGATCGTGGTCGACCAGAACGGCGACGACAGGCTGGTAGCGTTGCTGCTGCGCTACCGCCAGAAATTCTCGCTGCGCCATGTGCGGGCGCCGGCGCGCGGCGTATCGCGTGCGCGCAATCGCGGCCTGGAACTGGTGGACGGCGACGTGATTGCCTTTCCCGACGACGATTGCTGGTATCCGGCCGGCTTGCTGCAGAAAGTCGCAACTGTACTGAACAGCAATCCGGAACTGGATGGCATTACCGGCCGTTTCACCGATGGCGAGGGCAACACCGAGGGCCGCTGGCTGGAAAGCAGCGTATTGCTGAATCGCTATAACGTATGGCGCGGCGCGATTGAATTCAGCATCTTCCTGCGCCGACGCGTGGTCGATGCGGTAGGGCCGTTCGACCAGACGCTGGGCGTCGGCGCCGGTACGGTGTGGGGCGCCGCCGAAGGCACCGATTATCTGCTGCGCAGCCTGCAGCATGGCTTCAAGCTGAAATTCATGGCTGACATGACCTTGCATCATCCGGTAAAGACCAGCCACTTCGATGCCAACGCCTGTCTCCGCCAGCAGAAGTATGAGGCCGGGATAGGGCGCGTGATGCGCATCAATCACTATCCGTTCTGGTATTTCCCTGTCACTTGCATGCGGACTTGCTGCGGCGTCCTGCTGGCGCTGGCGGGCGGTAATTTTCTCAAGGCCAGGTTCAAGTACCTGAGCGTGCTGGCGCGCATGCGCGGCTGGCGCGCTTAGCAAATGACTATGGAAATGCTATGAATCAGAAGAGCAGTGGGCTGGCGTCCGGATCGATGTGGTCGATCGTCGACAATCTCGCCCAGCAAGCCATTTCATTCGTGATCTTTGCAGTGCTGGCGCGCTTTCTGGCGCCGGATGCGTTCGGTTTGCTGACCGTCGCCCATCTCTTCATCCTGTTCACCCGGCTGGTGGTGTTCGACGCCATCGCCATGCCGGTGATACGCGGCGGCGCCCCGGACGACAGGCTTTATTCCTGGGTGTTTACCTGCTGCGCCGTGATTGCCTTGCTGCTGACCGCGCTGATGTTTTTTTCCGCGGGCGTGGTTTCTTCCATGTACCGGGCGCCGGAACTGAAGCCGGTATTGCAGGGCATGAGTCTTTCGGTGCTGTTTTTCGGCTTGATGCGAGCCTACGAAGCGAGGCTGGTGCGCAAGATGATGTTCCGCCAGCTGGCGCTGCGTTCGATCGGTTCGGTAGTGACCGGCGGCGTGGTCGGCATTACGCTTGCCGCCAGCGGCTGGGGGCCGACGTCGCTGGTGGTGCAGCAGGTCACCGCCTCCGGCCTGGCGCTGATGCTGGTGGTGGCGCAAAGCCGCTGGCTGCCGCGCATCGTGTTCGACCGCGGGCTGAGCAAAAAATACTGGAATGACATCCGCCAGGTCGGATTGAGCGGCGTTCTCAGCTTTGCCAATACCAATGGCGATTCGCTGCTGGTGAGCATTTTCCTGGGGCCGTACGCCACCGGTCTGTATAACCTGGCAAAAAGAGTGACCTCGTCGGTGTACCTGGTGATCGCCAGCTCCATGCAGAAAGTCGCGTTGCCGGTATTTTCCGATGCCGGCGCCGACCTGCCGGCGCTCAGCCGCGGCTACCTGAAGATTGTCGGCATCACGCTGTTTTGCGTGGCGCCCTTGCTCTGCTTCCAGGCCGTGCTGGCGGAACCTCTGGTGGCAGCCGTATTCGGCGCCAAATGGCTGCCGGCGGCGCCGATAGTCGGCGTGCTGGCCTTGCTGTACCTGCTGTCGTCCATCGTCCATCTGAATGACTACCTGTTTTTCTCGCTGGGCAGGAATCGCGTGCCGGTGCTGCTCGGCATCGCGCAACTGGCGCTGGCGACCCTGTTGGCGGTCAATTTCTATCGCTTCGGCCTGTTCGGCATGAGCTTGTCTTTCTGCGGCGCCTACCTGCTGGTGTTTCCGGCGTCCCAGATCCTCTTGAACCGCGCCCTTGGCCTCAACCTGCGGGCGATGTGGTACGCGCTGGCGCCGCCGCTGGTGGGCAGCTTCATCCTGGTTTTGGGGCTGCTGCTGTATTTGTCGCTGATTCCGCCAAGTCTTGGCAACGCAGCGCTGGTTGCGGGCGGTGTTTTTATTGCCTGTTTTTTATACCCGTTCATGGTGGCCGTCACCGGCTGGCGGATCAGGACGGTTAACGCTTCCTGGCACGGCTTGCTGCTGTCAGCCATGCGCCTTGGCCGTATGCGATAAGCAGCGGCACATTGCAGCCATGAGCATTCCCGCGTTGTCAGAGCGCGTTTTAGGAGAATTTTTCATGAACACAAAGAAGACAATTCCGATTGCTGGCTTTCCTATAGTGACCACCACGTCTCCTGTGCTGGCCAGGTATCTGCTGTACGCGATGTGGCTCAACAAGAAGATCACGCTGTTTTTCGCCAACACGAATTTCATCGTCCAGTGCAACCACCTGCTGGACAAGATGAAGAACAGTTCGGTGACGATCGTCAATGACGGCGTCGGCATGGATATCGCCGCATTCCTGTTCCGCCGCCACGCCTTCAAGGAGAACCTGAACGGCACCGATTTCATACCGCAACTGCTGTCCGGCGCAGACGGCCCCAAGCGCGTGTTCATGGTGGGCGGAAAGCCGGAGATCCTGCCGAAGGCGGTCGAGCATGTGCGTGCGACGCTGAAGCAGATAGTGGCCGGCAGCTGCGATGGCTATGCAGGCATGAAACAGCGGCGCGCCGGCCTGGTTGAGGAGATCAACCGGGCGCAGACGGATATCGTGCTGGTCGCGCTTGGCAATCCGTTGCAGGAAGAATGGATACTCGCCAACCGTCAGGCGCTGGATGCAAAAGTCGTCATTGGCGTCGGCGCCCTGTTCGATTTCTGGGGAGGCTACAAGCCGCGGGCGCCGCAGCTGGTGCAGAAGATGCGGCTTGAGTGGCTGTATCGCCTGTGTCTTGAACCGCGCCGCCTGCTGCGCCGCTATACCGTCGACATTCTGAAATTCCTGCTGTTGTGCCGCAAATATGACAGCAAGAACGCAAAAACCTGAAGCAAATCCCCGGCAGGGCTGCCGCAGGGCAGCTGTCCGGCCAAATTTTGATGACATTCATGCGAGGTAAAAAATGAAAGCAATGATTCTGGCAGCAGGCAAAGGAACACGTGTCCGTCCGCTGACCTACGACCTGCCCAAGCCCATGATACCGATCCTGGGTAAGCCAGTGATGGCCTACCTGGTTGAGTACCTGGCCAGCTACGGGGTGCGCGAGATCATGGTCAACGTCAGTTACCTGCATCACAAGATCGAAGAGTATTTCGGCGACGGCAGCCAGTACGGCGTGCAGATCGGCTATTCCTTCGAAGGCTATACCAACCAGCGCGGCGAAGTGGTGGCGGAGCCGCTGGGATCGGCCGGCGGCATGAAGAAGATCCAGCAGTTCGGCCATTTTTTCGACGACACCACCATCGTCATCTGCGGCGACGCCTTGATCGACCTGGATCTCAGTTCTGCGCTGTTCGAGCATAAGAACAAGGGCGCCATGGCCAGCGTGATCACCAAGGAAGTGCCTTGGGACAAAGTCAACAACTACGGCGTGGTAGTGATGGACCAGGACGGGCGGGTGCAGTCGTTCCAGGAAAAACCGCAGCAGCATGAAGCCTTGTCGAATTTCGCCAGTACCGGCATTTACATTTTTGAACCGGAAGCAATCGACCTGATTCCGGCTGACACGATGTTCGATATCGGCTCCGAACTGTTTCCGCTGATGGCGCAGAAAAACCTGCCGTTCTATGCCCAGCAACGGTTTTTCAACTGGACCGACATCGGCACCGTGACTGATTTCTGGAGCGTCTTGCAAAGCGTATTGCAGGGCCATGTCGCGCAGCTGGAGATCCCGGGAACGCAGATCGCCGACGGCTTGTGGGCTGGCCTCAACACCAGCATAGACTGGCATGGAACGACCATCGAGGGGCCGGTGTATATCGGCTCTGGCTGCCGCATCGACGCCGGCTGCAAGATCGTCGGCCCGACCTGGATAGGAAACGGCAGTCATATCTGCAGCGGCGCGCAAGTGGAACGCAGCGTGCTGTTCGAATACACCCGCATCCTCGGCGATGCGCGGCTGGACGAGGTGATCGTGTTCAAGGAATACAGCGTGAACCGTGCCGGCGAGATGCGCCGGCTGGCCGAAGTCGATAACCAGGACTGGGGCGATGCGCGCGACCGCTTGCTGGAACCGGTCACTTCCTTGGAATGAACTGACATGAAAATATATCCTGTAATCCTGGCCGGAGGTTCCGGCACCCGCTTGTGGCCGCTGTCGCGCGAAGCCATCCCCAAGCAGCTGCTGGCGCTGCGCTCGCAATATTCGATGCTGCAGGAAACCTTGCTGCGTCTGTCCGACTGGCCGGAACTGATGCCGCCGCTGCTCACCTGCGGCAACGAACATCGCTTCATGGTGGCGGAGCAACTGCGCGGCATCAGCATCGAGCCGCTGGCCATTCTGCTGGAACCGGAAGCCCGGAATACCGCGCCGACGGTCGCGGTGGCGGCGCACTATCTGGCGCAGCATGACAAGGACGCCATCATGCTGGTGCTGCCGGCCGACCACGTGATCGGCGATCCGCAGGCCTTCCATGCCGCGGTCCGGCAAGCTGCGCAGGCGGTCGAGAAGGGCGCCCTGGCGACCTTCGGCATCGTGCCGACCGCAGCCGAAACCGGCTACGGCTATATCCGCCGCGCCAAGGCTGCGTTCAACGGCATCGATGGCTGTTATGCGGTCGAACAGTTCGTGGAGAAGCCGGACCGCGCCAAGGCCGAGGCTTTTCTGGCCGACGCCGCGTATAGCTGGAACAGCGGCATGTTCCTGTTCCAGCCGGCGCGCTACCTGGCTGAGCTGCGCGAGTACCGGCCGGCCATCGCCGCCAGCTGCCAGCAGGCTTTCGATGCCTCTTACCGCGATCTCGATTTCTGCCGGCTGGATGAGGCTGCTTTTGCCAAGTGCCCGGCCGAATCCATCGATTACGCGGTCATGGAAAATACTCGGCACGCGGTGGTGGTGCCGGCGGCGATCGGCTGGAGCGATATCGGATCCTGGTCCGCGCTGTGGCAGATCATGGACGGCGACGACGATGGCAATGTCTTGCGCGGCGACGTGTATACAGACGGCGTGAGCGATTCGATGATTCGCGCGGAAAGCCGCTTCGTGGCGGTGATCGGGGTCAAGGACACGGTGGTGGTGGAAACCAAGGATGCGGTGCTGGTGGTGCACAAGGACCAGGTCCAGGGCGTCAAGAAAATTGTCGAGGCGCTGCGCAAGAACAGCCGTACCGAGCACATGAATCACATGCGCGTCTACCGTCCGTGGGGCTGTTATGAAGGCATAGATGCCGGCGACCGCTTCCAGGTGAAACGGATTACCGTGAATCCGGGCGGGAAACTCTCGCTGCAGATGCATCACCACCGTGCCGAGCATTGGGTGGTGGTCAGCGGCACGGCGCGCATTGTTTGCGGCGAAGAAGAGAAATTCCTTACCGAAAATGAATCTACGTATATTCCGATCGGCGTCAAGCATCGCCTGGAAAATCCCGGGAAATTGCCGCTGCACCTGATCGAGGTGCAGTCAGGCAGTTACCTGGGAGAGGACGACATCGTGCGCTTCGAGGACATTTATAAACGCTGTTAAGGCATTCATTTTGGGGAATAACATGCTGCAATTATCCAGATCCATTTTCAAGGCTTATGACATTCGCGGCGTCGTCGGCGCCACGCTCGATGAAGGGATTGCGCGCCAGATCGGCCGGGCCTTCGGCATCGCTGCTCGCGCCAAAGGCGAAAGCGTCGTGATTGTCGGGCGCGACGGCAGGTTGTCAGGACCGGAACTGAGCGCCGCCTTGGTCACGGGCTTGCAAAATGCCGGCGTGGGCGTCATCGACCTTGGCGTGGTGGCGACTCCCATGGTGTACTTCGCGACCCATGTACTTGGCGCGCAGTCCGGCATCATGGTCACCGGCAGCCATAATCCACCCGATTACAATGGCTTTAAGATGGTGCTGGCGGGGGAAGCGATTCATGGCGAGACTATCCAGCAGCTTTATCAAGCCATCGCCAATGGCAGCGCCGGGGCGACCGTGGCCGCGTGCAACGGCAGTTACCGGCGGCACGACATCAAGGATGCCTACCTGCAGCGGATTGTCAGCGATGTCAGGCTGGCGCGGCCGATGAAGATCGTGATCGATTGCGGCAACGGCGTCGCCGGTGCGTTTGCCGGCGAGCTGTACCGTGCGCTCGGCTGCGAAGTCGAGGAACTGTTTTGCGAAGTGGACGGCACTTTCCCTAACCATCATCCCGATCCTGCCCATCCGGAAAACCTGCAGGATGTGATTCGCGCCTTGCAGAATTCCGATGCAGAAATCGGCCTGGCCTTCGACGGCGATGGCGACCGCCTTGGCGTGGTCACCAAAGACGGCCAGATCATCTATCCGGACCGCCAGCTGATGCTGTTTGCCGCCGATGTGCTGACGCGCCACCCGGGCCGCGAAATCCTGTATGACGTCAAATGCACGCGCCACCTGGCGCCGTGGATCGCCAGGCATGGCGGCAAGCCCCTGATGTGGAAGACCGGTCACTCGCTGGTCAAGGCCAAGATGCGTGAAACCGGCGCGCCGCTGGGCGGCGAAATGAGCGGCCATGTCTTTTTCAAGGACCGCTGGTATGGCTTTGACGATGGCATGTATGCCGGCGCGCGCCTGCTGGAGCTGCTCAGCCGGGAAAGCGATCCGTCGGCAGTGCTGAACGCCTTGCCGCAATCCTCCAGCACGCCGGAGCTGCAACTGGAACTGGCGGAAGGCGAGAACTTCTCACTGATCGAGAAATTGCAGGACGAGGCGAGATTTCCCGGATCAGAAGAGATCATCAAGATTGATGGCTTGCGTGTCGAATATGCCGATGGCTTCGGCCTGGCGCGCTCGTCCAATACCACGCCGGTGATCGTGATGCGCTTCGAGGCGGAGTCGGAACAGGCGCTGGCGCGGATTCAATCCGAATTCATGCGCGTAATACTGAGCGCCAAACCGGATGCGATCTTGCCGTTCCCTGCCACCGTCTAGATGAAGGTTTTGCCGATGCACGATCAGCGACCGCCCGCCAATGATCCGTCCGGGCGCCATGTATTCATCGACAACGCCAAGGCAATCGGCATCGTCCTGATCGTCATCGGCCATAGCAAGGGCTTGCCGGAGTACCTGACGCGGCTGATATTCAGCTTTCACGTACCGCTGTTCTTTTTCATTTCAGGTTTTTTGCTCAAGCCGGAGAAGCTGCAGCAGAGCGTGCATGGCAATGTAAAGAGAACGCTGCGGACCTTGGCCGTGCCTTATCTTTTCTTTTTCTGTTTCGCCTTCGGCTACTGGCTGCTTACCCGCAATATCGGTGAAAAAGCCATATTGTCGGCCGGCCGCGCCTGGTATCAGCCTCTCATCGGCTTGCTGACCGGCCTGGAGACGGATCTCTATATCGATCCGCCGCTCTGGTTTTTCCCCTGTCTGATCATGACAGCCATCCTGTACCAGCTGGTACGCAAGCGGCTGACGGCGGCAGTTGCGGCTTGCTGTTTCGTCGCGCTCGGGATTGCCGTCACGCTGTTCTGCAATCAGCCGTCCTACAGGCTGCTGCTGGGATTGGACAGCATGTGGGTGGCGCTGTCCTTTTATGCGCTCGGGCAGCTGGCGCGCGAGCATGGCTGGTTCGGCAGGGCCGGGATCGGGCAGCTGATCCTGCTCGGGCTGTTTGCATCGCTGCTGCTGGTCTGGGCCGGCTCCTTGAATGACCAGGTTGACCTCGCTACCATGTATTTCGGTTCCCGGCCGGCGCTCTACCTGCCGGTTTCGCTGCTGGGGATCGGCGCGACGCTGGCAATCGCAAAATTATTGCCAGCATCGAGAATCGCCAACTGGCTTTCGGAAAACACACTGATCATTTTCCCAGCGCATTTCGTTTTCCTGGGACTGGTGCGCGGCATGGCCTTGTCCTTGCACGCCATTCCACGCGACTATCATTACGCCTTGGGCTGGAGCGTTGCCAGCAGCGCCATGGCCATTTTCCTTTGCCTGCCATTGCTGCATGTTTTGCGGGTCTTGCGGATTCGCCTGTAGTGCCACCGGGGGAAGCTGGTGCTGCCCGCCGCTGGACGCCTCCTGTCCGGATGCGCTACAGTACGTCTCATGAACCTCTTGCCCGCCGACCTGGAAAAAATTGCCGCTCTCACGCTGGAGCATTACAACCTGCGCGCCGAAGATTTCCGCGAAGGCACGCGCGACCATGACGTCAGCCAGAATATCGCCGCCTTGCTGCGCCATATCGACGGCGCCGCGCCGTTCACCATCCTCGATGTCGGCTGCGGTCCGGGCCGCGATCTGCGCACCTTCAGCAAGCTTGGCCACACGCCCATCGGCGTCGAGGGCGCTGTCCGCTTCGTCGATATGGCGCGTGCCGATAGCGGCTGCGAGGTCTGGCATCAGGACTTTCTTCATCTGGATCTTCCCGGCGATCGCTTCGACGGTATCTTCGCCAACGCTGCGCTGTTCCATATCCCGAGCCAGGAACTGCCGCGCGTGCTGCTGCAGTTCCATGCCGCGCTCAAGCCCGGCGGCGTGCTGTTCAGCTCCAACCCGCGCGGCAGCAATGAAGAAGGCTGGAATCACGGGCGCTACGGCAGCTATCACGATCTCGCTGCCTGGCAGGGCTTCATGACGACTGCCGGATTCGTCGAACTGGAGCATTACTACCGGCCTGCCGGCTTGCCGCGCGAACAGCAGCCATGGCTGGCGAGCGTCTGGCGCAAGCCGCTGTGAGAGCCGGCTGACGCAACAGCCGGCGGCGCTTTCCTGAGCGCTGCGACGTCACGCGCGTATCCCCTTGGTTCAGGCCGGCGAAGCAGCCGGCGCCTGCTGCTGTTTGTTGCAGCGCAACCGGCAACGATGCCGAAACCGGTATTCATGCGCAGCAAAAATTCATTGGATTGATTGCCGCACCCTGACTACTATCTGCAGTCATCGGGACCGCGTGCCGGCATTGCCATGGGCGCTTGATTGTTACCACGGCGCTGCTGCAGTCTGGTTTTACATTTGCAAGGCATGCGCAGTGTCGCGACAATAAAAAGGAGACCTGCAATGAAGAGAAGAGATTTTCTGGGCTATGCCGTAGTCACTCCCTTGCTGACCGCCTGCGGTGTTGGCGGCAGCGACAGCAGTTCATCTGGCGCGCCGACGGCGAAGGCGCTGGCGGCTGCAGCGGCGGGCAGCGGCAATGCGGTGTTCGCCAGCGGCGGCAATCATTCCCTGAGCTGGAACGGCAGCGGCAACTGGTTCATGGATGGCGCGGCGTTCCAGTTCTTCGGCGGCGAAATCCATCCGGCGCGCGTGCCGTCCCAGTACTGGGACCACCGCATCAAGATGATCAAGGCGCTCGGCTGTAACACGATCTCGCTGTACGTCATGTGGAATTTCCACGAATTGTCCGACGGCACATTCGACTTCACCTCGGCCGACAAGAACATCGGCCACTTCATCGACCTGTGCGCGCAGAATGGCATGTGGGTGCTGTTGCGTCCGGGGCCCTACGTGTGCGCCGAATGGGATTTCGGCGGACTGCCGCCGCGCATGCTGGCCGATCCGCAGTTCCGCGACGGGTCCGGCAATTTGCAGATACGCGGCAATTTCCCCAATTACATGGCGGCGGTCAACAAGTGGAACAGCGCGCTGTACAACAATGTGGTCAAAGGCCGCACGCTGTCGGCCGGCGGCCCCATCATGCTGGTGGCGGTGGAGAATGAATACACTTCCTGGTCACCTGACGATGGCACTTACCCGAACGCGATCGCGCAGCAATTGACGGCGCTGGGCTATGCGGAAAAATTCTGCGTCTGCGACGGTTGGGCCAGCGGCTTCAAGAACAACAACATCACCTTGCCGGCGAATACTGCGTATGGCATGACGGCGGACGGTTCCTCGGCCGGCAACTATGTCACAGCCGCGAGCAATTACGGGGTCGGCGCGTTTGGCGCGGAATGCTATCCGGGCTGGATTTGCGCCTGGGGGGACGCCAAGCAAACCGTGCACGTGGGCGATTTCGTCAACCAGGTCACGTCCCTGACCACTGCCAAATGCTCCTTTGTCTTGTATGTTGCGCACGGCGGCACCAACTTCGGCTTCACCGCCGGCGCCAACGGTGTCAGCGATTCGTCCTGCCAGCCGCCGATGACTTCGTACGACTATGGCGCGCCGGTGTCCGAGTCCGGCGCCGCCAATCCCAACTTCTATCCGATCCAGGGAGCGTATGTCGCCAACGCCTCCTACAGCGTTCCATTTGCCGGCGCGCCAGCTGGCATCGCCCATATCAATGACGGCGACGTGGCAGCGGTGGCAGCCAGCCAGCTGAGTTTCAGCAGTTTGCTGTCCGGCATGAGCCTGAATATCCAGAATGCGCAGCCGCTAACGCTGGAAGCGATGGCGCTGGCGCTCAACAAGAACCAGCCGGCCGGCGCCGGCATCTATCCCTCCGGGGTCGCGGTCTACCAGACCACGCTGCCGGCCGCCGGCGGCAACATCAAGATCACCTTTGACCGCGCGCCTGACTATGCCCTGGCTTTTGTCAACGGCGTGCGGGTGCCCGGGGCGGTGCTCAGCACGATTGCCAATGGCGCGCTGGCGGCGAATACTTCGCTGACGATCAGCAATGCGGCGTCTAACGCTACGCTGCAGATCGTCTGTCTGCCGTTCGGCCGTGTCAACTATGGCGCGGCAGGGATGAATGCAGAGGGCAAGGGCCTGTCCGGCAATGTCTACGCCAACGGCGTCGCACTCGCCAACTGGAGCATGACGCTGTCGCCGCTGTCGGCCAGCCAGATCGCCGCGCTGGCTTTCAGCACGGCGGCGCCGGCGGCTGGCCAGCCCTTTTTCGCCAAGGCCAGCATCAGCATCGCGACACCGCAAGACATGTATATCGACATGTCGGCCTGGGGTACCGGCTATGTATTCGTTAACGGCCGCAACCTCGGCCGCTACTGGCCTGCGGCCGGTCCGCAGACGCGCCTGTACTGCCCGGGCGTATGGCTCAACAGCGGCAGCAATGCCATCGTGGTGTTTGAATTAACCCAGGGCAACGCCGGCGGCCTGAGTTTCTATGGCAGCAGCGCCTTACCGCAGAATATCACCAGCCCGGTCAGCAGCGCCGCGGTGCCGCCGCCGGTCGTCAACACCACTTACTTCCTGCAAAACGTCAACAGCGGCTTGTATCTTGACGTGCTGCCGGCGGTGGCGGGTTCTACTTACACCTATCCCGGCTTGCAGCCGCTCAGCGCGGCGGCCAGCCAAGGCTGGACCGTCACCACTGACAGCTACGGCAACCTGAAGATCGCCAACGCCAGCAGCGGTACGGTGCTGGACGTAGCCAACAACAGTTCAACGGCGGGGTCATCGGTGATCCTGTATGGCGCCAATGGCGGCGCCAACCAGAGCTGGCAGGCGAGCGGCGTCAGCACTGGCATCTACACCCTGACGGTCAAGCAAAGCCGGCTGTTGCTGGATGTGAACGGCGCCTCGAAATCTGCGACCACCATTTCTTCCTCCGGCGCGGTCGCCAATATCGTGGTCAACGCGGCCGACGATCCGACGCAGCAATGGCCGTTCAGTCAGCAGTGGCGCTTTATTCCCGCCCTCGTCAACAATGGCGTGTATACCATCACCAGCGCGATCAGCAGCCTGATGCTGGGAAGCTACCAGGGCGGCACCGCTGCCGGAACCCGGCTTGGCATTGCCGCTGCCAGCGGCGGCCAGGAGCAGCAATGGCGCCTGACCATCGCCGGCAACGGTTCCTGGCAGCTGGCCAATATCAAGAGCGGCCTGGTGATGGACGTGACCGGCCAGCAGACTGCCAACGGCACAGCGCTGGAAATCTGGCAGGGCAATGGCGGCGCCAACCAGCAGTTCGCGCTGGTGCCGCGCCCGGATGGCGTCAGCTACGGCATCCGCGGCGTGCAGAGCGGACGTGTGATCGACGACAATAACTCTGGCACCTCGCCCACCAGCTACGGCAGCAGCAACGTCTCCGCCATCACGCTGTGGGACGACAATGGCGGCGGCAATCAGAGCTGGAAGTTCACCAAGGTAGGCTAAAGGCAGTGGGGTAGGGTGGGCAGGTTTTCTGCCCACGCGTCATGCGGCAAGTCCGCGTGGGCACGCGTGCCCACCCTACGTCCGTTCTTGTTTCAATGCTGGATGGAGATCGCATCCCTCGCCGCGGCTCCCAGCGCCTTCATCATGCGCAGATAGGGATCCGGACCGTAGCTGAGGCGGGCAGCGCCGGCCTCCGCCAGGTTTTTCAATGACGGCGTCCTTTCATTGACCATGAGGTTGAGAGGAAGCGGCGAGGCAGCCGCCAGCCGCGCAATCAGTTTTTCGTCCGCCAGGCCGGGCACGAAGATGCCGTTGGCGCCGGCTTCGGCATAGGCCTGGGCGCGTTCGATTGCGCAGGCTAGTATTGCCTCATTTTGTTCTGCCGGCAGACCCTGGAAAAATACATCGCTGCGCACATTGATGAAGTAAGGCAGTTTCTGGC
Organism: Collimonas sp.; assembly: GCF_035566555.1. Lineage (GTDB taxonomy): Bacteria > Pseudomonadota > Gammaproteobacteria > Burkholderiales > Burkholderiaceae_D > Collimonas. The sequence continues at coordinate 130,805 of NZ_DATMRB010000007.1, forward strand.
CGTCGGCGGCTATCCGTGCCTGACGGATCCTCTGCGCCTGTGCTTCGACTGAACGCAATTTCCCGTCTCCTGGCAGACTGTCCTCGATATTGCAGCCGATTGCGCCTGCGCGAATGGTCCGTTCTATCGATGCGGCCAGCTCGTCTGCCGTTTCACCATAGCCTCTCTCGAGATCGATGGTGACCGGCAGGTCGGTGGACAGCACGATTCTCTCCAGGTTGGCGATCACCGTATCGAGAGGAACATTCTCGCCATCGTCGTAGCCGTAGGCGCTGGCCACCGAGTAGCTGCCGGTAGCGATGGCCTTGGCGCCCGCTGCGGCCACCGCTTTCGCGCTGCCGGCATCCCAGATGTTGAACAGCACCAGGGGCTGGCGGGGGATATGCAGCTGGTGGAAGTATTCTGCTTTTTCTTTGTGGTTCATCATCGTTGATCTCTCTTCTGTGAAAATCCGGTTATCGGAGCGAGCTCCAGTGCTCACGCATTTCCCTGTTCAGCTCCCATCTGACCGCTGGGCAGCCTTGGCCGATTGTTCGGCCTGCCGCAGTTTAGTCGCGCATTCCTCGCAACAGACTTCGACCGGTTTGCCGCCGATGTAGACCAGGATCCTGGCATTGTCCAGTGGGTAATCGCATGCAGCGCAGGTTTGTTCGTTCATGATGCGTCTCCAGAAATACCCGAAAGCCGGGTAAGTGCATTGGACTACGCGGGGGAAAAGGCGGCTATCGAATTCTTTAGTGACATGGCGCGGACGAATGTGCGTCGGCCAGGCTTGCGCGCTAACGCTGTGCCACGGTTTGCTTGAAGGCAGACGGCGAGCTGCCGAAGGCCTGGCGAAAGGCCGCGCTGAAATGGCTGTGACTGGAAAATCCGAGGTCGAGGCCGAGGGCGGACAGGTCGTCGTACTGGTGCAGCAGATCGAGCGCGCGCGCCAGCCGCAGCTGCATCTGGTATTTATACAGCGGCATGCCTTCAACCTGCTGGAATACCTGCGTCAGGTAAACCGGAGAACCGCCGGTTTCCGCCGCGATTTCCGCCAACGTCCAGCGCCGCGACAGATCGCTGGTCAGCACCAGCTTGGTTCTTTCGGCCAGCTTGCGCTGCCCATGGCTGGCGCTGGAAGCGTACTTGGCATTCAAGCCCATGGCCCGCCGCACCAGCGTGAACATCAGGGTCTCTGCTTCCAGCGTTTCGATGGCGCCGTTGCGCAAGCTGTGCCTGAGCAGCGCCACCAGCGCCTGGGCGCGTGGATCGATGCGCTGCTGCTGACGTTTGAAGGAAGGCTTTTGCCGTGTTTCCAATAATTCCGCAGGCATCAGCTCCAGCAGCAGGGGGGCATCGATCGAGATCGAGAGGCAGGCGTCGCCGCCGGCCACCGGATGGCTGACCTGGTACTCCTGGCCGGCATTGAAGAACAGCACCTGGTTGGCGTCGGCGATGGCGTTGTCGCTGCCGACATGGCGCATGTAGACGCCGCGGTAGGGAAACACCAGCTGCGTGGCGCTGGCGCATTCCGCTGCGCTTCTGTGCTTGCAAGTGCCGAGGCAGCAAACGTCCCTGACAGCGATCGTCGGCGTATTCAGCAAGGTATCGACGGTGACATCCGGCATGTTTATCCCGCGGCTTTTATCGTGCGTCCGGCCAGAGCGCACATCGATTGACATGTGTTGCCATTCTTGCAGTAAATCTTGCTGGCCGTCCCGATAGATTACAGCATCCCGGCCCGCCGGGAGACAGCATGCCAGGATATTGATGACATGATTGGACTACAGCGGGCGGCAAGCGGCTATCGAAATCTTTAGCGATCTTCCCGCCAGATGAGGCAGGACACGACACTAGAGCGGCTTGCTGCAAACAAAACTGGCGGCATCGTCGCGGCTGCCCTGGCCGCGATACTTTGCTGTCTGCGGATAGGCGCAGATGGGCCGGGTCTTGCCTTGCGCCTGCTCCGGCGCACCGCTCGCCAGGCCGCCGGTGCCATCGGTGGCGGCCGATTTCAGCGCGATCATCTTGGTCGGAGGCTGGCCGCTTTCGACCCATTGATCCAGCGTGCCGATGGCGTCAAATGCGTTCGGTCCGACGCCGCCGCGGCAATGGCCCATGCCTGGCATCAGGAACAGCCGCGCAAAGCTTGGCGCATCGTGGGTCTTGGCTGCCATCTTTTCATAGTAGTTGATGGTGTCGTAGGCGTTGCCGATCGGGTCGGCCCAGCCGTGATAGAGGATCAGCTTGCCGCCATGTTTCTTGAAGGCGCTCAGATCCGGATCGGTCGCGTCCACGGTGCGGCCGATGACGGCGTCGACGATGCCGAGGTCCTTGTCCCAGTCGAAAGTGCGCCAATCCCACTGGCTGTCCTTGAATACCCAGTCGCGGAAAAATTCCAGCCGGAACGGCTGCGGCCCTTCGATGGCATAGCCCCAGCCGCCGGCGTAGCCGAATTCGCTGCCGACCGGCCAGCCCGGATAGACCTGTTCGCCGCTGCGGGCGTTGACCGCGCCGCTGTACATTTTCTTGAGCGTGGCGATCTGCGCGCCGGTCAGGCAGGACGGCCCGTCGACATCGTTCTTGCACTGCATTGCCGCCGGATCGAAGCGGCAGCGGCGCGGATCGTCAATCACGCCGTCGCCGGCGCCGCAGGCAGCGATGGCAGCCTGGTTGATGAAGGGCAGTTTGGCCGGAGGAATATAGCCGGCCGCCGATTTCATGTTTTGCGTCGCCATCCAGAGAAAGCCCTCGTTCAGTCCGCTGCGGCGGAAGCCGGGTGCGCCGGCGATGATGCCGTCGAAATCCTGTGGGTAGCGCTGAGCCGCCATCAGCGCCTGGCCGCCGCCGGTGGAGCAGCCGAAAAAGTAGGATTTGCCGGCGTTCCTGCCTTCAAACTGCTTGACCAGCGCCTTCGCTGCTTCAGCCGCAACGTGGGTGGAACGCTCGGCCCAGTCGGCGATCTTTTCGGGATGGTCGGCGCCCCACTGCAGGGTCTCATGGCGGTAGGCTGAGGTATCGACATGTCCGCTGTCGCTGGAGACGACCGCGTAACCGCGCCGGATGGCTGGCTCCAGTTCGTGATATTGAATTGCGCCGACATAGCCGCCGTTGCCGACTACCAGCAACTTGCCGTTCCACGCCGCCGCCGGCGGTATCCATAGTTCAAAGCCGATGCTTGAATTTTTTCCCGCCGCGACTGTTCCGACCACTCGGCAAAACGCAGGGAGCGCGGCGTTGGCCTTGACGTTTTCCGGTTTGCCGGGGATCTGGAATGCGCCGGCGGCCTGGGCGCTGGCGGAACTGATGACAAGGCTGGCTTTCTGGAATTTGCCCAGCGCCTCGCAGCTTTCTGCGGCCTGGGCAGTAGCCGGGATGATGGCTGCAATGCCAATGACGGTCAGCGCCAAAGCCTGACAGGACAAGAATCGAGAGATGGCGGGAAAATGCATGCGGAAGACCTCCGGCGATATAAGTATTGGGTGAACTTCTCTGCTCGGCGCGTTCTTGTAGGGACAGCTACGGCGGCATTGCTTGCTGAGCGGAAGCTGTATATTGTCATCCTCGCTTTGGAAAAAGACTAGTTTATTTTAGTTTGCAGTAGCTAAAGAAAAGGTTTAGGTTATGTAACCAATAAAACTTTCAGGCAAGGTGGCGCCATTGAGCACGATCCGTTTTCTGCGTACTTTCCTGGCGGTCGAAAAGCATGGCTCTTTTGCCGCAGCCGCCGACCGCATGGCTCTGACCCAGGCCGCGGTCGGCCAGCAGATGCGCGCACTGGAGGTCGAATTCCGGCGTAGCCTGTTTGACCGCTCGCGCCGCGTCATCAAGCTTAATTCCGCCGGCCGCGACCTGGTGCCGCATGCGCAACGGGTGTTGGCTGCGTATGAAGCCATGCTCGCCGATGCGGACGCCGGAGCAGAACTGGCCGGCGCGATTACCGTGGGTGCGATCATCTCGGCCATGGGTTTTCTGTCGGAAAACCTGGTGCATCTGAAGCAGCGTTATCCGGCGCTCAAGGTGCGGCTGTTGCTTGGTCCGAATGACGACCTTGCCGAGCAGGTGCGCAGCGGCGCCATCGACGCCGCCATCGTGGTCGAGGTCACGCGCGAAGCATCCGACGGCATGCGCTGGACCCCTTTGTATGAAGAGCCGCTGGTGCTGGTCGCCAGTGCAAGGGTGGCGGGACCGCGCGCCGAGGTGACGCCGCTGCTGAAAAGCCAGCCCTTCATCCGCTTCAAGCGCCAGGCGCCGACCGGCGCCAAGATCGAGCAGGCATTGCGGCGGCTGCGGGTGAAGCCGGATGAGATCATGGAAGTCAATTCGGTGGCGGCCATCGTCGACCTGGTGCGGCAGAACGTCGGCATCGCGATTCTGCCGCTGCTGAAGCATGCCGACTGGATGCGCGATCCGGCGCTGGCAGTTCTGCCTTTGCCTTACCGCGCGCCGGCACGCGTGATCGGAATGATCGAGGGCGAACGCCAGCCGCAGATGACGGCGGCGGTGCGGCAGCTGTTGCTGCAGGCCTTGCAATGAAGAGGTGAAAGCTCGCTGGCCGCGAGAGTGCTCGACCACACCAAAAATGTGGTCGAGCCTGCTTCGAACTAGCTGGTAGAAGCCGTTGCAGATTTGTCAGAAGCCCCAGGTGCCGACCAGAGCTGGTTTATCTGCGCCGGAATTGTCTGATCCGTAGGCGGGACACCGCTGTTACATGAATAAATCGCGACCGTCGAAGCAGGCGTGAGCCGGCCGTAAGAAATATCCAGGCATTGTGTGCTGCCAATTGGCGGATATGGCGGAACTGCTGCTCCAGTGGCCGGAACGGCATTGACCAGCATGCCGTTGAGATAATAAGTAAAATCCTGGCCCTGATTTGTCAAGTCTAGTTTTGCCAATACTGCCTGCCCTCTATCTGCAGTCAGGCAGGACGCTTGTCCAAGCAGGCAGATGCGGTGATTTTTCAAATCTCGCTGCCATATTTGCTGTTGTCCGCCGTTGCAGCTTTCAATTGTGAGTGAATTGCCGTCGCCATGGCCGGAAAGGCAAAGGTTTGTCGCTTCGTTGACGAATATGGGGCCGGTCGGCGCGATGCCGGCGGCGGCCCGGTTAACGCTGACCGATATCCGATACATGGCATTGCCGTGTGCCGGCAGGGACGGTACGTTGAACGTATTCGCGACGGAAGAAACACTGGTCCCCGACCAAAGATCCTTGATGACCACGTTCGTGCCCGCGGTTCCGGCCGTCTGATAGCCAAGTGTGGCCAGGTTGAACGTTGCGGCGGGCGACGGGCTTGCCCCCTTGTTCAAGATGACAACTGCGGTATCGCGGTTGTTAAGTGGCTTCACCACGATGTCCATTCCAGAATCGGCGGCCGCGGCAGATTGCCAGGCAATATAGCCGCCGGCTCCAAGCGGATCTTGATCCACCTTGATAATTTCTGTATTGGAAAGAGTTTTCAGCGCGGAGCGGAAATGATCGTCAAGATGCTCCTTCGCGTTGTACATCGGAGCGTGTCCGATGTCGTTCAGGTTGGCGGTCGTCAGTTTCCTGATGTCGGTACTTAGAATCAGGGGCGCGCCCAGGATCGACCACAACGCAAATTGACTACGTTCTTCGTCGGCAGTTTGCCCGTTGTCGCCAATCAGCAATTGATCGGGATCGTTCCAGCGTGCCGGTGCAACATACCGGGCAAGATTTGCCGCTTGCCGGAAGCTGGGATAAATGCCGGCGTCATAGCCGCCCGATGTGGTCCACGGGTCTACTGCGTAACCGGTTGCCGGGTCAACCGAATAATTTGCGATGTCGCCGCTGACGCGCCACATTTGCCCGTAGCCGCGGACGAAATCCATGACGTCATAGAACTGCGAGCTTTGCTGGTCAAACGCTGCAGGCAGTGAAATGTCGAATAGAATTTGCGGGCTATTGCCGGCGGCCGGCTTGGCGGCCAGTGCCGCAGCCATCGTCTGGACGTTCGCTTTGGTTCCGCCACCGCCTGCGCCGCAGTTGTCATACTTTAAAAAATCTATCCGCCATTTTTTAAACGCGGCAGCATCATTTGATTCATTGCCGCCGGAAGCGGGATAGACCTGACAGGTTGTCTGGCCGGAACTGCTATACAGGCCGACCTTCATTCCCAGGTTATGGATGTAGGCAACATAATTGCTCAGGTCACTGTCAAATCCGGGCTGATTCGCTTGCAGAAAATTACTGTAGTTATTGGACGGGGATTGCGGTTGAGACGGATTATTCAGGGTCCACCAGTTGCCATACACCCATGCCCGTCCACCCTGGAGAGCGTGGGCGCTGCCTTGTTCTTCCTTGTCCATCCAGCAGTCATCGACATTCAGTTGCGTATAACCTTTATCTTTCAATCCGGTGTCGACCAAGGCCTGCGCCTGGTCGAGCATGAAATGCTGGAACGAGTAGTGTGATTTCCTGGGATTGCCAAGATCCTGATTGAGAGGCGCATTCGCCGGCAGCGGCGTAGCGGCCGGCAACGCAGCCTGGGCATTGCACATGAAACGGGCCCAGGTGGTGAAACCCATTGGCGGCCTTGCGGCGAATAGGGTTTGTCCCTGTGCGCCGCCCACAACCGATTGCGAAATCAAAGGCGTGGTGGCCGCCGCACCGTGGCCGGATAGCGCCGCCAGCAAGCCAATGAGCAGTGCCGCGCTTCCACCCTGTTTGCATCCGGCGACTTTTTGAAGGACTAGCTTTGGTCGACAGAGGCCGTCGTGATTACCGATTTTCAGATTTTCAGCTTTCATTTATTTCCCTCTTTAATGGTCAGCCGGCGATCCGATGGCTGACGTTGTGGAGCCGTCCCGGCGGGCGGCTAATTCATGTTTCATTTAGCTGGCTTGGCCGACAAATAATATTGATTCATGAAAGCCGATACGCTCATGCAGGATCGGACTCCTTGGGAAACGCCCTATTATTTGTGGACGTCGGCGCCGTGCCTGCTCAGGAAGCGTCCGCTGCGGCGCGCTGTCACGCCAGTTTTCGATTCGTAGGAAACCTGGCCATTGACAATCACAAGGTCGATGCCGTCCGCCGTTTGCAAGGGGGCTTCGAAGGTCGCCCGGTCCTTGATGCGGGCCGGGTCGAATACCACAAGATCTGCGAATTTTCCGGGAGCGAGGAGTCCTCTGTCGCGCAGGCGGAATTCGGCGGCTGGCAGGCCTGTCATCCGGCGCACCGCCTCTTCCAGCGAGAATAGCCCCAGGTCCCGCGAATAATGGCCTAGCACACGGGGGAAGGTTCCCCACAGGCGCGGATGCGGATGCTGGTCGTGCGGCAATCCATCGGAGCCGATCATCGTATGCGGATAGGAGAGCACGCGCTGGACGTCTTCTTCGCACATCTGGAAATAGCATCCGCCGCCTGGCTGGAGCTGATCGCAGGCTTCCTTCTGGGTGCAGCGCCATTCGGCTGCAATCGCACCCAGGTAACGTCCGGTCATTTCGGGGTGCGAGCTTGACCAGGTCACCATGATGTCGGTGATGTCGTCGACGTAATTGCTGTCGAGCACGGTCGAGCCGGCGATATAGGGGTAGGCGTCCAAGGCGACGCGCTGTTCGCGGCGGGCATCGTCGATTTTCGCCAGGGTCTGGACCGTGCGGCCCCAGTTTGCATGGCCGGCGCACTTGTGATGCGACAGGATGACTGGGATGTCCGCCCGCCGCCCTGTTGCAAAAGCCTCGTCCATTGCTTCGAGAATATCTTCGAACTCGCTGCGCATGTGCGTCGCGTAGATGCCGCCTGCCTTCGACGCGATCGTCGCCAGCGCGACTACTTCGTCGATGGTTGCGGCAGAATTTGTCGGATAGTACAGGCCGGAACTGAAGCCTGCGGCGCCTGCGGCCATGGCCTCTTCCAGCAGGGCGCACATGGCCGCCAGCTCCGCGTCGCTGGTTGCGCCATAAGGATCGGCCATGGCTGAAACACGCAGTGTGGAGTGGCCGACCAGTGCGGCGGCATTGATGGCAGGGCCGGCCGCTCTGACGGCCTCGACATACGAACGCATGGTTGGATAGATGTGCTTGTCGGTACCGCCCAGCAGGCTCAGCGGGGAGGGCGCGTTGGCATGCACCAGCGGCGCAAGGCTGATGCCGCAGTTGCCGATGATGACCGTGGTCACTCCCTGGCTGATTTTCGGCAGCATTTCCGGTGTCGACAAGAGCGCCTGGTCGTCGTGGGTATGGGCGTCGATAAAGCCTGGCGAGACGATCTGGCCATGCGCCTGGTGTACGGCGGCGCCGGACACCGGCAAGTCCATGCCGATTTCGGCAATCCGATCTCCGACGATCCGGATGTCTGCCTGATATCTTGGTTTGCCTGTGCCATCCACGATGCTGCCGCCGCGGATAAGAAGGTGGTGATCAGCGTGGCTCGGGGTCAAAGTATTCATGGCTAAGGTTTTTTCTTGTTTTTAGGCTGCGGAAAAACGTCCAGCCCGTGCGGAGAAAGAATATCCTGCAAGCGCTTGAGCTGGCCGACGCCGGCCGCGCCGCGTCGAAAGGCGACGCCAACGATGAGCACGTCCAGGATCGACAGGTGGGCGACGCATGAGTCGCTGCCGACGTAGACGTTGACCGACGGTGGCAGGGAAAATGTGAGGGGCAGGTCGCAGGCGCTTGCCAGCAGAGTCCCGGGCTGGGTAATGCCGATCACCGTGGCTCCCTGTTCGCGGGCAACGGCCACGGCTTCCAGCAAGAACGGCATGCGTCCGAAATGGGAAACCGCGATCACCACATCATTGCTGCCAAGCGTGGCCGCCGAAAACAATTGCATGTTGGCGTCTGTATACGATTGCGCATTCAGTCCCAGCCGGAACAGCCGGCCTTGCGTGTCGGCAGCAATGTAGCCGGAGGTGGTGCCGGCGCCGTAGCAATCCACGCGCGTCGCATTGGCAAGTTTTTCTATGGCTTGCTCGACCAGGGCAGGCGATAACTGACGTTCGACGTCGAGCAGTATGTCGGCCGAACTATGCAAGACTTTGCCGATCAGTTCTGCCGCGGAATCGTCTGCAGTGACCGTCCGGTGCAGCGCGGAACTGCCAAGCGCGACCTGCTGCGCGATGCGCAGCTTGAAGTCGCGCAGGCCGCGAAAGCCTAGCGCCTGGCAGAAGCGCACGATAGTCGGGTCGCTGACTTCAGAGCGCCGGGCAATTTCCGAGACATGCGCTTGCATGGCCCATTCGGGGTCGTTCAGGATCGTGGTCGCAACGCGCTGTTGCGCATCCGCCAGTTCGGGCAGGCGCGAGCGGATCAGGTTGAACAGGTCGGAAGAGGTGTCGGAAAATGTCATGATCAAAAAAAGGTCCGGATGGCGGAAACGGCATCATAATTGTCATTGACTAGAGCGATCCACTGCCGTTTGTCAAATGTGCTGTAAGGATGGGAAATGCCGCAGCCGACCAGGTCGCCCACGGCGAGGGGACAGCTTGCGGGCACGCGCATATGCGCCTGCTGCTCGCTCAGCTTTTCGATGGCCCAGCCGCTGTCGGCGGCTATAGGCAAGCCGACGTCCTCGCACAGGGCATTCCACCCCTGCTCGGCGATATCGCGCACACGCAGTGCCGTGGCCCCCAGCGGCCAGCCCTTGAACTGGCTGTTGAGCCAGGAGCTTTCCAGCGGTTCCAGCCGCAGGGGTTGATGTGTCGCTTGTATCATGTTGCCGGTGCTCAGAATGCGGCGGAGGTGATTTCGGCGGCCATGACGCCGTTGCCGGCGGTAAGCCCGGCGTCCAGCACCAGCTCGGTGCCGGTGATCGTGCGCGCGGCGTCGGATGCCAGGAAGTAGGCAGCGTGCGCGACGTCTTCGGGCGTGCAGATGCGGCGCAATGGATACCACTTCAAGAGCTGCTCGAACACGCCCGGGTTGTTTTTTTCCATGGTTTCCCATGCATCGGTGCGCACGGTGCCGGGGAGGATGGTGTTGGCGCGGATGTTGTATTGCCCGAACTCGGTCGCCAGCGCGCGCGTATAGCTGGCCAGGCCAGCCTTGGCCGCACTGTATGCCGGGCAGCCAAAAGTCATCAGCGAATTTACGGAACCGATGTTGATGATGACGCCGCCGCCCTGGGCGATCATGCCTTGCCGCACCGCCTCAACGCAGTGGAAGGCGCCGTTCAGGTTGAGGGCGACGTCTTGCGCCCACACCTCAGGCGTCATTTTTCCCAGACTCAGAGACGCGCCACTCGACAGGCCGGTCAGGCCGCCGGCATTATTGATCAGCACATCGACCGGGCCGGTTTCACGCATGGCCGGCTCAAGCGCGGCCATGACACTTGCCATGACAGTGATGTCGGCCACCGCTCCGGTAGCGGTGGCGCCTTGCGCGTGCAGGGCAGTGCACACGGCGGCAACCGCGTCCTGGTCGCGGTCAAGGACGATGATCCGGTTTTTTTCACTGCCGAAGAGCTGGCAAAGCGCCTGGCCGATGCCGCCGCCGGCGCCGGTTATCAGGATGGTTTTTTCGCGCACAGCAATCATTGTGTTACCTCTTGTGGGTTGTCCTTGCCGCGCATGATCCGGCATGCCTGGCGCATTCTCGGCGCTGATTTGAGTGTAAATTATTTACTTTAATGTGGTCAAGAAAAATATAATCACCAAATAAAATCGTGAATTATCGATAAATCATCGACTTTTAGTCGGTTACAAAATTTAATTTGACTATTTATGTAAATAATTTACGATTCGACCGGGTGTATCGCAATTGCTCTGAGATATGCGATAGCCGCATATGCCGTTGATATTCGGCTAATTCCGGCACTGAGGAGGCATGGCGGGAAGGGCAATCAGCCCCCGCGCCACAGCTATCAGCACCGTATTTTTACAACAATGTGCTGGCGCCGCGGGATACCCCCGGGCGGGCGCAATTCAGGGGGAGATGAGCCGATGTTAAAGCTAAACCGTAGAGTAGCAACGCACATCATGGGGGCATTGATGGTGTGCCTGACGGCGCAACCGGCATTTGCCGCGACCAGGCTGGTGTATTGGTCGATGTGGAATGAGGCTGAGCCGCAAGCGCAAGCACTCAAGACCATTATCGGCCGCTACGAAAAATCGAATCCGGGCGTGACTTTCCAGGTGGTATGGAACGGCCGGCAGAATCAGACCAAGGTCCGCGGCGCGATTGCCGCCGGTTCGCAAATCGATCTGGTCGACCAGGACGCCGACCAGATTGCCGCCGGCCTGGTGCGCGAAAACCAGGCCTTCCCGCTCAATACGCTGTTCGATGCCAAGGCGCCGGGCGATTCGGTAGCGTTGCGCAATGTCTTGATGCCAGGGACGGTAGATCTGTTCTTGAAGGACGGCAAGCCTTACCAGGCTCCGTATATCTATAACACAGTCAATTTCTGGTACAGCAAGGATGCCTTGACCAAGATCGCCGCCGCGGTGCCGCAGTCATGGGACGAGCTGCTGACGATGTGTCAAAAAGCCCAGGCCAAGAAGCTCGACGGGCTGGCGATCGAGAGCAATGTCGCATCCTATAACGCGCTCTATTTTTCCTATCTGGTGGAACGGCTGAAGGGCTCCGGCGCCATTTCCAGAATCCTCGACGACAAGAGCGGCGCGGCATGGGCGGATCCGGCAATCCTTGCTGCTTCGGGCATGGAGCGTGAACTGTGGGACAAGAAATGCATCAGTGCCGACGCCAGGGGCTTTCAATACCCGCAGGGGCAGCAGACCATTGCCATGGGCGAGACGGTAGCCGAACTGGTGGGCTCGTGGCTGCCGACCGAGCTGGCCGACTCGGCCGGCAAGGATTTCGCATGGGGCAGTTTCCCGTTCCCGACAGTCAAGGGCGGCGTCGGCAAGGCGACTGATCTGCAGGCGGCGCTGCTGAGTTTTGTGGTGCTGAAGAATTCGAAGAATACGACGCAGGCAATCGATTTCCTGAAGTTCGTGCTGAGCGAGCCTTCGCAAAAAACCATCGCCGAAATCGGCAACGTCGGCGTGACGCGCCAAGGCGTCAAATGGCCGGGTGCGCTTGCTTCCGCATATGCCCAGGCCAGCAAGGCGACCGCGCTGACGCCGCTGGTCGGCGGCATGCAGACCAAGCTGCCGGATTTTTACGCCACGATCTTCGAGCCCTTGCACAACCAGATGTTCCTTGGCCAGATCACGCCGGAAAATTTTGTCAAAACGCTGCAGGCTAAAACCAAGGAATACTGGAATGCGCGCGCCAGCGGCCAGGCAGTCGCACAGAACCAGCGGAGCGACGCTAAATGATGCGAAAGCGGATGATTGGCTTGTTTCTGCTGCCTGCGCTGGTCTTCTATATAGGATTTGTCATCGCCCCGGCGATACAAGCCATCGTGCTGAGTTTTTTTGATACTTCCGGTTTCAGCGACGCCAGGCGCTTTGTCGGCCTGGGCAATTACGCCAAGCTGCTGGGCGACGAGGTGTTCTGGAAGGCCGGCGCCAACACGCTGCTGATCATGGTGATCGGCGGCGTTGCCGTGTTCTTGCTGGCGTTCGGCTACACCATGATGATCAATTCAGGGATCCGCTGGCGCAAGCTGTTTCGGGCGGCGATTTTCATGCCGAACATTGTCGCCGTGGTCGCCATCACCAGTTTCTGGTCCTTCTTGTTCATGCCGCGCTATGGCCTGCTGTTCAGCCTGCTGAAGCACTTGCAGCTTGATACGCTGGCCGGCATTGCATGGACCGCCCCGGAAAACGTGTTCTGGTCGATGCTGCTCGGGCTGGTCTGGCTCTCTTCAGGCTTCTTCATGATCCTGATCATGGCGGGAGCAGACAAGATACCCAGCGATATCTACGAGGCCGCGCGCCTTGACGGCGCCGGCCATGTCGAGACATTCCGCCACATCACCTTGCCGATGATCTGGGATGTGCTGGCCATCACCTATGTGCTGTGGCTGATCCAGGCCTTGAAGACCATGGAATTTCCATATGCCTTTGGCGGCCCCAATATCGACAGCAATCTTTACACCACCGCGATCTACCTGTATGTCCAGGGCTTCGGCCAGCGCCAGCCGATCTACGCGCTCGGCTACGCCACGGCGATTGGCGTTGTCATGCTGGTGGTCACGACGGTCATCGTGCTGGCATGCAGGCGCCTGATGCGGCGCGAACGGCTGGAGTACTGACATGAGCCATTTACAGCAAACTCCTGGCCAGCCTGGGATCTCGTCGTCGAAAAAAGCGCGCTGGACCGGCAACCTCAGCGTTGCGCAAGCCATATCGTACTTGCTGCTCGCTGTGTCTAGCCTGTTTACGGTGTTCTTCTTCGCCTGGGTCGTGATTGCCTCTTTCAAGAAAAACCGTGACCTCTTCAAGTTTCCCTGGCGCCTTCCGGATACCTGGAGCATCGATAATTTTGTGAAGGTCTGGACCACCAACCAGTTCGGCGTCTATTTTTCGAACAGTATTGTGGTGGTGTGCCTGTCCGTCATCCTGCTGCTGATCGTCGCCACGCCCGCGGCATACGTCCTTTCGCGGTCGCGCTTCCGCGGCAGGGAAGGGATCACGAATTTCTTTATCGTCGGCATGGGAATTCCTGTGCCGCTGCTGTTCGTGCCGCTCTTCGTGACCTTATCCTATATCCACCTGGCCGATACCTTGACCGGTCTCATCGTCGTCTATATTGCGCTGTCGATCCCGTTTACCGTTTATGTATTGACGAGTTTCTTTTCCTCGTTGCCGCATGAACTGGAAGACGCGGCGATCCTGGACGGCTGCCGCGACTGGCAGGTTTTCTGGCATGTCATGTTGCCTTTGGCCATGCCGGGCGTGGCGACCGTGGCTTTGCTGAACTTCGTCTGGCTATGGAACGAGTACCAGCTGTCGCTGGTGCTGATCAACAGTCCTGAGAACAGGACCTTGTCCCTGGGACTCTATGCACTCATCAATTCCATGCAGTACTCCGGCGGCGACTGGGCTTCGCTGTTTGCCGGCGTCACGATCGTTACGGTTCCTACCGTGATCCTGTATCTCTTCCTGTCGGAACGGATGATAGGCGGCATGACGATGGGCGGCGTGAAGTAGGCTGGCGCAGCAAAACATGATGGACTGAAGACTCGCTAAATATAAAGCAACGTGGAGAAGAAAAGATGGTCTCGGTGGTGTTGAAAGATATAAGAAAGACATATGAGCAGGTTGAGGTGCTGAAAGGCGTGGACCTCGATATTCGCGAAGGCGAGTTTTGCGTCTTTGTCGGCCCTTCCGGGTGCGGCAAATCTACCTTGCTGCGGATGATTGCCGGCCTCGAATCGATTTCCAGCGGGGAGCTGTGGATCGATGGCCAGCTGGCCAACGATATCGCACCGGCCAAGCGCGGACTGGCAATGGTGTTCCAGTCTTATGCGCTGTACCCGCACATGACAGTGGCGGAAAACATGGGCTTCGGGCTGCGTCTGGCAGGCAAGACCAAAGCTGAGATTGCGCAACGGGTGCGCGACGTGGCAACGATTCTCCAGCTCGAAACGCTGCTCGATCGCAAGCCTAAAGCGCTGTCAGGCGGCCAACGCCAGCGGGTAGCGATTGGACGTGCCATCGCGCGCGATCCCAAAGTCTTCCTGTTTGACGAGCCGCTCTCGAATCTGGATGCGGAGCTGCGTGTCAGGATGCGGATCGAACTGGCGCGCCTGCATGAGCAGCTTGGCACGACCATGATTTATGTGACGCATGACCAGGTAGAAGCGATGACGCTGGCCGACAAGATCGTGGTGCTTGACGGCGGCATCGTACAGCAGGTCGGTTCGCCGCTGGAGCTCTACACGCGGCCGGCCAACCGCTTTGTCGCCGGTTTCATCGGCTCGCCAAAGATGAATTTCATCGAAGCCGAGGCGATCACCCAAGGGAATGACGCCTGTTCGACTATTTTGCTGGCGAACAAGCGCCAATTGAAGGTCAGGACGCCTGCTTCAGGTTCGCTCAAACAGGGCGAGGCCGTCACCCTCGGCATCAGGCCGGAGCATCTGACCTTGTCCGAACATGGCGCAATTCCCGGCGAGATCGAGGTGGTCGAGCGGCTCGGCAGCGAAACCTATATCCACTTGAACATCGGCTTGCCGCTGCCGCTCGTGATCAAGGTATATGGCAATCCAGAGGTGCGTCTACACCAGGCTATTGCGGTTGACGTGATGGAGGATCAATGCCATTTGTTTGATTCGAACGAACACAGCCATTCGAGATAGCAATCGGCAAGCAATGCAGCGAGTGTGAAAACCACTGCGCGAGGCCTGCGCACAAAGTTGGATATTTACGAGAATTAAGTAGCAGCCTTGACGTGACGGTTGGAAGCTCCGTCGTCGAGAGGTAAAAAGGGCGGGCGCCTTTGTCGATGGGGCCCACCCTGTTCATATCTTGCCTGAATACGCAAGGGACATGATCTATATGTCGTTTGCGTTAGCTTCCGTGCAGCCGGCATCCTTCGTTGTTGCAAATAAGCTGATTTACGCTAATATACTGTATATATATACAGTAATTGGTGTTGCCATGTCAGACAGTCAAGCTAAGCGTTCTCCACAGATAATCAAGTTCCAGGGCGTCGCCGTGGTGCGCAAAGGCCGAGGTGCGACCAGCAATATGCAAGGCCGCTACGAAACCGACCAGCGCGAGGATTTCGACGACGGCTGGAGCGGCGAGGGCGAGGATGAGACGCTTGGGCCGCCGCCGGTGCGCACCATCGTGACCGAGGAGCAGGCCAAAAGCATCCTCAGCCGCAATGCGTCGCCGGATCTGCCGTTCGACGTTTCCCTGAATCCTTACCGCGGTTGCGAGCACGGCTGCATCTATTGCTTTGCGCGGCCCACGCACAGCTACCTGGGCTTGTCGCCGGGCCTGGATTTCGAGAGCCGGATTTTTGCCAAGGTGAATGCGCCGCAGCTGTTGCTGCGCGAGCTGGCCAAGCCGTCTTACCTGCCGGCCACCATCGCCATCGGCGTCAACACCGATGCCTATCAGCCGTGCGAGCGCGAGTTCGGGCTGACGCGCCGCATCTTGCAGGTTTTGCACGATTGCGAGCATCCGCTGGCGCTGATCACCAAGTCGTCGCTGATCGAGCGTGATATCGACTTGCTGGCGGCGATGGCGGCCAAGAACCAGGCAGTGGCGGCGGTCACGATCACCACGCTCGACCCCGCCATTGCGCGCACGCTGGAGCCGCGCGCCGCTGCGCCGGCGCGTCGTTTGCGTACGATCAGGACCTTGGCCGAGGCCGGCATCCCGGTCAGCGTCAGCATTGCGCCGCTGATCCCCTTCATCAACGAACCGGACCTGGAACGGATTATCGAAGCGGCAGCGGAGGCCGGCGCGGTGTGCGCCAACTACATCGTGCTGCGCCTGCCGTGGGAAGTGAATCCCTTGTTCCAGGACTGGCTGAATGCCCATTTTCCGGATCGCGCAAAAAGGGTCATGAACCATATCCGGGAAATGCGCGGCGGCGCCGACTACAATGCGGATTTCGCCACGCGCATGCGCGGCGAAGGCATCTGGGCCGATCTCCTGCGGCAGCGCTACAAGAAAGCGACGGCGCGTTGCGGGCTGGTCCAGCGCGGCTCGTTCTCCAAGCTGGACAGCTCTCGGTTCAGGCCTCCGCAGCTGCCTTTGGAACGGAAGCCGACGCCACAGATGGATTTGTTTTAACGATGATATTTGGTGTGAGCATGGGGGCGACAACGAGTGATGAAATGTGCGGTGGATGGAGGGCGGGCGTGAGGGATTACCGGATTGAACAGGCGTCGATAGAGGATGTTGCGGCTTTGGCCGCGGTGGAGCAGGCGGCCGCCACGCTGTTTCCTGAACGGCTGCTGCCGCTGCATTTGCGCGGGGAGACGGTGGCGCCTGAAAAGCTCATGGCTGCGCAGGCAGCCGGCATGTTGTGGGTGGCAAAAGATGGCGCGGCCAAGGTGCTGGGTTTTGCCTGCGTCGCCATGCATGGCCGGGTGGCGTTGCTGGCGGAGCTCGATGTCCTGCCTGCCTACGGCAAGCAAGGGATAGGCAGCGGCTTGCTGGCGGCTGTCGTCGCCTGGTGTTATGCGCGCGCGATCCCGACCTTGTACCTGACGACTTTCCTGGAGTTCGCTCCCAGCCAGGCGTTGTATCGAAAATTCGGCTTTGTCACGCTGGGCGCGGCGCCGGATTTCCTGGCGGCCGCGCTCAGGCAGGAAACTGCGGCGGGCCTGGGGCAGCGGGTGGCGATGCGGCTGACTTTCCCGCGCAACAAGGCAAGCAAATGTTGCCTGCCGCGGGATTGAGGCTGGAGCGGCGCGAAAGGATTTAGAGCTGGCCTTTGAGCAGCACCAGCAAGGCGCCGGAGCCGCCCTCGGATGCGGTGGCCTGGCAGAAGGCTAGCACTTCATCCTTTTGCACCAGCCAGTTGCGCACCTTGGATTTCAGCACCGGCTCCTTGTTGACCGAACCCAGGCCCTTGCCGTGGATGATGCGGACGCAGCGCCAGCCACGCTTGGCGGCCAGGCGCAGGAATTCGGCCAGCGCTTCGCGCGCTTCTTCGCGCCGCAAGCCGTGCAGGTCAAGCTGCTGCTGGATGGTCCAGTGGCCGCGCCGCAGCTTGCGCATGACGTCCGGGCCGATGCCGTTACGGGCGAAGCTGAGCGTGTCGTCGGTATCGAGCAGGGTTTCGATGTTGAAATCGTCCGACAGCGATTCTTCCAGCGCGGCTTGCTCGTCGGCCAGGTGCTGGCGGGCGATCGGCAACGGCCGCGGGATGGCGGGGGTGAACTTGGGCGGCACCGCTAGCGGCTTGACGTCGCCGATGCTGCTGCGGAAGATGTCGGCGTCGCGCCGTGCTTCCTGCGCGCGGCGCTTGGCTTCAGCCGCGGCAGCCTGGCGTGCTTCGTCCTGCGCCTTGATTTCCTTGCGCAGCGATTTGAGGGCGCTGAAATCTTTGATCGGGCCGGCCATGATATATGCGTCTGCTGATGGTAAAAGGCGGCGGGATGCAGCAAGCCGATGTTGGCGACGAGGGAATCATCGTCGTCAACATCAAGCAAGGCCTTAGTCTTCCAGGAAGCGCTGGGCGTCGAGCGCCGCCATGCAGCCGGTGCCGGCGCTGGTGATGGCCTGGCGGTAGATATGGTCCTGCACGTCGCCGGCGGCGAACACGCCTGGCACGCTGGTGGCAGTGGCCATGCCTTCCAGGCCGGTCTTGGTCTTGATATAGCCGTTATGCATTTCCAGCTGGCCGTCGAAAATGCCGGTGTTCGGCTTGTGGCCGATGGCGATGAAAACGCCGTGCAAGGTGATCGGCGTGATGCTGCCGTCGGCCACCGACTTGATGTTGATGCCGGTAACGCCGCTGGCGTCGCCGGTGACTTCGTCCAGCGTGTGGTTGTACTTGATGACGATCTTGCCTTCCGCCACTTTGGCGTTGAGGCGGTCGACCAGGATAGGTTCGGCGCGGAACTTGTCGCGGCGATGGATCAGCGTGACCTTGCTGGCGATATTCGACAGGTACAGCGCTTCTTCGACAGCGGTATTGCCGCCGCCGACCACGGCCACTTCCTGGTCGCGGTAGAAGAAACCGTCGCAGGTGGCGCAGGCGGACACGCCTTTGCCCATGAACGCCTCTTCCGACGGCAGGCCGAGGTACTGGGCCGAAGCG
This sequence comes from Collimonas sp., assembly GCF_035566555.1. Lineage (GTDB taxonomy): Bacteria > Pseudomonadota > Gammaproteobacteria > Burkholderiales > Burkholderiaceae_D > Collimonas. The sequence continues at coordinate 149,386 of NZ_DATMRB010000007.1, forward strand.
CCGGTGGCGATGATCAGGGCGTCGCAGGTGTATTCGCCATTGTCGCCGATCAGACGGAATGGCTTTTCCGACAACTTGGTGGTGTGGATGTGGTCGAAAATGATTTCTGTGTTGAATTCTTCCGCATGCTTGAGCAGGCGCTGCATCAGTTCAGGACCTTGCACGCCATGCGGATCGCCCGGCCAGTTTTCAACGTCGGTCGTGGTCATCAGCTGGCCGCCTTGCTCGACGCCGGTGATCAGCACCGGTTTCAGGTTGGCGCGCGCGGCGTAGACGGCGGCGCTGTAGCCCGCAGGTCCGGAGCCGAGGATCAGTACGTGGGCGTGCTTGGCGGGTTTGGTAGTAGTCATGGAAGGCCTTAGGTAACAAATGTCGGGAGCGTCATGGGCTCGATGAGTGCCGTTTTATACACGCTTATGGCGGATAAAAATTGTCAAGATCATCAAAATGCGCTCAAAAACTCGGTAAGATTATAGTCGAGCAAGCCTTGGAGCGTGTGCAGCGCATCAAAATTCGTACGCGCCCGGCTTGTTTTTTACGCATGTTTCAATTGGAAACAGCAAACACTGGTTATATATATAGGTATTGGGTGCATAATTTCAACTTGCCATGCATGATTGAGCCACAGGTTTTTGATGGAACTTATGCTGGGTACAAGGTCTTAAACCATTTTCAAGAAGCAACACTAAAGCAACAGCAACCGGATTTATGACTAGAACAAGCCAAGCCTATACCCGCAACGCCAAACCGCAGGACGCGGCGCCTTTGCCAAGCCGCCTGGTGCGGCTGTTGTATGAAGCGCGCTGGATCATCTACGCGGTCGTCACAGCCTATCTGATCATCATTTTCGCCACTTATTCCAAGTCTGACCCGGGCTGGTCGCACGGCGCTCTGGTGCCGCGCATGCATAACTGGGGCGGCCGCATCGGCGCCTGGATGTCGGACCTGATGCTGTTTGTCTTCGGCGCCTCGGCCTGGTGGTGGTGTGCGCTGCTGCTGCGCACCCTGTGGCAGGGTTACCGCCGCATTTCGCAGCGTTTCGTGGTCGAGAAAAACGCCGAACCCGAGCACCGCCACGAAGGCCTGATCCGCGGCGCCGGCTTTGTCCTGATCCTGGCTGGCAGCCTTGGTCTTGAATATACCCGCATGCAATGGCTGGCCGGCCACGTGCAGCTGCCGCGCGCGCCCGGCGGCGTGCTGGGCCAGCTGATCGGCAGCGGCGCCCAGAACGCGCTTGGTTTCACCGGCGGCACCTTGTTCCTGCTGCTGCTGTTTGCCATCGGCATCAGCCTGTTTTTCCATATGTCCTGGCTGACGGTGGCGGAGCGTATCGGCGCCGGCATCGAAAACGGCCTGCTGTGGCTGAAGAATTTCTACGTGGCGCGGCAGGACCGCAAGGTCGGCCAGGTCGCCGCCGTCAAGCGCGAAGAAGTGGTGGTGCAGGAGCGCGCCAAGATTGTGGTGGCGCCGCCGATCCGCATCGAGCCGCAGGTCGTCGCCGTGCCGAAATCCGAGCGGGTGCAAAAGGAAAAGCAAAGCGCCTTGTTCGAAGATTTGCCGGATACCAATCTGCCGCCTTTGTCGCTGCTGGATGAGGCGCCGCCGGCGCAACAGACCGTGAGTGTCGAAACGCTGGAGTTCACCAGCCGCCTGATCGAGAAGAAACTCTCCGATTTTGGCGTCCAGGTGACGGTGGTGGCGGCGCATCCGGGGCCGGTGATCACGCGCTATGAAATCGAGCCGGCCACCGGCGTCAAGGGCAGCCAGATCGTCGGCCTGGCGCGCGACCTGGCGCGTTCGCTGTCGCTGACCTCGATCCGCGTGGTCGAAGTGATCCCGGGCAAGATGTACATGGGCCTGGAGCTGCCTAACCCGAAACGGCAGATTGTGCGCCTGACCGAGATCCTCGGCTCCAAGGTGTACAACGACGGCGTCTCCAGCCTGACCATTGCGCTCGGCAAGGATATCGCCGGCCATCCGGTGGTGGCCGACCTGGCCAAGATGCCGCACTTGCTGGTGGCGGGCACCACCGGTTCGGGCAAGTCGGTGGGGATCAACGCCACCATCCTTTCCTTGCTGTATAAATCCGACCCGAACCAGGTGCGGCTGATCCTGATCGATCCGAAAATGCTGGAACTGTCGATCTACGAAGGCATTCCGCACTTGCTGGCGCCGGTGGTGACCGACATGCGCCAGGCCGGCCATGCACTCAATTGGGCGGTGAACGAGATGGAGCGCCGCTACAAGCTGATGTCGAAGCTGGGCGTGCGCAACCTGGCCGGCTATAACCAGAAGATCATCGACGCCGACAAGCGCGAAGAGAAAATCCCGAATCCGTTCAGCCTGACGCCGGACGCGCCGGAACCGCTGGAAAAGCTGCCGACCATCGTGGTCATCATCGACGAGCTGGCTGACCTCATGATGGTAGTCGGCAAGAAGGTGGAAGAATTGATCGCCCGCATTGCCCAGAAAGCGCGCGCGGCCGGCATCCACTTGATTCTGGCGACACAGCGCCCATCTGTAGACGTGATCACCGGCCTGATCAAGGCCAACGTGCCGACCCGGATCGCGTTCCAGGTCAGCAGCAAGATCGACTCGCGCACGATTCTCGACCAGATGGGCGCGGAAGCGCTGCTGGGCATGGGCGACATGCTGTATATGCCGCCCGGCACCGGCTTGCCGATCCGCGTGCACGGCGCCTTTGTCTCGGATGAAGAAGTGCACCGGGTGGTCGATTATCTGAAAGAGCAGGGCGAACCGAATTACGTCGAGGGCATACTGGAAGGCGGCGTGCTGGAAGACGGCGGCGACGGCGCTATCGGCGGCGCTGCCGTTGGCGGCACCGAAGGCGATGAACTTTACGACCAGGCGGTGGCAGTCGTGCTCAAGAACCGGCGGGCTTCGATTTCTCTGGTGCAGCGCCACCTGCGCATCGGTTACAACCGTGCAGCGCGCCTGCTGGAGCAAATGGAAACCAGCGGCCTGGTCTCAACCATGCAATCCAACGGCAACCGGGAAATCCTGGTGCCGGCGGGGAATAGCAATACGGAGTAAAAATATGCAAAAGAAAATTATCGCCAGCCTGAACGGCGCCGGCAAGCACAACATGTTCGCCCGCTTCAAGTCGGGGCGCCTGATCGTCGGCCTGTCGCTGAGCATGGCGCTGCTGCCGTCGCTGGCCAGCGCCAGCGCGCTGGAACAGTTCAAGACCTTCGTCAGCAGCACGCAGTCGGCCAAGGGCGAGTTCTACCAGCAGCTGGTGAAGATCGACGCCGGCACCAAGACGCCGAAGGTGTCCAGCACCTCTAGCGGCATCTTCATTTTCGCGCGGCCGGGCAAGTTCATCTGGACTTATCAGAAGCCATATGAACAGATCCTGCAGGCCGATGGCGACAAGCTGTTCATCTACGACAAGGATCTGAACCAGGTCACCACCAAGAGTCTGGGCAATGCGCTCGGCTCGTCGCCGGCGGCGATCCTGTTCGGCAGCAACGATCTGGAAAAGAATTTCATCCTGAAGGAAGGCCAGGCCAAGGATGGCATGGAATGGCTGGAAGCGACGCCGAAAGCCAAGGACACCACCTTCGACCATATCGGCATCGGCCTCAAGGACGGCGTGCCGCAGGCGATGGAGCTGCGCGATTCTTTCGGCCAGGTGTCGCTGCTGACCTTCAAGAATTTCGTCAAGAATCCGCCGTTGACGGCCGGCCAGTTCAAGTTTGTCGTGCCGAAGGGCGCGGACGTGCTGGATCAATAACCGGCAGGGTGGGCACGAGTGCCCACGCCGGTGTTCAGGCCAGCTTGAGGAATTCCAGCTTGTTGGCGACTGTACGCCAGTTTTCATGATCCGCCAGCGGCGCTTGCGAGCGGGTGATCGGCGTCCATTCGGGGTGCGCGGCCAGGCGGGCGTTGATTTCGATGAAGTGGCGCTGTTCCGGCGGCAGGTCGGTTTCGTTGTAGATGGCGCCGACCGGGCATTCCGGCACGCACATCGAGCAGTCGATGCAGTTGTCCGGCACGATCACCAGGAAGTTCGGACCTTGCCGGAAGCAGTCCATGGGACAGACTTCGACACAGTCGGTGTACTTGCACTGGATGCAGGAATCGGTGACGACAAAGGGCATGGTCGGGCAGGTCCGGGTTGGGGCTGGCGTGCAATGGCGTGGCTGGCGTTGGCGTCAAAATCGAGTGGGATTCTCTCACAGTTGCAGTTTTTGCGTAGGCAGGGGCTGATCCGCTGGCGTCACCTGCTTGCATTTTTCAAACAAAGTACATTTTTCGCAGAACCATCTTCATGTCCGATCTCTTTGCAGTAGCACCCACGCCGCCGCTGGCTGAAGCATTGCGTCCGGCAACCCTGGACGAAGTGATCGGGCAAAGCCATCTGCTGGGGCCGGGCAAGCCGTTGCGGCTGGCGTTCGAATCGGGCCGGCCGCATTCCATGATCCTGTGGGGGCCGCCGGGCGTCGGCAAGACCACGCTGGCACGCCTGACCGCGAATGCCTTCGATTGCGAATTCATCCCCTTGTCGGCGGTGTTTTCCGGGGTCAAGGATATCCGCGCCGCGATGGAACAGGCGCAGCAGTACCTGGCCCAGGGCAAGCACACCATCCTGTTCGTCGATGAAATCCACCGTTTCAACAAATCGCAGCAGGATGCCTTGCTGCCGTATGCCGAATCGGGGCTGGTGACTTTCATCGGCGCCACCACCGAAAATCCCTCGTTTGAAGTCAACTCGGCTTTGCTCTCGCGGGCCCAAGTGTATGTGCTGCAGGCGCTCACTGAAGACGAACTGAAGCAGCTGCTGCAGCGGGCGCAGCAGCGCGTGCTGATGCACCTGCAGTTTGACGAGGCGGCGGTAGACACCCTGATCGGCTATGCCGACGGCGATGCGCGCCGCCTGCTGAACCTGCTGGAGCAGATCGGCAGCGCGCTCCAGGCTTCCGGCGTGACCCAGGTGACGACGGAATTCCTGGAAAATGCCTTGAGCTTGAATGCACGACGCTTCGACAAGGGCGGCGACAATTTCTACGACCAGATTTCCGCCCTGCATAAATCGGTGCGCGGCTCCAGCCCGGATGGCGCGCTGTACTGGCTGTGCCGCATGCTGGACGGCGGCGCCGATCCCAAATACCTGTCGCGACGGATCATCCGCATGGCCTGGGAAGATATCGGCCTGGCCGATCCGCGCGCCATGCAGATCGCCACCGACGCCGCCGCCACCTTCGAGCGCCTGGGTTCGCCGGAAGGCGAGCTGGCGCTGGGCCAGGCCGTGATTTACCTGGCGATCGCCGCCAAGAGCAATGCCGGCTACAACGCCTTCAACCAGGCCATGGCATTCGTCAAGAAAGACAAGTCGCGCGAGGTGCCGGTCCATCTGCGCAATGCGCCAACCAAGCTGATGAAGGAACTCGGCTACGGCCATGAATATCGCTATGCGCACAATGAGCCGCATGCCTATGCCGCCGGAGAAACCTATCTGCCGGACGGCATCGAAGATCCGCACTGGTACCAGCCGGTGCCGCGCGGGGTGGAAGCCAAGATCGCCGAGAAAATGCAGTTCCTCCGCAGCCTGGACGACGATGCCAGGGGCGGCAGGTAGGCGGGCGCCGCGCTGACCGAGTCATGTGGGGCAGGGCGCCACGCAGACCGAGTCATCTGGGGTCGGAGTTTTTTTACGACGGCAGTATCGTCGTAAATTACTCTGACCCCAATTAGCTGCGTGTCTTAAGCGCGACGAAAATCCGGACCCCGCTGTCACAACATCCGCACCGGCGCAAACAGCTTGGCGAAATCTACTTCCTTTGGCGGCGTGGCCTCGGTCAGCAGTTCGGAAGCATACTCGCCCAGGTGATGTTCCATCAGCCTGGCCGCGCGTTCGCCGTCGCCTTGTTCAATCGCATCCAGTATCGCGCCGTGCTCGTCGGCCGAGCAGCTGTTGCGCTTTGGCGTTTCATACAAGCCTATCAGCAGAGAAGTGCGTGCAATCAGGGTGCGCAGGTAAGCGCTGACGATATTGTTCTGGTTCGCTTCGCTCAGCTTGATATGGAACTCGCCCGACAGCCTTATCCAGGCTCCCCAGTTGCCTTGCTCGCGCAGCGCGTGTTCGCGTTTCACCAGCGCCCGCAGTTCCGGCAGGACCTTGCGCTTGGCGGCCAGGCTCTTGACCGAACCGCTCTCGAGGATGCCGCGTGCCTCGAACACTTCGCGTGCTTCCTTGACGTCATGCGTGGCGATCACTGCGCCGCGGTTTGGCTGCAAATCGATGACCCGCTCATGCGCCAGCTTGACGAAGACGCGCCGCAAGGTGCCGCGCGTGACGCCGAAGGCTTCGCATAGCGGCGCCTCCACCAGGCGCGTCCCCGGCGGTAGCTGATGATCAAGGATGGCGTCGATGATGGATAGTTGGATACGCGCATCGATTTCATCGTTGCTCAGATCCTCTTGCGGAATCCTGGAAACGGCACTCATGGCAGGCTCTCTGCTGGTGGCTTAGGCTGTATTCCGAGAGCAAGGTAAGTCTGGATTGTGCACAATTTATACATGGGTCGAGGCAGATTCTTCAAGATATTGCCACAGTATAAATCCGAAGCCGCTTGCGTGCACGGCCCGCGGCTATTGTCGGACATAGTTATTTATTCTCCCATTTGAGCATGCACCCGGATCGTGCCCCAGGAGATTTTGTGCACAATACTGGCTATCCCTGCACGTAATTTGTGCGTCTTCCAGGCCGCTCGACCATCGTCTTGTCACCTCCAGGCAGCTTCTTTTCTCCCGTTTTTCCCTATGTCAGATGCGCAAAGCCCTTGCCACGTAAGCCGCTTGGCACGGTTCTGGCTTTATGCAAATTCATGATTGTGCGCAATCTTGAATTTGATTGTGCATAGATGAGGGCTGATGACCGCGGGGGGGGGGCGCGATGTCCCGTCGCCGATGACAATTTTATTTGCCGCCTACCCAATCACACACATACCGGATCAGGAGTAATGATGGAACAGCACAATGCGATCATCAAGCCGTCGTATCACGACAGGCTCACCAATGAAGACTTGGCGCCGCTGAAAAAGCAGACCTGGGGCAGCTACAATATTTTTGCGTTCTGGATGTCGGACGTGCACAGTGTCGGCGGCTATGTGACCGCCGGCAGCTTGTTTGCGCTGGGGCTGAGCAGCTGGCAGGTGCTGGTGTCGCTGCTGGTGGGGATCGTCATCGTGCAGTGTTTCGCCAACCTGGTGGCGAAGCCGAGCCAGATCACCAGCGCGCCTTATCCGGTGATCTGCCGCACGACCTTCGGCGTGCTGGGGGCGAATATCCCGGCCATCATCCGCGGCCTGATTGCGGTGGCCTGGTACGGCATCCAGACCTACCTGGCTTCCGGAGCCTTCCTGCTGATCGTGCTCAAGTTCTTCCCGCAGATGGCGCTCTATGCGGACGTCAGGCAATACGGCTTTGCCGGCCTGTCTTACCTCGGCTGGCTCGGCTTCATGGTGATGTGGGTGCTGCAAGCCATCGTGTTCTGGACCGGCATGGACGCGATCCGCAGATTCATCGACTGGGCCGGTCCCGCAGTTTATGTCGTGATGCTGCTGCTGGCCGCGTGGCTGATCAGCAAGGCCGGCTGGAGCAATATCGACCTCAACCTGGGCGGCATCAAGTACAGCGGCGCGGCGGCGCTGCCGATCATGATCAATGCGATCGCGCTGGTGGTGTCCTATTTCTCGGGGCCGATGCTCAATTTCGGCGATTTCTCGCGCTACGGCAAGGATTACCAGTCGGTCAAGCGCGGCAATTTCTGGGGCTTGCCGGTGAATTTCCTCGGCTTCTCGCTGCTGACGGTAGTCTGCATCGCCGCCACTCTGCCGCTGTACGGCAAGCTGATCACCGATCCGGTGGAAATGGTCGGCCATATCGACAACACCTTCGCGGTGGTGCTGGGCGGCCTGACTTTCATGATCGCTACGGTGGGCATCAACATCGTCGCCAACTTCGTCTCGCCGGCCTTCGATTTTTCCAACGTGGCGCCAAAGCAGATCAGCTGGCGCATGGGCGGCATGATCGCGGCGGTGGCGTCGATTTTCATCACGCCCTGGAATCTGTTCAACAACCCGCACGTGATCCATTACACGCTGGATATCCTCGGCTCTTTCATCGGGCCTTTGTTCGGTATCCTGATTGCGGACTTTTATCTGGTCAAGAAGCAGCAGGTGAGCGTCGACGACCTGTACAGCATGGATGAGCAGGGCGCCTACTGGTACAGCAACGGCTACAATCCGAAAGCCATCATGGCCCTGATTCCATCCGCCATCATCCCGATTCTGTGCGTGCTGGTGCCGGCGTTCGGCAGCCTGGCCAATTTCACCTGGTTCATCGGCATGGGCTGCGGCCTGCTGATCTACTGGACTATCAGCGTCCGGCAGGTGCTGCCGGCAGCCGCCATAGCCCGTGCTGAAATGCCCTAGTCCATGCAGCCGGCCTGGCACTGCCAGGCCGGCCATGCCGCTGCTGCGGCGATTTTTCCCTGTCTCTCATTTTGAAAATCAAAATCATCAATCCCAACACCACCTGGAGCATGACCAGGAAAATCGGCCAGTGCGCGCGCCAGGTTGCTGCCGGCGGCACCGAGATCGTGGCAGTCAGCCCTGGCATGGGGCCGGCCTCCATCGAGAGCCATTACGACGAAGCCCTCAGCGTGCCCGGCATACTGGAAGAAATCAGACTGGGCGAAGCGGCTGCCGTCGACGCTTATGTGATCGCCTGCTTCGGCGATCCCGGCTTGTACGCCGCGCGCGAGGCTGCGCGCGGCCCTGTGATCGGCATTGCGGAAGCGGCGATGCACGCGGCTAGCCTGATCGGCGCCAGCTTCAGTGTGGTCACCACCCTGGAGCGCACTTGCGGCATCGCCTGGCATCTGGCCGAGCGCTACGGCATGCAGCGCTTTTGCCGCAAGATACGCGCCTGCAAGCTGAACGTGCTGGAGCTGGAACAACCCGGGTCGGCGGCTTACCGCATCATCCTGGAAGAATGCCGGCAGGCGATGCAGCAGGACCAGGTCGACAGCATTGTGCTCGGCTGCGCCGGCATGACCGATCTCTGCCGGGCCATCGAGGAAGAGCTGGGCATCGCCGTGATCGACGGCGTGGCGGTGGCGGTGAAGCTGGCGGAAAGCCTGGTGCAGCTGGGCCTGAAGACCGGCAAGCGCGGCGATCTGGCCTATCCGCTGCATAAGCCTTACAGCGGCTTGCTGGAAAGTTTTACCCGGACCTAGTGTAGTGTTTCGCACATAATGACACTTAATAAACGGCGTCTTTGCACGCCATGCGTCGTTGCAAATCCTCGCGATAGCCCACTATCGCTCCGGTTAGCGCCTAGCCTGGCGCGCGAATACACCATTTCTTAAGCGCCATTACATGCGAAACACTACACTAGCGGCCCGGCGGCGCCTCTTGTCTACTCGCAGGGCGCAGAACTGGGCCTTGCACTCCTTGGTGCATCTCCATTGCACCAAATCCGGGCGTGTCGGCCTTGGCGCCAGGCACTTGTCAAAACAATTCTGTTTCTCACGGTTTGCAGCGGCCCCGCCCATCACGGTTTTTTAGATATGGATATGGCGTCGCTGCTGCTGGCGCGCCGGCGCCTGCATCAAAAGAGAAGATGCTTTTCTTTGTATAGATTTTTTTGTTCTATCTATATACGATTTTTGCGATAAGAAAAACCTAAGGGAATCTGCCGGCGCTTGGCCTCGATATTGCTTCTATCTGTGAAGTGAGGCGGCTTATGCGATTAGTCATTTATGGACACCGGCTCGCCTCATAGACAACCCTGTCTGGCTGATTGTCCAGTGGCGGCGATTGTGCAAGGTAACAGTGGAAATCGCCATTTTCCCACTTGTTAACTGCAAGCCAAGCAAATGTTCAAATAATTAAATGTTTAGTGAAAATTATGTTGCCTAGCCCCGTTTGTCTGGTTGACGGCCGACGCAAATTAGCCCTACATTTTGGTCTTGAATTAAGTAGAGCTAAAATTCGGTACGCGTCTTTCTTGCAATGTTTTCGTTTTGCAAAGAGACGTCGCAGGAGCGTCAGTACCGAAAAAAGCCAAGCTGTTTTTACGCAATTTTCGGCACCCCTGATTTTAAGCTTGGCTTTGCCAGCGGTTTGGCAAAGCTTATATCCCATAAGGAAAGCTGACAGTCACATGCCGGAAAATGCCGCGAAAGAGCAACATAGGAGAGCCGCTTATGCCCAAGGTTGAGGCTACATCGATACAGTCCTTATATGTTGAGCACCATAACTGGTTGGTAGGATGGCTGCGCCGGCGCCTCGGAAATATCGACCACGCCGCGGATATCGCCCAGGATACGTTTGTACGGGTATTGCTGAAATCGGCGATCGAAGTGATCGAAGAGCCGCGCGCCTACCTGACGGTCATCGCCAAGGGGCTGGTCGCCAACGCCCATCGGCGCGACGCGCTGGAACGCACCTATCTGGAAACGCTGGCGATGGTGCCGGAAGAGCTGGCGCCGTCGCAGGAATATCGCGCGATGCTGCTGGAAACCCTGTTTGAAATCGACGCCATGCTGGACCAGCTGCCGGCCAAGGCGCGCAGCACCTTCCTGCTGTCGCAGCTGGAAGGGTTGACCTATGCCGAGATTGCCGAGCGCCTCGACATTTCCGTGCGCACCGTCAAGCGCCACATGGTGCTGGGCTTTGAACAATGCCTGATGTTTTCCCTGCCATGAACGACACCCCTATCAATCCCGCCATCATCCGCGAAGCCGCAACCTGGCTGATGACCTTGCACGGCGGCGAGGCGACCGAAGCCGACCAGAGAGCCTGGCAGCGCTGGCGTTCGCGCAGCCCGGAACATCAGCGCGCATGGATGTGCGCGCAAAAGATCAATAGTGCGTTTAGCGACATCCCGGCCGAACTGGCCATGCCGGTGCTCGACCGTCCGGTATCGTACCAGCAGCGGCGCACCGCTTTGAAAGCCTTGTCGCTGCTGCTGACGGCAGCGCCGGCAGCGTGGCTGGCGACCAGGTTGCCGTGGGAAGAGTGGACCGCCGACTACCAGACCGGCACCGGCGAGCAGCGCGACGTGGCGCTGGCAGACGGTTCCCGCCTGATGCTGAACACGGCCAGTGCGGTCGACGTCAAGTTCGATGCCGCCCAGCGCCTGGTGCGCTTATATACCGGCGAGATGCTGGTCACCACCGGTCGCGACCAGCGCTTTCCGGCGCGGCCGTTCCTGGTGCAGACCCGGCACGGCATGCTGCGCGCGCGCGACACTCGTTTCGATGTGCGGCAGGAGGGCATGCGCAGCCACGTGGCGGTGTTCGAGGGTGCGGTCGAAGTAGTGCCGCAAAAATCCGCGGGCATGGCGCTGCTGCTGAAGGCTGGCCAGCAATGCGTATTTACAGCCAAGGGCGTGGAGCCGGTGCAGCAGGCCGACGGCAGCCTGGCGCTCTGGTCGCAAGGGGTGCTGGTTGCCGACAAAATGCGTCTTGCCGATTTTGTCGACGAGCTGGCGCGCTACCGGCACGGTCGGCTGATCTGCGATCCGGCGGTCGCCGAGCAACGGGTTTCGGGGGCGTTCCAGCTGAACGATACCGACCAGGTGCTGTCTTTGCTCAGTAAGGTATTGCCGGTGCGCGTGGAAAAAATCAGCCGCTACTGGGTGACGGTGACCAAAGCTTAAGCGATAGTGGACGCAGTTGAAGGCATACTTGTTTGCTTTGTGGCGCGATAGCGGTATATGGCGATGCCCTTTGTCCGGGCACGCCAGGCAGGTGTTTGTGACGGTTAACCGAGAAAGCAATTCGTATGGTTCTACAAAATTCTCGGCAACGGATTCTTGATACATCGCGGCCGCTCTCGATAGCCATGCGGCTGCACGTGGCCTGCTGGTGCCTGGCGTCGGCAGGCTTCGCCACCCCCCAGCTGGCATGCGCCCAAGCCATGCAGCTGGCGAAAAATTATACGATCGGCGCCGGCAAGTTAAGCCAGGTGCTGGCCGTCTTCGCGGCGCGCGCCGGCATTTCGCTTGTCTATGATCCGGCGCTGGTGCTGGACAAGGTCAGTCCTGGCCTGAGCGGCAATCATGCGCTGGGCGATGCGTTTGCGCGTCTGTTGAACGGCACCGGACTGGAAGCGGTCGCCAAGGCCGAGGGCGGTTACGCGCTAAGGCCGAAGCCGGCAGCGCTGCCGCTGCTGGCGCCGCGCCCGTTGGCAGCCGCCAACGCGCAGGCGGCCGCCGCTGGCGCGCGCGACGACGCGGTACTGATGGAACTGGTGGTGGTCCCGTCTAGCGAGCCGCCAGCCGCCGTCTGGGGCGTGGCCGCCGCCAGCAGCAGCGCCACCCGCACCAGCACGCCGCTTGCCGAAATTCCACAATCGGTGCAGGTGGTGACGCAAGACATCCTGGCCAGCCAGCAGTCGCAATCGGTGCTGGACGCCTTGCACGATGTCAGCGGCGTCAATATCTATAATCGCGGCGCCGCCACCGCGGTATACATCCGCGGCTTCCTGGCGCCGGCCCGCATCAACGGCCTGGCGCAGGGGCCGTCGCTGATCGACTATGCCAGCTCGCCTTTGCATACGCCGCTGGCGGCGATCGACAGGATAGAAGTCCTCAAGGGCGCCGACTCGATTGTCGCTAACGGCGACATGGAGCCGGGCGGGCTGGTCAACATCATCACCAAGCAGCCACAGGCCGAGCCGGTGCGGCAACTGACGGTGGAGACCGGCACCCAGGGGCACCAGCGGGTAGCGCTGGACCTGGCCGGAGCTTTGTCGGAGGATCAGGCCTGGACTCATCGCACCATCCTCTCCGCCAGCCGTGACGCCGATGCCATCGACCGCTACGACAGTGCGCGCGACCTGTATTTCGCGCCTTCGCTAGGCTATCGCCATGACGGCACCGTGGCCGTGGCCGGCATCAGCTATCAGCGCAATCAGCAGGCCAATGAAGGCCTCGGCCCGATCGGCCTGGTGGACGACGGCTTGCTCAGCACCAGCCTAGGCGCCAGCTTCGATCTGCAGCAGAAGCTGGGCAGCGGCTGGGGCTGGCAGAGCAAGGGCAACTATATGCGCACGCGCCTGTCTTCGCGTTCCTACGATTGCATTGCCAGCGATGCGTCCGATGCCGGCAACGCCTTGCGGGATTGCCAGTCGACGGCGCTGGAATCGACATCCTATGGCTGGAATCTGGAAAACAGCCTGCATGGCAGTTTCCATACCGGTGCGCTCAAGCACACGGTGCTGGCGGGCATGGCGCTCAGCTACAGCTGGCGCGCGGCGCCGCTGGTGGATACTGGCCAGCCGATGATGGCCACGCTGGAGCGCAGCAGCCTGCCGGAAGTGCCGGCGGGTAATCTGGCGCCGTCCGGCCCGGCGGTGACGCTCAACTATAACAACTGGTTTGTGCAGGATCAGATGGCCTGGCGGCGCTGGCATTTCCTCGCCAATCTCGGTTATACCCGCGCCTGGTCGCACTCCACCGATGCGCAAACGGCGGCAATGACCTCCCAGCATCCGCTCAGCAAGCCGGTCTACAATGTCGGCCTGTCTTATCAACTGAGCGATAAGCTCACGCTGTATATCAACAGGCAAAAGAGTTTTGTGCTGCAGGCGCCGACTGCGCCCATACGCTACGACGGCGGTCCCCCCGGGTTATACAACCTGCCGTCGACCGACGGCAAATCGCTGGAAGCCGGCCTCAAACTCAGCATGTTGGATGAACGTTTGCTGCTAACCGTCGCAGCATTCCGGGCATCCCATGCCGGCGTCCTTTACAGCGACAGCAGCTCGTCGCCGTTGCTGCAGGCGCCCACCATCAGCCGCGGCATGGAGTTCGACCTGAACGGCAGTCCGCTGCCGGGCTGGAATCTTACCGCGGCCTACAGCTATACCGATTTTTCCTATGGACAGATACCTGGCTATGAGGTCATATCTTCGCTGATCGCGCGCCACCAGGCCAGCTTCTGGAGCAGCTACGATCTGCAGACGCCGGCCTGGCGCGGCTGGGGCTACGGCGTCGGCGCGACTGCCCGCAGCGGCTATCCCAACAACAGCGGCGACCATATCGGCGGCCAGGTCGCGCTGGACGGCAACCTGCGCTATGCGAACAAATTGTGGTCGTTGACCCTGGGCGTGCGCAATCTCTTGAACCGTCGCCTGTACGGCAGCTTCGCCGATCTGCAACAAGGTATCGGCTTTGAGCCGGGGCGGGTATTTGTGCTGACCGGCCGCTATAATTTTTAGCGCCAGACGCGGGCCGCAAACAAAGTAGGCGCATTCGCTGCGCCATTCAGCGTCTTCAAGCAGGGCCGGCAAGATCTACCGGCCCGGTGGGCCGAGCTATCGCTTAGCGCACCTTTTCCTGCGCCGGCATCAGCGTCAGGTTTTCACCCTGAGGCGTGCGCAGCGCCTTGCCGGCCATCTTGCGGACCGCCTTGGCGCTGCCGACGGTGACCGGCAGCGACACCGCCTTGGTGCGGTCGCCCAGCGTGACGAACACATTCAGCTCATACACGCCATCGGCCGCGGCGCGGACGTTGGGCGTATCGGTGACGACGCCATCCTGGTTGCTGACCAGGTTGGCGCTGCCCAGCGTGACCACGGACAGGCCTGCAGTGCTGCGATATTCAACGTGCAGAGGCGTATTCGGCTGATCGGTGGTGAATTGCAGCAGGATCGGCAGGATTGCGTTCTTGCTGGTGGCGCTGCCGGACGCCAGTTCGACCGTGACCGGCGCGCTGACTTTTTCGCCATGGCTGGCGACGCCCGGTTTCTGCGCGATCTCCGGCAGGGGTTTGGCGATGCCATGCTGCATGCCGCAAGCCAGTACTGCCAGCGCCAGGAGGCGGGTTTTCATTACGATGGTCATTGCATTTCTCCGGTTTTGACTTGCGCCAGCAAGATCTTGAAGCAGCCGCTGTTGGCGCTGGCGTTGATGGTGGCGACATAATCGTCCTGCGCCGGCAGGTCGTAATCGACGTTGTAGGTATCGCCGAGGTTCGGATCTTTCACCAGCTTGCCGGCAATCGGCTGACCCTTGCTGTATAGCTGGAAGGAAGGAGACAGGCCGCCGTCGGCGCTGATGCGCACCGTCTGCTTGCCGCTCTGCGGCAGGCTGAAGCGCAGGTAGCGGTAGACCCCCAGCTTGTTGCTCTTGCCGTAAGCGGTGGTGGTGCATACCGTCGCATCCTTGCCGACCGTGCCGGTCTTTGATTTTACGCCGGCTTCCAGCGCGGTATACACCGGCAGCACAAAATCCTTGTTGGCGGCGATCACCGCTGGCGGCAAAGCGCTTTGCCCGAGGCCGAACATGTCGAGCTTATCCTGGTTGGCGGTATTGATTTCCGCCAGCAGATTGTCGAGCGTGGCTCGGCCGCCGGCATTGATATTGCCGCGCAGCGCAGTCGCAAAGGAATACAGGCTGGTGAAGGCCGGTGTTTTCTTTTGCGCCGCCATGGCCTGGTAGATCGGCAGGAAGCCGATATCCGGCGACTGATGCAGGCGATACAGCACAGACTGTATGGCGACTTCGCCGAACCAGCCTTTGGCGACATTGTCCGGGATCTCGTCCACCTTGAACACTACGCCGACATTGGCTTGCGCCGGTCCCTGGGTGTCGACGTACATCGGATCGTTGCGCGCCATGCTGGAAAAAGCGTTGCCCCAGCCTTCGCTGAACGCCAGCCGCATGTCGAGCAGGTTGGCGCTGCTGTGCGAGCCGCCGATGCTGTCGTCGCGCGAGAAGCTGGCCTGGAAATAGTGGCCCCATTCATGGGCGATGACGCCGGCATCGTATTCGTCGGTGTCGACATCCTCATGGCCGAGGATATGCAGCCCGCGCAAGGTCTTGTCGCCGGCGCCGCTGAAGTAGGTGCCGTCGTCGCTGCCCGGACTCCAGAAGACATTCAGCGGCGGGAAACTCAGGTTCTGGTCGGCTTCCAGCACCTTGTGGCTGGCGCTGTAGACCGTATCGAGAATGGCGAACGGCCCGGCGCTGCGTGCATTGGCGTAGCTGGCCGTCGCCGCATCCCAGCCCGAGGCGGCATTGAGATCGTGGATGCTGGCTTTCTTGCCGCTGTTGAAGCTGGCGCCATCCATCGCAAACAGGGCGGCGCCGTCGACCGAGACGCCGTAGCCATCGGATGAACTGTCGCGCACGGCGAAATTCCAGCTAGGCCCGGCAACCTTGCCGGCGCTGCGCAGCATCTGCGCCTTGGCGCGCACGTGGACTGCGGTGTCCAGCGGCGCCTGGAAGCTGTAGTTGCCGAGCGTGTCGGTCGTGGTCGACAGCAAGACCTTGCTGGTCTTATCGTTGATCAATTCGACCACGACATTGCGCGCCGGCTTTTGCACAGTCTTGGCGTAGTCAAGCTTGGCCAGCCATTGGCCTTGCCGGTCCTTGCTCGCCACCGCCGGCACGAAATCGTAGCTGATGCGGCCGGATACGGTGGCCGCCGCAGCTGTGCCGCCTGGCGCTTGTGCGGCCGGCGCCATGCTTTGATTTCGCGCACTCTCCAGGCTGGCGGCCGTGCCGGAACTATTGCCGTCGCCGCAGCCTGCCGCCAGCAGCGCGGCCAGGGTCGCCGCGGCCGGATCCAGCCATTTTCTGTAACTGCCCATATGCAAAACTCCCGATTTATAGTTTAGAAGCGAGCACTCGGTCGTTGATAGAGAACCCTTCGTGAAGGTTTTATCAACAGTCCTTATTCATGTTGCCCCGCGAAAATTTAAAAGAGGCCATGCGCGGCAACTATTTTTTGCTCCGGCCGCAGTTTGCCGATCATCGATATCAAAGCCGTGGCGGCATTTTCTGTCGCAAACAGTTACAAATAATCGGGCCCGGATGTGGCCCTTTTTCTTTTCTGGACGGGCATCTCTAGTGAAAGCGCGGCAGGCCGTTGCGGCAGCGTGTCCATAACATTTGGGGAGTAAACCGGTGAGATCAAAGTCTGGAACCTATTCGCTGTGCATGGCTTTTCTTGGCTGCATGCTGACCGCCTGCGGCGGCGGCAGCGATGCGCCCAGTTCCGCGCCAAGCAATGCCGCAAACAATCCGGCGCCGACACCGGCGCCGGTCACAACGCCGGTGACAACGGTGCCGCCGACAGTAGCGCCGCCGGCGCCGGCAGTCGCCGGCAGCAAGAAATGGGTCTTCGATACCAAAGGCTTGTCGGGCTTTTTCTCTCCCGCGCTCGGCGCCGACGGCACTATCTACATAGGCGCTAACAATGCGCCGCTCAACCAGGTCACCGGCAAGCTGTACGCGGTCAAGCCGGACGGCAGCGAGAAATGGGAATACCCGGGCGGCAGCGCCACCATCGGCGGCATCAGCTCTTCCGCCGCAGTGGCGGCGGACGGCACCGTGTATATGGGTTCCTACGACCAGAAGCTGTATGCATTGAATGCGGACGGCACCTTGAAATGGACCTTCCAGAGTACCGGCGTGGTCAGTTCGACGCCGGCCGTGGGCGCCGACGGTAGCGTGTATGTCGCCGCCGCCAATGTGGTCTACGCGCTGGACGCCGTCAGCGGCGCCTCCAAATGGTCGGTGAAACTGGGCGGCACCGTACGTTCTTCGCCGGCCTTGAGCGCCGCCGGCGTACTGTATGTGGGATCCGACGATGGCCACCTGACGGCGCTGGCGATGGCGGACGGCAGCAAGAAGTGGGATCACGATTTCGCCGCGGACGGTTATTTCAACCGGGATGCAGCCGGCAACCTGAGAACGCCTTCGAAGAATCCGGCGGTGTCGTCTTTGCCCTCGATCATCCAGGTGGATTCCTCGCCTGCCATCGGGGCTGACGGCACGGTGTATGTCGGCGTCGACGGCTACGCCGGACCTTTCTATCAATCGCTGCCGGTGGGCCTGGTGTGCGCGCTGGATCCCGCCAGCGGCGCGCTGAAATGGAAGTACGGCACCAATGACTGGGTCCAGGCCTCGCCCGTGATCGGCGCCGACGGCACGGTATATGTCGGCGCCAACGGCAGCGACGGCGTGTTCTACGCCCTCAACCCGCTGACCGGCGCAGCGGCCTGGGCCTACAGCGTGGGCGGCGGCGTCACCGACGCCAGCCTGGCGGCCGATGGCACGATCTACCTCGGCCTCGGCAACAACGCACTGACTGCATTGACGGCGCCAGCCGCCGGCAGCAGCGACAGCGTGAGCTTGTCTTACCTGAATTATGCGCAGGCGCAGGAACATGGCGGCCTGACCACGCTGAAGGCAGGCAAGGCGTTGTGGAGCTTTGCCATCCCGCCGGCCAGCCCGCTCAATCCGAGCACGGTCGGGGCATCGCCGGCAATTGCCGCCGACGGCACCATCTACATCGGTTCCGAAGAAGGTCATTTGTACGCGATCAACGGCAAGGCAGCCCTGGCCACCAGCGCCTGGCCGAAATTCCATGGCGGCGCCGCTAACGGCGGCCGTTCTGTGCAGTGAGCGGTTGGCGCGCGCAAGGCAAGCAGTCCGGTGCGGCAGAGCTGCCGCCGACACATTCTTGAAAGGTAAGACAGCATGAGAAGCTATCCGACAAAATTTATCGCCGGCGCCTTGCTGCTGGCGGCAGCGCTGCCGGCCTGGGCGGTGCTGGGCGGCGCCGTCAGTTCGGTGGAAACCGACCGCATGGCCTTGCGCGGCACGCCCGCCGCTAGCGCGCAGGCAGCGGCCAAGGCCGGCGCCGTGCGTGACGGCAGCAGCGCGGCGCAATCCGCGCTTTACAGCGTGCAGGCTTTCGCGCTGCCGAACGGCACCGAAGTGCGCGAGTTCGTGGCAGGTGGTCAGGTCTTCGGCGTCGCCTGGCAGGGCGCCAGCCAGCCCAATCTGCGCCAGGTGTTCGGCGATCAGATGTATGGCGTCTATCTGCAAGCGCTGAAGGCGCAGAGCACCCCGGGAAGCCGCACTTTCGTGCTGCAGCAGAGCAGCCTGGTGGTGCGCTCCTTCGGGCTGCCGGGCAATTTCAGCGGCCAGGCCTATCTTCCACAGCAATTGCCGGCCGGCGTCAGCGCCGCCGCCATCAAGTAAGCGTAAGGGAAATGACATGCGAAAATTATTGACGATCGCGGCTTTGCACGGACTGCTGTTGATGACGGCGTGTTCCGACGGCGGCAGCTCAGGCTCCGGCGTTGCCGCCAACAGCGCGCCGCTGGCGATGGCGCCGGCGGCGGGCGCCCCGGCCGCCGCCAACGTAGTGCCGCTGGTGATCGATTCCGGTCCGAACAAGGCCACCAGCCTGCGGCCTTTCATCAGCGTCACCTTGTGCGCGCCGGGCGATCCGAGCAACTGCCAGACCATCGACCACGTCATGGTGGATACCGGTTCTTCCGGTCTGCACATTGCTTCTTCGGTCATCAACGCCAGGCTCAAGCAGGCGCTCAAGCCGATCGCCGATCCGAAAGTCAGCGGCAATGTGCTGGCTTTGTGCGAACAATACGTCACCAGTTTCAACTGGGGTTCGCTGGTCAGCGCCGACGTCCAGATCGGTGGTGAAAGCGCGGCTGCCGTGCCGACGCAGCTGCAGGACGATCCCAGCTTTAGCAAAGTACCGGCAGACTGTTCCGATGGCCACGGCAGCCAGTCCAACAGCGACCCGGCGGTGGCCGGCGTCAGCGGCCTGATCGGCGCCAGCCTGGAGGGCGTGGACACAGGTTCGTATTACTCTTGTCCTGCGGCCGGCTGCGCCGGCACTGAGCTCAACGCGCCTGTCGCCACGCCCAGCGTCAGCCCGCAGACCAAGTTCGCGGTGGACAATAACGGCGTCATCATCGACCTGCCGGCGGTGCCGGTGCCAGGCGTGACCACGCTGACCGGCAGCATGACTTTCGGCATCGGCACGCAGAGCAACAATCAGTTGCAGGGAGTGTCGGCAAAGGTCTATCCGGTGCTCGCCAATGTCTTCGGCAACGCCTTGCTGAAAACCACCTTCAGCGGCCATGACTACAATTACACTTTCATCGACAGCGGCAGCGCCTACTATTCGTTCAATACGCCAGACGTGTCGCTGCTGCCGCAATGCCCAAGCAACCTGGCGTCCTATGGCGGCGGCTTCTACTGCCCGGCGTCGGCGGTCGCGCTGTCGGCGGTACTGACCGGAAATGACGGCACCGTCAGCGTGCCGATGGACTTCTCGATCGGCAACGCCGAACAGATCCTGAGCACCAACAATGCCGCCCTGAACGGACTGGGCAGCGTGTCTTTCGACGGCGGTGCGCTTAACGTGTTTGACTGGCCGCTACAGTTTTTCTACGGGCGCAGGATGTATTTTTCCGTCAAGAACGGCAAGACCACCGCCGGACCGGATGGCACGCAGGTCGGCAATGGCTTCTACGCCTTCAAGTCTTGATGGCGAGTCCGGCTCGCCGGACTGATTTCCATGGCTGTCCTGGGCGAGCCGGGCAGCCTTCTTTGTCCAGAACGTAGAGAAAGGAGTCGAGCATGACTGCTTATATGGACCGGTCGGACCGGCTTTCATTGCTGACCCAGGCGGCCGCCGAGGCGACTGGCAAGCGCTTTTGTTCGCATCACCAAGGCCAGGTGGCGGCCGGCGAGGGCGATTTCGTCATGCGCAATAAAACCCGGCGCTGGGTCTGTTTCCGTTGCCAGAAAAATATCCAGAGCCAGAATGCGGCCCTGATGAAACGGCGCGCCTGATTGCCGTCGCCACGGTAAATTCCGCTGTTACAAATTATTTTGGGCCGAAATGGCCCTTTTTTGCATGCTCGCGGGGCAAGCAAGGTAGGGGAGTTGAAAGTAGTCATGTCGTGACCGAAAAGAAGTGAGCAGCCATGTCAAGCATCTACGCAAGCAATCGGGGCCATGCCGAGAGTGCGGTTTTCTCGGGGAAAAAACAAAATATCGCCAGCGCATCGTATATGAAGCTGAAAGATGAGCAATGGGAGAAGCTGGAGCCCATGCTGCGCGGAAAAGAGGGGGATGCCGGCGCCAGGGGGCGCGACAACCGCCTGTTCATCGACGCCGTCTTGTGGATTTCAGGCAGCCGCCGCCTATGGCGCGACCTGCCGCTGCGGTTCGGCAAGTGGAACACCACCTACATGCGCTTCATGCGCTGGAACCAGAGCAACCTGTGGCGCCGTCTCGCTGAAAACATCGAGGACGATCCCAGGCTGCAGGCGGCGTTTGACAACATCGTCGACTATGGCGATGAATGGACCTTGCGCATCAAGCAGCGCGCTTCCAGGCGCGTCAGCCGCGAAGCCTACGACGCGGCGGCCAAGCGAGCCGCGGTCGAAGTTGCGCCTGCGGGCGACGATTCGACCCTGCACTGGCTGAGCCTGGTGAACCAGACACTGCCGCCTGGATGAAGCAGGACCTGCTGCCGCGATAAGACGGCAGCGCGGTTGCCGCCTGCTCATCCGTCAAACCAAACGATCGCATGCGCGCTCCCCGTTGTGGGCGGCGCGCTGTCGGCGTTGTAGCCGCGTTATTCGTCCAATCCATCATTTCTCCGCCGTTCTCAGGTAATCTAAAAAAGATCCTTGACTCCGGTTTTAGTCTGACTATAATTTCCGACGCCTGACCGAGGACGCAGCAGCTGCAGTCGTTATCGTAATTGCCATATTAAATAAATATTAAAAAATTACTGTCGGACCAGCGCGGCGCAGATCGCATTGTCCGATTTGAATGTAATAAACCAGGTACAGGCCGGAGACAATTGAATGGATATACCAGAGCTGGGGATCTCTATCCGCACGCGGCGTCATGCTATCAACAAGACGCTGGTAGAACTCGCTACCGAAACCGGCTTGACTGCCGGCTTCATTTCACAGCTGGAGCGCAATCTCACCAGCCCCTCGATAACTTCGCTGGTGGTGATCGCCAAGGCGCTGGGCGTGTCCATCGGCGATCTGATCCAGCAGCCCGCGCAGCTGCAGCCCGATACCTACCGCGGCCAGCGCCAGCCGTATTCGGTGGCCAGCGGCCGCGTCAAGTACGAACGGCTGTCGACGGTGTTCCCCGGCAGCCAGGTGCATTCGGTGAAATTCACCATGCCGGCCGGCTACAAGTCAGAGATGGTCTCCCACGAAGGCGACGAAATGATCTATGTGCTCAGCGGCCGGGTCGGCTATACGGTGGGCACCGATAATTACGTACTGAATGTCGGCGACAGCCTGCACTTCGACGCCAACATCCCTCACAGCATCGAATCGCTGCCGCATGAAAACCAGGTGGCGGAAGTGATCTGGGTCGGCACCGTATCCTTGTTCGACGGGCCGCAGCAGCCCGAACCCGCGGTGCAGAAGCATCTGCTGCGCGGCACCGAATTCTTTTGAGCTTGATCGCCAGGACCAGTCTGCCGGTTTGTGGCATGGTTTTTGCGAGTGCGGGATGGGTGCTGCCGCAGGCGTCTGTCGTCTGTGTCGGCGTAATACTTATACTTATATTCAGTGTGCAGTGTCATGGAGTGGCGATGAAGCAGATGATGAAGCAGATGAGGTATCGGCAGTGGAAGTCAGCGATAGCCGGCCGCGGTTGCGACGGCAGCGGCTGGGGGCGCCATGTTTGAGGCGGGCGTCTACGCACAGCGGCGGCGGCAGCTGAAGCAGCAGTTCTCTTCCGGCTTGCTGCTGTTGCCGGGGAATACCGATGTTTCCATGAACTATCCGCACAATCATTACTGGTTTCGCCAGGATTCTTCGTTCTCTTATTTCTTCGGCCTCGACCAGCCCGAGCTGGTGGGGCTGATCGACATCGAAGCCGACGCCGACATCCTGTTCGGCGACGACGCCGGCCTCAACGAGGTGATCTGGGTCGGACCGCAAGCCGCGCTGGGGCAGCGCGCCCGCGATGCTGGCATCGAGCGCGTGCAGCCGTCCCGCGAGCTGGCGGCAACGCTGGCAGAGGCGCGCCGCCAGGGCCGCGCGATTCACTATCTGCCGCCGTATCGCGGCGAAACCATCCTGCAGCTGGCCGGCTGGCTAGGCTGCACGCCGGCGCAATGCGAGGCCGGCGCTTCCGAAAGTTTGATGATGGCCGTGATCGCGTTGCGTGAAATCAAGAGCGACGTTGAAATCGAGGAAATCGAAAACGCCCTCAGCGTCACGCGCGACATGCACCTGGCGGCCATGCGGCAGGCCAAGGCCGATGTCTTTGAATACCAGGTGGTGGCGGCGATGGAAGGCATCATGCGCGGCCACGGCCTGCAAGGCGCCTATCCGATGATTTTCTCCCGCAGCGGCGAGATTCTGCACAACCGCGACCATCATAACCGCTTGCGCAGCGGCGACCTGGTGGTCAACGATGCCGGCGCTTCCAGCGCCCTCGGCTATGCCAGCGACGTCACCCGCACCTTCCCGGTCGGCGGCCGCTTCAGCGAACGCCAGCGCAGCCTGTATGAAATCGTGCTGGCGGCGCAGCAGCTCGCCATAGCCATGATGCAGCCTGGCGTGTCCTATCTCGAAGTGCACAAGCAGGCTGCGCGCCACATGGTGGCAGCGATGTCTGAACTCGGTTTCTTCCACGGCACGGCGGAACAGGTGGTCGAGTCGGGCGCTTACGCGATCTGCTTCCCGCATGGCCTCGGCCATCAGATGGGGCTGGACGTGCACGACATGGAAGGCCTGGGCGAAACCCGGGTCGGCTATGACGCCAGCGTCAGCCGCAGCGAGCTGTTCGGCCTGCGCAACCTGCGCCTGGCCAAGCCTTTGCAGGCCGGCATGGTGGTGACGGTGGAACCGGGCATTTATTTCATCCCGGTGCTGATCCAGCGCTGGCGGGAAGAGGCGCGCCACAGTAACCTGATCAATTACGAGAAGTTCGCCGAGTACCTGGATTTCGGCGGCATCCGCATCGAAGACGATGTGCTGGTGACGGCTTCCGGCGCGCGCGTGCTGGGGCCGGCGATTCCCAAGAGCTGCGCCGAGATCGAAGCCTTGATGGCAGCCTGAGCTGCCATGTGCGATTGCAGCATAAAAGCGGCATCTAAATGTTATATGGATTCGAGCTTGTGTACTCGACATGAATTGTTGTTAAATGCATCAGTTTCACCATAACCTAACGGAAGAAAGAGACCTATGATGAAAAGAAAATTGATTGCCAAAGCCGCACTGCTCGCCGTCATGTGCGCCAGCGCCGGCTATGCGACTGCCGCCAAGACCCTGGTGTTCTGCTCGGAAGGCAGCCCGGAGGGTTTCAATCCGCAACTGTTCACCACCGGCACCACTTTCGATGCGTCGTCAGTGCCGATGTACAACCGCCTGGTCGAATTCGAACTGGGCACCACCAAGCCGATTCCCGGCCTGGCCGAATCCTGGACCGTCTCCGACGACGGCCTGACCTACACCTTCAAGCTGCGCAAGGGCGTCAAGTTCCACAGCAGCGCCAAGTTCAAGCCGACGCGCGATTTCAACGCCGACGACGTGCTGTTCTCGTTCAACCGCATGGGCGACGCCAGCCATCCTTACCACAAGCTGGCTGCCGGCCAGAGCTTCGGCTACTACCTGGACATGGGCATGGACAAGATCATCGACAAGGTGGAAAAGGTCGACGACACCACCGTGGTGTTCAAGCTGAAGCACCCGGAAGCGCCGTTCATCGCCGACCTGGGCATGGATTTCGCCTCCATCCTGTCGGCTGAATATGCTGACAACATGAAGAAGGCCGGCACACCCGAAGTGATCGACCGCGAACCTATCGGCACCGGGCCGTTCCAGTTCGTCTCCTATCAAAAAGACGCGGTGATCCGCTACAAGGCTTTCGATCCATACTGGGGCGGCCGGCCGAAACTGGACAACCTGATCTACGCCATCACGCCTGACGCTTCGGTGCGCTACGCCAAGCTCAAGGCCAACGAGTGCCAGGTCATGGCGTTCCCGAAACCGGCCGACATCGAATTGATGAAGAGCGATCCGGCCATCACCATGATGACCAAGCCCGGCTTGAACATCGGCTACATCTCCTTCAACGTCGAGAAGAAACCGTTCGACAACAAGCTGGTGCGCCAGGCGCTCAACATGGCGGTCGACAAGCAGACCATCCTGAAGACGGTGTACCAGGGCGCCGGCCTCTCGGCCAAGAACCCGATCCCGCCGACCCTGTGGGGCTATAACGACAAGGTCCAGGATTACACCTACGATCCGGTCAAGGCCAAGGCTTTGTTGGCCAAGGCCGGCTACCCGAACGGCGTCGAAGTCGAGATGTGGTACCTGCCGGTCACCCGTCCATATAACCCGGACGGCAAGCGCATGGCGGAACTGATCCAGGCCGACTGGGCCAAGATCGGCGTCAAGACCAAGCTCACCACTTATGAATGGACCGAGTACCTGAAGCGCAGCAAGCAGGGCGACCAGCAATCGATGATGTTCGGCTGGTCGGGCGACAACGGCGATCCGGACAATTTCTTCGCGCCGCTGCTGGGCTGCGAAGGCGTCAAGGGCGGCGGCAATACCGCGCGCTGGTGCAACAAGGATTACGAAGCGCTGATCCAGAAAGCCAAGCTGACGCCGAAGCAGGACGAGCGCGCCAAGCTGTATGAGCAGGCGCAGGTCATCCTGCATGAAGAGGCGCCATGGATCGACCTGGCCCATTCGGTGCGTTTCACGCCGATCCGCAAGGAAGTGCTGAACTTCAAGATGGCGGTGTTCGCGCACCATCATTTCGAAAAGGTTGACCTGGCCGGCAAGTAAGGCTGCAAACGTAGGGTGGGCACAGCGTGCCCACGCGTGAACTCCGATCATCGCGGTCATGCGTGGGCACGCTGTGCCCACCCTACATATTTTTATACGATAGGCATTCCCATGTTTGGATTCCTCCTGCGCCGTGTCGGCCTGGTCATACCGACCTTTCTCGGCATCACGCTGCTGGTGTTTTTATTGATACATCTGATCCCCGGCAACGCCGTCGAAGCCATGACCGGCGAACGCGGCATGGACCCGGCCCGCTATGCGCAAATGGCGCATGATCTGGGGCTGGACCAGCCGATCTACATGCAGTATTTCAATTACCTGGGGAATCTGTTCAAGGGCGACCTCGGCATGTCGATCATGACCCATACCTCGGTCCTGAGCGAATTCAAGACATTGTTCCCGGCGACGCTGGAACTGTCCTTTTGCGCCATCCTGTTTGCGCTGGTGATCGGCCTGCCGGCCGGCATGCTGGCGGCGCTCAAGCGCAACACCGTGCTGGATTATTCGGTGATGGGCGCGTCCCTCACCGGCTACTCGATGCCGGTATTCTGGTGGGCGCTGCTGCTGATCCTGCTGTTTTCCGTGACGCTGGGCTGGACCCCGGTCTCGGGCCGCATCGATATCCTGTTCGACGTGCCGCCGGTCACCGGCTTCATGCTGATCGACAGCCTGCTGTCGGACGATAGCGGCGCCTTCAAGTCGGCGCTCTCGCACCTGATCCTGCCGACCATTGCGCTCGGCACCATCCCGCTGGCCGTGATTGCGCGCATGACGCGTTCCGCCATGCTGGAAGTCTTGCGCGAGGATTATGTGCGCACCGCGCGCGCCAAGGGTTTGTCGCCATGGCGCGTGGTCGGCGTGCACGCCTTGCGCAATGCGCTGATCCCGGTGGTGACGGTGGTCGGCCTGCAGGTCGGCACCTTGCTGGCCGGCGCGATTCTGACCGAAACCATCTTTTCCTGGCCGGGCATCGGCAAGTGGCTGGTGGCTGCGATCCAGCGCCGCGATTATCCGGTAGTGCAGGGCGGCATCCTGCTGTCGGCGATCACCATCATCCTCGTCAACCTGGCCGTCGACCTGCTGTACGGCGTAATCAATCCACGTATTCGCCACCGCTCATGAACACTACCGACACAACGCAGGCGCCTGCGCCGCAAGCCATTGCCGTTCCCAAGGCGGCCAGCGCGCCGCCGCATCCGCTGCGCGAATTCTGGGGCTACTTCAGCCAGAACCGCGGCGCCGTCATCGGCCTGGTAATCATCATCGCCATGGTCTTGATGGCCTTGTTCGCCGATATCATTGCGCCACATTCGCCGATCGAGCAGTTCCGCCAGTCGACCCTGGTGCCGCCGGTCTGGCAGGCAGGCGGCAGCAGCCAGTTCCTGCTCGGCACCGATCCGGTCGGCCGCGACATGCTGTCGCGCCTGATCCACGGCGTCCGTCTGTCGCTGCTGATCGGCCTGGTGTCGATCTCGCTGTCGCTCACCACTGGCGTATTGCTTGGCCTGCTGGCCGGTTATTTCCGCGGCATGGTGGAAATCGCCATCATGCGCCTGATGGACATCATGCTGGCCTTGCCCAGCCTGCTGCTGGCGATCGCCGTGGTGGCGATCCTCGGCCCTGGCCTGATGAACGCCATGTACGCCATCGCGGTGGTGATGCTGCCGCACTATGCACGGCAGACGCGGGCGGCGGTGATCGGCGAGATGTCGCGCGATTATGTCAGCGCTTCGCGCATCGCCGGCGCCGGTACTTTGCGCATCATGTTCAACTGCGTCTTGCCGAATTGCCTGGCGCCCTTGATCGTGCAAGCCACGCTCGGCTTCTCCTCCGCCATCCTCGATGCGGCCGCGCTCGGCTTCCTCGGCATGGGCGCGCAGCCGCCGACGCCGGAATGGGGTTCGATGCTGGCCAGCGCCATGGAATTCATCCAGAGCGCGTGGTGGGTGGTGGCTTTCCCGGGCCTGGCGATCCTGATCTCGGTGCTGGCGTTCAATTTGATGGGCGACGGCCTGCGCGACGCGCTCGATCCGAAACTGAAACGATAGGGCAGGACTATGGCATTGCTAGACATAAAACAGCTGCGGGTCGAATTCGGCTCGACGGCAGCGCCGTTCACCGCGGTGGACGGGCTGGACCTGAGCATCGAAGCCGGCGAAGTGGTCGGCATCGTCGGTGAATCCGGTTCCGGCAAGAGTGTCACATCGCTGGCCTTGATGGGTTTGATCGATTACCCGGGCCGGGTCAAGGGCGAGCGCATGGCCTTCGACGGCCGCGACCTGCTGACCATGCCGGAGAAGCAAAGGCGCGGCCTGCTGGGCAAGGACATCGCCATGATTTTCCAGGATCCGATGACCAGCCTCAATCCTTCGTTTACCGTGGCGTACCAGCTGATGGAAACCCTGCGCGTGCACCAGGGTGGTTCGAAGAAGGAATTGCGCGCGAAAGCGCTGACCTTGCTCAAGCAGGTCGATATTCCCGATCCGGAACGCCGGCTCGATGCTTACCCGCACCAGCTGTCCGGCGGCATGAGCCAGCGCGTGATGGTGGCGATTGCGATCGCCTGCAATCCGCGCCTGCTGATCGCCGACGAGCCGACCACCGCGCTGGATGTGACGGTGCAGGCGCAGATGCTGGATCTGCTGCTGCAACTGCAGCGCGAGCGCGGCATGGCGCTGATGCTGATCACGCATGACCTGAGCGTGGTGGCACAGACCGCGCAGCGCGTGATGGTGATGTACGCCGGCCAGGTGGTGGAGACCGGCCGCGTGCCGGATATCTTCAACGCCCCCAAGCATCCTTACACCCAGGCGTTGCTGGCGGCGCTGCCCGAACACAATATCGGCCGCGCCCGCCTGCAGACCATTCCCGGCGTGGTGCCAGGCCAGTACGACCGGCCGGCCGGCTGCCTGCTCAGCCCGCGCTGCGCTTATGCGCAACAGCGCTGCCGCGACGAGCGTCCGCAATTGCTGGGGGCGCCGCAGGAGCAGGTGCGTTGCCATTTTCCGCTCGACCACGAGGGCCGTCCGGGCAACGGCTGGTCCGAGATTTCCCGCAAAACACCTGAAGCGTTGCTGAGCAGCGGGGCCGCATGATGATGAATTCAAATATGAGCGAAATCGCTAATCCCGTAGTCCTGCTGGAAGCTAAAAATCTGATCAAGCACTACAGCGTATCGCAAGGCTTGTTCAAGCCCAAGGCGACTGCGCGCGCGCTGGACGGCGTCTCGTTCGCCCTGCAGCCGGGCAAGACGCTGGCAGTGGTGGGTGAGTCGGGCTGCGGCAAGTCGACCCTGGCGCGCCAGATCACCATGATCGAACCGCCCACCGGCGGCGAGCTGTGGATGGACGGCGCCAATATCGCCGACGCTGACCACGCCACCCTGAAACGGGTGCGGCCGCTAGTGCAGATGGTTTTCCAGAATCCCTACGCCAGCCTGAACCCGCGCAAGAAAGTCGGTCAGATGCTGGAAGAGCCGCTGATCATCAACACCGGATTGAACAGTGCCGAGCGCGCCGAAAAAGCGCGCGCCATGATGGCCAAGGTCGGCCTGCGGCCGGAACACTATAGCCGCTATCCACACATGTTTTCCGGCGGCCAGCGCCAGCGGGTGGCGATCGCGCGCGCCCTGATGCTGGATCCCAAGGTGATCGTGGCCGATGAGCCGGTGTCGGCGCTGGACGTCTCGATCCAGGCCCAGGTGCTGAACCTGCTGATGGATCTGCAGCAAGCCAGTGGCGTGGCTTATCTGTTCATCTCGCATAATCTGTCGGTGGTGGAACATATCGCCGATGACGTACTGGTGATGTACCTCGGCAAGACGGTCGAGCACGGCAGCAAGCAGCAAGTGTTCAGCCATCCGCTGCATCCTTATACCAAGGCGCTGCTGGCCAGCACGCCGCGCATCGATCCGGCGCAGCGCCAGCAAAAGATGATGCTGCCGGGCGAGCTGCCGTCGCCGCTGGCGCCGCCGCCAGGCTGCAGTTTCAATAACCGTTGCCCGCACGCGATCGAACGCTGTCGCCAGGAAGTGCCGCTGCTGCGCGAATTCGGCGGCAGCATGGTGGCCTGCCACCGGGTGGAAGAAATCCATTGAGAAGGAATTGCATGAGCAAGAAGTTGAAACTGGCTGCCGCCATCGGCATGGCCGCGGTCCTCGGCGCCACCACGAATGTGGCGCTGGCGGCAAAAACCCTGGTGTTTTGTTCGGAAGGCAGCCCGGAAGGTTTCAATCCGCAACTGTTCACCACCGGTACCACCTTCGATGCCTCCTCGGTGCCGTTGTACAACCGCCTGGTCGCCTTTGAACTCGGCACCACCAAGATCGTCCCGGCTCTGGCGGAATCGTGGACCGTGTCGGACGATGGCCTGACTTATACTTTCAAGCTGCGCAAGGGCGTCAAGTTCCACAGCAGCGCGAAATTCAAACCGAGCCGCGATTTCAACGCCGACGATGTCCTGTTTTCCTTCAACCGCATGGCGGATGTCAACCATCCTTTCCATAAGTTGTCGACCGGCGCCAGTTTCAGCTATTTCCTCGACATGGGCATGGACAAGATCGTCGACAAGGTCAGCAAGGCCGACGACTACACCGTGGTGTTCAAGCTGAAGCACCCGGAAGCGCCGTTCATCGCCAACCTTGGCATGGACTTCGCCTCGATTCTGTCAGCCGAATATGCGGACAAGATGAAAGCCGCGGGGACACCCGATGTGATCGACCGCGATCCGATCGGCACCGGCCCGTTCCAGTTCGTCTCCTACCAGAAGGATGCCGTGATCCGCTACAAGGCCTTCGACGCCTATTGGGGCGGCAGGCCAAAACTGGATAACCTGATTTTCGCGATCACGCCGGACGCTTCGGTACGCTACGCCAAGCTCAAGGCCAACGAATGCCAGGTGATGGCGTTTCCCAAGCCGGCCGACATCGAGCTCATGAAAAACGATCCAGCGATTACCCTGTTGACCAAGGAAGGCCTGAACGTCGGCTACATCTCCTTCAACGTCGAGAAAAAGCCGTTCGACAACAAGCTGGTGCGCCAGGCGCTCAACCTGGCCACCGACAAGCAGACGATTCTGAAAACGGTCTACCAGGGCGCCGGCCAGATCGCCAAGAACGCGATTCCGCCGACGCTGTGGAGTTATAACGACAAGATCCAGGATTACGCCTACGATCCAGCCAAGGCCAAGGCCTTGCTGGCCAAGGCCGGCTATCCGAACGGCGTCGCGGTCGATCTGTGGTATTTGCCGGTGACCCGTCCCTACAATCCGGACGGCAAGCGCATGGCGGAACTGATCCAGGCCGACTGGGCCAAGATCGGCGTCAAGGCCACGCTCAATACCTACGAATGGACCGAATACCTGAAACGCAGCAAGCAGGGCGTACAGCAGGCAATGATGTTCGGCTGGTCGGGCGACAACGGCGATCCGGACAATTTCTTCGCCACCTTGCTAGGCTGCGAATCGGTGCGCAGCGGCGGCAACACCGCGCGCTGGTGCAACAAGGATTTCGAAGCCTTGATCCAGAAAGCCAAGCTGACGCCGAAGCAGGACGAGCGCGCCAAGCTGTATGAGCAGGCGCAGCTGATCGCACACGAAGAAGCGCCATGGATCCCGCTGGCGCACTCGCTGACCCATACGCCGATCCGCAAGCAGGTGATCGGCTTCAAGATGTCCGCCTTCGCCTTGCACGACTTCAGCAAGGTCGACCTGGCCAATTAAACGGGCAGGGTGCGGTCCCGGGAATCTCTTGCGTCGTCTAGGCGACCCCGTTTCGGCGACCGTCATTCCCGCGAACGCGGGAATCCATTTTCACTACCTTGCTCAGTAGTATGGATCCCCGCGTTCGCGGGGATGACGGAGTAGCTGTATGGGCTGTCACTCTTCAATATCATTCACATCTCTACCGAGTTGCCTGAAATAATTTGTGTTTTTAGCAATTCCGCTCGATCAGATTGGCTGGCCGAGCACTGGCCGGGCTTGGTACAATGGCGGCTTATTCTTTCGTCCATTTACCTACGTCCATGATCGACATCCAACTTCTTCGCAAAGACATCGCCAGCGCCGCCGACCGTCTCGCCACGCGCAAATACAAGCTCGACGTCACTAGCTTCAATGCCCTGGAAGCCGAGCGCAAGCAAATCCAGACCCGCACCGAAGAATTGCAGGGCCAGCGCAACTCGCTGTCCAAGCAGATCGGCATGCTCAAAGGCAAGGGCGAAGACGCATCGGCCGTAATGGCGCAAGTCGCCGGCATCGCCGACGAATTGAAGGCATCAGCGAGCCGCCTGGACCAGGTGCAGGAACAGGTCAGCACCTTCCTGCTGGCCGTGCCCAACCTGCCGCACGAATCGGTGCCGGTCGGCGCCGATGAAGCCGCCAATGTCGAAGTACGCAAGGTCGGCACGCCGCGCAGCTTCGATTTCGAAGTGCGCGACCACGTCGACGTCGGCGCCGCCCTCGGCCTCGATTTCGACGTCGCCGCCAAGCTCACCGGCTCGCGCTTCTCAGTCATGAAGGGCGGCATCGCCCGCCTGCACCGCGCGCTCGGCCAGTTCATGCTGGACACGCAGACCGCCGAGCACGGCTACACCGAATGCTACACACCCTACATCGTCAACGCCGACTCCCTGCGCGGCACCGGCCAGCTGCCTAAGTTTGAAGAAGACCTGTTCGCGGTCAAGAAGGGCGGCCAGGAAGGCGAGCAAGCCGCCGACGCTGCCGCGCTGTACCTGATCCCGACGGCGGAAGTGCCGCTGACCAACATCGTGCGCGACGAAATCCTGGCCGGCGAAACGCTGCCGCTGAAGATGGCCGCCCATTCCCCATGTTTCCGTTCCGAAGCCGGCAGCTACGGCCGCGACACCCGCGGCATGATCCGCCAGCATCAGTTCGACAAGGTCGAAATGGTGCAGATCGTCCATCCGGAAAAATCCTATGAAGCACTGGAAGAGATGGTCGGCCACGCCGAAAACATCCTGAAGAAACTCGGCCTGCCGTACCGCGTGGTATCGCTGTGCACCGGCGACATGGGCTTCGGCGCCGCCAAGACCTACGACCTGGAAGTCTGGCTGCCGGCACAGAACACCTACCGCGAAATTTCCTCGATCTCCAATTGCGAAGCCTTCCAGGCGCGCCGCATGCAAGCCCGCTTCCGCAACGCTCAGGGCAAGACCGAGCTGGTGCACACCCTGAACGGTTCCGGCCTGGCAGTCGGCCGCACCCTGGTAGCGATCCTGGAGAACTTCCAGCAAGCCGACGGCAGCGTCGACATCCCGGCGGTGCTGCATCCGTACATGGGTGGGATTACTAAGCTGAGCGTATAAGTAGTTGATTTAACGAGCTTATTTTGTGCGTTAAAATGCGCAAAGGGGCTGTGATGGGGAGGTAATAAAAAGCCTTCCCATTATCAAAAAAAGCCTGCTATAATCTTGCGCTTTGCTGCATTAAACACAGCAAGTCGACCAAAAACCGGAGAGGTGGCAGAGTGGTCGAATGTACTTGACTCGAAATCAAGCGTACGTTAAATCGTACCGTGGGTTCGAATCCCACCCTCTCCGCCAGTATATGTATCAGAAAGCCCCGCAAAGATCCTTAAAGTCTCTGCGGGGCTTTTGTTTATGCGGCTGTCCGGTCTTTCTCTCTCTCAAGCTGTCCCGTTCGGTTTTTGCTTATCTGACAGCTAATGTGGTATTTTATTGTGGTATCAACCACTGGATACCACATCACCATGCCTCTAACAGCAAAACAGGTTTCCGCAGCGCAACCGAAAGATAAGCCCTACAAGCTGACCGATGCCAATCGGTTGTACCTATACGTTGCGGTTTCAGGCACGAAGTCGTGGCGCTGCAATTACCTCGACGGTGGCAAGGACAAGACAAAAACTTTTGGTCAGTATCCGGCGATGTCGCTTGCCGACGCGCGTATGGCTCATGTCCAGTTTCGCGACGTCCAGGATGCTCCGGCCAGTGACACTGCACCGACTTTCAAGAAAGTCGCGGAGGCTTGGTTAAAAATCAAATTACCGACTCTTTCAAATCCCAAGCACCAGCTCCAGGTTGCAAAGACCATAGAGCAATACGTATACCCGCATATTGGTGGCAAGCCCATCGACCAGATCAAGCGGCAGGAACTGGTCAACATCGTGCGTCTTGTCGCCGAATCTGGCGTTGTGGAAACCGCCCATCGCGTAGCTGGCAGAATCAATATGGTATTTGACTATGCTCAGGATGCCGGCTTGATCGAGGCGCACGCCGCCAATGATCTGACCCGGGTGATCGAACAGCGCAAACGCAAAAAGCCGATGCCGTCTATCCCGCCAGGTGAGGCGCCGGCGCTATTCGCTGCCATTGCGACCTATGACGAGCCGGTCACGGAGTTGGGGCTGATGCTCATGGCGCATATATTTGTGCGGACCAAAGAGCTGCGCGTGGCGCAATGGACGGAGATTAACTACGAGGATGCGGTCTGGGTCGTGCCTGAAGACCGAATGAAGCTGCGCAAGCCGCATGTTGTCCCGCTCAGCAAGCAGGCCATCAAACTACTGCGAGAGCTCGCTGTATTGGCCGGGAAATCGCCGTATATTCTAAATTCGCCACTCCGCTTTGGACACCCTGTCAGCGAGAATACGCTACTTTTTGCACTATACCGGCTCGGATACCGCGGGCGCATGACGGTTCACGGATTCCGCGCGCTGGCGAGTTCCGTGCTTAACGAGAAAACAGACTTCGACGCCGACGCCATCGAACGCCAGCTTTCCCACAAAGAGAAAGATGAAGTCCGGGCATCGTACAATCGCGCCGAATATCTGGACCAGCGCCGGATCATGATGCAGTGGTGGTCCGATTGGATAGATGCGCAATGTGTTCATCAAGGTCTGATCGGCGCCAGCGAGTAGCTGCTCCAATTTTGACAGGTCGGGGGGCTATGTTCTCTTTGACGTATCGCCAAAGAGTGGATACGCCGATGGATAAGTATTCAGCCGACTCGGCCGCGGTAAGTAACGGTTTATTTATCATCATTGCACCTGTTCAGTAACACGTCGAAATTTTACAACCCACACCCACGGGTTTGCATCCCAGCTGCCGGCGCCGTAGAGGGATTTCCATAGCAGCTCATAGGCGAGTCTTACGTCCGTGACATACGCTGCCCCAGCGTGGCGACTGTTAAGAGCGGACACGCCTTCGGCAAAGGCATCTGCCTCACTGATGTCCTGCAGTCGCTCGACACGCACGTTCATGACTTCCAGCATGATGCGGCTGGCGGCGCGCGGCATGTGAATCGATGGTCGCCAGGTCCGATATTTCCCCTCCGGCGATAGCTCGCCGTCAGGTCCGTGCGGGTCATCCATGTAGTCGGCACGATAGAAAATATCGCAATCTTCATCGAAGGGGCCGTGCGGCCAATTACTGTGCTGCCATGTCTCGCGCACCCAGTGCCGATCGCCTGGCTGTCCGAAGGGGCAGAGATCCAGATAGCATCCCGGCGCGCCTCCTGAGGTACCTGTATCAGTGCCTTTTCCATCGGGCCACCAGGTCATGCCGCTGCCGACGTGCGGCTGCAACTTGCAAGTTCGCCGTGTCTGGGTCTTGTCGTCGGCCAGCAGGGCGCGCACCATGGCGCCGGTATATAGGATGGGTATTTCTTTCATGGTCGTACCTTGAGAGCTGCAAGGGCTGCAAGACAGCGAGGGCAAGTTACCGCCTCTCTGTTGATCACCCATGTGGATGTTTTCATATTTATTGAGCGCGGCGATTTAAAACAGAGTGCCGATACGCCGCCCGTCAGGTGATTCAGCTTTGCAGCTTTGTGAGCGATCTTCATGGCCGTACCTTGGCGAGTAGGTCGCGGCCGGCTGAAATCAAGTCGTCGGCGGTGGCGTACCAGTGATGGCACTTAATATAGGCATGCTCACCTCGCCCACTATGCAGAGCAAATTTGTAGCTTAAACACCTAATAATTTCCGCATCACTCAGTACCGGACCCGATGGCGCTGGAATAATTTCCGGAATAATTTGTGGTTTGTTTTGTTGCACCTTGGCGAGTACGACTCGCGCGGGTTTGCTTCTCTCCCGAACTTTGCTTAGCAATGCCTCGTTGCCATCAACGCCGGCGCTCCATCCCGCCTCGAAGCCAGCGACGAATTGCAAATCCTGAAGCGCATCAGAACGATCCTCATCACACAGTATCGGATCTGTTGGCGGCGGCATCGGCGCGGCTGCGATCATGGCGCGGTATGCTTTATTGCCTGTCCATATTTTGTTGATTGCAGTCGTGTCGAATCCGATTGATTCTGCACCTGCCATTTGCATAGCGTCAGTAGGATCAGCCGGAACCAATTTCCATCCGTTCAACATTGACACTGGCACCTGTTGCGGCGCGGCCAGTACGGCGCGGGTGAGCACCTGACAGGCTGGGCATTCTGGATCCCGTGTATCACGTCCTTCCAATTCATCTGGGCATTCGCCGCCGTAAATGTGCGCAATCTTGCCGGTGCCAACGTCAATCAGCAGCTGTTGTGGCGAAGATGGGGGCGCGCTATTTTCTGTAGCGATGGCGATCAGACCTTGCAGTCGGGATACTTCAGTCTGCCATTCGCTGACTTGGCGCCGCAGTAGTTCAGTAATGTTGATCATGAAGTTATCTTTCTGGCGCGGATCCATTCGACAAACGTGCCTTGAAACCAATCCGCCTGAAGGAAGTCGCTGTAGTTCTTCTGGGGCCGAGTCATCAATGGTAAGGAGCGAATTTCGCCGTATTCAACGCCGGCGGTTGGATGGCAATTGCTGATCTGGTGAGGTTTGTCACCATCAAATACAACGCCGATGTAGTGACCGCGATCAGCTGCAATGACGCCGGGTTTGCCATAGACGGTGACACCACGGCCGAGCTCTGCCGGCACGCCGTAGTGCTTGCGGACATATTCGCACGTCATTACAGGTCTCCTTCCTGAAGCTCCTGCAACGAGTTTTCGCTGATTACACGCATCGGGAGATCTTCGTTATCAACCCAGTAGCCGCGGTCGTGATCGTATCGGCGGACGAACAGCGCGCGCTCTTGAAACTGCTCGGTCGGTTCGCCGTCCATTTCAGGAATGGTGTAGCTATCAAACGGGCCGCCGTATGTCGGTACCATCCCAAGCTCCGGATGCCCGATCACCATGAAGAAGTCGCGGCGCGTGATAGGGCACTTGGCGGGGAACGCCGCCCATTGCGCGGTGCAAGAAAGCGCTTCCGGTCCAATTTTTTCGTATGCCGCCTTGAGGGCATGGTGATCTTCGTGCCGGCAGAACAGCATCATTGCGAAGTTGGCGACGTCGACTGGGTCTCCCTTGGCTACAGCGCCAAGGAGAAGCTCTGTCAGGCGCGTGCCGGTACATTTGGTTATATCCTCCCATCCGCCGAAGCCTTGTTCGCGCTTCAGTTTCAGCTTCGCTTTCATGGCCTTGGCGACCAGGTCGACTGCGTGGTCGTCAAGTAAGGCGGCTTCGTCTATTAGGGTTGCTGGGCTTGTTGTCATGATAGGATTACCTTTCCTTCAAGGAGAGCGCTA
The DNA here is from genome assembly GCF_035566555.1 of Collimonas sp. GTDB lineage: Bacteria > Pseudomonadota > Gammaproteobacteria > Burkholderiales > Burkholderiaceae_D > Collimonas. The sequence continues at coordinate 186,585 of NZ_DATMRB010000007.1, forward strand.
TGTCTTTTTCCGAACACCAAGAAAATTACGAAGGGTGTGACATTTCTATAAGCCTTCATTTGCACCCCACGGAACTCGCCGAGGACGGTACACCCATTGCGTTTTTCTATACGGCGGGTATTGTCATCACTAGACATGAAAATGGGGGGGCAAGCGATCAGCGGGTCACGCCGCCAGAGCAATATCCTAACGGCCAGGCGTGTCTGGAAGCGGCTATCTCGAAGGCGCATCAGCTGATTGACGATGGGGAGTAGTTGTTTCATGCAACCTTCGCAATCTCGCGCTCATGTCGTAATGAAAGCAACAGAGGGAGGTTGAAATGCAATATTTGCAAACCGAAAAATATTCCATCTGCGGTGAGGGAATGCAAGCTATCGTGGGCCAAGGACCGTGGATTCCGTACGTGACAATTTATACATTTGACGAGGATTCCGAAAAGTGTATGGAGTTGTTGGCGCGCAAGACTGTTCCGGCGATGAAGATCTGTTTGTCTCAGCAAGAGGCTGTTGACTTGGCATTGGAATATGGGGTCGATTGGACAGATAACGCGGATTCGAGGACTTAACATGGTTATGCGATCCCCGCCAGGGTTTTGATTTCTATCGTGGACATGCGGGTGAATTCGTGCAGTCTCACCAGCACGGATGAGCCAAGCGGTAGCACGCCATTACGGATCTTACTGATGACGGGCGGCGCCACTTTAAGAGCGCGGGCGAGGGCGGCATCGTTTCTGAGGTTCTGCTGATCTAGCACGACGTCCAGCATATAAGCGACTGTACGATTTTGAGATTTGGCTTTCATGACGTTCCTTTTCTTCTTGGGTGGCTGGGAGGATGGGGTAGAGGGTTAGGCTTCCGGCTTTAACAGGGGACGAGTGCCATCGCGCTGCATAGGGTCGACGATTGCGTCGGCTTCCATTTGCACAAGAAGGCGCGCGGCGCGGTTATAGGTAATACGGAGGTGGCGCTGGACCAGAGAAATAGATGGGCGTCGCTGCTCGCGGACAATGGCAACAGCTTGGGCATACAGTGGGTCCACGCCCTCGCCGAAGCGTATGAGTTCGGTTCCAGCGTGACTAATCGTCGCTGTTGCGCCATGTTCGCGGAGGTGACTCTCAAACTTGGCGACGGCGGCACGCGCCTGGCCATCAACGTTTGTTGCGGGTCTGAATTCATCGGGCGTTTCCCCGCCGAGCGCAAACACCAGATCACCCAGCATCTTGTTCAATTCAGCTGTCATCAGCATGACGTCGGCATCGAAGCGCTCGGCGTCGTTCTTGCTACTGGTGTCGTTGTCATCTTTCAAGACGTCGAGCGGGGCGATACGCTTGATCGCCAGCGACTCGGTCAGCACGAACGAGATATGATCGGCCCAGGTCATCGCTAGGCGCGTGCACTGCTTTCCTGACGCGATATGGCGGCGGGTGTCGTCGGCTTCCAAGGTATGGCGGATATAACGCACGGTGGCCTTGCCTTCGCCGGTGGCGCGTAGCTCGGTGTCCTGGTCGACAGTGAAACCGTGAGGTGCTTCGTCGGCCACCAGCCAGTTTGTCATCGAGGACAGCGGCGAATGAACTGTGCGCAGGCCAGAAATCTGCAAGCGATCAACTGACGCCAGCAATAACTTCAGGACGTCATCGGCAATTGAAGTGCTGCCAGAGTCGATCACCAGCCAGCCGTTGACCGGATCGATCCAGACCCAGGTGCTTCGCTGGATGCTGAAG
>NZ_DATMRB010000008.1:0-25035 GCF_035566555.1 Collimonas sp.
CCTGGTTGCCGACCCTGACCGGCGCATGGTGGCGGTAGCCGGGCAGGTGGTCCAGCACCAGTTCCGGCAAGGCTTCCTCCAGGCCGATGCCGTACAGCGGCTGGACATGGCCGCCGGCGCTGCGCACCACGACATTGCCGAGCCAGCGCAGATAGTCTTCCATGGTGCCCAGTTCCGACAGGCTGTTGAGCGCGCGCACCACAAAAAAGGCGTCGCGCAGCCAGCAATAGCGATAGTCCCAGTTACGCGCGCTGCCGGGCGCCTCGGGTACGCTGGTGGTCATGGCGGCGATGATCGCACCGGTGTCTTCGTACAGCGACAGCTTGAGCGTGATGGCGGCGCGGATTACGGCGGCCTGCCATTCCAGCGGCGTCGCCAGCGCCCGGCTCCAGCTGCGCCAGTAGGCCAGCGTCTCCTGTTCCAGGTGACGGGCGGTATCGCCGATGCCCTGGCTCAGGATTTCGTCCGGCCCGAGGATGAAATTCAGGGGGCGGCTGACCACGAAGGAAGTTTCTGCCAGCAGGTAGCTGATCGGGGCATCGGTATTCAGGCGCAAGGTTTGCGCCGCACCGATATAGCGCACGTGGTTGCTGCCGCGGCTGATCGCCGGCAGCTCGCGGCCCCAGTCGAAACGCGGGCGCAGCACGATGCGCAGGCGCGGTGCGCCGCTCAGCGGCTGGATGCGGCGCACGATGGTCAGCGGCCGGAAGAAGCGCCCGCGGCTGGGAAAGCGCGGCGCGAAATCGGTAATCTCCACGCCCTGGCCGAGGGTATCGTACAAGCAGGTGTGCAGCACGGCGGTATTGGCTTCATACCACTGCTCGCTGTGCGAAAAATTTTCCAGCTGGAAGCTCCACAGGCTGCCGTTGTCGGTGGGGTCGAGCAAGGCGTTGAACACCGGATCGCCATCGAAGCGGGGCAGACAGCACCAGACTATGCGTCCCAGCTTGTCGATCAAGGCGTTGAACGAACAATTGCCGATCACTCCCAGGTCGAGCGACGAGGTAGAGGGCGTGGCGGCATCGGCGGCAACAGTGGCCGCGTCCGACGTTGCCGTGGGGAGCGTGGTCATGGTTTTTCCCTTCTCGATGGTTATTGCAGAATCCGAGCCAGCATGGTGCGCACCGCGGCGGCGCTGGCGATGCGGGCATGTGCCTGGCTGTCGCCGGGGCCGACCTTGATGCCCAAGCCGCCGGCCGACTGCACCCAGGCAAAGCCGGCTTCATCGGTGATGTCGTCGCCGATGAAAACCGGGCGCCGGCCGACGAACGGCGGCTCCTGCATGAAGGACGCGATCGCACTGCCTTTATCGGCGTCGGCAGCCTTGGCTTCCACCACCATCTTGCCGCGCAGTAGCGTAAATCCGGCTTCTTGCTGCAACGCGGCCGTCATTGTCTGCACACATGCTTGTTCCAGTTCCGGCGCCCGGCGGTAGTGCAAGGCCAGCGCGCCGCGTTTGACTTCCAGCAGCAAGCCTGCGTGCTGCGCCACTAAGGGATTGAGACGTGCCAGCAGGCGTTCGATCGAGGGCACCGACAGCTGCGTCAGACGGCCATCGCCGCTGCGCCGCTCGACGCCATGGACGCCGGCCGCGGCCAGCCGCAGCGGGGCAAGGAAGTGATCGACCTGCTCCAGCGGGCGGCCGCTGACGATAGCTAACGCGCCATCGGCGGCCAGTTGCAGCCGTTGCAAGCTGGTTATCAGGCCTGGCGGCACCAGTACGCTCTCCGGGCGGGGAGCGAGGTCGACCAGGGTATTGTCGAAGTCTAGAAACAGCGCGTCGACCTTAAAGTCGTAAGCATGATTTGGTAGGGGCATGCTATGTATGGCGGATTCGGCAAGGATTAGTTCCCATGACAAATATGACGCATGCCTGTTTGATAATATCGTAGCTGCACAAAACAATGGCAGGTTTGCGCCATGGCGGCGGTCGAACAGAGCCCCAGAGCGGGGTTTTAGAAGCCCTGTGCTTTCATGGCTTCCAGTTCCATGGCGGCGTTGCGCTCTTCGCTGGCTTCGATCGGCTCCATGGCGTCGTCGACAAACATGGCGGCGCGCTCGGCAGCGCCTTTTGCCGAATCCAGGTTGAGGCCCGGCTCGTCTTCTTCGTCGCCGCCGGGCGGCTCCAGCATGTCTCTCAGCATGGCGCTAAGTTCCGGCGTGTCCCACGGCTCGCCGTGGCGCTTCTTGAGTTTGATGTAATGGCGGATTTCCGCATCTTGCTCTGGCGTCAACGGCAGCCCGCGAAAACTGCTCTTCGGATCAATCTCGGTCATGATGCGCCTCCCGATCTGCTCGAACTTCGAGTGTAGACCTATTGGGCCGCCGGTGGCAACCCGGGAGGATTTTATCGGCGATTGCAGCGGGCGGCGAAAGGCTGCCCGGCTGGCCGGTTTCTTACAGCTTGGGGATGCGGATGCGGCTCACCATCAAGGCGCCCGACACGGCAAACATCAGCACCAGGGGATGGAACTGGAAGCCGCCGACGTACACCACGCCAAACCACAGCTGTTCGCCGAGCGCGCCATCCCAGGCTGCGGCTGCCAGCACCAGCACCAGCAGCATGGAAGTCGGGATCGGCGTACCTTCGAAATATTTCACCTTGCCGCCGCCATCGGACAGTTTCTCCGAAGTGACGTTATAGCGCGCCAGGCGCGAGACGCCGCAGGCGACGAAAAATACCAGGATGATGCGGTCGACCAGCCCTTGCATGCCGCAGCCATAGGCAATGATCGCAGGCGCCACGCCGAAGGAAATCACATCCGCCAGCGAATCCAGTTCGCGCCCCATGGCGGAGCTTTGCGAGCGCCAGCGGGCGATGCGGCCATCGAGGATATCGAATACCAGCGCCGCCGGAATCAGGGCGCAGGCGATGAACAGATGCAGCACTTCGCGCGTCTGCAGAAACGTCATTACGGAAAACAGGGAGCCGACGCCGCAAAATGCGTTGCTCAGGGTGAACCAGTCGGCGAGATGGAACTCGCGGATCATCGAAAACGGCTTTGGTTTGGTCATTAATAGAATCCGGGGGCTGATGGCGATAGTGATAGGCAGAGAAGAAAGGTGCCACCCCTGAATTTATCACATCGCGTGTGCGCACCGGAAATTGTCTCTCCTGCCAGCGGGCAATGGCGCTGACAGGAGCCTGCATGAAAAGCGGCGAGTACGGCTGCTCAAAAGCTTAGCGCAGGTCTACCTTGGCCAGCACCGGCTGGGTCCGGTACATATCGGGGAACAGGCGCTTGAGATCGTCGATCTTGGGCATATCGTTGACCACGATGTAGGGATAGCTCGGATTGCGCGTCAGGAAGTTCTGGTGGTAAGACTCGGCTGGATAGAAGCCGCGCAGCGGCTCCACCTTGGTGGCGACAGTGTTGCTGAACACCTTGGCATGATCGATCTGCGCCACGTACGCCTGCGCAACCTTGCGCTGCATGTCGTTGGCCGGGAACACCGCGGAACGATACTGGGTGCCGCTATCCGGTCCCTGGCGGTTCACTTCGGTCGGATCGTGCGCCACCGAGAAAAATATCTGCAGCAGCTTGCCGTAGGTGACCTGTGCCGGGTCGTAGGTGATCTGCACCGATTCCGCATGGCCGGTATCGCCCTCGCTGACACGCTCGTATTGCGCGGTGTCGCGGTTGCCGCCGGCATAGCCGGAAACCACGTTGCTGACGCCGCGCACGTGCTGGAATACGCCTTGCACGCCCCAGAAGCAGCCGCCGGCGAACACCGCGGTTTCTGAGTGCTCGCCGGCGGCAACCTGTTCATCGCTGACAGGGGCGGGAACCACTTTTGCCGCTTCCGAGGAAAAGGCGAGCTTCTGGCTAAGCAGCAGCGCAGCACCGAGCGCACAGGCCGCCAGCACGCCCTTGGTCCAGGGCGAGCCGGCGCTTGCCGGCTTGGTCTTTGTTGATGATTTGTCCATGATGGTCATCCTCTTCGTTGTGATAAGCCGGTCGGCAATGCTGCTTAGTCGGTAAGGAAGCGGTTTCCTTACGGCAGACGCCATCCGCTTGCGTTTATCGCCAGAACCGATGTTGCTTTGCCAATTTTTCCGTGGCAACATGCCCTAGGACTTATCTACGAGAGAGAGTGTATGACGGTTTCAATAAGGTTGCCGGTGGCGGCGGATTACGTCGTCATTGCCGGATGGATTGCCGATGCCGCGGCCTGCGCCCGCTGGGCTGGTCCGCAACTGGCTTATCCCTTTGATCCACTACAGCTGCCGCAGTTGCTCCAGGTGGCGCCCGGCGCCAGCTATGTGCTGCGCCAGGATGATGGCGAGGTGCTCGGTTTCGGCCAGTACCGGCTGCGCCAGCCTGGTGTCGCTCATCTGTGCCGCATTGCCATTGCGCCGCAAGCGCGCGCCAGAGGACTGGGCAAGAAATTGTGCAGCTTGCTGCTGGCTGAAGCAGTGCGCGCACATGGCGTGGACGCCGCCACCTTGCGCGTATATCGCGACAATCCGGCGGCGCGCGCGATTTACGCCGGGCTCGGGTTTGTCGAGGTCGAAGCGGAATCGAGCGCTGAGGTGTTATGGATGCGTGCGCAGATCAGCCGCGCTGGCCCAGCGACGCCGCTGCCGGCCGCGGGCGCAGCAAAGTCTTCCTGAGCCAGGCATTCGCCGGTTCCGAATAGAAGCGCGCGATCAGCCCAGCCGCCAGTGCGGAGAGCAGCAGGAACAAGGCCAGCAGCGGCAGCTTGTAGGCATACGGCATGGCGCCTTTCGGCACGACGCTGCGCATCAGCCCGAGGATGATGATATGGAACAGGTACAGCTCATAGCTGTGCCGCCCCAGCCAGCGCACTGCGGCCAACAGGCGATTTTTCTGCAGCCAACCCGGTACGTTTTCATTGCGCGCGCCCAGCAGCAGGACGGCGGTGGCGGCGGCGATCAGGCTGAAGCCGAAAATCTCATGGCCATCGATGCCGCGCAGGTAAACGCCGACCAGCAGGCCGGCGGCGGCAAGCTGGACCAGACGCCAAAGCAGGCCTTGCAAGCGCAGCTTGCTGGCGCACAGTGCGGCAAAACAGCCGAAGGCGACGGCATCGAAGCAGGCGGCGTAGCCGTACATGAAATAGATTTCGTCGGTGGTGTGGAAGCTGCGATAGAGCGGCCCGGCGGCAATCGCTGTCAGCCATACGGCAGCAATGGCCCACTCGCGTTTCAGGCCGAAGCAGAGCAGGGGAAACAGCAGGTAGAACACTTCTTCCACCGACAGCGACCAGTAGATATTCATCGCGTAGTTGAAATACCAGGCGTGCTGCATCAGGACGTTGTGCCAGAAGGTCAGTACCGACAGCAGCGCCAGCGGCATGCCGACGGCAGGCCAGCCTGGCTTGGCGACATTCATGAACGCCGGCTGGCCGAGCGCGCCGAGTATGGCGATGATGGCCAGCGCCGCCAGCAGGCAAGGGAAGATGCGCGCCATGCGGAAGATGTAAAAACGTCTGACGTCGACCTCGGCCAGGCTGCCGTAGCGCTTGATGGTGGTAGAGGTAATCAGGTAGCCGGAAATCGCGAAGAACATGGTGACGCCGTAGTTGCCGTTGAGCGTCAGCGCGTGGATAGCTTCTTTGGAGAGCAGATAGTGCAGCGGGCTGTCTACCAATGAATAGGACAGCTGGTAATGCAGCAGCAGAACCAGCAAGATGGAAATCCCTCTCAGCAAATCTATTCTGAAGTTGCGGTCAGCAGCATGGAGCGTCATCGGGCTTTCATTTTCTGGCGATATTGGTATGGCAGATTCTACTTTTTATTCGCGCACCGCTGCGGACAGAAATGCGCTTTTTCTCGCACGGATCAATTCACGCTTGCCGCCGCTGGCAGCAAATGCAGCTGGGCGTATTGCAGCAGCATGATGGTTTTGCCATCGGCGATTTCACCGCTGGCGACCATCTGCAGCGCGCGTTCCAGCGACAGTTCCAGCACCTGGATATCCTCGCCCTCGTCCTGCAGGCCGCCGCCGCCGATGCGCGCGTCCGGCGTATATTCGGCGACGAAGAAATACAGTTTTTCGGTCACCGATCCCGGGCTCATGAAGGCTTCGAACACCTTGCGCACCTCGCCCACGCTATAACCGGTTTCTTCCTCGACTTCGGCCCTGATGCGTTGTTCCGGACTGGCGTGGTCAAGCAGGCCTGCAGCTGTCTCGATCAGGAAGCCGTCATGGCCGTTGCCGAAAGTGGGGAAGCGGAACTGGCGGATCAGGATGACGCTGCGGCGCTCGCGGTTGTACAGGAGGATGGTGGCGCCGTTGCCGCGGTCGTAGGTTTCGCGCGTCAGGGTTTGCCAGCTGCCATCGCCGCGGCGATAGTCGAAGGTGGTCTTTTTCAGCAGATACCAGTCGTCTGACAAAACTTCAACCTTGCGGATCTTGACTCGTTCATCGTGCATCTGGCGCTCCTGGGTTATGCGGGTGGACTTGCGTGCATCGAATTTATCATGCAATATCGTGAAATATCAAGAAAAAACGTGCAAATAAAATTATGCTTACCCTGCAACGCAAACAGCATTTGCTGGAAATACTGGAGCGCGACGGCCAGATCGTCGCCAAGACGCTGAGCGAACAGCTCGGCCTGTCGGAAGACACCATCCGCCGCGACTTGCGCCAGCTGGCGCAGGAAGGGCTGCTGCAACGCGTGCATGGCGGCGCCTTGCCGGCGTCGCCGGCGCTGGCCGCTTTCGCCGAACGGCAGCAGATCTCGGTCGACGCCAAGCCGGCCATCGGCCGCGCTGCGGCAGCCATGATCCAGCCGGGCCAAGTGGTGTTTATCGATGGCGGCACGACGGCTCTGCAACTGGTGCGGCAGCTGGCGCCGACGCTGCGGGCGACGGTGGTGACGCATAGCCCTTCGGTGGCCGTCGAACTGGTGTCGCATGCGCATGTCGAGGTGATCATGATCGGCGGCCGCCTGTTCAAGCATTCGATCGTGGGCGTCGGCGCGGCAGCACTGGAAGCGATCGGACGGATTCGCGCCGACCTGTATTTCATGGGAGTGTGCAGCTTGCATCCCGAGGCGGGCATCAGCACCGGCGATTTCGAAGAAGCCTGCGTCAAGCGCGCGCTGAGCGACGCAGCCGCCAGGACCGTGGTGCTGGCCTCGCCGGAAAAGCTGGATACGGCGTCGCCGTTCCAGATCGCGCCGCTGAGCCAGGTCAGCGACATCGTCGTCAATGCCGGCGTGGCGGATGCCTTGATTGCACCTTATCGCAAGATGGGGATAGCGGTTACCTTGGCTTAGCGTGCTTCTATATCTGGGAATGATTCATGAGGTGTGCGGCTTGGCGCAGCAGCATATCGTGCAAAGCTGCAGACAGTTCATCGAACTAGGAATCTCCTTGTTCGATGAACTTGGTATATAAACTTATTTGACGCAAATCCGGCCTGCCTTGGGCAGGCGGCCTTGAAATCAGAACGAGATTTTCAGAATCTGCGCGCCGCCGCCACGGGTATCGATAAACAGGTTTCCGTTACTGTCACTGACCATCGAAGTGATGAATACAGAGCTTATGCCGGTGTTGAACGTGGTGACATTTCCCTTGGAATCCAGACGGACGATGTTTGCGAAGCCATCGGTCGTGTAGACGTTTCCGGACGGATCAACAGCAACAGGGCTGCCCAGCAAGCCTAATGTCGCGATAGTGCTGACGGTGCCGCTGGCCGTGATTTTTCGAATGGTCGATTTCTGCTGATTGGTAGCCGTATCGGTAAAGTACAGATTGCCGCTGGCGTCGATCGCCAGGTCGGTCGGGTTGTTCAGCGCTGCGGCGGTGCCAACACCGTCGGTACTGCGGCTTGCGCCACTTCCCGCAAACACCGACATGACGCCAGCCGCTGTAAATTTCACGATGCGATTGTTTGGTCCGTCAGCCAGATACAGATTACCGCTACCGTCAATCGCAAGGCCGCCCCAGCCGATGGAGGGGTTAGTGGTCGAGGTTTCCCAGTTTAAGGCAATATTCTTAACCGCTCCCGCTATAGGCAGCTGGTAGATGGACGCGCCCCAGGTTGCCGGTGAAGTCGAGACGAATTGCGGAGAAGTGCCTGCGCCGTAAATGTTCCCGCTGCTGTCTATGGCGAGGCCTTCCCAGTCAGCCGGCTGAGAACCGGGGACCAACGTGGTTACCACACCCGCCTGTGTCACTTTTCTCAACGCGCCACGATCGGATGCGATGATGTTGCCGCTGCTGTCGAGAACCAGGTGGCCGCCGCCCCAAAATACGGCGGCGGTTCCCGTGCCGTCAACCAGCGGGCCACTGACTGTCGCCGATCCCGCAATGGCAGTCACCGTCGCCGCGGAGGTGGCGAGCACACCGCTTGGCGCCGTCCCGGTCGATACCAGGTTATTGGCCGGGCCGGTGGCATTGGCTGGCACGCTGACGGTCGCGCCAACCTGGGTGTAGATGGTGTTTGAGGTGCCATTGATGGTGACGACGCTGCCATTGGGCGAAGCCACCGTGGTGCCCGCCGGCACCAGTACCGAATTGTTTTGCGTCATGGTGATGGTGCTGCCATTTGGCACGACTGCCGGCGTGGTCGCCGCGGTAGTCGTTGTGTTGGCGGGCGCCGCCGTTCCACTTGAATCACCACCGCCGCCGCACGCCGCTAATATCGAGATAAGTGCCAGGACCAGCGATGACCGAATATAGGGACGCATGCATTTGCCTCATTGTTGTTAGTTATATAGGAAATCCTGATTTGCGCTGGGGAGTATAAATTGGCATTTATCCATTTAGAAACAAAGTTGTTTCCAAATGTTTCTATACGGATTGTTTTGCTGACGCGACCATATGAAGCCGATATGATGCATTTTTCTACATAACAATCCGCTCCAATGAAAACCATCGTTCTCGGCCTGATCGGCGCCGTCTTTGCAATGCCTTGCTTTGCACAATCCGTTGATGCGCCTGCCGTCAAGGCCGGCGACAGCTGGACCTACCGCACCACTGTCGAGAAAGGTCCGTCAGGTTGGGGGCAGAGCCAGTCCGAAGTGACGGTTTCTCATGTCACGTCTTCCAGCATTTACTACACCTCGAAACAGAGCGGTTCGACCCAGCCGGCGACCGACGCGTTTTCCGGCACCGACTGGAGCCGCAGCCGCGACATCAACGGCAAAGAGACGGTGGTCAACAAGCCGTTTTCCTTCCCGTTAGTCGCCGGAAAAACCTGGGAAGTGCAATATACGGAACAACATCCGAACAAGATGCACCGGTTCGAGCAATGGAATAACAAGTTCACGGTGGTCGGCTATGAAACGGTCGAGGTGCCGGCTGGAAAATTCAAGGCAATCAAGGTCGAAGAAGAAGGCCACTGGAACGCCGAGCTGGAGCCGGCGCAGAACGTTGTGCAGGGCGCGCAAGTAAAGCAGGGCAGCACCACCATGGTCACGCAAGTGCAGAAGACCACGGCAGAGCCGTCTACCGGCAGAACCTACAAGGCATTCTGGTACGTTCCGGAAATCAGGCGCTGGGTCAAGTCGGTGGAAGAATATTACGGTAGCAATGGCGTTCGCAATGAGCGCTATACCGGAGAACTCCAGTCATATAAGCTGAGCGAGTAGCCGCTCGGTCCCGGTCAGCCTTGACCGGCCTCAAGCCGGTTTGACGACGCCGGATTCGGCCAGGCGCGCCTCTGAGCGGTCGCCCAGCAGGTAGCGCGGGCCGCTGCCGCGCCGCTGCGCCGTATCTTCCGGATTGTAGAGCGCGCACTTCTTGAGCGACAGGCAGCCACAGCCTATGCACGAGGTGAGCTGGTCGCGCAGCGCCGTCAGGGTGTCTATGCGCTGCTGCAGCAGCGGCTGCCAGGAGCGCGACAGGCGCTCCCAGTCCTGCTTGGTCGGGGTGCGCTGCAAGGGCAGGGTGGACAAGGCCTGTCTGATCTCGTCCAGGCTCAGGCCGACTGCCTGGGCCACGCGGATAAAGGCAACCCGGCGCAGCACGTCGCGCGAGAACTGCCGTTGTCTGCCGGCTTCGCGCTTGCTGGCGATCAGGCCCTGCTCTTCATAGAAGCGCAAGGCGCTGGCGGCAACGCCGGAGCGTTTGGCCAGCTCGCCGATAGTGATCAATTGATCGTTCATGATGTCCCTCGAAATTCATGTTGACTTCAAGTTTACTTGAACTTTCATAATCGGGCGGCGATATCAATTTCGGAGCGATGCAATGAGCGAACTGATTCAAGACCTGACACTGCAGCAGCTGCTTGACGCCAACGGCCGTTTTGCGTTGAACGGCAAGGGCACCACCAACCATTGTCCGATGGCGCTCTGGGCACTTGCCGCCATGGGCGCGCCGCCGGCGCGCCTGCACGAATTCTTTGTGCAGTGGGAGCAGCGTTTTGCACGGCCGGAAGCGCCGCCAAGCCTGCGCATCGGGCGCGTATCCTGGACGGCGCATATCAGCCAGCCTGAGGCGTTCTCAGCGCTGCGCCTGTGTTTCCAGGAATGGATCATGGAAGAGGGACCGGATGCGGTGATCGCGCAGATCTTGGGCCGGCTGCCGTTTGCGCCGGCCAGCGGCGCATTTCATGCCGTGATCCGGCTTGCCTACGGATTGGAGGCAATGCATGACGGCGAAATCGCCGCCGGCCTGGCCGCGCTGGTCAGCGGCAATCTGCCGATCGAGATTGAAATCGATGAACATCATGCAGCGGCGTCTGTCGGCGCCGGCCTTGCCACCTTGTCGGAAGCCTTGCACGGTGCAGTATTCAATGGCGACATGATTACCACCCGCCTGCGCGCAGTGGCGCTTAATCCGCTGTTCCGCTCGGCGTTGCCGGCGCCGCCAAGGCTGACGCCGCTGAATGCCAAACTGCTGGACGACATGGCGCGCGCGGCAATCCAGCTGTATTGGCAGACGAATAATTTCACGGCCCTGCATATGGTGACCGGACTGCACGCAGTACGTCGTGTTTTCAGTCATGTGCCGGAACAGATTGCCGAGAGCCTGCTGTCGGACTTGTGGAAGGCTTTCTGCGCCGCCTATGTCTCGATCGGGGCGCCGCCGCTGGCAGAGGGTGCCGGCCATGCCCTGGCGGACGGCGCCGATCCCTGGCCGCAGCTGTTCAGGCTGGCGCTGTCGTCCGACGATGATCACGACATCAAGACTGTCTATACCTGCTATTGCGAAAACCTGCGCGCGCCGTCGCTCCTGTATTCGGCCGCCGCGGCAAGGCGGGTGCGGCATCTGGGTTGACGGCCGGCGGCGGATTCGTGGTAAATTTTCAGTCTTGAGAGATTGGGAACCGTCATGATAGACGCCATACAAACAGTCGAGGCGCATGACCTTGAGCAGTTGCGCCAGTTCACGGAGCAGATCATCGTCGCCGAAAAGGTCGCGGACGATCCGGCCGTGCAAGCGGAATTGATCCATAACGTCCATCAGAATTTTGACTGGTGGCTGGCAAACCGCGAGCATTGCTGCCATCTCAAATACACGCGCGACGGCAGGATTGTCGCCGTGGTGCTGGTCAAGAATTTCTGGAACCTGTGCAGCTTGTTCGTGACGCCCGAGCTGCAGCGCCAGGGTATCGGGCGCGCCTTGATTCTGGCGGCGGTTCAGCACTGCCGCGCCCTAGGCGACAGGTCGTCGATCCGCCTTAACTCGGCTCCCAATGCTGTGCCTTTCTATGCTGCCCTGGGATTCCAGCCTGCGGAAAGCACGAGAACGCTGCCGCCCGGATTCCGCGCCATGGCGTTACGTTTGTGAGCGAAGCCTGGTGGCCGCATCGTCATCATGACCAGGCGCAACCGAGAGGAGTGCTGAATTGAGCGAGAAGCCGACGTCAAAGAATGCCGAAGGCGTGTTCGAGCCTTTCCATGTCAGTCGCGTGCCCTGGGTGGAATACGCGCGCGGGGAGCGCTTCGGCCTGCGCTACCAGCATCTCAGCGAATTTGGCGGCGGCTCGCAGATCGGGGTCGCCATGGAAGTGCTGGAGCCTGGCAGGCAAGCCAACCAGTCGCACTACCACCTGCTGGAAGAGGAGCATGTGTTTATCCTGGAGGGGAGCCTGACGCTGGAGCTGGGGGAGCGGGCTTATGAACTCTCGGCCGGCCATTACGCCTGTTTTCCCGCCGGCCAGAAAGTCGGCCATGCCTTGATCAATCGCAGTCTGGCGCCATGCCGTTACCTGGTGTTCGGCAACTCGCATGCGGGCGATGTTGCGGTTTTCCCCCAGAGCGGGCGGGTGGACGTGAAACTGATGAAAGAGGGTTACCGCAAATCGGCGGTTATCGAATACTGGGAAGGCGTCGATGTCGGGCCGCAGCCCGATAAAGCATCTTAAAGTATCAGCGTTCCCAGGTTTTCCTGACGCATCTGCCGGTGCTTAGCACTTGGCAAAGAACATCTTGGTTTTTGCATCCTTGCGTTCCTTGTCTATCCATTCCTTGGTCTGCACCGGACTTTGCTGCAAGCCGACATGTCCTTTGCGCGCGACCCGTTCATCGTCCATGCGGTCCAGCTCCTGCACGCGCTCTTGCAGACGCCGGCATTCTTCGCTGGCGCCGGGTTTCGCATTGTCCAGCGAGGCGCGCGCGCCGTTATCCTGGGCGTGCACGATGGAAAAGCCGGCAGAAGCCAGCAGCATGGTGATGACGAGGGATTTCTTGATGCTCATGTCCGTCCTTGAACTCTGTCTATATGAAGGGTTGCCGGCCTGGCGTTCAAGCCTTGCCGGCTGCAGCAAAAATCAGCGATAGCGGTGATCGTTGCCGCGCTGGTGGTCGCGCCGCTGGTCATGGCGTCCGCCACGGCCGCCGCCATGCTGCCAGCCGCCGCGGTGCAGTTCCCAGCCGTTGCGGCCGTGCTGCCATTGCGGGCGATCGTAGCGATAGCCGTTGCGCGCTCTTTCCCAGTGTCCGCCGGCCCAGACGTGACGCCGGCCATCCCAGTTCCAGTAGCCCGGCGCCCACAGGTAGCCGACGCGCGGCGGCGGCATGCGCTCGTAGCGCGGCGGTGGCGGCGGCGTGCCGATGATGATGTTGACGCCGACTTGCGCCATGGCCTGGCCAGGGAGCAGGGCGGTGGCGCTGAGCGCGGCCAGCGCGAGTGCGCAGAGCATACGTTTCATAGTCATTTTCTCGTGTTGTTCATTTCGGGTTAACTATACCTGCAATTGTTTAAGCGCCAAGTAATGACGCACTTAATTATATTCAGCGCTGTTACCTTACATGCATAGTCGATATTTCCCACCACACAGTGGAAAGGCCCTATAATTATGTATGCATGCATACATAATTATAGGGTTGGGCAGATGCAAGACTTCCGCGCAAAAATGATCTACAAGGCGATCCAGCTATTGCCGACGCATGGCTATGCCGGCATCACGCTGATGCACGTTGCGCGCGCATGCAAGGCGCCGCGCGGCTCGCTCTATCATTATTTCCCGGGAGGGAAGGACGACCTGATGGCTGCGGTGCTGGAGGCGGCCAAGGAGTACGGCCTGGGTACTTTCATCATTTCCAGCTCGCGCGCGCCGACCTTGCAGGGTTATTTCGCCGACATAGGCAAGGCGTTGGCGGCCGCGCTGGGCGCTTCGCACTACGGCCTGGGCTGTCCGGTGGCGGCGATTTCCATGTCGACCGAAAAGAGCAATCCCTTGAATCAGCAATGCAAAGTGATCTACGCCGACTGGTGCCTGGCGCTGCAAGCCCGGCTGCAGGCTTACGGGGTACCGGCCGCACAGGCGGCGGCCCTGAGCGCCAACGTTCTCAATACCTTTCAAGGAGCGCTGCTGCACGCCCGTCTGGCGGGTTCCGCCGAACCCGTAGTGCAGGCAGCCATGCTGCTGCAACGGGAAACCCGGCAATTCGCGCAGCAGAACTAAACCTTACCTACCGGAGCACGCTATCCCATGAATCTGTTTTTACGCCTTTTCTATGTGCTGATTGCCTCGTTCTTCCGTCCTCGGCTTGCAATCGGCAAGGCCGTCAGCGACATCCAGCTGATGACTTTTCCTAACGATCTCGACCTCAACCTGCACGTCAACAACGGCCGCTACCTTACGCTGTGCGACCTCAACCGGGTCGATCTTTTCATCCGCACCGGGCTGGCGCGGGTCATGATCAAGCAAGGCTGGATGCCGATTATCGCCGAGCACACCATGGTCTACCGCAAGTCGCTGGGCGCCTTCAGGAAATTCCAGGCGAAGCTGGAAGTCACCCATTGGGACGAGAAGTATTTTTTCATGCAGCACTGCTTTTCGGTGAATGGCAAGATCATTGCAGAAGGTAGCTCCAAGGGTGTGGTCAAAGGCAAGCAAGGGGTAGTGCCGCCCGATACGGTGGTCGCCGCCGTACTCGCCGCCAAGGGCGGCGTGGCACTCTCCGATCAATAGCCTTTGCAAGCCGAGCATCCGCAATCCATGGACCTGTCCTCTCGCCATCTCGCATTCCACGCCGCCGTCGTCTTGTTTATCGGCTTGCTGTACGGCGCGCCTTACGCCAAAGCCATCAAGCGCGGCGCCTCCGCCCAGGTTGTTAATTCCTGGCGGGTCGCTCACCTCAGCATCCCGCTCGGTGCGGTCTTGATGTTCGCCATCGCCGCAGTGCTGCCGTCGTTTGCAGTGAGCGCCGGGTTCAAATGGTGCATCGTCGGCACGCTGTTACTGTCTTCCTATGCCTTTTGCCTGGCTACGCCGCTGGCGGCGGTGACCGGCGATCGCGGCCTGGCGTCCGGCGCGCAAGGCTTGGCACGCCTGGTTTACCTGGGTAACATGGTCGGCGCCGGCAGCTCTCTGCTGGCTGCAGCGCTGCTGGTCTGCGCCGGCTTTGTTTCGCTCTGGTAGCTTGCTCTGGCATCGTTTGCACCGCTGCGCTCGCCCGAAAGGCTCGCCATGTTGCATGCTTGCATCGATCATCTGGTGATCACGGCGCCGTCGCTGGCGGATGGCGCCGCCTATGTGCGGCAGGTGCTTGGCGTCAGGCTTGCGGCCGGCGGCGAACACCCGCGCATGGGCACCCATAATGCGCTGCTGCGCTTGGGCGAAGGGCTTTTCCTTGAAGTGATTGCCGTCAACCCGGAGGCGCCGGCGCCGGACCGGCCGCGCTGGTTCCAGCTTGACCGGCTGAGCAGCGACTGCCGCCCGCGCCTGGCGACCTGGGTTGCGCGCACCAACAACATTGCTGCGGCGGTAGCGGCATCTGCCGTCGCGCTGGGAACAATTACGCCGATGACGCGCGGCCAGCTGCATTGGCTGATCACGATTCCTGACGACGGCGGCCTGCCCATGCAGGGGATTGCGCCGACGCTCATCGAATGGCGAGCCGAGCCGCATCCGGCCAGCAAGCTGCCGGATATGGGTTGTTCTTTGCTCGGCCTGGAAGCAAACCTGACAGCGGCCGACGCCGTGCAACTCAGCGACATGCTGAGGCAGACCGATTTCCAGGGCGCGCTTTCTGTCAACCTTATCGGCGCCGGCATGGCGCCCAGCCTGGTGGCGAATATCTGTACACCGACTGGTGTACGCCGGCTAGGCCTTCCTGCAACTGTCATTCCCATGTAATTTTCCATCTGTATATTTGTTGATTAATTGCAATGAGAGTAATTCATTTGAGCAACAAATATTCGCCTCAAATGCGCATTTGACGAATTGTGGTTTGTCAGGATCTTGTCAGCTTTGATTCAGGTTCCTGACAGGATAGGCCTGTAGTCTGTAGCAGTCCCAGTTTGGGGCCATGTACGGATTGCGCCAAAAGGCGCTTGTACCTGTCAGATTTTCGTAGGCGCAGAGCGGCTGCGGATAGCGATTCATGGGCATTAACTGGCGTTATTTTGATGTTTAAAAATTCTTTATTGCCGAGGCGCCAAGTCCCTGTCATTTGTCTCCCTGATGAGCGCGGGCAGACATGCGCATTGAAATTCCATCTGATAAATACTCCCGCGGACCCTAGCCCCTGACGTTTTCCCAACCCGGAACGCCGGCCCGCCAGCGCAGCAGCAATGTGGCTGGTGCGCGGTCCCGGTGCGGCTTGCCTGCCGCGCCGCATTAAACCGGAGCGCTCCAGATTCCGGTTGCAAAAAATAGTATCCCGCCTTTGCCTCGTGCCAGATGGCGGGATGGCGTGAAAACCGATTTACCAATACGAGCATCATCATGAAAAACACTATTTTGCAGCGCAAGCCCCTGACGATCCTTGCTGTCGGCGTGCTGATTGTCGCCGGCATTGCGATTGCCGGCTTTGACCGCCAGGGCAAGGCCGCTGCCGCCGAGGCGAGCGCCGAAGCTGTTCCGAATTTTGTCAGGCAGGGGGAGCGCATCACGATCCCGGCAGGTTCGCCATTGCGCTCGCGCCTCGCGGTGCAAGCTGTGAGCTCGCTGGATGCTGCGCATACGCTGGAATTGCCGGCACAGGTGGAAGCCGATCCGGCGCACACCACCAATATCTTGCCGCCGGTGACCGGCAAGGTGCTGGAGTTGAAGGTCGGTCTTGGTGATCACGTGCGCAAAGGGCAGTTGCTGCTGGTGATGACATCGGGCGATTTCGCCCAGGCTACCTCCGATCTGCAAAAAGCCCGCGACGCGCTGCAACTCGCCAAGCGCATCGTGGAACGCCAGCGCGGCGTGCAGCAAGCCGGTGCCGGCGCCGCCAAGGACCTGGAGCAGGCTGAAAGCACTTACACCCAGGCCCAGGCCGAATTTTCGCGGGCCGATACGCGTCTGAAGTCCTTGAACGCCAGCGGCGCCACGGCAGCCGACAGCGGCGGCCAGCGCCTCAACCTGGTCGCTCCGGCCAGCGGCAGCATTACCGCGCTCTCCATCAGCGCCGGGCAAACTGCCAACGACGCCACTGCGAGCCTGATGACGATCGCCAATCTGGAGCAGCTCTGGATCACCGCCAACGTCCCGGAAAACCTGCTGGCCGCCGTCAAGAAGGGGCAGCCGGTAGCGATCCGCCTGCCGGCTTATCCGGGCGAGCAGTTCCACGGCACGGTCTCTTTCATCAGCGATATCCTGCAGCCAGACACGCGGCGTTCGCTGGTGCGCATCGCTGTCGCCAATCCTGACGGCAAATTCAAGCCGAACATGTTTGCCAATGCGGCGTTTGCCGTGCCACAGGCAGTGGAGCCGGTAGTGCCGACCTCGGCGCTGCTGATGAACAATGACAACACCACGGTGTTTGTGGAAGTGGCGCCGTGGAGCTTTGTCCGCCGTACCGTCGAGACCGGCTACGAAGAAAACGGCAGCGCGCGGATTCAAACAGGCTTGCATGTCGGCGACCGCGTAGTCACTAAGGGTGGAGTGTTGCTGAATGATTAATAACATTGTCCGCTTCTGCCTGCACAAGCGTTATGCGGTCATTCTGGTCACGATTCTGGTTGCATTGTTTGGCTACTATTCCTGGACTCGGATGGCGGTAGAGGCTTATCCTGAGCTGGCCGATGTTCAGGCCCAGGTCACCACCCAAGTGTCTGGACTGGCTGCCGAAGAAATCGAACAGCAGATCACCATTCCGCTGGAGCGCGTGCTGAGCGGCACCCCAGGCCTGGTCAACATGCGTTCGTCGTCGACCTTCGGGCTGTCGCTGATTACCTTGACTTTCCGCGACGGCGCCGAAGATTACTGGGAGCGCCAGCGGGTAGTGGAACGCATCGCCACCGCCACGCTGCCGACCGGCGTTACGCCGACCCTCGATCCGGTCAGCAGCGCGGCAGGCGAAATCTATCGCTATACGCTGGAGTCGGACAGCAAGAATCTGATGGAGTTGTCCGAGATCCAGCGCTGGATCGTGATGCCCGCCTTGAAGCAGGTGCAAGGAATCGCCGACGTCAATAATTTTGGCGGTTTTACCAAGGAGTATGAGCTCGAGGTCGATCAGAAACAGTTGCTGCGCTATGGCGTGTCCTTGTCGGATGTGACGACCGCCATCGGCAACAACAATACCAACGCCGGCGGCAGCCGCATCACCCGCGGCGAGCAGGGCTATGTAGTGCGCGGCATCGGCATGATGCGCAGCCTGACCGATCTTGGCAATGTCGTGGTCAAGCAGGTCAACGGCGTACCGGTACTGGTGCGCGACCTGGGCAAGCTGCAAAACAGCCACCAGGAACGGCAAGGCATTCTGGGCAAGAACAACAATCCGGACACGATCGAAGGCATCGTGCTGCTGACCAAGTATCAGAACGCTTCCGAAATCATCAAGAATGTGCACGCCAAGGTTGACGAACTGCAGAAGCAGCTGGCGCCGCAGGGAGTAAAGATCGTCCCGTATATCGATCGCGACGACCTGATCGAACTGACCGTGCATAAAGTCAGCCACACGGTGCTGGAGGGGATCGGCCTGGTCTGTATCGTGCTGATCCTGTTCCTCGGCAGCCCGCGCAGTGCGCTGGTGGCGGCGGTGACGATACCGCTGGCGCTGGTGGCGGTGTTCATCATGATGTATATCACCAAGATGCCGGCCAATCTGTTTTCGCTGGGGGCGATCGACTTCGGCATCATCGTCGACGGCGCGATCGTGGTCACCGAGGCCATCCTGCGGAGGCGCGAGGCCAAGCCGACGGAAGAGCTGACCCAGGCCGAAGTACGGGCGGCCACCACGGAAGTCATACGGCCGATTTTCTTTGCGACGCTGATCATCATCAGCGCTTATCTGCCGCTGTTCGCCTTCGAGCGCGCCGAAGGAAAACTGTTGTCGCCGATGGCTTTCACCGTCAGTTATGCCTTGATCGGTGCGCTGCTGTGCAGCCTGGTGCTGGTGCCGGGACTGGCCTATATGGCCTTGCGCAAGCCGCGCAAGATTTTCCATAACAAGCCGCTCGAATGGCTCAGTGCGGGCTATCGCAATACGCTGGGGCGCCTGTTGCAGAATTCCTGGGTCTCCTATGCGATAGGCGGCGCGGCGCTGGTTGGCGTCATCGTGCTGGGCATGGCGACCGGCCGTGAATTCATGCCGGTGCTGGACGAGGGTACTTTGTGGCTGCAGGTTCAGCTGCCGTCCGGCCTGTCTTTGGAAAAGGCCAGCGAAATGGCGGGTGAACTGCGCCACGCCTTGCTGGAATTCCCGGAAGTGGCGACCGCCGTGACCCAGCTTGGCCGCAGCGACGACGGCACCGATCCGTGGACGCCATCGCATATCGAAGTGCCGGTCGGGCTGACGCCTTACAATACCTGGAAGAATGGCGAGACCAAGGCGCAGTTCGTGCAGCGCCTGACCGAGCGATTCAAGCAGCTGCCGGGCTTTTCGATCGGCATCAGCCAGCCGATCAGCGACGGCGTCAATGACGCCGTGGGCGGCGCCCACAGTCCCTTGGTGATCCGTGTCTATGGCGACGATTTCAAAGAGATGCGCCGCATCGGCAACCAGATCGTGGATGTCTTGCACGGCGTGCAGGGCACCGCCGACGTCTCCATCTTCCAGGAGCCGCCGGTGCCGCAGATGGTGCTGGATATCGACCGTGCCGCCGCGGCCCGCCTCGGCATCAACGTTGCTGATGTCACCACCCTGATCCAGACTGGCATGGGCGGCGCTTCGGTGACGCAGATGTATGTGGCAGACCGTATGTATAACGTCACGGTGCGCTACCCGAAAGCCGATACCAATACTCCTGAAGCCTTGGGCAACCTGCTGCTGACGGCGCCGGGCGGGGCGCGCATACCGCTGTCCCAGGTAGCGCACATTCGCACCGCCAACGGTGAAAGCACGATCACGCGCGAGAATACGCACCGGCAGCTGACCGTGCGCCTGGATTACGCCAACCGCGATCTGCTGTCCTATTATCAGGAAGCCCAGGCCAAGGTGGCGCAGAAGGTGCATTTCGATAACAGCAAGTATCGCCTCGAGTGGGCCGGCCAGTTCGAGAACCAGGCCAGGGCGCAGGCGCGCCTGATACTGGTGTTCGGCCTGGTGCTGGCGCTGATGCTGATCATCCTGTTCGCCGGCTTCGGCAAACTGCGGCAGGCGCTGCTGATACTGGGCGTGGTCCCGCTGGCAGCGCTGGGCGGCCTGATCGCCTTGCATATCACCGGCAGCACCATCAACGTCGCCAGCGGGGTCGGCTTCATCGCCCTGTTCGGGGTGGCGGTGCAGAACGGCATCATCATGGTGTCCAACATCAACCGGGTACGGCAGCAGGGCATGGCCTTGCAGGAAGCGGTGCTGGCGGGCGCCTTCGAACGCTTCCGTCCGGTGCTGATGACCGCGACCGTGGCCTCGGTCGGCATGCTGCCGGCGGCGCTGGCGACCGGAGTCGGCACCGATGTCCAGCGCGGCCTGGCGACAGTAGTGGTGGGCGGCCTGATCGTCGCCACCATGCTGACGCTATTCATTCTGCCAGCCTTTTACTTTTCGCTGGAGAGCTGGGTGGAACGTCGGCGCGGCGTCAGCGTGGTGCATGATGGCCGTTAAGCAGGTGACGCTGTCGTCGGATGGCCAGGCGCGGCCCAATCCCCGGCGCCAGCCGTCCGCGGCTATACCAGACAAGAATCTTGAGCAGGTAAAAAACATGAACAAAGTCAAATCGCATAAAGCATCCTGGAGCGCAGGCGCCAGTCTCGCACCGGCATCCGCGCTGGCCCTGGCGCTGCTCTTGTCAGGCTGCGCTGCGGGACCGGATTTCAAGCAGCCCGAGGCGCCGGCCGTCAAGGGTTATACCAAGGAACCGTTCGCAGCCAGCACTTCGTCTGCGCCAACCGCCGGCGGCGCAGCCCAGCAGTTCGTCGACGGCATGGACATTCCGGCCCAGTGGTGGACCCTATTTAATTCACCGGCATTGAATGCCGTCATCGAACAGGCGCTCAAGGCCAATCCGGACCTGCAGTCGGCGCAGGCAGCCTTGCGCGCCGCTCAGGAGCAAGTGTCGGTGCAGGAAGGTGCGTTCCTGCCGAGCGTCAACGCCAGCCTGGCGCCGACCCGGCAAAAGCAGCCGCTATCGGCCGGCCAGGGACCGTCGCCGTTCAACCTGCACACCGCCCAGGTCAGCGTTTCCTACACGCTGGATGCGTTCGGCGGCAACCGCCGCCAGGTCGAAGGATTGCAGGCCCAGGCCGAACAGCAGAAGTTCCTGCTGGAAGCGGCTTATCTGACGCTGACCTCGAATGTCGTGGCCGCTGCGGTGCAGGAAGCTGCCTTGCGGGCGCAGATTGCGGCGACGCAGGAAGTGCTCAAGATACAAAGCGAACTGCTGGCGCTGTTGCAGCGCCAGTACCAGCTCGGCGATGTCGCGCAGGCCGACGTGCTGGTGCAGCAGGCCGCCCTGGCCCAGACTCAGGCCAGTCTGCCGCCCCTGCAAAAATCGCTGGCGCTGCAACGCGACTTGCTGACGGTGCTGGCCGGGCGTTTCCCGAGCGAGGAGCTGGAGCAGAAATTCGACCTGGCCAGCCTCAGCCTGCCGCAGCAGTTGCCTGTCAGTCTGCCGTCCAGCCTAGTGCAGCAGCGTCCAGATATCCGCTCGGCGGAAGCGCAACTGCATGCCGCCAGCGCCGCGGTCGGCGTCGCCACCGCCAACATGCTGCCGCAGATAACCCTGAGCGCGAATATCGGCAGCGCCGCGGCTCGAATGGGCGACCTGTTTACCTCGGGCACTGGCCTGTGGAGCCTGGTTGGCGGCCTGACGCAACCCTTGTTCGCCGGCGGTGCGCTGCTGCACAAGAAGCGCGCCTCGGAAGCCTTGCTGGAACAGGCCGCGGCACAGTATCAAAGCACGGTGATCCACGCCTTCCAGAATGTCGCCGACAGCTTGCGCGCCCTGCAATACGACGCCGACGCACTGCAGGCTCAGTATCTGGCCGAACGCGCCGCTGCACGCAGCCTGGAAATTTCGCGCAAGTCGGTGCAGCTGGGCGCGGCCACGCCGCAGACCTTGCTGACCGCGCAGCAGACCTATCTGCAAGCCGTGATCGCCTTGGCGCAGGCGCAGGCGGCGCGTTTTGCCGATACCGCGGCGCTGTTCCAGGCGCTGGGCGGGGGCTGGTGGAATCGCGGCGAGACCTTGGCTGCAACGGCCAAGTAATCGTTGCTTGCATAGAGAAATCATTGAAACAGATTGTCCGTCCGCGTGTGCTCGGGCGGGGCTTGCATCGCCGCACTGGAATTGCCCGTCTCTTCTACCTGCATGGCAATTCAAAAATCCTCAAATCGGCTTGCATCGGCTGCCGCTGTTGCATCTTGCCGCATTTGCGGGACAGCGGGGGGATTTGATGCGATGTAATTTATGGGATACAGTTGTCAGTGAAAACCATTCAAACAACGTCTGTATTTTATTATTGGTTTGCCTCGTTGCGTGACCGCAGCGTCAAAGCGCGGATCCAGGTGCGCATTGACCGTGCCGAGCTGGGTAATTTTGGCGATTGCAAAGCTGTCGGCGAAGGTGCTTCCGAGATGCGGGTTCGCTTCGGCTGTGGCTACCGCGTGTACTTTGTGCAGCGTGGCGATGAGATAGTGATATTGCTTGCGGGCGGCGATAAATCGACGCAGGACAAGGACATCAACACCGCGTTGGAATTGGCGCCTCAACTTTAGGAGCGATGCATGGGAACGATCAAACTGCGTCAGTGGGATTCTGCGGAGCATCTGCAAACCGCGGCCGATATTGCCGCCTATGTCGATGCCTGCCTTGAAGAAGCGGGTGACGATCCCGCCTTCATCGCGCATGCCTTGGGCAACGTTGCGCGCGCGCATGGCATGAGCCAGGTGGCGCGCGATACCGGACTGGCGCGCGAAAGCCTTTATAAGGCGTTGTCCGGCGAGGGTAATCCCGAGTTCGGAACCATTCTGAAAGTCATGAAAGCACTTGGTTTGAGATTGCACGCGAGCGTGGCATAAATTGCGCTGACCGGCGGCCGGCAATCTGATTGTGGGCAATGTTGAGGCATGGGCTGGGCATGGGGCGCGACGCGGACTCTGTTTTGGCAAGTGTGCAACACTCCACATTGCGCACTTGCCATGCCGCATACATTTTCTGGTATGATCGGAAGCATCCTGTTGCCGCCGTGGTTGTTACCGTAGTTATTGCAATTTCCGGCGGCCGGCAGCAACGAATTCACCATCTGTAAGAGCGAGAAAGGCATCCCGGTTATGACACCGCGAACTACCACCACAATCTGTGAGCGACACTAGTCGAGGCCTTTTTCTACCTGCATGATGAAAAAAGCGCGGCTGGTCCGCGTTTTTTTTCGTCCGCGTTTTTGTAAAACGTTTTTATAAAATATAAGCAATTAACTTAATTCAATCCGGTCTGGCCTGGCTCAGGGGCCAGCACTGATATGAGGCTAAAAATGATAGCAGTCAAACTTCCCGATGGTTCACAGCGTCAATTCGAAGCGCCGCTGACTGTGGCGCAGGTCGCCGCCAGCATCGGCGCCGGCCTGGCCAAGGCGGCTTTGGCCGGCAAGGTCGATGGCAAGCTGGTCGATACATCTTTCCTGATCGAGCGCGATGTCGAACTAGCCATCGTGACCGACAAGGACGCCGACGGCCTGGAGGTGATACGCCATTCGACCGCGCATTTGCTGGCTTACGCGGTCAAGGAACTGTTTCCTGACGCGCAGGTGACTATCGGGCCAGTGATCGAAAACGGTTTTTACTACGATTTCGCCTACAAGCGTCCGTTTACTCCGGAAGACTTGCTGGAAATCGAAAAGAAGATGGCAGAGCTGGCCAAGAAGGATGAGCCGGTCACGCGCAAGGTAGTGGCGCGCGACGAGGCGATTGCCTATTTTGAATCGATCGGCGAGGCTTACAAGGCGGAGCTGATCGGCTCGATTCCGCAGGATCAGGAAGTCTCGCTCTACACGGAAGGCAAGTTCACCGACTTGTGCCGCGGGCCGCACGTGCCGTCGACTGGCAAGCTGAAGGTGTTCAAGCTGATGAAGCTGGCCGGCGCCTACTGGCGCGGCGATGCCAAGAATGAAATGCTGCAGCGGGTGTACGGCACGGCCTGGGCCAAGAAGGACGAGCAGGAAGCTTATTTGCACATGCTGGAAGAGGCGGAAAAGCGCGACCACCGCAAGCTGGGCCGCGCGCTGGACCTGTTCCATTTCCAGGACGAGGCGCCAGGTTTGATTTTCTGGCACGCCAAAGGCTGGACGATCTGGCAGCAGGTCGAGCAGTACATGCGCCGCGTCTATAACGACAATGGTTATCAGGAAGTCAAGGCGCCGCAGATTCTCGACCGTTCCCTGTGGGAAAAAACTGGCCACTGGGAAAACTATCGCGAAAGCATGTTCACCACCGAGTCGGAAAACCGCAGCTATGCGCTGAAGCCGATGAACTGCCCGGGCCATATCCAGATTTTCAATGCCAGCCTGCACAGCTACCGCGACCTGCCTTTGCGTTTCGGCGAATTCGGCCAGTGCCACCGCAATGAGCCGTCCGGCGCCTTGCACGGCATGATGCGGGTGCGCGGCTTTACCCAGGATGACGGCCATATTTTCTGTACTGAAGAACAAGTGCAGGATGAGGTTGCGGCTTTCGACAAGCTGGTGCGCAAGGTCTATCTCGATTTCGGCTTTACCGAAGTGGCGGTCAAGCTGGCCCTGCGTCCTGAAAAACGAGTCGGCGAGGAAGAAGTCTGGGACAAGGCGGAAAACGCCTTGCGCGAAGCGATCCGCGCATCCGGCGCCGAGTGGGAAGAATTGCCGGGCGAGGGCGCTTTCTATGGTCCGAAGATCGAGTATCACTTGAAGGATTCGATCGGCCGTTCCTGGCAGTGCGGCACCATGCAGGTCGACTTTTCGATGCCGGGCCGCCTCGGTTCGGAATATGTTACTGAAGACAATGGCCGCAAAGTACCGGTCATGCTGCATCGTGCTATTGTCGGCTCGCTGGAGCGTTTTATCGGCATGTTGATTGAAAATCACGCCGGCGCCATGCCTTTGTGGCTTGCTCCAGTGCAAGTTGTTGTTTTGAATATCTCCGACGCCCAGGCCGACTATGTGCAGAATGTTGCACAAACGCTGAAAAAACAAGGGTTTAGGGTAGAGACTGATTTGCGTAATGAGAAGATTACCTATAAAATACGGCAGCATTCTTTGCAGAAGCCGCCTTATATACTGGTTGTCGGTGATAAAGAGCGGGATGCAAACACAGTGGCCG
>NZ_DATMRB010000009.1:0-24312 GCF_035566555.1 Collimonas sp.
AACTTGCTCAGCGCGCTCTGTTTGCTGGCTTCGTCCGGCACGGTGCCGCTGACCAGGATCTGGCCGGGTTTGGGTGTCGCCACCGGGGGCGCCACATTTTGTGCCAGCGCCAGGTTCGACAGCAATAACGATGTCAGGGCAATGCTCAGATAACGCATGCGTCAGGCTCCAATAAATGCTTCACGAAACGAATCATGAGCCGATTTTAACGATAAGGTGGGTTGCGCCAGATAGCTGGCGATTTTGGTGATGCTGTAGTCCGAGCTGACCTGTTCTTCGACCCAGCCGGCATCCTCGAAGGAAATATGGTGCTCGAGCGCCACCTGCGGATCCATGATGGCTTGCAGGGTGCGCGGCGAAGCGCCGCTGAAGCCGATCACCATGGCCGGCCGGTCGTTGATGCGGGTGACGAAGGTGGCCAGCTCGAAATTGCCGCGCAGCAGGAAAGGCGTGATCAGGTGCAGCCAGTAAGACGCCACCAGGTTGCGGTACAGCGGATCCTCCGGCAAGGGCATCACCAGGCTTTTTTCCAGGCGCGAGGAAGCGCTCTCCATCACCGGCTGCAACAGGATGCCCAACGCCAGGATCAGGTGCCGCAAGGAACCCTTGAAGCCGGTGCTGCGCAACATGTTTTCCAGTCCACCCACGGTCTGGATTTCCATGAAATCGGTGAACGCCGCGTGATAAGCGCCGCTGCCCAGCTGCAAAGGAATGCCGGTGGCCGTCAGGTTTTGCAGGGAAATCGCCGGATCGGTGGCCGCCACCACTTCGGAAGCCTGGCTCTCCATGCGGTTCCACAGGCGCGAAAAAGCCATCGGACTCTTGGCCGTGAAATCCTGCGGCTCATCGATTTCCATGGTGCTGACGGCGAGGAATGGAAAGCGCCGGTTGGCCTGATCGTTGCTGGCGATCAGATGGCCGGCGATGGCGCGCCGGCTGCGCGGGCCGATAAAGGCGAAGTGCAGCGGACTGACGGCGTCGTAGGCAATCTTCCAGCGCGGCTCGGCTGACAGCAGGTCCATGGCTTGCGCCAGCCACTCGTCGAGAATCGACACCAGCGGCATGTTGTCGGTAGCCTTGATGAAATCGCCGCGGCTGGGGATCTTTCCGAAATAACCGATATTCGCCAATTTTTCTCCAACGCTCATTGTGCTGCCCCCCCTGCAGTTGCTACGCCTACCGCAGTGGCCGCCGTTGCTGCTCCTACCGCTCCCGCTGCTCCCGCCGTTCCGGTTGCCGCCGGCGGCGCCGCAACCGGACTGCCGACCGGGCTGGCGGCGCTGCCGACGATAGTTTCAGGCAATCTCAGGCCACGGAAGCCCTGTCCTTGCTGCGCTCCGCCATCCGGCGCCTTGGCGCTGACTTGCGGGCTGCTGATGATCTTCAGGTTGATCGGCACAGTGATGTTTTCATTGGTCCAGCTGAGTTCGAAATTGCCGTCCTTACGCTTGCGCACCGCCGTATTGATCAGGCGTTCCAGGCCGAACCGGCCAGGCTGGTTGGCGATCTCGACGGTACGGCCGTCAAATGTCACGGCCGTGATACGGGCGCCGGCCACGCCTTGCGGATTCGGCCAGACAAAGTTGGTCCACTGCGCCTGGGTGTTGCGGTAGCGCAGTTGCTGGCCATCGATCTCGATGGTGTACTCGGTGGTGCCGGCAGCCGGCAGCGCCTGGATCTGGAACACCGTCTGCGCATCGGCTGCAGCTCCGCCGCCACCAGCTGCCGCGGCGCTGCTGGCGCCCAGCGGCGCCACCCAGCGCGAGAAGCTCGACACCATGGTCGGCGACAAGGTAATACCCATGTCGGCCCAGGTCTTGGCCGCCAGCGTATCGCCGCGGCGCACCACCAGCGGTCCCATCGAAGCATTGACGAACTTGGCGATGCTGCCGTCCGGACCGAAGGTCTGGCCGATCTCGGCGCTGGTCGCCTCGATCTTCGAATTGGCGGCAAACGGATATTTTTCGGCCAGGGTCTTCTCGAACGGTGCGTACACCTGCGCCGCCCAAGTGCGGTTCATCTCGGCTTCGGTCGGCTTGATGGTGACGGCGAAAGCCTGGATCAGCGGCCGCACCAGGATCGGACGGATCGCCTGCTTCTGCGAATCGCTCATGCCGACCAGCATCTGCTCGTCGACATACTTGAGCGCATCCGCCAGTTCCGAGCCGCTGCCGTTCAAGGTCTGCTGCATCAGCTGGTTGGCGCCCGGGCCGGTATCGCCCTGGTTCTTGATCTGGTTGAAGCGGGTCCGCAGTTTCGACAAGGTTTCCATATAACCGCGCATCAGCGTGGCGTTGTTGTCCTTGGCGGTCACCATGCGCGCCACGCCGGCAAATTCCTTGCCGACCGGACCCATCGGCAGCGCCGAGCCGTCGGGGTTGGTGCTGACGTTGACATTCACGTTAACTCCAGACGGCGCCTGCCGCATGATGGTCTGCTTGAACCAGGAGACAAAGCCGCTTTGCGCGCGTCCCAGGCTGCTGTTGAGCAGCGACGGGTTGTCCCATGAAGTCTGCTGGTAGACGGCGCTGACGAACTTGTTGATCGGCGAAGTCGACGGATCACCGAAACGATTCATGGCCTTGACTGCGTTGTCGAAACCGCCGAGGTCGGCGATATTCGCGCCCTGCATGAATTTCTGCCATTCCTTTGCGTATTCGGTCTTGTATTGCGTCACCAGCGCCTTCTGGATCTGCTCCGGGCTGCCTTCCAGCGTCAGGTCGTCGCTGGAAGCCGTCTTCAGCACCCAGTCCGCGCTTTGCAATTCCTTGTTGGCGGCTTCCTTGAAGGCGCCCTGGATGAATTTCTCCCAGGCGTCGCGCGTGAAGGTCCCTGGAATCGCATAGCTGCCGACGATCAGTTCCTTGTCCTGGTCGCCGACGATGCTGGCCACCGTGATCGACGGGAAGCGGGTCGAGGCGCGCGCCTTGATGTCGGCATACACACGATCCCTTGCCGCCATGCCGCGCACCACGCGGCGCAGGTTGTCGCGCGACTGGTCAACCAGGGTCAGCTTGCTTTCGATGGTCGGCCAGGACGGATCGCTGATCTGCGACAGGTAGAAACTCATCAGGCGCTCGGCGCTGCGGATCATCTGTTCGCGCGTCATGTTGCCGCGGTTGCTTTCCAGCCAGCCGCGCCAGAAACGCGTCAGCTGATCGTTCAGGTGGCTCGACTCGGCGCGCTGGCGGTCGCTCAGCATGAGGTAAGTCTTGAGCGCGTTGTAGCCGTCTTCGACATTGGTCGGCGAGGAGTCCTTGTATTGCTGAGTGGCGCCGCTGCTGCCGGTTGCCGCTGCCTGGGCGCTGGCGCCCGCAAGCGCGCCGCCGGCCGCCTGCTGGCCTGGCTGTCCGGCCGCCGCACCCGCGGCCGGCGCTGACGTGCTGGTCAGCTGCACCGGATGCGACATCGGTTCCAGCTGGCCGGCGTGCGCATTCATTTCAGACAGGAAGGATTCGATATTCGCCGTCACCGGCTTGAGCATGATGTCCTTGACGCCAGCGAAATATTCTTCGCGCAGCTTCTGCTGCAGCAGGTCGCCCTGGTACAGGCCGAAACCCAGCGACAGCGGACGGCTGCTGTCGTATTTTTGCAATTGTTCGATACGGTCTTGCAGGATTTCCATCGCTTCAAAACGCGATTGCAGGTCGATCCGTTTTTCCTGCAGCTTGATGGCCTTGTCCAGGTCCGCCTGGACATTCGCGGTCAGCTGGCGGTTGCCGATGTACGACCAGCTCCAGCCGGCTAACGCCAGGCCGACGAACGCGGTCGCGGCGAAGAACATGGTGTAACGCAAACGGGTCTTGTGGCGGCTGGCGTATTGCGACACCAGGTCCTTGTCGGCAAAGATGACTTTGCGGAACAGGTTGAGCAGGAAGAAGCCGTGCTTGGAATGGATTTCCGGACGCTCCAGCGCTTGCAGCTTGAGATCGAAGCGGTCGGCGATGCGTTCCGAGGAGCTGCTGATGCCGCTGCCTTCCTGCAAGGCGCTGGTGAAATAGAAACCGCGGAATACCGGCTTGAACTGGAATGGATTTTCTTCAAACAGCGTGGCGATGAACGCGCGCAGGGAGCTCTTCACCGCCGCAAACTCCAGCGGGAAAGTCAGTACGCCCGGCGGCAGGCGGTCGCCGCGGTTCAAGGCCATGTTGGCCAGGCTGATTTCCTTCAGGCCTTCAAACAATTCGTCAAAACGTTCGTCGAAATGCGCCAGCACGTCCTGGCTGCTGGTCTTCCTGTTGTACGGCAGGGTAGCGCCCCAGACGCGGTCTTTTTCGCCGCGGTCCATGTCGACAAAGAATTCGGTGAAGCCGGTGATCAGGTCGGCCTTGGTAAACATCACGTAGACCGGTGCAAAGACTTCCAGCTTTTCGGTCAGCTCTTGCACGCGCTGGCGCAGGTTCTTGGCCAGGTTGATGCCGAACTCGGGACGGTTGCCGGCCAGTTCGGCGACGCTGACGGCGATGATGATGCCGTTGATGGGGGCCCGGCTGCGATGCTTTTTCAGCAGGCCGAGGAAGCTGAACCACTCGGCGCGGTCTTCCTCATGGACGGAATAGCGTCCCGCGGTATCCAGCAAAATGCCGTCGGTGGTGAAGAACCAGTCGCAATTGCGGGTGCCGCCTATGCCTTGCACGATATTGCTGTTCTTGTCGGCCAGCGGGAATTGCAGGCCGGAATTGGCGACTGCCGTGCTCTTGCCCGCAGCCGGGTTGCCGATGATCATGTACCACGGCAGTTCATACAGGGCGGTGGCGCCGGACTTTTCACCGAGCTTGGAATTCTTGATGGTCGAAATTGCTTCCAGCATCCGCTTGCGGATGGTTTCAGTCTCATCGCGGCCGACCGCGCTAGGCTTGTCGACGGCCTTCTCAGCCTGCCCTTCCAGCATGTCGCTCAGGTTCTGCGATGCCTTTTTCGTACGCTGCTTGCGATATAGCCAGACCAGGCCCCAGATCACCAGCACCGCGACCAGGAAAATCACCACCCAGATACCGTCGATCTGCAAGGCATCCGCAGCAAGGAAGAGGAAACAGGCCAGTGCCACAAAACCGACGATTGCCAGAGTGCGTGTATTCGTCAAAAATTGCCAAATTCGTTGCATAGGTATCAGTAATTAAGTAATTGATTCTTTTGAAAGTGATGCAAAACAGCCTGCCATCGGCAGCCATGACGATAGCCGATTCAGCGCCATGACTGTACATTGTTGCTTTTACGCAACAGCCAATCTGCCTGACTGCACCAACCTAAACGGTAAATCTGGATTGCACAGCAAAAGAGCTGCTTCATTTTTTCATTACACCCGGCTTGCGGAACTCTACGTGCCCCAAGTCCATCATTTTCCAGCGGCCGCCCCAGGTCAGCCCCACCGATTCCGCCACTTCGCCATACAACTGGTAACCACGCATGGCCCACGGATCTTTCTCCGTAATCACCAGCTTGCCGTTGCGCATGAACGCCGAATCGGCGGCCAGGCCATACTGGTGGTAACTCTGGAACGCCTTGGCGTTGGTCACGCTGCCACCCATCTGCGCCAGGGCATTCTGCCGTTCCGGACTGCGATAGCCTTCGATGATCACCATGTCATAGCCATGCTGCTCTTTCATGATCTTGAAAGTCATCAGCAGGCGCTGGGTGAAATCAGCATCCAGCTGCTGCCAGTTGCGGCTGGCGCTATCCAGCATCGGCCGCACCTGCGCCACTTCCTGAGTGGTAAACACCTCGGGCGGCAACGGCGGCGGCGGCACCAGCTGCTCGCCTTCCAGCAACGCGGCGATCTGCTGATTTACAACTTGCCCTGAATCATCATAACTTCCCAGCATGGCTTTGCCACTCAACATCCAGGCAATTAGCGGCGGAATCAGCACAACCGCCGTTCCTGCGAGTAGAATCAAATGATGTTTTTTAACAAACTGCCAAGTCGAGAGTCTCGACGCTTGCAGGTTTTGTGTAAAGGATTTTGTTGTTCTGGACCGACGTTCTTTCCAGTTTTGAACGCGCGCGCCGATTTGCTGCCGCCTTTTAAGTAATGCCGTAAATACAATTTCACGGGCAGCCGGAAACAACAGCAAACCTGAGATGCCGCAGGCGAGTAGGAAATAAAGAGCAACGGCTAAGACCAACGCAACACCTTTCGTGAATATTACCAAAGAAAAAATATACTTTTTTGGTAATATATTGCCAGTTGACATATTTAGTTGTCAGAGAGTATACCTTATCAAACTGGACGTCACGTCGATCTGCGTTCAATACCTGACATTTGGAGAACTGTGTCTTGCAACCACCAGAAGAAACTGCGCGCGGCTCTGTAAAACCGAATCTGCTATCGGGATCGGCGACCACGGACAATAGCAGCGGAAGCATCCTGAATGCCCTGGAGGGCAAGGAATCTCCGGCGAAAAGCATTGCGCAAAAGAAATCCGGCGTAGTGCGCGGCGCCGTTGTCGTGGCCTTGCTGGCAGCGATCGCAGCTGGCGGCTTTTTTGCCTGGAATCAACGCAGCGCGCAGCTTGCCGATGCTTCCGCGGCCAGTACGCCGGCTGCACTTACGCCCGTCGCACCTACGCCGGCTGCACCGAAAGAATTGCCCGCAAGCACTCCGGTCCTCGCCGCCAATACACCCGCGCCTGAAAAAACCGAATCGCAAGCGGCAGTCATCGAAAACGATCCGGCCACCCACGCTGAAAAACCCGACGCAGCATCTGACGAGACGCCGGCCGATCCGCGCGCCAAGCTGACCGAAAGCCTGGAAGCCGGCGTGCCGGTTACCGCTACCTCGCTGAAGAAAGCGCTGGAAGAACCGAAGCCTGCAAAAGCGAAACCGGCCGCCAAGAGCGTCAATGCACCGCTGGTGAATCGCAATGTGCCGGAGAAGAAGGCAGCCGCCCAGAAGCCGGCAAAAGCGCCCAGCGCTGCGCCCGACAGCGACGTCAATATCCTGACCGCGCTGGTGTCGCACGGCGACAGTGTGAACGAGCCGGCCAAACCCGCTAAAGAGACAGCAAAATCCAGGCAGCAAGCCAAGAAGAAAGCGGCGGAACCTGTGCTGGCGCAAAACACCTCTGACGGCGGACCGGATATCGTCGAACGCAAGAACGGCGACAGCACCGCCGGCCTGCTGCAGCGTTGCCGGCAGCTGGGCATGATAGAAGGCGAGCTGTGCCGCTGGCGCATCTGCTCCGGGCGTTGGGATACCGATACCGCCTGCAAAGTAAACAAATAGGCAGCGCAAAAAATATCGATAAAAAAGGACGCCGCATGGTGTCCTTTTTTTTGTCGGCTTACGCTAATCGTGGAATTCGTAGGGTGGGCACCTGTGCCCACGCGGACCGTCGATCATTCGAGGAACGGATTCGGCATGGGCAGAAAATCTGCCCACCCTACGCCATGCCGCCCTACCCGATCCGGCTCCGCTTCAGCGCACGCTTACCTCAACCCGCCGCGCCTCGGCATTGTCGCCGCTGCCGGTGGTGACCTGCGGCTTTTCCAGCACGATCGCATCTTCCGCCACGCCGCCTATCAGCAGCAGCGCCTTGACGCTCTTGGCGCGTTCCTTGGAGATTTCTTCATTCTTGGCAGGATCGCCGGTGGTGTCGTGGAAGCCGCTCACTACCACCTTGGCATCCGGCTTGGCCTTGGCCGCGTCGACGATAGCCGCCAGTTTTTCGCTGGTGTCCGCCGGCGCCTCCGATTTGCCTGAATCAAAATAAATGACCGCGGACGACGCTGCCGACGGCGCGGCAGCCAATGCCGGGGCGTCATGACTGACCACGACTTCAGTTGCCGCCGCAATCACCGGCACCGGCACCATGACGACATCGTGCCCTGTCGCCGCCACCTGGTTCATGCCGCTCGCCGGCAACAGCGGCACCAGCAGCAAGGCCACAATGTTGATGATCTTGATCAGCGGGTTGACCGCCGGACCGGCCGTGTCCTTGTAGGGATCGCCGACCGTATCGCCGGTCACCGCCGCCTTGTGCGCTTCCGAACCCTTGCCGCCGTGGTTGCCGTCCTCGATATATTTCTTGGCGTTGTCCCAGGCGCCGCCGCCGGTAGTCATGGAAATCGCCACGAACAGACCGGTGACGATAGTCCCCATCAGCAGTCCGCCCAGCGCCGCCGGACCAAGGATCAGGCCGACCAGGATAGGCACCACCACCGGCAGCAGCGACGGGATGATCATTTCCTTGATGGCCGACGAAGTCAGCATGTCGACCGCCTTGTCGTACTCCGGCTTGCCGCTGCCATCCATGATGCCCTTGATGTCGCGGAACTGGCGCCGCACTTCGACCACCACCGCACCGGCTGCGCGCCCGACGGCTTCCATCGCCATCGCGCCGAACAGGTAGGGAATCAGGCCGCCGATGAAGAGACCGACGATCACCAGCGGATTGGAGAGATCGAAGACGGTGCTCTTGCCGACCGAATCGAGGGCATGGGTATAATCGGCGAACAGCACCAGCGCTGCCAGGCCGGCCGAACCGATGGCATAGCCCTTGGTGACTGCCTTGGTGGTGTTGCCGACCGCATCCAGCGGATCGGTAATCGCCCGCACCGAATCCGGCAGGCCCGACATTTCGGCGATGCCGCCGGCGTTATCGGTAATCGGACCGTAGGCGTCCAGCGCCACGATGATGCCCGCCATCGACAGCATGGCGGTGGCGGCGATGGCGATGCCGTACAAGCCGGCCAGCCAGTAAGAAGCCAAGATGGCGACGCATACCGCCAGCACCGGATAGGCAGTGGACTTCATAGACACGCCGAGGCCGGCGATGATGTTGGTGCCGTGGCCGGTGGTGGAGGCTTGCGCGATGTGGCGCACCGGCTTGAAATCAGTGCCGGTGTAATACTCGGTGATGTAGACCATCAGGCCGGTGAGGACGATGCCGATGAAGGCCGAACCCATCATCGGAATACGCATGATCTCCGGCATGATCAGCCAGGTCACCACCGCAAAACCGATCAGGCTCAGGATCGCCGCCCACCACAGGCCTGTGTACAGCGCCGACATGATTTTCTTGCCCGGTTTGGCCTTGACCATGGAGCAGCCGACGATCGAGGCCAGGATGGAAACGCCGCCCAGGGCCAGCGGATACAGCACCGCCTGCAGCTCGGCGCCGTGCACCAGCAGCGAACCGAGCAGCATGGTCGCAATCAAGGTCACCACATAGGTTTCAAACAGGTCGGCCGCCATGCCGGCGCAGTCGCCGACATTGTCGCCGACGTTATCGGCGATCACCGCCGGATTGCGCGGATCGTCCTCTGGAATGCCGGCTTCCACCTTGCCCACCAGATCGGCGCCGACGTCGGCGCCCTTGGTGAAGATGCCGCCGCCGAGACGCGCGAAAATCGAAATCAGCGAAGCGCCGAAAGCCAGCCCGATCAGCGGCCGGATCACATCATGCAGCGACAGGCTGGAAGGCCCGGTGAACGCCAGCAGCCACAGGAAAAACAAGGTCACGCCAAGCAGCCCCAGCCCCACCACCAGCATGCCGGTGATGGCGCCGCCGCGGAAGGCGACGTCCAGCGCCGGCCCGATGCCCTTGGTGGCGGCCTGGGCGGTGCGCACATTGGCGCGCACCGAGACATTCATGCCGATGAAACCGCAGGCGCCCGACAGCACGGCGCCGATCAGGAAACCGGCAGCCGTCACCAGTCCCAGTCCGGGCAAGAGCGCAATCACAATGAACAGCACCACGCCGACGATGGCAATGGTGCGGTATTGGCGCGCCAGATAGGCAGCGGCGCCCTGCTGGATCGCGGCGGCAATTTCCTGCATGCGCGGATTGCCGGGATCCTGCTTCAATATCCAGCTGCGTGAGACCAGCCCGTAGATCACGGCAATGATGCCGCAAGCGACGGCAAACCATAGACTTGATGCCATATTGACTCCTCCTGTTTTTCGAACGGCTGCACGACAAAATAAGACAATCACACCATTTCACCGGTCTCTGTGAACACCAATCTGGTGTCGGCGATTCCCGGCCGATACTGCGTAATGCAAAATTTTTCGTTGCCCTTTTATTTTCAGAAGATGCTTGGGCTGGCGTTATCTGGTTACTGCTTGCAGATTGAAGCTTTGATTTATTCTAAATGAGTTTGCCAGAAAGTATTGATTAAAAGAAAAAGCGGACCGAGGTCCGCTTTTTCTTTATGCTTCCAATGCAGCAAACGCGCTGTCGCGTATCTGCTCGACCGGACCGACGCCGGCGATCTTGCGATACTTGGGCGCACCCGGCAAGCCGGCCTTGGCCCAGTCGCCGTAGTAGTTGACCAGCACTTCGGTCTGCTCGTGATACACGGACAGGCGCTTCTTGACGGTTTCTTCCTTGTCGTCGTCGCGCTGGATCAGGTCTTCGCCGGTGACGTCGTCCTTGCCCGCCACTTTCGGCGGATTGAACTTGGCATGGTAGGTACGGCCCGAGGACAGATGCACGCGGCGGCCGCTCATGCGTTCGATGATGGCGCTGTCGGGAACGTCGATTTCCAGGACGTAGTCGATAGAGACGCCCGCTTCTTTCATGGCATCAGCCTGCGGAATGGTGCGCGGGAAACCGTCGAACAGGTAGCCGTTGGCGCAATCCGCCTGTTTCAGGCGGTCCTTGACCAGGCCGATGATGATGTCGTCGGACACCAGGCCGCCTGCGTCCATCACCTTCTTCGCTGCAATGCCTAACGGAGTGCCAGCCTTGACTGCTGCGCGCAACATGTCGCCGGTGGAAATCTGCGGGATGTTGAATTTCTCTTTAATGAAAGTCGCTTGCGTGCCTTTACCGGCACCAGGCGCTCCTAAAAGGATGAGGCGCATGTTAAAGTCCTAAGGTGAGTTTGTGAATTGATTGTGGCGACGACGCACAGCTGACTGGCAGCGACGTCTCCTGAGATGCTTATTTATATCACGCTATCTTTGCATGAAACTTACCATACAATTTTACCAAACAGCGCGCTTTGCCCACGATTTCTGTTGGTTCAACGATAATTTCCCGACATTTCCCCGTATTTTATACAGTGAATCATGCAGTGAAAAAACTGCGCACCCGCTCCAGGTCTTCCGGCGTATCAACCCCGGCTGCCGGCGCCGCCGGCGCGATATGCACCGCAATCGGGTAGCCGTGCCACAGCACCCGCAGCTGCTCCAGCGCTTCGATCTGTTCCAGCGGCGACACTGTCAGCGTCGGATAGGTTTGCAAAAAACCATTGCTATAGGCGTACAGGCCGATATGCCGCAAAGGCTGATAGCCGGCCGGCAGGCTCTGTTGCGATTGCGCAAAACCATCCCGGTGCCAGGGAATCGTCGCCCGTGAAAAATACAGGGCGCGCCCAGCCTGGTTCAGTACTACCTTGACCACATTCGGATTGAATACCTCGCTCACCGCGTCGATCGCATGCGCCGCGGTCGCCATCGGCAGCTCGGCATTGATCAGGGCGGCAGTCGCCGCGATCAGGGCCGGATCGATCATAGGCTCATCGCCCTGCACGTTGACCACCACGGCATCGGCCGCCAGGCCCAGCGCCGCCGCCACTTCGGCGATGCGGTCGGTGCCGGAGGGATGGTCGGAGCGGGTCAGGCGCGCAGCAATCCCGTGTTGCGCGCAGACCGCCAGGATTTCCGCATGGTCGGTGGCCACGATCACCTGCGTGGCGCCGGATTGCGCCGCGCGCTCGGCGGTGCGCACGATCATCGGCTTGCCGCCGATGTCGGCCAACGGCTTGTTAGGCAGGCGGGTGGAAGCCAGCCGCGCCGGGATGATGACCGTGAAAGGCTTGCTCGAACTCACTATATTCCCCGCCACTTAAGCCGCAGGTGCCGCGCCGGCGGCCGGAGCGTTGAGGTCGCGCGCCTGGTCGGCCCACATGATCGGGATGCCGTCGCGGATCGGATAAGCCAGCTTGTCAGCATTGCAAATCAGTTCCTGGGCTTTCTTGTCGTGATGCAGTGGCCCTTTGCAGATCGGGCAGACCAGGATATCAAGCAGTTGTGTGTCCACGGAGTTTCTCCAGAATTTGTTGAGACAGTGCGGCGTCAATCTGCGCCGTCACCGGCACGACCCAGATGCGCGGATCGTCTTTAATAGAAGCTATTTGCCGACATTTTACTGCATCCTTTTCCGTGATCAGGATCAGTTCGGCCTGCAGGGCCGCAAACGGGTTGTCGGCAAAGTCATGATGATCAGGCAAGGCTAGCGTCTCGAAGGCCAGGCCGGCCGCGCTCAGCATGCTGAAAAAGCGCTGTGGATTACCGATTCCGGCCGCCGCGGTGATCTTCAGCGCCGCATCGCCCAGGCTGGCCAGCGGCCGCGTGTCAGTTGGATCAGCGAGCCGTTCGGCAATGTCGCCCGCCAGCTGCATGCGGATCGAATCGGCTGGCATGGAAGCGGGAATCGCAGCTGCGTTGACCACGGTGAAGTCGCGCCGGCGCGCAGCCGGTTCGCGCAAAGGCCCGGCCGGCAGCAGCCAGCCGTTGCCGGCGCCGCGGGCGTCGAACAGGACGATTTCGATGTCGCGCTGCAAACGGTAGTGCTGCAAGCCGTCGTCGGACAGGATCAGGTTGACTTCGGGATGGGCCTGCAGCAAGGCTTGCGCCGCCGCTACGCGGTCGCGCCCGACCACTACCGGGCATTGCGCGCGGCCGGCGATCAGCAAGGGTTCGTCACCGACCTCGGCGGCCAGCGATGCCGCCGTTACCTGCCGCACCTGCGGTTTGCCATCGGCGGATTGCGCCGCATAGCCGCGCGAGATCACACCCGGCACATAGCCGGCTTGCCGCAACGCCTGCACCAGCCAGATCGTCAGCGGCGTCTTGCCGGTGCCGCCGACAAAGATATTGCCGACCACGATCACCGGCACCGGCAGGCGCGTGCTGGCCTGCCAGCCGGCGGCGTAGAGCCGGCGGCGCAGCGCCGCCAGCAAGCCGAACAGCAGCGACAGCGGCCACAGCAGGCAAGCCAGCAAACCGCGCCGCTGCCAGGCAGCGCTCAAGGTCGATTCCAGCGAGTTTTTACTTGTGGCCACTAGTCTGGGCGGCAAACGTGATCTTGTCGAAACCTGCCAGACGCGCAGCTTCCAGCACATTGATCACGGTCTGATGAGTTGCCATGGCGTCGGCATTGATGATCACCACAGGGTCGACCTTGGACTGGCCATCGGCCTGCACCGCATTCTTCAGGTCCAGCGCCAGCGACGCCGCATCCTTGGACGACACCTGCACGTTGTTGACCGCGTACTGGCCTTGCGGATTGACGGCGACGTTGATCTCTTGCGGCTGCGTCATGGCCTTGTCGGCATCGGCGGTCGGCAAGGTGATCTGCAGCGCCGTGAACTTGCTGTAGCTGGTGGTCACCATCAGGAAGATCACGATCACCAGCAAGACATCGATGAACGGGATCAGGTTGATTTCCGGGTCTTCACGACCCTTGCCTTTACGAAAATTCATTTACGCGCACCATGTACAGTATCGACAAATTTTACCGCCTGCTGCTCCATATCCACCACGAAGCCATCCACCAGGGCACGGAAATGGCGATAGAAAATCAAGGCAGGCATGGCAATCGCCAGGCCGAATCCGGTGTTATACAGCGCCACCGAAATGCCGTGGCCCAGCTGCGCAGGATCGGCGCCGGCGCCGGTCGTCGCGCCAAAGATCTCGATCATGCCGACCACGGTGCCGAACAAGCCCATCAAGGGCGCCAGCGAGGCAATCGTACCCAATGTTGTCAGGAAGCGTTCGAGGTCATGCGCAGTCGCCTGGCCGGCCTCTTCGATCGATTCCTTCATCAGGTCGCGCGGCGCATCGACATTGCGCAGGCCGGCGGCCAGCACGCGCCCCAGCGGCGAATTGGTTTCCAGATTGTTCAGGACTTCGGTATTGATCTTGCCGTTGTGATAAACCCGTATCACTTCCTGCAACAGTTGCGGCGGCAGAATCCGCGCGCGGCGCAAATAAACGAGACGTTCGATAATCAATGCGGTGGCAATGATGGAGGCAATTAACAACAACCAGATCGGCCAGCCCGCAGCTTGAATAATGGCAAACAAAAGAAACTCCTTGGTGAGGTACGAATGCAGTAGAGCGTATTGACAAGACGGGGTCGCCTAGACAAATACAGACGATGGGTTCATCGGCATGGATGCAGAATGTAACTTGTTGAAGGCTTGCGGGCAAGCGCGACAAGCATTGCTGAGCAGAAATTTTTATCGCTGTGTTTTAGCTTGTGTTTCATGTTGATAAAACGCTGCCTGAAGTTTCACACACATTATGTGAACAAGATTGTGGACAAGTGCCTGGCTCGATAGTGAAGTCCATGATTTAAAAGGAATTTTTCTATCTGCCGCAAAAACAGGCAGTTGTCGCGAGCGCCGCACGCACAAAGTTCTCCACAGATTTTGGGGATAACTTTGTGCACAAGCACACTGGATTCACCTGAAGTCATTGATTGGAAACAGATTTTCACCAGTGTGAAGGAATGCTGCAAACATGCCTGAAACGGCGCTTTACGGATGAGAGACAGGATTTTCACCGCGATTCATGATCGTTTTGCCATGCCGGCCCCGGCGCATATCCACAAGCTGGGAGAAATCCGTAGTTACCCACAGAATATGTGGATAAGCTTGTGCGCAAGCGCACTGCATTCCGGACAAGCCTTTGATTTGTTTCGCTTTTCCATTACTGTGCAGCGGCTGTGCTTTACAATGTCAGCGTGCCTGCCATGCATTTTTCAGCGGGCAGGCGCAAGACAAGGTAATAATTCGAATCGAAGAAAGCCCGCATGAATTTTCCCAGCCCTCCCGACAACCGTGCCAGCGCACCGCAGGTATTGACGGTGTCCGCCCTGAACCAAGCCGTTGCGCGGATGCTGGAACGCAGTTTTCCGCTGGCCTGGGTTTCGGGCGAAATATCGAATTTCAAGAGCTACGCCTCCGGCCACTGGTATTTCACGTTGAAGGACGATGCGGCGCAAGTGCGCGGCGTCATGTTCAAGGGCCGCGCCCAGCATGCCGGCTTTACCCCGCGCGATGGCGACAAGGTGGAAGTGCGGGCGCTGGTGACCCTGTACGCAGCGCGCGGCGATTATCAGCTCAACGTCGAGGCGATCCGCCGTGCCGGCGTCGGCAACCTGTATGAAGCCTTCCTGCGCCTGAAAGAAAAGCTCAATGCCGAAGGCTTGTTCGACCCGGCCCGCAAACGGCCGCTGCCGGAATTTGCCAGAACCATCGGCATCGTCACCAGCCCGCAGGCGGCGGCGTTGCGCGATATCCTGACCGCGCTGGCGCGCCGTGCGCCGCATGTGCGCGTGATCCTGTACCCGACGCCGGTGCAAGGCGACGGCGCCGCGGAAAAGATCGCGCGTGCCATCAATACCGCGGCGGCGCGTGCCGAATGCGAGCTGTTGCTGGTGTGCCGCGGCGGCGGTAGCATCGAAGACTTGTGGTCGTTCAACGATGAAGCGGTAGCGCGCGCGATTGTCGCGGCGCCGATGCCGGTGATTTCCGGCGTCGGCCACGAGACCGATTTCACCATCGCCGACTTTGCTGCCGACCTGCGCGCCGCCACCCCGACCGCCGCCGCCGAGCTGGCGACCGTGCCGCGCGGCGACTGGCTGGCGACACTGGAAACGCGCGCCGACGACCTCACCCGCGCCTTGCGCCGCCAGTTGGGCGAAGCCAGCCAGACGCTGGACTGGCTGGGGCGCCGCCTGAGCAGTCCGGCCACCACCATTGCCCACGAACGCGTCAAGCTGCAAAGCCTGCACAGCCGGCTGCTGCACGCTACCCGGATCCC
Organism: Collimonas sp.; assembly: GCF_035566555.1. Lineage (GTDB taxonomy): Bacteria > Pseudomonadota > Gammaproteobacteria > Burkholderiales > Burkholderiaceae_D > Collimonas. The sequence continues at coordinate 15,779 of NZ_DATMRB010000009.1, forward strand.
GTTGACGCAGTCGCGCTACGCCCTGCTCAACCTGCGTACCCGCCTGGCGGCACAGATTCCCGATACCACGGCGCCGCGCGGCGCACTGCAGGAACAGAGCCGCCGCCTAGGCAGTGCGCTGGCGGCAAAAAACAGGGATCGGCGGCAGGCGCTGGCGGCGCTCAATGCGCAACTCGAGCTGCTTAATCCGCAACGCACGCTGGAACGCGGCTACGCCATCGTGTCCGACGCCAAAGGACATGTGATCCGTACGCCGCAAGCTTTGCAGCCGCGCCATTTCGTCACGGTACAGCTGGCGGAAGGCAGCGCCAAGGTGGGAATAGACAGCGTGCAAGCCACACTCGATTGAGGAACGGTTTCCCGGATGTGGCGCAAGCCACATAGTGACTCGGATAAAAGGAGCAGGAAAGCGCAAGCTTGCTGCATGGAATAGCTAAGCGCTTTACAATAGCTCTTTCCTGGAAACTGTTCGTAAGATGTATAGGCAACAGCTTCTTTGCAATCCCAATAAAACTATAGGAAGGACGCACAACATGGCACACACTCTCCCGCCCCTGCCGTACGCTCTGGATGCATTAGCTCCACACATTTCCAAAGAGACTCTGGAATTTCACTATGGTAAGCATCACCAGACCTATGTGACCAACCTGAACAACCTGATCCCAGGCACAGAATTCGAAAACGCGTCCCTGGAAGACATCGTCAAGAAATCGTCCGGCGGCGTCTTCAACAACGCAGCGCAGATCTGGAACCACACTTTCTACTGGCACAGCCTGTCGCCAACCGGCGGCGGCGCACCAACCGGCGCATTGGCAGATGCGATCAACGCCAAGTGGGGTTCGTTCGACAACTTCAAGGCTGAACTGACCAAGACTGCGGTCGGCACCTTCGGTTCGGGCTGGGCCTGGCTGGTGAAGAATGCTGACGGTTCGCTCGGCCTGGTATCGACTTCCAACGCTGCGACGCCGCTGACTACCGACGCTAAGCCGCTGATTACCGTCGATGTCTGGGAACATGCCTACTACATCGACTACCGCAATGCCCGTCCAAAATACCTGGAAGCATTCTGGGCATTGGCGAATTGGGAATTTGCTTCGAAGAATTTCGCATAACAGGCAATCTGTGATGGCCGGCCAGGAATAAAGACCTGACCGGCATGCAAGAAAAAAGGGCGCTTACTTCACCGTAAGCGCCCTTTTTGCTTAACTGCCTCTCATCGCGCCTGCTGCCAGCTTGCCTCATAGGCATCCAGGGCTGAAGGCGGCAAATCGAAATGCGGCGGCGTCTCCGACATTTGTTCGGCCGGCGCGATGGCGCTGATTTCGCCATAGGAAGACGCCATCGCCTGCCGCCATTGATCCACTTCAGCTTGACTGAGATCGGCATATTGCAAGCCATCGGCAAGGCGCGGCAAGGACTGCAGCCAGCGCCCGGTCTGCGCCAGCGAAACCCGCACCCGCCAGCCGCCGCCTTCCGTGGCCCGCCGCTGCAGCGCAGTCATGGCGCAAAAAGCCGCCAGGTAACCGGTGGCATGATCGAGCGCCTGGCAGGGCAGCTTGCCTGGCTGCTCGCTGCCGGCGGCCTGCCCCTCTTCCCAGGCGATGCCGGTGGCCGACTGCACCAGGCTGTCGAAACCGCGCCGCCCGGCCCATGGGCCGGCATCGCCGTAGGCAGAAAGGCGCACCTCGACCAGTCCAGGCCGCAACGCCTGCAATGCTTCGCTGGAAAAGCCATGTGCCGCGAGTGCGCCCGGCCGATAAGCGTGCAGGAAAACATCGGCGCCGCGTATCAGTTCGCGCAGGCGCTGACGCCCCGCTTCGCTACGCAAATCCAGCTGGGCGGCACGCTTGCCGCGGCCGTTGTCGATCACCAGGGTCGGAATGTTGGGCAAGTGCGCGGCGCCGATCGCCAGCACTTCGGCGCCATGCTGCGCCAGGGTGCGGCCCGCCACCGGCGCCGCGATCACCCGCGACAGATCGAGCACGCGCACGCCGCTGAGCGGCCGTAACGGATCGCTGCGCGGTAGTTCGGGAGCGCTGGCGGCGACCCGTTCAATCTCGAACAAGGGTAGCGCGGCAATCGCCGCCGCCTGCGGATGCGCCAACCATTCATCGGGACTGCGCACCAGCGCTGCAACCATGCCTTCTTGCGCCAGGCGCGCGTCGAGTTCGCTGGCCTGCCAGCCGGCGATAGCGGCGGCCACGGCAGCGCGGTTGCCGGCACATTGCAGGACCCGCAGCACACCGTCGCGGTGATGCGGGAAATTGGTATGCAGCTGTACCCAGCGGCCATCACCGGCCTGATAGTAGCCGGCGATAGGGCTCCAGGGATCGGCCGGCGGCTTGCCGTCTATCAGCAAGTAGCGTTCACTGCGGAAGATGGCCAGCGCGTGGCGCTGGTCGAGCGAAACGGTTTGCAGGCGGCCGCCGCGCATACGCCAGAACTGCGCCGCCGCCAGCGCCTGCGCGCCGATGGTGGCAGAGGCCAGCGCGCCGACCTGGAATTGCGATGGCAGTTGCGCGGCCGGATGGCGAAAACTGAGCTGCTCCAGTGCTTCCGGAGCACCGCCTGCGAGCCGCCAGAGCTTGCCGGTCAGTTGCCCGGCCATGGTATCGGTTTGCATGATCGTCCTTATGAAAAGTAACGATTCAGTCTAGAATTTGGCTACCGGCCGCGTCAATCTTGATTGCGGCAATCCATACAAAGAAATTTCCCGATGAAGAAATTGCTTAGCGCAGCTGAAGCCGCCAGCCTGCTCGGCGTCAGTGCCGCTACATTGTATTCCTATGTCAGCCGCGGCATGCTCAGCTCGCTGCCGGGCACAAGCGAGCGCAGCAAGCTGTATCCGCGCGACCAGGTGCTGCGCCTGGCGGCAAGGCGCAAGGATGGCCGCCAGGCCGGCCACACCGTCGAGCAGGCGATCGACTGGGGCAAGCCGATCCTGGAATCGCGCATCACCCTGATCGAGCATGGCGTCATCCGCTACCGCGGTCACGACGCCATGAAGCTGGCGCACAGCGCCACGCTGGAACAGGTCGCGGCGATCTTGTGGGATAGCAGCGAGGATTGCTTCAACGGCGCCGCTCCTGCTATCGATCCGCAGCGCTGGTCAGCCATGCGCCAGCCGTTTGCCGGCTGCCCGCCGCTGCAACGCGCCGCCGCTTTGCTGGCGGCCGCCGCGCCGACTTTGCCGCAGTCCGAAGCCCTGGCAGATGGCGCGCAACTGATGCGCGTGCTGGCGGCGGCGCTGCTGGATGCCGATATCAGCACGGCGCCCTTGCATCAGCAATGCCGCGAAGCCTGGCGCCTCGGCGCAGAACGCGCGGATCTGCTGCGGGCGGCGCTGATCGCCTGCGCCGATCATGAATTGAATGTCTCAACCTTTACCGTGCGCTGCGTGGCCTCGACCGGCGCGCCGTTGCCGGCGGCCTTGCTGGCAGGCCTGTCGGCACTGTCCGGCCCGCGCCATGGCGGCGAATCGCTGCGCGTGTGGGCCATGATCGACGCCGCCATGGCCAGCGCTGACATGCCTGGCCTGCTGCGGCGACATTTGAGCGAGCCCGGTCTTGTCCTGGGCTATGGCAGCCGGCTGCCGGGTTTCGGCCATCCCTTGTATCCGGAGGGCGATCCGCGCGGCCGCATGCTGATCGAGATGCTGAAGGCGCAGGCAGGCAACACCGGCGTCGCCGCGCTGCTGGCAATCGCCGAGGCTGCCAGCGAGCTCACCGGACACGCGCCGAATATCGATTTTGCACTGGCCGCGATCGAGCATGCCTTCGGGCTGGTACGAGGCGCTTCCCAAACCCTGTTTGCACTGGGCCGCTGCGCCGGCTGGATCGCCCACGCCAATGAACAGGCGGCGAGCGGCCAGTTGATACGGCCGCGGGCGCGCTATGTGGGATCGTTTGATTTTCTTGATTATTGAAAACCGAATGAGCATGACTGAAGCGCAACCGATTTTCGTCGTGCACCTCCATGTAGCTAACTGGGGTCAGAGTGAACTTTCTGCGCGCTTTTTGCAGAAACTTCACTCTGCCCCCACTTAGCGGGCTATGAAGTACATGTCTCGTCGTTAGAAAAAAAATAAAACCATGAATGCACTCTGCCTTTCTTTGAATCCGTCATGTGGGGTCAGAGTAATTTACGACGATACTGCCGTCGTAAAAAAACTCTGACCCCACATGACTCTGACGGTGTAGTGCTATGTTTGTCAAATATTCCCAGGCTTGGCAATCGCCCGCCACAGCATCTTGAACAGCGCATTCGCCTGCAGCGCCAATGGCTCCGTCGCGCCGCGCATGGTGTGCATGTGCACCAGCCGCTCCAGGATGCCGATGAAATAGTCGAGCAAGATTTTTTCATCCACCTCATCCGTCAGGACGCCTTCTGCCCTGCCGTCGGTCAAAGTCTTCATCAAGACTTCCATCATTTCCGGCTGGCGGAAAGTGCGGTCGCGGCCCCATGCGCTGATCTGCAGCGAACTCATGATGAGCTGGCTGACCTTGGGATTGCGGTCGAAGAAATCCAGCACCACCCAGAACACCTTGCGCAGCTTGTCCTGGCAGCTTTCAATGCCCTGCAGGTGATCCAGCATGCGCGATGCGAGCGTCCCCAGCCAGGTTTCCAGGCAGGCAAACAGCAGCGCTTCCTTGCTGCCATAATATTTATAGATGGTCTGCAGGGAGACGTTGGCGGCGGCGGCGATTTCGCCAAAACTGACGCTATGAAATTCGCGCTGCGAGAACAGATCCAGCACGGCGCTTTCTATCCTTTGCCGTATCGCCGGCTTGAGCAAAGAGCGGTCGAGCACGATTCTCTGTTTTTCCTGGGCTAGTGTTTTTGCCATTTTCATCATATGTGTAATCAGAATTACGAATGCGTCCGCAGGCGTTTCTGCTATCCGCTTTAGAGTGCCTTACCAATTGACGCTAGTCAGCGCTTTCACTACAGTAGGTATTCAGCAAGAATCAGACGCATGCCAAGTGTAATTTTTATTACGAAAACATACAAGCCGGAGACGCTATGACTGAAGCTTATATTTTCGATTCCGTGCGCACACCGCGCGGCAAGGGCAAGAAGGATGGCAGCCTGCACCAGGTGACGCCGGTCAATCTGCTGGCGCAACTGCTGCACGCGCTGCAGCAGCGCAACCGGCTCGATACTTCCCAGGTAGACGACGTGGTGCTCGGCTGCGTCACCCCGGTCGGCGAACAGGGCGCCGACATCGCCCGCACTGCCGTGCTGTACGCCGGCTGGGACCAGTCGGTGGCGGGCGTGACGCAATCGCGCTTTTGCGCCTCCGGCCTGGAATCGGTCAACCTGGCGGCGATGAAGGTCATGTCCGGCCAGGAACAGCTGGTGGTGGCGGGCGGCGTCGAAAGCATGTCGCGCTGGGCCATGGGTTCCGACGGCGGCGCCTGGTTCATGGATCCGCGCGTCAACCAGAGCACCGGCTTTGCACCGCAAGGGATAGGCGCCGACCTGATCGCCACGCTGGAAAATTTCTCGCGCAGCGATGTCGACAACTTCGCCCTGCAATCGCAGAAAAAAGCGGCGCATGCGCGCGCCGAAGGTTATTTCAAAAAATCCGTGGTTCCGGTGACCGACCTCAACGGCCTGGTGGTGCTGGATCACGACGAATACATCCGCGCCCAGACCACCATCGAAAACCTGGCGGCCTTGAATCCGGCTTTCGAGCAGATCGGCCAGATGGGTTTCGATGCCACTGCGCTGCGTAAATACACCACGGTCGAGAAAATCAACCACGTACACCACGCCGGCAATTCTTCCGGCATCGTCGACGGCGCCGCGCTGGTGCTGGTCGGCAGCAAGGAGATGGGCCAGAAGCTGGGACTGACGCCACGCGCCCGGATTGTAGCGACCGCCGTCACCGGCTCCGAGCCGACCATCATGCTGACCGGTATCGCGCCGGCGGCGCGCAAAGCGCTGGCCAAGGCCAAGATGTCGGCCAAGGATATCGATCTGTTTGAAATCAATGAAGCGTTCGCCGCCGTGGTGATGCGCGCCATCCGCGACCTCGATATCGACCCGGCGCGCGTCAACGTCAATGGCGGCTCGATAGCCATGGGCCATCCGCTGGGCGCTACCGGCGCCATGATACTCGGCACCGCGCTCGACGAGCTGGAACGCAGCGGCAAGCGGACTGCGCTGATCTCGCTGTGCGTGGGCGGCGGCATGGGTATTGCAACCATTATTGAACGAGTTTAATTTATTGCGGGACAGAGTTTGGGAGCCACCGCAGCGTGGCGAATTACTCTGTCCCCAACTGACTAGATATCAACACTTCAGAGGTACAGATCATGAGTGTGAATTTTCAAAAAGACGGCGACAACATCGTCACCCTGACCCTGGACATGCCCGGCCGTTCGATGAATGTGCTGAACGAAGCGCTGACGGCGCCGTTCATGCAGGCGATTACCGCCATCGAAGCCGACGCCACCATTGCCGGCGTCATCATCACTTCCGGCAAGCCCGACTTCGTGGCCGGCGCCGATATCGAAAAGCTGTACCAGATCACCGACGCGCAAGCCGCCTTCGATCTGGTGCAGGAATTCAAGGGCTTCATGCGCCGCCTGGAACTGTGCGGCCGGCCCGTAGTGGCGGCGCTCAACGGTACCGCGCTGGGCGGCGGCCTGGAGCTGGCGCTGGCTTGCCATCACCGCATCGCCATCAACAATCCGAAAGCCAAGTTCGGCCTGCCGGAAGTCAAGCTCGGGCTGCTGCCGGGTGGCGGCGGCACCCAGCGCCTGCCGCGCATGATCGGCATCCAGAGCGCGCTGCAACTGATCCTGGAAGGCAAGGAGCTGCGTGCGGAAGAGGCGCTGCAGCAGGGCATCATCCAGGAACTGGCAGATGACAAGGAAGATCTGCTGGCCAAGGCCAAAGCCTGGTGCCTGGCCAACCCGAAGGCGAAGCAGCCCTGGGACGACAAGAAATTCCGCTGGCCCGGCGGCGATTCGCGCAGCCCGGGCAATGGCCAACTGTGGGCCATCGCGCCGTCGATGGCAAGCGCCAAGACTTTCGGCAACTATCCGGCCGCGACCAACATCATGAGCTGCGTGTTCGAAGGCGGGATTGTCGATTTCGATACCGCCTGCGAAATCGAGTCGCGCTATTTCGTCAGTTGCGCCTTGTCGCCGGTGGCCAAGAACATGATCGGCACGCTATGGTTCCAGCTCAACGCCATTAACAAGGGCAAGTCGCGACCGGAAGGTTTTGCCTCATCCAAGGTGAGCAAGGTCGGCATCCTCGGCGCCGGCATGATGGGCGCCGGGATTGCCTACGCATCGGCGAAGGCCGGCATGGCCGTGGTGCTGCTGGATAACAGTCTGGAGAATGCGGAAAACGGCAAGAGCTACTCGGCCAAGCTGCTGGATAAATCGATACGCCGCAAGCAGCAGACCGAAGCCGGCAAGAACGCCCTGCTGGCGCGCATCCAGCCGACCGTGGATTTCAATGACCTGGCGAGCTGCGACCTGATCATCGAAGCAGTGTTTGAAGACCGCGCCATCAAGGCCGACGTGACCCGCAAGACCGAAGCGCTGATCAGCGCCGACGCCGTCTTCGCTTCCAATACGTCGACCCTGCCGATCAGCGGCCTGGCGCAGGCCAGCGTGCGGCCTGCCAATTTCATCGGCTTGCACTTCTTTTCGCCGGTGGACAAGATGCCGCTGGTGGAAATCATCGTCGGCGAGCATACCAGCCCGCAAACCCTGGCGCGCGGTTTCGACTACGTGCAGCAGATCAAGAAGACGCCGATCGTGGTTAACGACTCGCGCGGCTTCTATACTTCGCGCGTGTTTGGCACTTATGTGATGGAAGGCTTGAAATTATTGATGGAAGGCCAGCATCCGCGCGCCATCGAAATGGCCGGCCTGCAAGCCGGCATGCCGGTCGGACCGCTGGCGGTGCACGATGAAGTCAGCCTGTCGCTGTCGCTGCACATATTGCAGCAGACGCGCAAGGACTTCGCCGAAGCCGGCAAGCCATTTGCAGGCCATCCGGCCGATGGCGGACTGGAAAAAATGGTGACGCAGCTGGACCGCAAGGGCAAGAAGGCCGGCAAGGGTTTTTACGACTATCCTGAAAATGAGAGCAAGCACCTGTGGCCAGGCTTGCAGCAAGCGTTCCCGCTGGCAGCTACCCAGCTGCCGCAAAAGGACTTGATCGAACGCATGATGTTCGTACAGGCCAACGAGGCGGCCAAATGCTATGAAGAGAAGGTCGTGCTGACGGTGGCCGACACCAACATCGGCAGTATTTTCGGCTGGGGCTTTGCGCCATTCCAGGGCGGTGCACTACAGTACATCAACGCTTACGGCGTCGCCAATTTCGTCCAGCGGGCGCGGCAGCTGGCGGAACAGTTCGGCAGTTACTTTGCACCGGCTGGTATCCTGGTGCAGATGGCGGAACAAGGCAAGCGCTTCGAATAGTCCGGATGCAGAAAACAGCCTGGGTGCATGCAATGCGCCCCAGGCCGGATCCGCTTAATCCGTTCAGGAAATCTTGCTGGC
>NZ_DATMRB010000010.1:0-48442 GCF_035566555.1 Collimonas sp.
ATTTTCAATGCGCAAACCTGCTAAAATGCGCGCACTTTCTGTAACCTAATGGAGGCATCACATGTCCGATATCGAACAACGCGTTAAAAAAATCGTCGCTGAGCAACTGGGCGTCGCAGAAGCTGACATCAAGATCGAGTCGTCGTTTGTCGACGATCTGGGTGCTGATTCGCTCGACACCGTTGAATTGGTGATGGCGCTGGAAGATGAGTTCGAAATGGAAATCCCTGACGAACAAGCTGAAAAGATCACTACAGTGCAACAGGCAATTGATTACGCTAAGGCCCACGTCAAGGCAGCCTAAGCACGCTTTGAATGTATCCAGGAGAACCGCTTGAGCCGCACACGTGAACGCCGCGTTGTGATAACCGGCCTGGGTTGCATTTCACCGGTCGGCAATACTATTGCCGATGCGTGGAGTGCGATTATCTCAGGCAAATCGGGTATCGCAACCATCACCAAGTTTGACGCCACTGCCTTTACCACGCGTTTTGCGGGGGAAGTCAAAGGCTTCAATATCGAAGATTACATTCCGGCCAAAGAAGCCCGGCATATGGATACCTTTATCCACTATGGCATGGCGGCGGGAATGCAGGCGATGCAAGACAGTGGCCTGGAAGTAACTGAAACTAATGCTGAGCGGATAGGCGTCATCATCGGCTCCGGCATTGGTGGCTTGCCTTTGATCGAAGAAACACACGCCGAACTGACTAACCGCGGCCCGCGCCGCATCAGTCCGTTCTTCATCCCGGCATCGATCATCAACATGATTTCCGGCAACCTGTCGATCAAATACGGTCTGAAGGGACCGAATCTGGCGATAGTCACTGCCTGTACCACGGGCCTGCATTGCATTGGTGCAGCCGGCCGCATGATTCAGTACGGCGACGCCGACGTGATGATTGCCGGTGGTGCAGAATCCAGCGTATCGCCGCTGGGCGTTGGCGGTTTTGCCTCGGCGCGTGCCTTGTCGGCGCGCAACGACGATCCTGCCACGGCTTCCCGTCCCTGGGACAAGGACCGTGACGGTTTCGTATTGGGTGAGGGCGCCGGCGTACTGGTGCTCGAAGAATACGAACACGCCAAGGCGCGCGGCGCCAAGATCTATGCGGAACTGCTCGGCTTCGGCATGAGCGGCGATGCCTATCACATGACGGCGCCAAGCCTGGACGGCCCGCGCCGCTGTGTCGGCAATGCCTTGCGCGATGCCGGCGTCAATGCCGACCAGGTGCAGTACCTGAATGCGCACGGGACTTCGACGCCGCTGGGCGACAAGAATGAAACCGATGCCATCAAGGCGGCTTTCGGCGATCACGCCTACAAGCTGGTGGTGAACTCCACCAAGTCGATGACGGGACATTTGCTGGGCGGCGCAGGCGGGCTGGAGTCGGTATTTACGGTACTGGCCCTGCATAACCAGATTTCGCCGCCGACCACCAATATCTTCAATCAGGATCCTGAGTGCGATCTTGACTACTGCGCCAATACCGCGCGGGACATGAAGATTGACATCGCTGTCAAAAACTCATTCGGCTTTGGCGGCACGAATGGCACCCTGGTTTTTGGCAAAATCTAAGCATTTGCAAAACGACTTTGAACCGGTCTCCATGGCGACCGGTTCAAATTTCGCCTTGAGCTAGCCTCATGTCGATCGCACTCTCCGCGGTTGTCAAACCATCCAGACTATTGCTGGCGCTGGTGGCGATACAGTGCACGCTGACCGGCCTTGCCGGCGTTCTGATTGCCGCCGGCGTTGTAGGCACTCTGCTATTGCCGGCACGTGTTGTTCTGGCCACACTATGCCTTGCGGCAGCTATTTACGGCATGCTGCGCTACTATCGAGAACGCTGCGCCATTCAAGTCGAGATCGGCGCCGACGGCCAGATCAGGCTGGCTGATATTGCCGCTAAAAAAGGCAATCAAATCTTAAGACCGACGCTGGTGCCGGCGCAATTGCTTGAAAGCACCACCATCTGGTCATATTTACTGTTGCTGCGCCTCCGATTGGCTAGCGGCTCGGTCCGAACAATCGCTATACTGCCTGATTGCGTTTCTAACGATACTTTTAGAGTTTTGTCCGTGGCTTGCCGCTGGATTGCAGCACACCGCAGCAGCACGCACAAAACCGGGATCGCCGGCTTGGCTAATGAATAAGATTTTCATTGAACTTATGCTATTGCTTACTATCTATGTCCGGTCCCGTATGCAGGTCGCAACAAAACAAGGGAATGGGGTTTGACGACAGAACGCGAAATTGATCAACTGCTTGTCGAGCGCGTACAGCGCGGCGATAAGAAGGCGTTCGAGCTGCTGGTTCTCAAATACCAGCGAAAGCTAATGCGTCTTGTTTCGCGTCTGGTGCGCGATCAGGCAGAAGCCGAGGATGTTGTGCAGGAAGCTTTTATCAAAGCTTACCGGGCGCTGCCTCAGTTCCGGGGCGACTCGGCCTTTTACACCTGGCTGTATCGGATTGGCATTAATACTGCTAAGAATTATTTGGTGACCCAGGGGCGCAGGGCGCCGACCTCGACTGAGGCAAATTCAGAAGAAGCAGAAACTTTTGACGACGGCGAGCAACTAAGGGATATAAACACTCCTGAATCTTTGCTGGCCACCAAGCAGATAGCACAAACCGTGAATACTGCAATGGAGGCTTTGCCGGCAGAGCTGCGTACGGCCATCACCTTGCGCGAGATCGAGGGTTTGAGTTATGACGAAATTGCTGAGGCAATGGGGTGTCCCATAGGTACGGTACGCAGTCGGATATTTAGGGCACGGGAAGCTATCGCAGATAAGTTGAGGCCATTGCTGGGTACGGCCATCGACAAACGTTGGTAAAAAAGATAGTGGTTTTTCGGGAACGAAGGGGTTGGCCAGGTTTTAAGGTGACTTATGAATACCAAAGATATGACCCAAGAGCAGATTTCTGCCTTGGCTGATGGGGAGTTATCCAGCGCCTACATTGACATGGCGCTGGCGGCCTTGCGTCAAGCGGAAAGCCGCGATACATGGGATGTCTATCACCAGATAGGCGATATCCTGCGTTCGGACGACATGGCGCTGAGCATGAGTTCGGATTTTTCCGCGCGCATGGCGGCGCGGCTGGATGCCGAGCCGACGATCATTGCTGCGCCGCTGGCCGTCACCGCACAGCCATCCGAGCAGATTGCTGTCGGTGGCGGCCAGCCTGTACATATCGGCGTGGCGGCCGGCAGACGCAGCATCAAGCGCTTTGCCCTGCCAGGCATGGCGGCGGCGGCAGTCGCAGCCGCTGCGTTCATCATTTCGCCGCAACTGGCGGTTGTCAGCGCTCCGGCGCCTGCTGCGGTGGCAACCCCGCAACTGGCCCTGGCGTCTAATGCTGGCGACGTTCGTGTCATGACGCATGCCGGAGAAGTGTTGCGTGATTCGCGGATGGATGAATATCTGTCGGCGCATCAACGTTTCTCTCCTTCCCTTTATAGCGCTGCGCAGTATGCACGGCCAGCCAAATTTGCACCTGATGCTGATAACTAATATGCGGCAGGCGCGAGTTTTGCCGGGAGTATTGCTGGGAGTATTGCTGTCGATGATCGTGCTTTCCGCTCAGGCGCAAAGCACGGATGCCGGAAATGGCGCGGACAAGCAGGAAGCGCAAGCCTTGCTGAGGAAGATTCAGTCGGCGGCGCAAAAACTGAACTATTCCGGCACCTTCATCTATCAGCAGGCGAACCAGATACGCACTTCACGTATTACGCATGTGCTCGAAGGCCGCAATGAAATAGAAAAACTGGAAATCCTCGACGGTCAGCCGCGCGAGTATATCCGGCGCAATGAAGATGTCACCGGCTACCTGCCGGAGACGAAAACCAAGATCGTCGAAAAGCGCGTCACCCAGGACGGTTTTCCTGCCATCCTGGGGGCGTTGCCTTCGGACTTGAACGAATACTACAATATCAAGATGGGCGAAACCGGGCGCGTTGCCGGCTTCGATTGCCAGGCGGTGCTGCTGGAGCCGAAAGACAATATGCGCTACGGCTACAAGCTATGGGCGGAAAAGAACTCTTCTCTGCTGCTGCGCGTGCAGACCCTGAATGGCAAGAATGAAATCATCGAGCAGATTTCATTTACCCAGATTGGCATAGGCAACGTCGATCGCCGCGGCCTGCGGCCGAGTTTTGGCAGCACCAATACCTGGCATACGGAAAGCAATGTCATCAATCCGGCCGCGCTGAACGAGTGGAGCGTCAGTGGCATGCCGCCCGGTTTCAAGAAGGTGCGCGAGCTGAAACGCCTGGTGATCGAAGGCCCGCCGGCCAAGAACGGCGCCAGCGTGCCGCCGGCAGCGCGGCGCGAAGTATCGCAATTGATTTTTTCGGACGGACTGGTGGCGATTTCGATATTCATCGAACCGGGCAGCCAAAGCCGTACCGAGGGCTCCTTGCAACAGGGCGCGCTGAGCATCGTCGGCAAGCGGCAGGGGGATTACTGGCTGACGATTGTTGGTGACGTGCCGCCAGCAGCGATGAAGCAGGTGGCGAATTCGATTGAACTCAAAAACAAATAAAACTTTATGACTATGAAAATGCTTGGGCCGGTTCGTGGTGTTTTATCTGCAATGGCAGTCAGTGCGACTGCCGCTTTTTTTGTTCCAGCCATGGTCGGCATCGGCCCACAGGCAATCGCCGCACCGGTCTCCGGCCTGCCGGATTTTACTGACATCGTAGAAAAGACCGGGCCGGCAGTAGTCAATATCCGCACTACCGAAAAAATCAAGTCCGGCCAGGGCGATTCGGGCGACCCGAGCGACGACGAGATGCAGGAGTTCTTCCGTCGCTTCTTTGGCGTTCCCGTGCCCAACATGCCGCGTCCACAGGCCCCTGGCCAGCGCGGCCGCAAGGTTGATCCGAAGGCGCAGGAAGAAGTGCCGCGCGGCGTCGGTTCCGGTTTCGTGATCTCCGCCGACGGCTATGTGATGACCAATGCTCACGTGATCGACGGCGCCAGCGAAGTGTATGTCACGCTGACCGACAAGCGTGAATTCAAGGCCAAGGTAATCGGTGCGGATACCCGCAGCGACGTCGCCTTGCTGAAGATCGATGGCGCCAACCTGCCGCGCCTGACCATGGGCGATTCCGATAAGATCAAGGCTGGCGAATGGGTGCTGGCGATCGGTTCGCCGTTCGGCCTGGAGAATACCGTGACCGCCGGCATCATTTCCGCCAAGGCGCGCGACACCGGCGACTACCTGCCGCTGATCCAGACCGACGTTGCGGTCAATCCAGGCAATTCCGGCGGTCCGCTGATCAATATGCGCGGCGAAGTAGTCGGCATCAATTCGCAGATCTATAGCCGTTCCGGCGGCTTCATGGGGATTTCGTTTGCCGTGCCCATCGATGAAGCGATGCGCGTCTCTGACCAGTTGAAAGCTTCGGGCAAGGTGACCCGCGGCCGCATCGGCGTGCAGATCGGCGAAGTCACCAAGGATGTGGCTGAGTCGCTAGGCCTGCCCAAGGCCGAAGGCGCGCTGGTCGCGCGGGTGGAAGCGGATGGTCCGGCCGCCAAGGCTGGCCTGCAGGCGGGCGACATCATCTTGAAATTCAACGGCACGGCGATCGAAAAAGCCAATGACCTGCCGCGCCTGGTAGGCAATACCAAGCCCGGTGCGCGCGGCACCATCAGCGTCTGGCGCAAGGGCGCCAGCCGCGACTTCCCGATCATGATCACGGAACTGGCCGCCGACAAGGTCGCCACGGATGATGACGCCAAGCCGAAGAAAGAGCAGCAGGTTGCCAATGCGCTTGGCCTGATCGTCAGCGATCTGAGCGAAGCCAAGAAGAAAGAACTGGGCGTCGACGGCGGCGTTCTGGTTGAATCGGCGGAAGGCAGCGCGGCCAAGGTCGGCTTGCGTGCCGGCGACGTGGTGCAGCGCCTGAACAACACCGATATCAAGGACGCCAAGCAGTTCAACGCTCTGGTAGCCAAGCTGGAATCGAAGAAGATGGCAGTGCTGCTGGTGCGCCGCGGCGAATCTTCGCAATTCGTACCGTTGCGTCCGAATAACTGAGATTAGCGCTATTGCTTGCCTGAAGCTGCAGATCCTACCGGTCTGCAGCTTTTTGTTTTCCCGGTCCGGCATTTTTTAATAATGTGGATGCATGTCAAAAAAACACTTCATTTTATATAGCCGTTCTTACTGCCATCTTTGCGAAGACATGCTGCAGGCGCTGCTGGCCTTGCGGCCTGCGAACGAGGACGATGCCGGCTGGTTTACCGTCGATGTGACCGATGTCGATGCCGATCCCGGGCTGGTGGCGCAATACGATGAGCTGGTGCCGGTCCTGGTGGGCAGCAGGGATGACGGGGAGGCGATCCAGCTTTGTCACTATTTCCTGGATGCCGGGGCGGTAAAGCAGTTTTTGAGCGAATAGGCGGGGCCGCCGCTCAAATCTCCTGTTGTTTTATTTTCAATGGGCGAGCGGCAGCCTGTCGTGCCTGCCCGATTCGCGCCAAACACGCCTTGTGTGCCTATACCCCGGCATCAATTTTCAAAAACAGCCCGGTATCAGGCTGTTCTTAAGGTGTTTTTAAGATACTTGTAGGAGTATGTTGATATTCTGCTTTCCTTGTTATACTGGAAGGCAATACTCTCAGGCCGCTGATTTGTCGGTTTTCACCTCTGAAATCCGGTAAAATGGCGGCACTGAATAACCTGTCATAAAAGGCGCTCGCCTGGGACACAAGTGCAGTGTTTCGTACTTGCCGGCACAGCTCGTCTTTTTGCCCCAACCGCCGTTGCGCATTCTCGCGATAGTTTACTATCGCTCCGATGCGTGCCGGTCGTGGAGTAAAAATTCCTTTGTGCCGCCAAACACAAGACACCGCACTGAGCCCGGCTCAGAGCGCTTTTTTTGTAATCGCGTCTGTCAATGAACAACATCCGTAATTTCTCCATCATCGCCCACATCGACCACGGTAAATCCACCCTGGCGGACCGTATCATCCAGTCTTGCGGCGGCTTGTCCGACCGTGAGATGGAGGCTCAGGTACTGGACTCCATGGATATCGAGCGCGAGCGCGGCATCACCATCAAGGCCCAGACCGCGGCGCTGACCTACAAGGCGATGGATGGACAGATCTATAACCTGAACCTGATCGACACTCCGGGCCACGTCGACTTCAGCTACGAAGTCAGCCGCTCGCTGTCGGCCTGCGAAGGCGCGCTGCTGGTGGTCGATGCCTCGCAAGGGGTGGAAGCGCAAACCGTGGCCAACTGCTATACCGCGCTCGATCTGGGCGTGGAAGTGGTGCCGGTGCTGAACAAGATCGACCTGCCGTCGGCCGATCCGGACAACGCGATTGCCGAAATCGAAGACGTGATCGGCATTGACGCCCACGATGCCGTGCACTGCTCGGCCAAGACCGGCCTCGGCGTGCGCGAAGTGCTGGAGTCGCTGATCGTCAAGGTGCCGCCGCCGAAGGGCGATCCGGATGCGCCTTTGCAAGCGCTGATCGTCGATTCCTGGTTCGACAACTATGTCGGCGTCGTCATGCTGGTGCGTATCAAGAACGGCACGCTGCGGCCGAAGGACAAGATCCTGCTGATGGCCACCGGCTCCCAGCATCTGACCGAAAGCGTCGGCGTGTTCACGCCGAAATCGCAGTCGCGCGAATCGCTGTCGGCCGGCCAGGTCGGTTTCATCATCGCCGGCATCAAGGAATTGAAGGCCGCCAAGGTGGGCGACACGGTCACGCTGGCATCCAAGCCTGCGGCCGAAGCCCTGCCTGGCTTCAAGGAAGTGCAGCCGCAAGTGTTCGCCGGCCTGTTCCCGGTCGAAGCCAACCAGTACGATGCGCTGCGCGACTCGCTGGAAAAACTCAAGCTGAACGACGCCGCCCTGCAATACGAACCGGAAGTCTCGCAGGCGCTGGGCTTCGGCTTCCGCTGCGGTTTCCTCGGCTTGCTGCACATGGAAATCGTGCAGGAACGTCTCGAGCGCGAGTTCGACATGGACCTGATCACCACCGCGCCGACCGTGATCTACGAAGTAGTCAAGCGCGACGGCACCATCATGCTGGTCGACAATCCGTCGAAGATGCCGGATCCGTCGAATATCGAAGAAGTGCGCGAGCCTATCGTCACGGTCAACCTGTACATGCCGCAAGAATATGTGGGCTCGGTCATCACCCTTTGCACCCAGAAGCGCGGGCAGCAGATCGACATGAGCTACCACGGCAAGCAGGTCAAGCTGACCTATGAAATTCCGATGGCCGAAGTGGTGCTGGATTTCTTCGACCGCCTGAAATCGACCTCGCGCGGCTATGCCTCGATGGACTACGAGTTCAAGGAATACCGCTCGGCCGACGTGGTCAAGGTCGACATGCTGATCAACAGCGAAAAAGTCGACGCCCTGGCGATCATCGTCCACCGCGCCAACAGCCAGTACCGCGGCCGCGCCGTGGCCGCCAAGATGCGCGAACTGATTCCGCGCCAGATGTTCGACGTCGCGATCCAGGCCGCCATCGGCGCCAACATCATTTCGCGCGAGAACGTCAAGGCGCTGCGCAAGAACGTGCTGGCCAAGTGCTACGGCGGCGACATCAGCCGCAAGCGCAAACTGCTGGAAAAGCAGAAGGCCGGTAAAAAACGCATGAAGCAGGTGGGTTCCGTCGAGATCCCGCAAGAAGCATTCCTGGCAATCTTACAAGTGGATGAAAAATGACATTGCAATCGATCTTAGGAAATTTCGCATTAATTCTGTTTGTCCTGACCATTGTCACCGGCGTCATCTGGTTTTATGACCGCTTTGTCTTGAGCCGGCAACGGCGCGCCAAGGCCGACGCCGCGCTGGCCGAATTCGATGCGCGCAACGCCAAGCTGAGCGCTGACGGCATCAAGCTGGAAAACAGCGGCCGCGGCGCGCTGGAAGCAGACCTGCTGCGCCAGCCGACCTGGGTCGAGTATTCAGGCAGCTTCTTCCCGGTGATCGCCATGGTGTTCTTCCTGCGCTCGTTCCTGTATGAGCCGTTCAAGATTCCATCCAGTTCGATGGTGCCGACCCTGCTGGTGGGCGACCTGATCCTGGTGAATAAATTCACTTACGGCATCCGTCTGCCGATCATCAATAAAAAAGTGATCGAGATGAATCATCCGCAGCGCGGCGACGTGATGGTGTTCAAATATCCGAAGGATATGTCGCTCGACTACATCAAACGCGTGGTTGGGGTACCCGGTGATAAAATAACTTACCAAAACAAGCGCTTAACAATTAATGGTCAAGCTCTTTCTTATGCGCCGTTGCCTGATTACCTGAATGAAGACAGCCTGGATTACTCCCAGCAGTACACGGAGAACCTGTCAAATGTGCAACATACGATCGCGGTGCGCAGCAACCGGCCGCCGATTTCGCTGGAAAGCGTGATGGATTTTCCTAACAAGGATGCCTGTTCCTATAACCCGGAGGGCTTCACCTGCACAGTTCCTGCTGGAAATTATTTCATGATGGGGGATAATCGGGATAATAGCGAAGACAGCCGTTACTGGGGATTCGTGCCGGATGAAAATATTGTTGGAAAGGCATTCCTGGTCTGGATGAACCTGGGTAATTTCAAGCGTATTGGTACTTTCTTTAAATAAATCAAATAAATCGAAAGCGGAGTCAGGGATGACAAGAATGTCTGGAGCACCACGCAAGCAGCAAGGCATCACATTATTTGGCTTGATCGTTGTTTTGGCAATACTGGGCTGTATCGGCGTGCTGGTCGCCAAGGTGACGCCGACCACGATCGAATATTTTTCGATCAAGAAGGCAATTGTCAGCGCCAAGACGGCCGGCACCACGGTGCAGGAAATCCAGAACGCGTTTAACAAGCAGGCTGAAGTGGGCTATATCGATGCGATTTCAGGCAAGGACCTGGACATCAGCAAGAACGGCGATGATATCCAGATCAGCTTTGCGTACCAGAAAAAGATTCCGCTGGTCGGGCCGGTCAGCTTGCTGATCGACTATGCCGGCAGCACGGCGAAATAGTAAAACAGCAATATAATTGAATAGAAGTGTCGAATAATAGCGTCGAATAGCAGCATCGAATAACCGCATCAAACAACAACGGCAGCAGACGGCGGCCTCCTGGGCCGGCGAAAAAAATGGACCTCATGTTATTGCAAAATCGGCTAGGCCACACTTTTAAGGATGCTACGCTCTTGCAGCAGGCCTTGACGCATCGCAGCCATAGCACCTTGCATAACGAGCGTTTGGAGTTCCTTGGCGATTCGATTCTCAACTGCGTGGTTGCGTCCCTGCTGTTCGACCGCTACACCAAGATAGACGAAGGCGACCTGTCGCGGGTGCGGGCCAATCTGGTCAAGCAGCAATCGTTATATGAAATCGCGCAAAGGCTGGAGTTGTCGCAATTCCTGCGGCTGGGCGAGGGCGAGTTGAAATCGGGTGGCTTCCGCCGTCCCTCGATCCTGGCCGATACGCTGGAAGCCTTGTTTGGTGCGATCTTCCTGGATGCCGGCTTCGACGCCGCACGGGATGTGATCCGCGCTCTGTATATCCCGATCCTGGATACGGTCGATCCCAAAACCTTGGGCAAGGATGCCAAGACCCTGCTGCAGGAATACCTGCAAGGGAAAAAGATCGCTTTGCCGCAATACAATGTGGTGGCGACGCATGGCGCCGCGCACAACCAGGAATTTGAAATCGAATGCCTGGTGCCCAAGCTGGATATCCAGGTGTTCGGCAGCGGCGGCAGCCGTCGCGCCGGCGAGCAGGCAGCAGCCAAGCTGGCGCTGGAGGCGGTGCAAAAAGCCTTTGTCAAAGCTCCCTCGGCTGCCAAGAAAGCCAAGCCGCGTACTGCGCAGCTGAAACTGAGCGGCATTGCCACTATCCAGCCGGACGCGCCGGAGGCGGCCAGCGCCGCCGCAGCGCTGTCGGCAGAAGCCGTCAGCGGCAAGACCGCCGCCGCGGCCAAGGAAAAAGCGCTGGCGGAGGCGCCGCTGAAAGCGGCAGCCAAGGCCGCCAACGGCAGCGCCGAAGGCGTTGCTCCAGCCGTCTCGGCCAAGACCGGCACAGCGGCAGCCCATGCCGCCATCGAATCTGTCGCTGCAGCGGGTAGTCCTGCCGCGGCGACTGTATCCACCCCTAGTGCAGCACCCCATACTACGAGTAAATCGAAAACCGCATGACAGACTCTACACCCCAGGCACCAAGCGCAGCATCGCCGGCAGCTGATTTTCGTTGCGGCTATATCGCGATTGTCGGTCGCCCCAATGTAGGCAAGTCGACCCTGATGAATGAACTGATCGGGGCCAAGGTCAGCATTACCTCGCGCAAGGCGCAAACCACGCGGCACCGGATCACCGGTATCCAGACCGTCGCCGATACCCAGTTCGTCTACGTCGATACGCCCGGTTTCCAGACCCGCCACTCGAATGCGCTGAACAAGACGCTGAACCGCACCGTGACCACCACGCTGACTGCGGCCGACGTCATCCTGTACATCATCGAAGCCGGCACTTTCGGTCCGGCCGACCAGCAAGTGATGGCGCTGTTGCCGGCCAACGTGCCGTGCATCCTGGTCATCAACAAGTCGGACCGCGTCAAGGACAAGGCCGTGCTGCTGCCGTTCGCGCAGAAGATCGCCGCCATGCGCGACTTTGCCGCGGTGGTGCCGGTATCGGCCAAACTGCGTTTCCAGCTGGACAACCTGCAGGGCGAGATCCGCAAGCACCTGCCGGCCAATCCGCCGATGTTCGGCGAGGACGACATTACCGACCGCAGCGAAAAATTCCTTGCCGCCGAAATCGTCCGTGAAAAAGTATTCCGTTTCGTCGGCGATGAGCTGCCGTACACCAGCACCGTCCTGATCGAGAAATTCGAGCTGGAAGGCAATCTGCGCCGCGTGTTTGCGGCGATCCTGGTGGAACGCGACACCCACAAATCGATGGTAATCGGCCAGAAGGGCGCGCGCCTCAAGGATATTTCCACCCAGGCCCGGCTCGACATGGAGCGTCTGTTCGGCGGTCCGGTTTACCTGGAAATCTGGGTCAAGGTGAAATCCGGCTGGGCCGACAATGAAGCCGGATTGCGCGCTTACGGCTACGAGTAAGCCATTCGAGCCGCCCGAACCACCCGCCAGCCACCTGCCAGACATGAATGCGATCATCGCTGAAGCCGATGCCGAGCAAGCACTGCCGGAGGATAGCGCAGTACTGATCAGCGTTGCCCCTGGCCCGGCTGCGGCCGCACCCAAGCGGCGCGCCAGGACGCCGGAACGCGATACCCGCGTCACCGCCCAGCCCGGCTTCGTGCTGCACAGCTATCCGCACCGCGAAACCAGCCTGATCATCGATGTCTTTACGCGCGACTACGGCCGCATCGCCCTGGTCGCCAAAGGCGCCAAGCGGCCGCTCTCCAAATTGCGCGGCGTCCTGCAAACCTTCCAGCCGCTCTCGCTGAGCTGGAGCGGCAAAGCCGAAATCCGCACCTTGATCGCCGCCGAATGGGTGGGCGGCCTGCTGCCGCTGGAAAAGTCGGCGCTGCTGTGCGGCTTCTACCTCAATGAATTGCTGGTCAAGCTGGTGGCGCGCGACGATCCGCATGCCGTCCTGTTCAATCATTACGTCACCACGCTCAATCAGCTGGCGCATCTGGAGCCGGCCCCCATTGTCCTGCGTCAGTTTGAAAGAGCGCTGCTCAAGCAGACCGGCGTGGCCGGCGATTTCACCCGCTGCACCAGCAGCGGTCAGCCGGTCGATCCGGCCGAAAGCTACGTGGTCGACCCCGAGCGCGGCCCGCGCCTGGCACGCGCGGCCGACGCCTGGCCGCGCGTCAGCGGCAAGACCTTGCTCGACATGGAGCGTGAGGATTACAGCGATCCCGCCACCCAGGCGCAAAGCAAGGTGCTGATGCGCTTCCTGCTGGCGCATCACCTGGGCGGCGCGCCCTTGAACACTCGCCAGATCCTGATCGACCTGATGCAGTTATAGAACAGAGCAAGCAGCCGCCCGAATAGCAGATAGCCATAGCAGATAGCCGATGAAAAACTTCCCCTGGTCTAGCGTTGCCGCCGGTTTTGTCACGGTGCTGGTAGGTTTCACGAGTTCCGCGGTGATCGTCTTGCAAGCGGCGGCGGCTGCCGGCGCCACGCCGCAGCAAATCAGTTCCTGGATGCTGGCGCTGGGCCTCGGCATGGGGCTGACCTGCATCGGTCTGTCGCTGCGTTATAAAGCCCCAGTGGTCACCGCCTGGTCAACGCCAGGCGCGGCCTTGCTGGTCACCAGCCTTTCCGGTATTCCAATGGCAGAAGCGATCGGCGCATTCATGTTCGCTGCCGCCCTGGTCACCTTGTGCGGCGTCACCGGCTGGTTCGAGCGCGCCATGGGCAAGATCCCGCTGTCGATTGCCGCCGCCATGCTGGCCGGCATCCTGGCGCATTTCGGCATGAACGTCTTCGTCGCCATGAAGCCGCAGTTCCTCATGGTGTTCGCCATGTTTATGGTCTATCTGCTGTGCAAGCGCTGGCTGCCGCGTTATGCCATCATCATCGTGCTGCTGATCGGCGTCGGGCTGGCGGCCAGCCGCGGCCTGCTGCATTTCGAACATTTCCATTTCGCCTGGGCGGCGCCGGTATTCACCATGCCGAGCTTTTCCTGGTCCACCATCATCGGCGTCGGCATTCCCTTGTTCGTGGTCACCATGGCTTCGCAGAATGCACCCGGCGTGGCGGTGATCCGCGCTTCCGGCTACCGCACGCCGATTTCCCAGCTGCTGACCTGGACCGGGCTGACCACGCTGGTGCTGGCGCCGTTCGGCTGCTTCTCGCTCAACCTGGCGGCGATCACCGCCGCCATCTGCATGGGCAAGGAAGCACACGAGGATCCCGCCAAGCGCTATTGGGCGGCGGTGGCGGCCGGCGGCTTTTATCTGCTGGTGGGCTTGTTCGGCGCCACCGTCGGCGCCTTGTTTGCCGCCTTCCCGCAAGAACTGATGCTGGCGATTGCCGGCCTGGCGCTGTTCGGCACCATCGCCAACAGCCTGACCATGGCGATGGCCAACGACAGCCAGCGCGAAGCGGCGCTGATCACTTTCCTGGTGACTGCTTCGGGTGTCACGCTGTTTGGCGTCGGCGCTGCGTTCTGGGGGCTGGTGGCGGGCGCGATAGCGTTCTTTGTCCTGAACTGGCAGCGTCCTGTCGCGCCGGAAGCATTGCCAGCACGGCAGAATTAATGCAATCTTGATACTCGATAAACCCATCCAACCACTAAGCCTACGATGAGCTATCTCAACCCAACATCGTCGATTATCGACCTTGGCATCAATATCGACCACGTCGCCACGCTGCGCAATGCGCGCGGCACCACCTATCCGGATCCGTTGCGGGCGGCGCTGCTGGCGGAAGAAGCGGGCGCCGACGCTATCACCCTGCACCTGCGCGAAGACCGCCGCCACATCCGCGACGCCGATGTCGAACTGATTCGTCCGCAGCTGCGCACACGGATGAACCTGGAAGCCGCGGTGACCCAGGAAATGATCGATTTTTCCTGCAAGATCAAGCCGCACGATTCCTGCCTGGTGCCGGAAAGCCGGCACGAGCTGACCACCGAAGGCGGGCTCGACGTCGTCAAGCATTTCGCCCTGGTGCAGGCGGCGGTACGCCAGCTGCAAGGCGAGGGCATACGCGTGAGCCTGTTCATCGATCCCGAAGCCGACCAGATCCAGGCTGCCGCCGAAGCCGGGGCGCCGGTGATCGAACTGCACACCGGCCGTTATGCCGAAGCGCATGACGAAACGGAACAGCGCGCGGAACTGGAACGGGTGCAACAGGCGGTGCAAGAGGGCATGCGGCGCGGCCTCAAGGTGAATGCCGGCCACGGCCTGCATTACACCAACGTCCAGGCGATCGCCGCGATTCCTGATATCGTCGAACTGAACATCGGCCACGCTGTCGTAGCGCATGCAGTGTTTGTCGGCTGGCAGGCTGCGGTCAGTGAAATGAAGGCGCTAATGGTGAAAGCACGACTAGCGAACTTGGCAAAGTAGGGTGCTAAGCTGACAGAGTCATCTGGGGTCAGAGTTTTTTTACGACGGTTTTATCGTCGTAAATTACTCCGACCCCAGATGACGGATTCGGAGAAAGACCGGCAGTACTACGTAGCCCGCTAAGTGGGGTCGGAGTGAAGCTTCTGCAAAAAGCGCGCAGAACTACACCCCGACCCCAGTTAGCTGCGTGGCCTAAGCGCGACGAAAATCCGTGGAAGGTTTTAACGCAGTTTATGAATTTTTCAACAGGAAAATCAGCATGATCTACGGCATCGGCACCGACATCATCCAGATCCCGCGCATCGCCGCGGCGCTGCAGCGCAATGGCGAGCGCTTCGCGCAAAAGATCCTCGGCCCGCAAGAGATGGAAAAATATCTGCGGCGCAAAGCCAAGGTGGAAGCGCGCGGGATTCGTTTCCTGGCTACCCGCTTTGCCGCCAAGGAAGCGTTTTCCAAGGCGCTCGGGCTGGGCATGAAGATGCCGATGACCTGGCGCGCCATGCAGACCTTGAACGCGCCCAGCGGCAAGCCGATCGTGGTGGTCAATCCGGCGCTGGAAGAATACATGCAACAGAAGGGCCTGACTGCGCAGGTATCGATCACCGATGAGGCCGAATATGCGGTCGCCTTCGTCATTGTGGAGCAAAAATGAGTGGTGGTAATTCCGTAGAAAAACAACCGCTGGGTCCGGTCATGCTGGACGTGGTCGGCGCCAGCCTGAGCGCGGACGATATCCGCCGCATCCGGCACCCGCTGACCGGCGGCGTGATCCTGTTTACCCGTAATTACCAGGATCGTGCCCAGCTGTGCGCGCTGACTGCTGCGATCCATGCAGCACGTCCCGGTATCCTGATCGCGGTCGACCACGAAGGCGGCCGCGTCCAGCGCTTCCGCACTGACGGTTTCACCCGCCTGCCGGCGATGCGCCTGCTCGGGCAGCTGTGGGATAAAGACGTGTTGGCCGCCACCAAGGCCGCCACCGCGGTCGGCTTCGTGCTGGCCAGCGAGCTGCGCGCCTGCGGCGTCGACCTGTCGTTTACGCCGGTGCTGGATCTCGATTACGGCGACTCCACCGTCATCGGTGACCGTGCTTTCCACCGCGATCCGCGCGTGGTGACCTTGCTGGCGAAGAGCCTGAACCACGGCTTGGCGCTGGCCGGCATGGCCAACTGCGGCAAGCATTTCCCTGGCCATGGCTTCGTCGAGGGCGATTCCCATCTGTCGCTGCCGATCGACCAGCGCAGCCTGGAACAGATCATGGAAGAAGACATCAAGCCCTACGATTGGCTCGGCATGAGCCTGGCGGCGGTGATGCCGGCGCATGTAATCTATGCCAAGGTGGACCAGCATTCGGCCGGATTTTCAAAAAAATGGCTGGAGATCCTGCGTCAGGATATCGGTTTCGGCGGCGTGATTTTCAGCGACGATCTCAGCATGCAGGCGGCCAGTTCCGCCGGCGGCGTGCTGGACGGCGCCAAGGCGGCATTGCAGGCCGGCTGCGACGTGGTCCTGATCTGCAATTCGCCAGACAAGGCCGACCAGTTGCTGAGCGGACTCGGCAACGCTGTGGACGACGTTCGTGCCGTCGCTTCGCGCGCCCGCCTGATGGCGCTGCTGCCGCAAAGCGCGGCGCTCGGCTGGGATGCATTGCAGGCCGACGCCCGCTACCAGGCCGCAAGGTCGCTGGCGCAGTCGTTGCCGGCCTGAGCGAGCGGACCCATGACCGAAGAAGCTGAACTGCCCGATCCGCGTGCACTGGTGCTGGAAACCGTCGCCAAGCTGCCGAACCTGCCCGGCGTGTATCGCTATTTCGACGCTGCCGACAATATCCTCTACGTCGGCAAGGCGCGCGACCTGAAGAAGCGCGTATCGAGCTATTTCCAGAAGAACCTGGCCAGCCCGCGCACCGCCATGATGGTGGAGCGCATCGCCCGTCTGGAAACGACAGTGACGCGCAGCGAAGCCGAGGCGCTGATCCTGGAAAGCAATCTGATCAAGTCGCTGCAGCCGCGCTACAACATCCTGTTCCGCGACGATAAATCCTATCCCTACCTGAAGATCAGCAGCCAGGAATATCCGCGCATGGCCTACTACCGCGGCGCGGTCGACAAGAAGAACCAGTACTTCGGCCCGTTTCCGAATGCCTGGGCGGTCAAGGAATCGATGCAGATCCTGCAAAAGGTATTCCTGCTGCGCACCTGCGAGGACAGCGTCTTCGCCAACCGCACCCGGCCCTGCCTGCTGCACCAGATCCAGCGTTGCAGCGCGCCTTGCGTCAAGCTGGTCAGCCATGAAGACTACCTGACCGATGTCGACAATGCCGCCAAGTTCCTGCGCGGCCGCCAGACAGAAGTACTGTCCACGCTGGAGCAGAAGATGCATGCCTATGCCGCCGAACTCAAGTTCGAGCAGGCCGCCGGCGTGCGCAACCAGATCACCTCGCTGTCGCGCGTGCTGCACCAGCAAAGCATGGAAACCGTGGGCGACAGCGATATCGACATCATCGCCGTCATCGTCCAGGGCGGGCGTGCCTGCGTCAACCTGGCGATGGTGCGCGGCGGCCGCCACCTGGGCGACCGCGCTTATTTTCCTAGTCATGTCGATGGCGCCTTGTCGAATCCGGAGGAAGTTTCAGGCGAGTCTATCGAGGCGGCGGTGCTGAAGGCTTTCCTGGCGCAACACTACATCGACATGTTCATTCCCGGCATCCTGATCCTCAACACCGAGTTCGACGAACCGGCGCTGATGGTGGCGCTGATGGAGCAATGCGGCCATCGCATCAACCTGCTGTTCCAGCCGCAAGGGCAGCGCCGCCAGTGGCTGGAAATGGCGCACAAGGGCGCCGAGATTTCACTGGCCCGGCTGTTGTCGGAGCAGGGTTCGCAGCAGGCCCGCACGCGGGCGCTGGTCGAAGTCCTCGGGCTTGAGGTCGAAGATATCGACAGCCTGCGCGCAGAGTGTTTCGATATCAGCCACACCTCGGGCGAGGCGACCCAGGCTTCCTGCGTGGTGTTCCATCATCACGCCATGCAGAACGGTGAATACCGTCGTTACAATATCAAGGACATCATCCCCGGCGACGATTACGCGGCGATGCGCCAGGTGCTGATGCGACGCTATGAAAAAGTGGCGAATGGCGACGGCATTACGTCCAACCTCATGCCCGATATCGTCCTGATCGACGGCGGCAAGGGCCAGGTCGAAATGGCGCGCCAGGTGCTGGCCGAACTGGGGCTGGACATCGGCCTGATCGTCGGCGTCGCCAAGGGAGAAGGGCGCAAGGTCGGCCTGGAAACCCTGATCTTCGCCGACGGCCGGGCGGCGCGCGAGCTGGGCAAGGAGTCGGCCGCACTGATGCTGATCGCCCAGATCCGCGACGAGGCGCACCGCTTCGCCATCACCGGCATGCGCGCCAAGCGCGCCAAGACGCGCCAGAGTTCGCGGCTGGAAGAGATCGAAGGCATCGGCGCCAAACGCCGCCAGAAGCTGCTGGCACGCTTCGGCGGCCTGCGTGGCGTGGCGGATGCCAGCATCGAGGATATCGCTTCGGTGGAAGGCATTTCGCGGCAGCTGGCGGAGGAAATCTATCGGCAATTGCATTGAATCCGGCGGCGCTCTTGCAAAGAGCGCTGGCGGATCAAGATAGTCGGGGGCGCAAAGACGTGTCCACCCTGCGGGAACACGGCATGTGTTGCAATTGCGGTTCAGCTTGTCGCTTTTGCAGGTTTTATTTCCCAACGGCTGCATACTCCTAGATAATTAGCACATGGACGTCGGGCTCCTTACCAATAAAACTATTTATGCCATTTAATATTCCGATTTTACTGACCTGGCTGCGGGTCGCACTGATCCCGCTGGTGGTTGGCGTTTTCTATCTTCCTGATCTCGGTTTTTCGAATTTCTCGACTTTGCAATTGGGCCTGGCTTCGACCATCATCTTTATCGTCGCCGCCGTCACCGACTGGTTCGACGGATTCCTGGCGCGCCGCTGGAACCAGACTTCGGCCTTCGGCGCCTTCCTCGACCCGGTCGCGGACAAGCTGATGGTGGCTGGCGCCTTGCTGGTGCTGGTGCACCTGGGGCGGGTCGATCCGATCATCGCTTTCGTGATCATTGGCCGCGAGATTGCAATCAGCGCCTTGCGTGAATGGATGGCGCAGATCGGCGCCTCGAAATCGGTGGCGGTCAGCTCCATCGGCAAAATTAAAACCACCGCACAGATGGTAGCAATCCCAATGTTGTTGTATTATGGCGATCTGTTTGGCATCAGCACTCGATTCTGGGGGCAGGTGCTTTTGTGGATTGCAGCAGTGCTCACGGTCTGGTCGATGTTTTACTATTTACGTAAAGCCTGGCCTCTGATTAAAGAGAGTACCGCGGAGAGCACCGCGGCAAGCGGCGAAAACAACAAGCAGTGAAGTAAAAGTCGGTGATTTGAAAAAAGTTGGTGAAAAAATTCAAATTTCGTTGACAAACTCTGTAGATCAACTATAATGTCGTCTCTGTAGTTGATGCAGAAATGGCGTAGTAAAAAGAAACAAAATGCGGGAGTAGCTCAGTTGGTAGAGCGCAACCTTGCCAAGGTTGAGGTCGAGAGTTCGAGCCTCTTCTCCCGCTCCAGATTCAAAAAAAGGAAGCTGGTAAAGCTTCCTTTTTTTATTAAGCTTGAACGAGATATTGGTTGTAGAAGGTGATACACCAATATTGATTTAGTATTTTGGCGCAACACCCCTGGCGGGGTAGCAAAGTGGTTATGCAGCGGCCTGCAAAGCCGTTTACGCCGGTTCGATCCCGACCCCCGCCTCCAAAAACTCCTTACGCGGGAGTAGCTCAGTTGGTAGAGCGCAACCTTGCCAAGGTTGAGGTCGAGAGTTCGAGCCTCTTCTCCCGCTCCAAATGCCAGGCCAGGAAGGTATTATTACCTTCCTGGTCGGTTCAGTAAGAAAATCCCACCTTGATTTTTCTCCTGATGCGCAATGTGGTTTTTCCACGTCTGTGCGATTGTTATGGAGTACCGCACACGCGGCACTATCGCTTTCCCTGGAACCGATACACGAGCTGATTCACCTTTCGCCGAGGCCACTTTCCAGATAGGACTGGGTCTTGGGAGTCATCTCCTTTATCGGTGAAAATGCCGGCATCCGCCGCATTTTCGGGCGCCGCCATTTCCCATGCGAAAGCCGATAAACGAGTAGATTCACCTTTCGCCGGGGCCACTTTCCAGATAGGACTGGGTCTCGGGAGTCTTCTCCTTTATCGGTATGGATGCTGCTGTCGACGGCATTTTCTTGAGCCTGGCGGTTTCCCTTGCGGGAGCCGATAAACGAGTTGATTCACCTTTCGCCGGAGCCACTTTCCAGATAGGGCTGGGTTTCGGGAGTCATCTCCTTTATCGGCAAACATGCCGCCATTGGCAGCGCATCGCTAAAGCGCAGCAAATCACTGTCATCTGCCAGAGGTAAAAAAACGCCCCGTTTGCTCACGCGAACGGGGCGTTTTTCATGTGTGCCGGATCTGCATCCGGCAATCACGGCTTGCCGGCACAGATCGGTCCGGCTGCTTTATCTTCAGACGCGCGCGGCGCTCAACGCTGCATTGAAGGTGGGACTTGGGCACATGATGGCTTCCATCTTCTTCGGGTCAGGCAGGAAGTAGCCGCCGATGTCCACTGCATGGCCTTGCACGTCCTTGAGTTCGGCGGCGATCTTTTGCTCGTTCTCGGTCAGTGTCTTGGCCAGCACTGCGAAATGCGCTTGCAGTTCCTTGTCTTCGGTCTGCGCCGCCAGCGCCTGCGCCCAGTACAGGGCCAGGTAAAACTGGCTGCCGCGGTTGTCCAGTTCGCCGGTGCGCGGCGATGGCGACTGGTTGTTGTCGAGCAGCTTGCCGGTGGCGTCGTCCAGGGTTTTCGCCAGGATCTTGGCCTTGTTGTTGCCGGTCTTGATGCCCATGTCTTCCAGCGAAACCGCCAGCGCCAGGAACTCGCCCAGCGAATCCCAGCGCAGGTGGTTTTCTTCTACCAGCTGCTTGACGTGCTTAGGCGCGGAGCCGCCGGCGCCGGTTTCAAACATGCCGCCGCCCGCCATCAGCGGAACGATCGAGAGCATCTTGGCGCTGGTGCCCAGTTCCATGATCGGGAACAGGTCGGTCAGGTAGTCGCGCAGGATGTTGCCGGTGACTGAAATGGTGTCCTTGCCGCGGATCACGCGTTCCAGCGTGTAACGCATGGCGCGTACCTGCGACATGATCTGGATGTCAAGACCGGTGAGGTCGTATTCTTTCAGGTAGGCGCGCACCTTCTTGATCAGTTCGGCTTCATGCGGACGGTACTCGTCCAGCCAGAAAATCGCCGGCATGCCGGACAGGCGCGCGCGGTTCACCGCCAGCTTGACCCAGTCGCGGATCGGCTCGTCCTTGACCTGGCACATGCGCCAGATGTCGCCTTGCTCGACGTTCTGTTCCAGCAGCACGCTGCCATCCAGCTTGACAATGCGCGCCACGCCGTCGGCCGGCACTTCAAAGGTCTTGTCGTGCGAACCGTATTCTTCCGCCTTCTGCGCCATCAGGCCGACGTTCGGCACGGTGCCCATGGTGGTCGGATCGAAAGCGCCGTTGGTCTTGCAGAAGTTGATCATCTCTTGATAGATGCGGGCGAAAGTGCTTTCCGGAATCACCGCCTTGGTGTCCTTCGGACGGCCGTCGGCGCCCCACATCTTGCCGCCCAGGCGGATCATGGCCGGCATCGAAGCGTCGACGATAACGTCGTTCGGCGCATGCAGGTTGGAGATACCCTTGGCCGAATCGACCATCGCCAGTTCCGGACGATGTTCGTGGCAGGCGTGCAGGTCCTTGATCACTTCATCGCGCTTGGATTCCGGCAGGGTAGCGATCTTTTCGTAGACGCTGGAGAGACCGTTGTTGGCGTTCACGCCCAGTTCCTCGAACAGCTTGCCGTGCTTGGCGAAAGCGTCCTTGTAGAAAATCTTCACGGCATGGCCGAACACGATAGGGTGCGACACCTTCATCATGGTCGCCTTGACGTGCAGCGACAGCATGACGCCGGTTTCGCGCGCATCTTCCATCTGTTCTTCGTAGAAGGCGCACAGGGCCTTCTTGCTCATGAACATGCTGTCGATGATTTCGCCGGCCAGCAGCGATACCTTGTTCTTGAGGACGATGGTTTCGCCGGCCTTGGTCACCAGTTCCATGCGGACGTCGCAGGCTTCGGCCAGCGTCATGCATTTTTCGCTGGCGTAGAAATCGCCGCCGTGCATGTGCGAAACGTGGGTGCGCGAAGCAGGGCTCCATTTCGACATCGAGTGCGGATGCTTGCGCGCATAGCGCTTGACTGCAGCTGGCGCGCGGCGGTCGGAATTGCCTTCGCGCAGGACCGGGTTGACGGCGCTGCCGATGATTTTCGAGTAACGCTTCTGGATCGCCTTGTCTTCATCCGACTTCGGATCTTCCGGGAAGTCAGGGATGTTGTAGCCGCTGGTCTGCAGTTCGCGGATCGCCGCGATCAGTTGCGGCACCGAGGTGCTGATGTTCGGCAGCTTGATGATGTTGGTTTCCGGCAGCTGGGTCAGGCGGCCCAGTTCGGCCAGGTTGTCCGGCACTTTCTGTTCGGGCTTGAGGTTGTCGGAGAATTCGGCAAGAATCCGCGCGGCCACCGAAATGTCGCTCTTGACGACGTCGATACCTGCCGGTGCGGCGAAAGTCTTGATGATAGGCAGGAAGGAAGCGGTCGCCAGCAGCGGCGCTTCGTCGGTCAGGGTGTAGATGATGGTCGATTTACTTGCAGTCACTGTAACTCTCCTAGCGGTTGATGCGTTGGTTGGTGCCGCCACATGATATTGGTGTTTGCTTTCACCAAGCTTAAGGGCGCGCTGAATTCACTGAATTCGTTTGCAGATTGCCAATTTTTGGCGGGCTATGCTGGCCTGGATGACGGTTGCATCCATCCCGAGGGATGAAATTTCATCTCAAAGGATGAAGTTTATTCGCAGTTGGGTTTTAGCACCAACAAAATGTTAGCGATTGACATGCAATGAGGAAGGGGAAATGCTGGCTGCACCGGAGTGGGGCGCGGTAGTTTGATGCATCTGCCAAAAAATATCTTTAAGGAAATATTTTGAGCGGTTCAGGCGGATCAGCCGAATCGGGGAATACAGATATAAAAATACCCTGCCGGCCTTTTGGGGCGGCAGGGTATTGCTTACAGCAAGCTGGCGGATTACTGCTGCGCTGCTTTTGGCACAAAGCGCCCGTTCTTGAAGTCCGTGAAAGCCTGGACGATTTCTTCCTCGCTGTTCATCACGAACGGGCCATGGCCGACGATAGGCTCATCGATAGGCTCGCCGCTCAGCAGCAGCACCACAGCGTCGTTGTTGGCCTCCAGCGCGAGCTTGCTGCCGTTGGCGTCCAGCAGGACCATCTGCGATTCGCGGCTGACGGTTTCGCCGTTCACCAGCACCGTACCATGCAGCACGATCAGGGCCGAGTTCCAGCCGTCCGGCAGCGTCAGTTCAGTCACGCTGCCTTGCGCCAGCCGCAGGTCCCACACGTTCATGGGGCTGTAGGTGTGCGCAGGTCCGGCTTGGCCGCCGAAACTGCCGGCGATCACACGCACCGTGCCAGCCTTGTCCGGCAATGCCACTACCGGGATGTCGGCGTTGCGGATGGCTTGGTAGCCAGGCGCCGTCATCTTGTCCTTGGCTGGCAGGTTGACCCACAGCTGCACCATTTCCATGGCGCCGCCGCTGCGGGTGAACTCTTCCGAATGAAACTCCTCATGCAAGATGCCGGCGCCGGCGGTCATCCACTGCACGTCGCCGGGACCGATCAGGCCGCCTTGGCCGGTCGAGTCGCGATGCGCCACTTCGCCCTTGTAGACGATGGTCACGGTTTCAAAGCCGCGGTGCGGATGCTGGCCGACGCCGCGCGGCTTCTTGGCCGGAGTGAAATCGACCGGTCCGGCATGGTCCAGCAGCAGGAACGGGCTCAGTTGCTTGCCGTGGCTGTTATAGGAAAACATCGAACGTACCGGAAAACCGTCGCCGACCCAGTGTGGGCGGGGGGCGCTATAGACGCCGAGGACTTTTTTCATTGCCATCTCCTGGTAAAGGTTGCAAAAGCTGTTGATGCAAGAATGATAGGGCAGGAACGATGGCGGCGGTAGAGTGTAAAATTCATATTCAGTGTTCTATATTGTGAACGATGAGGAGAGCGGGATGCAGGACCTGAACGACCTCTACTACTATGCCCAGGTAGTCGAACATGGCGGCTTTGCCCCGGCCGGCCGCGCGCTCGGCATGCCCAAGTCCAAGCTCAGCCGGCGCGTCGCGCTGCTGGAGGAAAGGCTGGGAGTCAGGCTGCTGCAACGTACCACGCGCCGCTTTTCAGTGACGGAAGTCGGCCAGACTTACTACGAGCACTGCAAGGCGATGCTGGTGGAAGCCGAGTGTGCCCAGGATGCAATCGACATCACCCGCGCCGAACCGCGTGGCGTGGTCCGCATCAGTTGCCCGGTCACTTTGCTGCAGGCGAATGTCAGCGTCATGCTGGCCGATTTCATGGTCAGCCATCCGCGTGTCACGCTGCACCTGGAAGCCACTAACCGCCGCGTCGACCTGGTGGCGGAAGCGATTGACATTGCGATCCGGGTGCGGCCGCCGCCGCTGGCCGACAGCGACCTGGTGCTGCGGGTGCTGGCCGAGCGCGGCCAGTGCCTGGTCGCCAGCCGTTCGCTGTGCATGGGGCGGACATTGCCGCGCGCGCCGGCCGATCTCTACGACTGGCCGAGCCTGGCGCTGGGGACGCCGCAGCAGACCCATGTCTGGAACCTGCAGGGACCGGATGGCGCGCAAGCCAGCGTGCACCACACGCCGCGCTTCCTCACCGGCGACATGATCGCCTTGCGCGATGCGGCGCGGGCCGGGGTCGGCATCGTGCAGCTGCCGAGCATGATGGTGCGCGATCAACTGGCCGATGGCAGCTTGCTGCGCCTGCTGCCCGGCTGGGCGCCGCGCAACGATATCATCCATGCCGTGTTTCCTTCGCGCCGCGGCTTGCTGCCGTCAGTGCGCAGCCTGCTGGATTATCTGGCGCAGCGCTTCGCGGCTCTCAACGACGAATGAAGAACCGGCCGCTCAGTGTGTAGGATGGGCACGCTTTTGTGCCCACGCGGATACCGATACAGCGTGGGCACAAAAGCGTGCCCATCCTACACAACTTAGAATACAGGCCGCTCAGGCCAGTCCGAACGGCGGCGGCCGGCGCTTGATCGGCTGCGCCTTGACGATGGCGGTGTTGGTCTCGGCCTTGTCGGCGATGCGGTCGATGATCTGGTCGAGCTGGGCGATGGAGCGGACGAACAGGCGGGCGATGAAGCAATCCTCGCCGGTCACCTTGTCGCATTCGCAGAATTCGGGCGTCTGTTCGATCAGTTTCTGCACCGCTTGCAGCTTGCCGGGCAGCGGGCGGATGCGGACGATGGCTTGCAGCTGGTAGCCCAGCGCTTGCGGATCGATGTCGATGGTGAAAGCGCGGATGACGCCGCGTTCTTCCAGGCGCTGCAGCCGTTCAGAGACGCTGGGGGAGGACAGGCCGACTTGCGCGGCCAGGTCTTTCAGCGAAATGCGCGCATCGCCCTGCAGTATTTCCAGGATGCGCTGGTCCATATTGTTGAGCATTTTCGATTCCTTGGAAAATTTTCCACCTTGCCTTATATAGTAAGGCAAATCCGACAAAAATCCTTTTCACAGGCATGGAAACCCCCACGACTAAATGCGATTATCAATTCCTGACGTTTTCCAGGGACGAGGCATGGACAAGAAAGTAAGCGGCACGTTAGAGATGACGGCGGCGATGGTGATCTCCGGCACCATAGGCTGGTTCGTGGTGGTCTCGGGCCAGCCGGTGCTGGACGTGGTGTTCTGGCGCTGCGTCTTCGGCGCAGCGACGCTGCTGGCGGTGTGCGCGGCGCTGGGATTGCTGCGCGGCGCGTTCAACTGGCGCCTGCTGGCCCTGGCGGCGCTCGGCGGCGTGGCGATCGTGCTCAACTGGCTGCTGCTGTTCGTTTCCTACTCGCGTGCGACGATTGCGATTTCGACGGCGGTGTACAACACCCAGCCCTTCATGCTGGTGGCGCTCGGCGCCGTGTTTTTCTCGGAACGGCTGACTGTCGCCAAGCTGACCTGGCTGGCGCTGGCCTTTATCGGCATGCTGCTGATCGTGCAAGGGAAGCCGGAAGGCGGTGGCGGCGGCAGCAATTATTTTGCCGGTATCGTGATGGCGCTGGGCGCGGCGTTTTGCTATGCGGTCGCCGCCATCATCACCAAGAAACTGGCCGGCACGCCGCCGCACCTGATCGCCCTGATCCAGGTCTGCGTCGGCATCCTGATGCTGGCGCCGTTCGCACACTGGTCGGCATTGCCGTCCGGCGCTCATGCCTGGAGCATCTTGCTGACGGTGGGGGTGGTGCATACCGGGCTGATGTACATCCTGCTGTACGGCGCGATCCAGAAGCTGCCGACGCACCTGACCGGTTCGCTTTCCTTCATCTACCCGATCGTCGCCATCCTGGTCGATTACCTGGCTTTCGGCCATCGCTTGCAGCTGAGCCAGCTGTTTGGCGCTGCCGCCATCCTGACCGCCGCCGCCGGCATGAATCTCGGCTGGTCTTTGTGGAAGCCGAAGCTGCAGGCCGAGGATTCCCGCTCCAGCCGCTGAAACGCGGCTTGCGCTGGATCAGCGCATCCTGGCATCCGGAAAGGTCTCCAGCAGCAGATCGGAAAATGCCCGCAACCTGCTGCTGACATGTCGCCGCGACGGGTACAGCAGCCAG
This sequence comes from Collimonas sp., assembly GCF_035566555.1. Classification (GTDB taxonomy): domain Bacteria; phylum Pseudomonadota; class Gammaproteobacteria; order Burkholderiales; family Burkholderiaceae_D; genus Collimonas. Next base: position 26,869 of record NZ_DATMRB010000010.1, read on the forward strand.
ATTTCTGCTTCGCTATCGGCCAGCGCGCCGATTTCGCGCAGCCGCCCATCCTGCAATTCCTGGCGTATCAGCGACGGCGGCAGGATACCGGCGCCGGCGCCGGCCAGCACGGCGTCGCGGATCATGAACGGCGAGGACAGCGCGAGCACCGTGGCCGTTTCCAGCGTCATTTTCCGGCCGTCGCGCTGGATGGCCAGCTGCCGCTGGTCTGCGCGCTGCGGCAGGCAGACCAGCGGCAGCGGCCGGGCATGTTCGAGCTGGCCGGCGGCGCTGCTGATCGCCAGCACCTGCCGTTCGCGCAAAAAGCAGCGGCCGATATAGTCCGCGTCTTCCTTCGGATTGACGCGGATGATGGCGTCGTAACCTTCCGTGATCAGGTCGACAAAACGGTCTTCGCCGACAATCTCCAGCTGCACCTGCGGATAGCGCTTGCGGTATTGCGCCGCCAGCGCGCCCAGCGTCGAATGAGCCAGCAGCATCGGCGCGCTGATGCGCAGCGGTCCGCGCGGCTCCTGGTCCGGATGCATGCGTTCCCGCAGCTGCGCCAGTTCTGCAATCAGGGGCGCCGCGTCTTGCCGCAGCAACTCGCCTTCCGGCGTCAGGCGGAAGGCATGGCTGCTGCGATCGATCAGGCGCACGCCGAGTTCGTCTTCCAATTGCCTGATGCGGCGCGACAGGCTGGCCTTGGGGATGCCGGCCTGGCGGCTGGCGGCGCCGAAACCGCCATGCAGGGCGACCATGGTGAATTCACGCAAGGCATTGAGATCCATGATGTTCCATATTTGAGACGGATAGTGTCATTTTATCGTCTATCGGATCTTCTGTGAGACAACTATTCTGGAGTCTCAACAACCGGAGAAAATCATGAAACAACTCAACAAAGCAGTACGCATCCACAGCTACGGCAATCAAGAAGTCACCAGCATCGACTTGATCGATATCCCCCAGCCCGCTGCGGGCAAGGTCGTGGTGCGGGTACATGCAGCCGGCGTCAATGCCATAGACCGCAAAATCAGGGAAGGCGTCTTGAAGGATTATTTCCCGCTGCCGTTTCCGATCACGCTGGGGGCGGAACTGGCAGGTACGGTGCATGCCGTCGGCGCCGGCGTCGATGGCTTCGTTGTCGGCACGCGGGTGTTCGGCTTCATGCCAACGCTGGGTGCGTTCGCAGACTATGTCGAGATCGATGCGGGTTTGCTGACGCCGACGCCGGACAGCTTGCCTGATACCGTCGCCGCCTCGTTGCCGGTAGCGGGCCTGACCGCATGGCAAGCCCTGTTCGAGAGCGGAAAGCTGACAGCCGGCCAGACCGTCCTGATGCAGGGGGCCGCCGGCGGTGTCGGCAGCATGGCGGTGCAGCTGGCCAAGCGTGCCGGCGCGCGCGTGATCGCCACGGCATCGGCGCGCAACCTGGAGTATGTTGCTGCGCTGGGCGCCGACCTGGTCATCGATTATCGTACTGCGCAGCCGTTCGCGGATCTGGCCGCCAGCGTCGATCTGGTGCTGGACCTGGCCGGCGGCCCAGCGCTAGACCTGCTGTGGCCGGTGCTGCGCGACGCCGGCGTGCTGGTATCGACCGCCGCACCGGAGCTGACTGCACGCACGCCTGCCAATCGCACCGGCCTGTGGTTCCAGATGCGGCCCGAACCGCAGCGGCTGGCCGCGATTGCCGCGCTGGTGCTGCGCGGGGAGATCAAGGCCGAGGTGGCAAGTCTGTTCCAATTGGACCACGCAGGAGACGCGATCGACTATGGCCACTCCGGGCAGGGTCGGGGCAAAGCCGTGGTTCAGTTCTGAGATAGCGCCGATGGCGCTGCCTGATGACAACTGGTGCTGCCGGCCATGATCAACAATCGATCATGGCCGGCGCTTGCAAATTGTCCCGATATCTTATATGCTTGAGTAAGCACTCAATTAATGGAGCAGATGTGGCAAGGCCTCTCAGTGAAGAAAAACGTCACGCCATCCTGGCTGCCGCCGCGGCATTGATTGCGGAGCAGGGCGTCAGCGGCCCGGTCGCGAAAATCGCCAAGCAGGCCGGGGTTGCCGAGGGTACCGTGTTCACTTATTTTGCCGACAAAAATGTGCTGCTCAACGAGCTGTACCTGTGGATCAAGGCTGACCTGGCCAGCGTCATGACCACCGGCCTGCCATCCGCCAAGAGCTTGAAAGTACGTTGCCGCCATGTGTGGGACCGTTATATCGAGTGGGGTGCGGGCCAGCCCTTGCAGCGCAAGGCAATGAGCCAGCTGACAGTGTCGGACCGTATCACCGCTGCCAGCAAGCAAGAGGGCGGGGCGGCGTTTCGCGAAGTCAGTGCCATGCTGGATGAAATCCTTGCCGCCAGCGGCGCTGACAACCAGTCGGCGGCGTTCATCGCCGGCATCATGGAATCGCTGGCCGAGACCACCTTGTCCTTCATTGCGCGCGAACCGGCGGCGCTTGAGCATTACAAGCAGGCCGGGTTTGACGCGTTCTGGGGGGCTGTTTCAAAAAAATGAGCCGTTTTATTTTATTATTTAGTTGAGTGTGTAAGCACTCATTTTATATTCCTTCAAGGAGCTTGAACATGAATAACGCAATGTCTAAAGTCTGGTTAATTACTGGCAGCGCCCGCGGACTCGGGCTGCATATTGCTGAAGCGGTGCTGGCCGCCGGCCACAGGCTGGTCGCCACTGCGCGCGACATCAGCCGCCTGTCTGATTTGCAGGCGCGCTATGGTGAACAGGTACGCATCGCTGCGCTCGACGTGACCGACGCCAAAGCGGCGCAGGCCGCGGTGCAGCTCGCCCTCAGCGCCTTCGGCCGGCTCGATGTGCTGGTCAACAATGCCGGCTTTGGCCATCTCGCACCGTTCGAACAGACTGCCGATGAGGATTTTCGCGCCCAGATCGACGCCAATTTCTATGGCGTAGTGAACCTCACGCGCGCCGTCTTGCCCACCATGCGCGCGCAGCGCAGCGGCCATATCATCAATATCTCGTCGGTCGGCGGCCGCACCGGAACGCCGGGGCTGAGCGCTTATCAGTCAGCCAAATGGGCGGTGGGCGGCTTCACCGAAGTGCTGGCGCAGGAAGTCACCCCGCTCGGCATCAAAGTGATCTCGCTGGAGCCAGGCGGCATGCGCACCGACTGGGCCGATATCGCCGGCAGCCGGCTGCCGGAACTGCTGGCGGACTACCAGCCGACGGTCGGCCGCCTGGCCGAGATGCTGGCGGCCTACGCCGGCAAGGCCGCCGGCGATCCGGCCAAGGTGGCGCAAGTGGTGTTGGGCATCGCCGCCCATGACAATCCGCCGGCGCATCTGCTGCTCGGCAGCGATGCCTTGCATTATTTCGGCGCCGCCGAGGCAGTCCGCAACAGCGACGCCGCGGCCTGGCGCACGGTCAGCGTGGCCACCGATGTCGACGCCGACGCGCCGCTGCCGCCGTTTCCTGTCAGCGAGGTGGAATGATGAACAGCTGGAGCACGCAGGATATTCCGCAGCAGGCCGGACGCAGGGTGCTGATCACCGGCGCTACCGGCGGCCTCGGTTATGAAACCGCACTGGCGCTGGCGCAGGCCGGCGCCGAGGTGCTGCTGACCGGACGCAACCCGGCCAAGGGCGCAGCTGCGCTGGCCGCCATCCGCGCCAGCGTCCCGGCGGCGCAGATCCGCTATGCCGATCTGGATCTTGCCAGCCTGGCCTCGGTGCAAGCGTTCGCCGAGCGCCTCAGCGGTGAAACCGACGGCCTCGACCTGCTGGTGAACAATGCCGGCGTGATGATGCCGCCCACCCGCCACCAGACCGTGGACGGTTTTGAACTCCAGCTGGGCACCAACTATCTCAGCCATTTTGCCTTGACCGCACAGCTGCTGCCCTTGCTGCGCAATGGGCGGCAGGCAAGAGTGGTTAATCTCAGCAGCGGCGCCCACCGCATCCAGGCAGCGATCCATTTCGACGATCTGCAATGGCAGAAAAAATACCAGCCCTGGCCAGCCTACGCCCAGTCCAAGCTGGCCATGCTGATGTTCGCCTTCGAGCTGGAACGGCGCAGCAAGGCCTTCGGCTGGGGCCTGATGAGCAATGCCGCCCATCCAGGCTACGCCAGGACCGGACTGCAGAGCGCCGGTCCCGGCCTGGGACGCAACAGTCGGTCGCTGCTGGAACGCATCGGCAAGCTGCTCGAGCCGATTGCATCGCAGTCGGCCGCCGCCGGCGCCTTGCCGACCTTGTTCGCGGCGACTGCACCGCAGGCGCGGCCAGCCGGCTATTACGGCCCGCAAGGTTTCATGGAAATGAAAGGGGAGGTCGGCGACGCCAGGGTCGGGGAAGCGGCGCGCGATACCGCTATCGGCGTCCGCCTGTGGGAAGTGTCGGAGCAATTGACCGGCGTTGCATGGCCATCGGCGGCTTGAAGCTGCTGCGGTTTTGCACGCTTAATCTTCCCAATAGTAAAGCGCATCGTATTCAGTAAACTGATCGGCCAGGATGGTAGGAACTTCGATCTCCGGCGCCAGCGCTGTCGACAGATCGGCCTTGAACAGCCTGACCAAGCCATGTTTTTCCAGGATCGCTTGCACCTCTGCCGCCAACGTCACGATAGCCGGCGCCAGCAGCCGGTCCAGCATGGCGCTTTCCGGCAGGTAGCTGCTGCCGCCTTTGGTATGCCAACGCTTCTCGCCTTCCATGAAAACGAAGTAGGGCGAGAGGCGGCTCAGCAAGACAACCAAGCCTTTGTATTCACCGCCTTTGCCAAGCGCTTCGTCGACCTTGAATCCTACTTCGGGTTTGTAGAACCAGGCGTCGATGAAGGAAGCGTATCCCGAGCCGTAATGGCTCCATTCGATGCGCGAGAGTGCGCCGCTGGATTGAGCAACAGCAGCGCAGACGGTACGATAGAAGTCGTCGATCTTTTGCGAGTCGTTGCTGGCCCAGGGTTGCCGGCCGGAGATTGAGCGTTGCGTTATCAGTAAATCGATTTGGGATGGCGTCAGCATGGTTATCGGATTTCACTGTTTGTTTGCGATCGGAACGAATTGCCAGCTTCCGGCAGCGGGCGCCGGAATTTCATGACGCATGCGAAGAGTCGCCGAAGCAGTCTTTGGGGCGGATGAATGTTCTTCTTCGAAGATAGGAACGTACCCGGCCCGACGGTAGAACTGAATGGCGTTGAGAGAAGCTTCAAGAGTAAGCGCTTTGATTCCACATGAAGATGCCATGGCTTCAAGCGCGCGCAGGATCTTCAGGCCAATGCCTTGCCGGAATTGAGACGGACTGACATAGATGGCCTCGACGAATGCTGTCTCTGGATTCAATTGACCGAATGCGACGATATTTCCATTGATCTCTTCTACGAGGATGGCTTTCCGTTCAATCGCAGTGTGATATGTTTCGGCGGTTCGAGAGGTGCACCAGTCTTCTATCTCTTCCCTTGGATAATGCAAAGAGGCCTGCGCCCGAATTGCACGTATGCGGGTTTGCAATATTTCCGGCGCATCAGAGATTTTGGCGAGTCGGAGCATTCTTTTGCGGTATAAAGTGACTCAGGTGTGCAGTGCAAATTAACTGGCGCCGAAAATTGGGCGGCAAGTTCTGAAGCCGCCAAAACTGCATCGCGCATATCGCATATCGCAGCTTCAATGGCGGCGGAATATCATTTCTATCGCTGTTGTGCCGCATCAAGCCTGAGCATCTGGCCCATCAATTCGTGAATTTTATTGACTGCCTTTAGTGGTCGGATCATCACTTTAAAGTGGGTAATCAGACCCTCGTCGTTCCACTTGATCATGTCTACGCCATTGATCAGGATTCCGTCACAGGTTGTTTCGAATTCCAGCACTGCGGAATCGGGCCCGAGCCATTCGTTCAAGTATTCGAAGGTATCGTTATTCAAGACGTGCAGGGCGGCGGCAAGGTATTTGGCGGTGATCGCGCTGCCGTTTTGGGGCGTGTGGACAACCGGTGATTCAAAGATCACATCATCGGCGAGCAATGCTTTTAGGGAAGCGATGTCGCGCGACTTGACGATCTCGTGCCAGCGCTTAACTGTGGAATATGTCACGGCTGCTCCTCGCGTATCTTGGATGGCGGTTTGTGGTTAGCGACTCTGGAACATCCATTCAGTTGGTGCATTCAACGGAAATGCGTCCAACGCCTGCAGGGCAGGCACTTTTCAGAATACCATCGAATTGATGGTAGGCGCGCGCAATAGAAGTAAAGTCGGTAGCCCAAATGCTGCACGCATCGCAATCACATCACTATGGCTGCCAAGCAAAAGTCATTACTACAGAGATTTCGCCACGCCCACAATCAGCATCGAAGAGGGGACCAGCAGCAGCTGGGCAAGCACAGTCCCTGCCAGCCGACTGCCCACCAGCCAGACTACTGCGCGCCGAAACTGCGATTCGCTCACCCGGCCTTCGATCACGTCATCAGTCATACCCGACATATGCGGATCAATGAATACCGCCATCATGACGGTGGCGCCGCCGTTGATGATTGACGAAAGCGTACTGGATGTCACGCGGACGCTCGGGTCCAGGGCGCCGGCATAGAGCGCGGCAAATACGCCCACGGTCCAGAGCGCAACAGCAGCAACGTTGAGCGAGGTCATGGACAGAGAGACGCTGCCGCTATCGCGCAGTGCGGCGACATTCGCGCTCCGCGGCAGACTTGCGACGTCTTTAATATAGGACAGGCCGCCCTTGAAGAACCCGTGCAGGATCAGTTTCGGCACCGAGCGATGCACTTGAAAATGCTCGACGGCCCGGCAAAACACGCGCTGAAAAGTCGGAATCAGCAACGCGCCGACGATGGTCGCAAGCGAAGCGGAGACTAGCAGCCAGCGGAAGTCGGAAAGCAGGCCTTCTGCGGCAAGCTGGCTGCCGATATTCGATTCGACCCGCTTGGCCAGGAAGGGTCCAAGAAACGAATTCGACGTCCGCGAGACCAGGACAAGGATACTGAACAGCGCAAGCGAAACGGCAATCCGTCGGGTCCTGATCCCGGCGATGCGTACGGAATATGCCAGGGTGCCAATGATGTGGATGACGAAGGTCAGGAAACAAATGAATATCAGTTGCTTGTCCATCGAAGCCTTGAAAAGGTAGAAATAGTCGCTGAATGCAGCTGTGAACACACTATGCGTGCTCAAGGGAGGCGGTTTACGCTTCCGAATTAATCAGGGAATTAAGAACCATATCTTCCCATTTTCCCGCAATTTTCAAATAGGCCCTGGCATAGCCCTCGCGCTCGAATCCCAGCCTTGCCAGCAATTTCTGGCTTCTCAGGTTGGATGGCAGGTGATTCGCCATGATGCGATGTAGTCCGAGCTCTTCGAATACGTACCGTATCGCTGCCTCCGCGACCTCTTGCATCAGCCCCTGGCCTTCGAACTCCCGATGCACTGAATAACCCAGGTAACACCCCTGCAGAGGCCCTCTGACAATATTGGTGAAATTACAGCCGGCGATCATTTTGTTCGACTTGCGTTCAAGCGCAATGAAACTGACGGCAGTGCCGCCGATGAATGCCTGATAGGCCGATTCACAGCGCTGACGGCAAGATTCAGCAGTATAAAAATCGCTGTCTCTTATCGGTTCCCATGGCGCCAGATGTTCCTTGTTTGCCATCTTGTAGGCGAGCAACAGAGGCGCCATGTCAGGGTGCAGGATGGTCAGAATGGTTCGTTTGGTTTCAATTACAGGCAATTGGAACATAAGCAGGAATGGGCTTCTGGATGGCTATCTTGGGGAAGCATGCACGGCATCTGTAGATGTCGGCAGCTTGATGCATGAGGTTCTCGCTTCAGGCAGATGCGAAACTATAACGCGTATTGCCCCATTTCTATATGGCCGGTTCGTGCGTCGCAAAGACTTTCGGAGCGGACAGTACTATCATTGTGACGTGAATACGCTAAACTTTCGGGCATTGAAGGCAAGCCTGCTCGGCGCCATTACGCTGGCGGCCTTGCTCTTTATCCCCGCCGGGACTCTGGATTACTGGCAGGGATGGCTGTTCATGGCCGTTTTCGTGGGAGCGTCGTCGGCCGTCACCGTATATCTGGCGGTAAGAGATCCGGCGCTACTTGAGCGGCGCATGAAAGCGGGGCCGACGGCAGAAAAGGAAAGCACGCAAAAGCGCGTGATGTTGTTTGCCATGGCAGGGTTCATTGCCTTGATCGTCGTCCCCGCTCTCGATCATCGTTTCGGCTGGTCGCCGGCGCCCCCCTATGTGTCGCTGGCCGGAGATGTACTGGTCGCCTTTAGCTTCCTGCTGGTGTTCATTGTGCTCAAGGCGAATACCTACGCGGCATCGACGATCCAGGTCACCGCAGGGCAGCAAGTCATTTCAAGCGGGCCGTACGCGCTGGTGCGGCACCCCATGTATGCCGGCGTTTTTCCGCTGCTGGTCGGCATGCCGCTGGCGCTGGGCTCGTGGCTGGGTTTGCTGGTGCTGCTGCTGTTCATGCCGACGCTGATCTGGCGGCTGCTGCATGAGGAAAAATTCCTGCGGCAGAATTTGCCGGGATACGTAGAGTATTGCCAGAAGGTTCGCTACCGCTTGCTGCCTTATATCTGGTAGCCCTCGGGTTCAGCCTGAGCGGCTCAATGTTTTTCGACGAGCTCCGGCCTTGCAATAGTTCAGTCCGTCTCAGCCGGCAACCATTCGCGCAAACTCGTCGCTATCGATCAGGCGCTGCAAGTCGTTGGCGCCGCCTACCAGTGTGCCGTTGACGAATATCATCGGGAAAGTCGGCCAGCCGGTCCACATCTTGAGTGCATTGCGGCGCTTCCACTGGCCCAGGTAGCTGCCATATTCAAGGTATTTGTAGGGAGCGGAAATTGCATCCAGTGCCTTGCGCGCTTTGCGCGGAAAAGGATTCTGCGTCATGCCGACCACAACTACCTTGTTGCTCGCGATGGCGTCTTGCACCTCGCGGACGATGTCGGCATGGCTATCGGTGATGGCCTGGCGGATGGCGGGGTGGATGTGGGCTTCATCGAGGACGCTGCGGGTCATAATCGCTTTCCAGTTTATGTAACGTTGCGGCGGCAACGGAAGTTGCATCGTCTCACATTATCAGCTGCCGCCGGCAAGGAAATCGATGTTGCCTGGCTGCCGACGCTTCAGTGGAATGTAACCTGTACGTCTATCAAGGAGTTGCTTCCGCGCTGGGCGGTGCACAAGCGGCCTACCTCAACTGCATCTAATGAGATCGCAGCCTTTTTCGCTTCGTCGGCGGACAGCGCCGGCATCAGCTTTTGCATTGCTTCGATTTTTTCCGGCGCCACCTGGGTCGGCTCCTCCAGTTGCGGTGCGCAAGTCAGGCTGATTTTTTCGCCCTGGTTAGTCGAGACAATACCTTTGGCAGTCTCGTCGTCAATGCCTTTGAGAATCGGGTCGCCATTGATCTTCAGCACATAAACGTCATGCGCGAAATCGCCTTGCGAGACGCACAGCTCGATCTTTTGCGAGGTTTCGCCAAACTGGCGGACCGTGGACTGGCACACCGATTTTCCGGCGGCAGCGATAATCTGCAGCGGGGTGTTTTCGGCATTCGCGGCGCCGGCTGCTGCGGTCAGGAGTGAGGTAGTTAACATGATTGCCAAAGTCGTCGCTGAACGCGGCATAAGTATCCCTGATGTGATGTGGCACAAAATTCAAGCTACCAGACGGCGCACACGATTCGCGCGCCATTTTTACGGAAAACATGCGCTGCGAGGGGAACCCCTGCATCATTGCATTAGTGTCTTATTGTCGCCGTAGCATTGTATTTTGGCAACATCATATTGGAGAAAACTACGGAGAAATGCGCATTTTCATGCCGCCCTGCAGGTGAGGGATGCGCGATGTGCCCGGAAAATGAAAAACGCCCCGTCTGGGGCGCGTTGCCGGCTCGTGCTCACGCCTCCGGCAAGGGAATCCATTCGGGATCGCCCGGCACCGGGTCGAAGCGCAGTTCACGCCAGTTCTGCTTGGCGGTCTCGATCAGTTCCGGCCGGCTGGCGACGAAATTCCACCAGATCGAGCGCGGGCCGTCGATAGGCGCGCCGCCCAGCAGCATGACCTGGGCCGCTTCGCTGGCCGCAATCCTGACTGCCACGTCAGGCTGCAGCACCGCCAGCACGCCCAGTTCCAGCGCTTCGCCGTCGACGGTGACGCTGCCGCTGGCGACATACACGGCTTGCTGCGGATATTCCGGCGTCAACGTGAACTGCGCGCCTGCGGTCATTTCCGCGGCCACATACAAGGTCGGCGAACTGATCTTGACCGGCGCTTCCTGGCCGAAGGCGCGGCCGGCGATTACTCGCAACTGGTAGCCTTCGCCTTGGATCAGCGGCAGGCTGGCGGCCGGATGATGGGCAAAGGCTGGCGCACACTCCTCGTCGGCCAGCGGCAGCGCTACCCAGGTCTGGATGCCGTGCAGGCGCCAGCCTTTGGCGCGTTGCGCGGCCGGTGTCCGTTCGGCATGGACGATGCCGCGGCCGGCAGTCATCCAGTTGACGTCGCCGGGGATGATTTCCTGATCGTTGCCGAGGCTGTCATGGTGACGGATCGCACCTTCAAACAGATAGGTGACCGTGGCCAGGCCGATATGCGGATGCGGCCGCACGTCTATGCCCTGGCCGCTGGCAAATTCGACCGGCCCCATATGGTCGAAGAACAGGAACGGGCCGACGCTCTGGTGATGGCCGGCGGGCAGCACGCGGCGCACTACCAGTTCGCCCAGGTCGCGCGCGCGTCCCGGAATGCGATAAGCAATCGATGAAGTCATGATGTTTCCAGTCTAAATAGGTAGAATCGGCCTTGTCGGTTGTGACATTAACATGTTTGCAAGGATCCGGCAGTGGGAGAAAAACAATCTTGCGGTTCCCCATGCCAAGCTATTTGTTGATAGCAGGAAGAGGAAAATTATCACATGAAGCATCTTACCGAAACTGACTTGCGCGCATGGCTTGCCGTGATTGCTGATCCGCTGGCGACGCCCGCCACGCTGTTGGCGTGGCTCGAAGGCCCATTGAAAAAATTCTTTCCGTATCAAGCCGTCATTCTCGGTTATGGAGAGTTGACTGTCGGCCAAGTGAAGACAACGCATGTGTTGGCAAGTGGCCACGACCAGGTTTTTTTAGACTACCTGCCAACGGCTTATGAGACGGCGGACCGCAGCTCCATCAAATGGTGGCGTACGAGCCGGCAGCCATTTTTCATAGATCCGGAAAATCCGCCTGCCTATGCCAGCGCTTTCGAGATCGACGAGATCCAGCGTTTTGGCTTGGGTAACGTGGTTGCCCATGGCGTACTCAATATCAAAGCCAATGCAGGCTGCTATTTCAGCTTTTCCGGAGTCGAAGGGCCGTTGAGCGACTGGCATCTCGAAGCGCTGAAACTGATGACGCCGCTGCTGAATGATTTATTGCTTGCTCATTTTTATCTGAAGTCGGAAAGGTCGCCGTTAGAACTGGATGCATTGACTGCGCAACAAAGATCCATCGTCCGCCACCTCGCCGCCGGCATGGATGACAAAACAATCGGCCGAACCTTGAATATCGCAGAAAAGACAGTGCGTAATCAACTTGGAAAGATTTATGCGCAACTTGGCGTGCATAAGAGATCAAAGCTGATCGCCTTGCTCAAATAGCAGATGTAGTAAATGCTTCGCAAGCGTCACGACGTGTAGACATTCGTTGCGGCCACAACGCCGAAGCCGCGAACAGGTCTATCGCAGCCCGTGGCGATGGGGCCTCAGGCCTGATGCCGCCACTCAAAATACAGCATGCCCGCTCCCGGATGGGACATTTGACCCATTTACGGGATCGGATGGATGGGTAACCATGAAAACAACGCGGATGTAGTTATTTGCAGCTGCGCTTGGCCGTGCACTGCCTGGATCAGGCATGCCGAAATTTTTCATCGGATTGCTATAGGTATGCAAATGGAAAGTTTGAAAAACCACGCTTTTACTTCAAAGAGCCCGCCTGAACGCTTCAAGCTGGAATGCTGGACCAAGGGGCGCGGCCGCCGTCTGCATATGCCGGAGGGAGGATGCCGGCAGCAGGCGGCATTCGGCGGAGGTACCGAATCGACGTCCCTGGGGGCCGTTGTCGTGACGCGCTATTCCGTACAGGAAGCTGCCGTCGACCGGACCCAATCTCTGATGCGAAGCATGCCGTCGCTGCGCTTCCATCTGCTGTTGGTGGAGGACGGCCGTCACGTGTTGAAGCAGTTTGGCCGCACGGTCGAGGTCGCCAGCGGCGACATGGTGCTGATCGATGCGCACCGTCTCTCTTCCAGTGTGCAAGAGCGGGCCACTGTTGCACGCATGGTTTCCCTGAGCGAGGCTTTCGCCAGCCATTGGATTCCCCATGTCGAAGGCTGCGTCGCCCATGTGCTCAAGGGCGATCGCGGCTGGGGGGCGATGCTGTCCGCATATCTTGGCAACCTCGGTATCGAGACCTTGCAAGCATCGACGAGCCTTTATGAACAGGCATTGATGGCCGATCAAATCGCTTGCCTGATGCGTTTCGCGTTCAAAGAAGTGGGGTTGCCAAAAACGGAAAGCAGCAAGGTGCGCAATCTCCGGCAGCGCGCCGAACTGCACCGCGGCATGGTGCTGTGGCTGAAGCAGAATTATCACGATGCAAGCGTGACAGCGCAAACCCTGGCCGATGCCTTCGGCATGTCGGTACGGAATGTCCATCACGTCTTCCTGAATGCAGAAGGCGCCAGCTTTCACAGCCTCCTGCGTGACATCCGGCTGGATGCCGCGACCCGTTTGCTCGCGGTCAAGGAGGCGCAGGCTCTGTCTCTGGCTGAGATTGGCTGGCGTTGCGGATTTTCCGAGCAGTCGCATTTTTGCCGGGTGTTTCGCCAGCAGAAGAAAATGTCGCCCGGAACTTATCTCAAGATACTCGATGCCAAGACGCGGGCAGTGGCATCTCCTGGCGCGCCATACATCCTCGCCCCACATGCCGACACGTTTTATTGAAAACCATCACAGGTGAAAAATGATACTCACAGATGAGCAATGGGAAAAACTGGAGCCGCTGTTGCTTGGAAAAAAGGGAGATCCGGGCATGCAGGGGCGCGACAATAGATTGTTCGTCGAGGCGGTATTCTGGTATGCAGGCACACATCGATGGCGCAATCTGCCGACTGAATTCGGCAAGTGGAACACGGCATACATGCGTTTTCGGCGCTGGAATCTGCGAGGCCTCTGGCATCGTTTGAAAGAAGAGACAAAGGACGATCCCGAACTGTTGGTGCAGTTCGAAAAGATAGTGGCGCACGCCGATAACGTTCAGATGCGTGCGCAGCAAAAAGCGGATATGAAGAGTCTGTGGAAGGATCGCAGCTGGTCCATGTGGGAGAGCCGCAACGAAGAAAAGCCGCGCGCTGGGGCCGTTGGAGCAGGTTCACACTGGCTGCGGCTGCTGATGGAGCGATCCGACCAGGAGTCGACGGCAAATGAGGAGAGCCACAGGCGCGGCGGACCCGGACCGAAGGTGTCGCCGTGAAACACAAGCTGGTGCAACAGCTTACCGCTGAGATGCTGGCCAATCACGCAGCGCTTGGTTGTGCGCTGGTCGAGGCGGCTGCGGAGCGGCCGGAGTCGGATTGCCCGCGGTGGGTGACAACGTTTGCATCGATCGCGTTGCTCGTTGCCGGCGGCGCCGATCCGGTTGCGCCGATGCAAAGCACGGTCGAGCACGATTCCGCGTCGCACGGGCAGATGCGCCGCCCCGCCATGGACTAGTGGGTTGTTACCGCCCACCAGTGCGTCAGAGCGCCCCGCTTAACAGGTAACCGCCAACCGCGGCAATGGCAATGCCGCCAACCCGCACCGCCTGCGACGCCATTTTCTGTCTGGCGACCAGCCCGATCGTCAGCCCCGACAAATGCAGCAGGACGGTGGCGGCGACAAAGCCGACGCCATACCACAGCGCCGATGCGCCATGCGGCAGTTCACTACCGTGGGCATAGCCATGGAACACGGCAAATACCGACACCACGGTGGCGCTGGCCCATAGCGGCATGCGGATGGCGAAAGCGATCAGCAGCCCGAGCACTGCGACCGAAGCCGCGATGCCGGTTTCCACTCCCGGCAGCGCCACACCGGCGAACGCCAGCAGGGCTCCGGCCACCATCATCAGCGGAAACGCCAGCAGCAACAGCCATAGCGCAGAGCGCTTGTTTTGCGCTGCCCACAGACCGACCGCCAGCATCGCCAGCAAATGGTCGAGGCCGCTGAACGGATGGGCGAAGCCGTCGTTGAAGCCGAAGGCGTCGGGATGACCGGGATGGGCGAAGGCGGAGCCGATGCCGAGTGCGGCGATGGCTAAGGCGCTGAGGCGGCCGCAGGTTTTTACGGATAGATGGGACATGGCTGACTCCTGTGAAAAAGTGGGTGTTCAGATTCTTCTGTGAGGAAAAAGGTAGGGTGGACACGCTTTTGTGCCCACGCTGTTGCGCCATCCGCGTGGGCACAAAAGCGTGCCCACCCTACTCACTTATTTGGATTGCTCATTTAGCTTGATCAAGTAATCCTTGTTTACGGATAAAAGCGATCACTTGTTCGACGCCGTCGCCGCTGCGCAGGTTGGTGAAAATGAACGGCCGTTCGCCGCGCATTCTTTTGGCGTCGTGCGCCATCACATCCAGATTGGCGCCGACATACGGCGCCAGGTCGGTCTTGTTGATGATCAGCAGGTCGGAGCGGGTAATGCCGGGGCCGCCCTTGCGCGGGATCTTTTCACCGCCGGCGACGTCGATCACGTAGATGGTGAGGTCGGACAGTTCCGGGCTGAAGGTGGCGGCCAGGTTGTCGCCGCCGGATTCCAGCAGGATCAGGTCCAGGTTCGGAAAATCCGCGCTCATGCGCGCGATCGCTTCCAGGTTGATCGAAGCGTCTTCGCGGATGGCGGTGTGCGGACAGCCGCCGGTTTCCACGCCCATCAGGCGTTCCGCCGGCAGCGCATCGGCGCGCAGCAGGATTTCCATGTCTTCCTTGGTGTAGATGTCGTTGGTGATGACCGCCATGTCGTAATGGTTGCGCATGCCTTTGCACAGCATTTCGCACAATGCGGTCTTGCCGGAGCCGACCGGGCCGCCGATGCCGACGCGCAGGGGATTGGATGTGGAGGAAGTGCTCATGTTGAGGTTCGCTTAAAAAATAGTGAGTGTTTGGTTTCAGGAGCAATTCAAGAGCGATACAGACGGCTGTATTGTTCTTCGTGCTGCATCGACAGCAGCGACAGGCCGGGCGCCCAATTTGATAATTCGTGATCGGCCAGTTGTCGGGCACGCTCGGCGGCCAGCTGCAGTTCCGCCTGCAAGGAAAGCAGCAGGCGCTGGCCGGCGACCTGTCCAAGCGGGATGGTCTTGACGCATACCAGCACCTGGTTCTCGGCCCAGGAAAACAGCATGCCCAGCAAGGCAGCCTCGTGCGGCACTTGCAAGGCCACTGCGGTATAGGCGTAGGCGGTCGGCAGCGGCAGTTCCGGCTGCGCCTGCAGGATGGCCAGCAGGGCGGCGTCGCCGATCTGCAGTTCGATCGCCAGTTTGCCCAGCGAATAGCCCATCTGTATGGTTTCGGCGCGAAACTCGGCGCTGTCGCGGGCGGCGATGAAGCGTTCAGTCCAGTGCTGCACGGCGTCGCTGTCGCGGCGCTCGAAGGCCTGCAGCAGGCGCCATGTCACAGGCGCTTCGAACAACGCTACTACTTGCTGCAAATGCTCGCAGATCCAGCCGCGCGCCGATGCCGGATCCTTGACCCAGCCTTTGTCGATGGCTGTCTCCAGTCCTTGCGAATAGCTGTAAGCGCCTATCGGCAGCGACGGGCTGGCCAGTTGCAGCAGGTGGAGCAGCGCGGTCGCTTGCATGTCATGCATTGGTTTAAGTGAGCGCTCAGTTGCCGTCGGCGTCGCCGGGGCGATGGATCTTCTGGCGCAACGGCACCGGCGCCAGCAGATTGTCGCGATGGTGATGGTGGTCGCCGCTGCCGTGTCCATAAGCGCCGGATTCCGGCTCGAACGCCGCCAGTTCTTCGGTCACCTTGGCCTGCAGACCCTCCAGCATTTCCTTCAGCACCGGGTCCTTGCGGATGCGCAGGAAGCCGTCGCCGACGTGCGCCTGCGTGTGGCGGTTGCCCAGGTGGAAAGCGCAGCGCAGCAGGGCATGCGGGCTTTGGCACTCGATGCGGTAGGTGGTTTCGGCTGCCGCCAGCACCTTGACCACGCGTTCTCTGCCGCTGTCGTCCATGCCCTTGATCAGATCGCCATGGCGCAGTACCGTGCCGCGCACGGTGAATACGCCGACTTCCTCACCGTTGCTGAGCGTCGCGCGCAGGCGGCTCTTTTCACGCAAATCGTAAGGCAGGATCAGTTCGCCTTCGATCAGGTCCGCGTGTTCTACTTTGGTATTTAGGATTAACATCTTGTGCCGTGAATGAGAAATTCAGAATAGGAAATAGCGTTGCGCCATCGGCAGCACGCTGGCCGGCTCACATACCAGCAGTTCGCCGTCAGCCCGTACTTCATAGGTTTCCGGATTGACTTCCATGTGCGGCGTGGCGCCGTTGTGAATCATGTGATGCTTGCGCAGATGGCGCACGTCTTTGATCGCGATCACCGGCTTGTTCAGTTTCAAGCGCTCGGCGATGCCGTCGTCGTAAGCCGCTTGCGAAACAAACGTCAGCGAAGTCTTGAGGCCGCCGCCATAGGCGCCGAACATCATGCGATAGTGCACCGGCTGCGGCGTCGGAATGGAAGCATTCGGATCGCCCATCTGCGCCGCTGCGATCATGCCGCTCTTGAGGATGGTGGATGGCTTGACGCCGAAGAAGGCCGGTTTCCACAGCACCAGGTCGGCAATCTTGCCGACTTCGATCGAACCCACCACATGCGCGATGCCGTGGGTGATGGCGGGATTGATGGTGTACTTGGCGATATAGCGCTTGACCCGGAAGTTATCTGCTCTATCGCTATCTTCCGCCAGCGCGCCGCGCTGCACTTTCATCTTGTGCGCGGTTTGCCAGGTGCGCATGATGACTTCGCCGACCCGGCCCATGGCTTGCGAATCGGAGGACATCATGCTGATGGCGCCGATGTCGTGCAGGATGTCTTCGGCGGCAATCGTTTCGCGCCGGATGCGCGATTCGGCGAAGGCGACGTCTTCCGCGATTGCCGCATCGAGGTGATGGCAAACCATCAGCATGTCGAGATGCTCGTCCAGCGTGTTGACGGTAAACGGCCGGGTCGGATTGGTGGAGGAGGGCAGCACATTGCTGTTGCCGACCGCGGCGATGATGTCCGGCGCATGGCCGCCGCCGGCGCCTTCGGTATGGAAGGTGTGGATAGTGCGGTCCTGGAACGCCGCCAGGGTATGCTCCAGGAAGCCGCCTTCGTTCAGGGTATCGCTGTGGATCGCAACTTGCACGTCCATGCGGTCGGCCACGCTCAGGCAGTTGTCGATGGCGGCCGGGGTCGAGCCCCAGTCTTCATGCAGCTTGAGGCCGATGGCGCCGGCGCGCACCTGTTCCTCCAGCGGGCCCGGCAAGCTGATGTTGCCCTTGCCGAGGAAACCCAGGTTCATCGGAAAGGCATCGGCCGCCGACAGCATCGCATGCAGATGCCAGGGACCGGGAGTGCAGGTGGTGGCGGCGGTGCCTGCCGCCGGGCCGGTGCCGCCGCCGAGCATGGTGGTGACGCCGCTCATCAGCGCCTCTTCCATCTGCTGCGGGCAGATGAAATGGATATGCGAATCGATGCCGCCGGCGGTGACGATCTTGCCTTCGCCGGCGATGATTTCGGTGGCGCCGCCGATCACCATGGTGACGTCCGGCTGGATATCCGGATTGCCGGCTTTGCCGATGGCGGCGATCTTGCCGCCCTTGATGCCGATGTCGGCCTTGACGATGCCCCAGTGGTCGATGATCACGGCGTTGGTGATCACCGTGTCCATCACATCCTTGTGCAGGCGCTGCGACTGGCCCATGCCGTCGCGGATCACCTTGCCGCCGCCGAATTTCACTTCTTCGCCGTAGGTGGCGTAGTCCTTTTCGATTTCGATGAAGAGTTCGGTATCGGCCAGGCGGATGCGGTCGCCGGTGGTCGGTCCGTACATTTCGGCATAAGCATGCCTAGAGATCTTGCTCATGATTTTGTCCGTTTCGTCAGTGCGCCCATGACCTTGCCGTTGAAACCGTAGACGATACGGTCGCCCGCCAGATCCACCAGTTCCACCGTGCGCTTCTGGCCCGGTTCGAAACGCACCGCGGTGCCGGCGGCTATGTTGAGCCGCATGCCGTAGGCTTCCTCGCGCTCGAACCGCAAGGCCGGATTGACTTCGTAAAAATGAAAATGCGAGCCGATCTGGATCGGCCGGTCACCGCTGTTGGCAACCGTGACAGCGTGCATGCGGCGGCCGACATTGAGTTCGATGTCGCCGGCCTGGATCTGCATTTCTCCTGGGATCATGAGTCTTCTCCGCTCTAGGGAATCGGATGATGCACGGTGACCAGCTTACTGCCATCCGGGAAGGTGGCCTCGACCTGGATGTCGGGAATCATTTCGGCGATGCCGTCCATGACGTCGGCCCGGGTCAGTATCTTGCTGCCGTAGGACATCAGTTCGGCCACGCTCTTGCCGTCGCGCGCGCCTTCCATGATGGCGGCGCTGATCAGGGCTATCGCTTCCGGATAATTCAGCTTCAGGCCGCGCGCCAGGCGCCGCTCGGCCAGCAGGGCAGCGGTGAAAATCAGCAGCTTGTCCTTTTCTCTTGGCGTCAGATCCATGTTGTTCTTTCTTCGCGATGACTTTGATGTTGTGTGGACAGGGTGGTGCTGCGTTTTATCACGGCCCGCAGCGTCGCCATATCAAGTGTTCCAGATACGCGGTATATGCGCCGCATGCCCCAGTAATTCAGGACGCAGCATTTGCCAGGCCTGCATCATCCATTGCCGCGCCAGTTCGCTGGAGTGCCCGAGATGACGTAATACCAGCACTGATTTCACCTGACTGGCGCCGACGCTGGCGCGGCCGTCCGACAGCTGGCTGGCGCAGTCGCGCAACTGCTGCACAAAGCTGGCCGGGAATGCTTTGCCGGCCACCGTCAGGGTGGCGCACACGCTGCAATCCGCCAATCCCAGCCGGCTCTGCATGGCAGCGCTGCCGCCGCCCAGCGCGCCTTGTTCAAACCATAATAATTTGCCGTCGCGGCGGATGCTGGTCTGCTGCGAAATGCGGCCGCCGGTGAATGACTCGCCCGAAGCGGTGCGGCCGAAACACAGGATTTCGCCGCCGATATAGCGGGCGTCGCCCTCCAGCTCGACCCGATGTTCCAGCGCCACCTCGGCGTGGTCGAAAAAAATGGTTTCCTGCGGCAGCCACTCCAGCGCTGCGCCGGCGGCAAGCTGCAGCAGCACATGCTGGCGGGAGATTTTGCCATTGGCCTGGTACCATTTGGCGGCGCCCGGGGTGCTCAGGAACGCATGGGCGCCTGCGCCGACGCTGGCCTTGATTGTCAGTTCGTCACCGCCCACCACGCCGCCGGGCGGATGGACAATGATCGCATGGCAGATTGACGGGTGCTCCGGATACAGCGCCTTTTGTACGCGCAAGGGGCCGTAGTGGGCGCGCTCCAGCAGGCGCGTCGTGCCACGGTCGTCGCCAAAGGCAAGCGACAGCCAGGCCTGGTTGGCGCTGTGACGAGCTTGCTCGGCCGGCATCGTGTCCGGCAGCGGCGAAAGAGTCAGATTATCCATGCGGCACTATACCGCCAAGTGTCGTTTCACGCTTTCGTCATCCATGCTTTCATGGCCGCCGGCGGCCACTACCTCGCCGCGCGACAGCACCACGAAATTGTCGGCCAGTTCGCGCGCGAAATCGAAGTACTGCTCGCATAGCAGGATGCCGATGTTGCCGCGCTCGCGCAGCAGGCGGATCACGCGGCCGATATCCTTGATGATGGAAGGCTGGATGCCTTCGGTCGGTTCATCCAGGATGATCAGCTTGGGTTCCGCCAGCAAGGCGCGGGCGATCGCCAGCTGCTGCTGCTGGCCGCCGGAGAGGTCGCCGCCGCGCCGCTGCAGCATTTCTTTCAGCACCGGAAACAGCTCGTACACTTCTTCCTTGATCAGCAAAGCTTGCTTGCCGGATTTGGTGGCCATGCCCATCAGCAGGTTTTCTTCCACCGACAGGCGGGCAAAGATTTCGCGCCCCTGCGGCACATAGGCAATCCCCAGAGCAGCGCGCTGATGCGGCTTCAGGCTGGTAATGTCGCGGTCTTCCAGCATGATCTTGCCGCTGGCGCTCGGTAGCACCCCCATCAGGCATTTCAGCAAGGTGGTTTTGCCGACGCCGTTGCGGCCAAGCAGGGCCAGGCATTTGCCTTTTTCCAGCGACAGCGAAATGCCGCGCAGAGTGTGCGAGGAGCCGTAGTACTGATTCAGTTGGTCAACGTTTAACATGTTGTTCTAGCGCCCAAGATAGACTTCGATTACCCGTTCGTCGGCCTGGACTTCCGACATCTTGCCTGCTGCCAGCACCGAGCCTTCGTGCAGCACCGTGACCTTGCCCTGCTGGGCGATCTCGGCGACAAAGCCCATGTCGTGCTCGACCACCATGATCGAATGCTTGCCGCGCAATTCGTTGAGCAGTTCCGCGGTGCGCGCCGTTTCCGCATCCGACATGCCGGCTACCGGTTCGTCCAGCAGCAGCAACTGCGGTTCCTGCATCAGCAGCATGCCGATTTCCAGCCATTGCTTCTGCCCGTGCGACAGCAGGCCGGCCAGCCGCCGTTCGTTGCCGTTGAGGCGGATCAGGCGCAGGCAGGCGTCGATCTTGTCGACATGTTCCGAACTCAGGCGTGAAAACAAGGTGGTCTTGACCCGCTTGTCCATCTTCATCGCCAGCTCCAGGTTCTCGAACACGGTGTGCTGTTCGAACACCGTCGGCCGCTGGAACTTGCGGCCGATGCCGGCGTGGGCGATGTCGTACTCGGTCAGCCTGGTCAGGTCGATGCTCTGGCCGAAGAAGGCGGTGCCGGCGGTCGGGCGGGTCTTGCCGGTGATGACGTCCATCATGGTGGTCTTGCCGGCGCCGTTAGGACCGATGATGCAGCGCAGTTCGCCCACCGAAATATCCAGGTTGAGATTGTTCAGCGCCTTGAAGCCGTCAAACGATACCGTAATGTTTTCCAGATAGAGGATGGCGCCGTGGGTAGTGTCGACGCCTTCCGGCTTGATGCGCGCATACGAGGTGCCGTAGTCGGCATGGCGGGTGTTGTCGACGTTTTCCGACGGCTGCGCCGGATCGTAGATGGGGCTGATGCGCTGACTCATGTCGCCTCCTTGCTGCTGGCTTCAGGCTCGGATTGGCGTTCCGGCTTGCTTTTCAGTTTGTTTTTCAGATTGCTTGCCAGCCCCAGGATCCCCTGCGGCATGAACAGCGTCACCAGGATGAAGATCAGGCCCAGCGCATACAGCCAGAGATCGGGGAAGGCGCCGGTGAACCAGCTCTTCAAGCCGTTCACCGAGAAGGCGCCGATGATGGGGCCGACCAGCGAGCCGCGGCCGCCGACCGCGGCCCAGAT
>NZ_DATMRB010000011.1:0-21727 GCF_035566555.1 Collimonas sp.
GCTGACCATCCACGATGAAAGTCACCACCATAGCGGAATGAGACGATTCCAAGTTCACACTGTCGCGCTCAGTTTGAGTCATCTGGCCGCCCTTTCGGTTTAAGCAATGCTTTCAAGTTCAGGCCATTCGGCTTAGTGCCGCGCGCGTCATCTGCTTTCCGGCGCGTTGACGTGATCCTGCTTGGCGGCGGGGGCGGTACTTGGCCGCCGTTATGGATCGTCGCTTCGACGCGGCCCTTGAAGGCTGACATCGATTCGCCTGCCAGCGGCTTGAGGCCAAACTCAGCGCCCTTGGCCATCACGGAATCGTCGGTTGCCCACCATGCCCCTTGCCCGGCAGGCTTACCGGCCACCAGTGGCTTCTCGTTGCGGCACCAGTTGCGCCAGGTCGCCGGCCAGTCAGTCTTCCTTGCGGCCTTACCGGCAACGGCTACCCAGTAGTCCCGGAATTTGTCAGCAACACGGCGAACATGCTCCGGCGTCCAGGTCGGCTGCTCTTCCAGCGCCCAATCTCCCAAAGCTTTCGACAAGGTCCAGTCTTTGGGCAAGCGCTTGCCGCGAGCGTCCTGACGATTCTCTGATGATTCATGATGGTTAGTGACGGTTATATGTGGGTGCAAAAGCTTTGCACCCTTTGCGCCGTCAGTTGCACCCTTTGTGCCTTGGGCTGCACCCTTTTGACCGTCAGTTGCACCCTTATTTTCTTGGGGTGCAATTTTTGCACCCTTTACAGAGTCTTCTCCTATGGGAATTTTAGCTAAGGGTGCAATATTTGCACCCTTCAGCCAATCAGGGGAAATACGATACTCACGGCGGGAGCCACGGCCACCATTCCCAAAATTCATCAGGATCAGCCATCCACTCTTTTCCATCGCCCGTAACTGGTATTGCACAGTACGCGCCGATTGCCGTGTTTTATAAGCCAATTGCTCAATGGAGGGATAAATACTGGTCCCGTCATCATGGGCATGATCGGACAGGGCCAGCGCAAGCAGCATCTCGCCGCCGCCGTTTTGATAGCGTTCAAACACCATCGACATAATACGAACACTCACTAAATTGCCTCCATCAGTCCCAGGCGGCGCAGAATGTCATTCGTCTGCGCCACGCCGTTATAAAATAAATCGATCATTACTTCGTAGTTCATGCCAACTGGACGCTTGGCGCGCCCATCCAAGACGTCATGACAGCGACAGCAGCCATATGCCGCCTTTTCATCTGGTGCCTTAATGCCATAGCCCTTGCCGTCCTCCAGCAAATTGGAGTGGCAAAGAACGGTCGTGTCGGTGCGGTAGTTGCAAACGCCAGGGAATCGCAATGTGCATTCCTGGTCGCGGGCCGATGCCTGAATCTTGGTCAACGGCTTGCGCCGAGCCTTGATCGGCTTCTTCGGTTTCGCGGATCGCTGAAAGGACGAGCAAGACAGCACACCGGTCAGGCCACGCGACATGGCAGTGCGACGCATTGGCTTTGTGGAAGGCTTCATGGGACTGCGCTTCATGCAAACATCCGCTGCTGCGACTCTTCGGCGGCAAGCGCTGCAACACACGCAGGATTCAGCCAAACGACCTCCGTACGGAGGGTAGTTCCCCGATTTGCGCTAGCTCTCGCCGAAACAGAATGCTTGACCCAACCTGGCAACGCGTCGTCATAAAGCTGACTCGGATAGCCATTGAGAACCACCATTCCCCGTACCTCAGACAGAAGCGAGAGTAATTCGACGTGATCGTCATTGGTCATTTCGTGCCGGTAATAGCGTGTGCTGCCTTGCATCACGCGGGTGTCGTGCAGGTATGGAGGATCCACATAAAACAGGGCATCCTCTTTATCCTGACTGCGAATCACGTCCAGTGCAGGACGGTTTTCTAGCTGTACGCCTTTCAGGCGCTCAATGATCGGCGGTAGGCACGCCGGGTAGCGCTCCCAGTCCATCATCGCCGTGCTATACCGCCGAGCGGTATCAATACGGAATCCAGAACTTCCCTTGGTGGCGCCAGCAGAACCAAAGCCCATTTGAGCGCGGATAACGGTACGACGCGCTGTTTCAACGGGATCAGCAGCGGGCTGCCACGCCAGGTCAAACTCCGCACGCGCGTACGGTGTCAGGCGTAGAAGCTCAACCAATTTGGCACTCTGACCTGGGTTCTGCAACACCCTAAACAGATTGACAATTTCCCCATCCAGATCGTTGTAAACCTCGGCATAGCTACGCTCCTTCTGCAACAGCACAGACGCAGCTCCACCAAAGGGCTCTACATACACGCGATGCGCAGGAAAGAAATTGATCAGCCACGGCGCCAGGCGGAATTTTCCGCCGTGGTATCGCAAGACGGGGCGTGAAGGGGCGCTCATTCGCACAATCCATACGCGGAAGAACACGCGGTGGGTTCGTCCAGTTGCTCCAGCAGGGAAAACTGTCTGCCGCCGCGCGTGGTGCGCGACCATTCGATGACCGTCTCCATTTTGCAGCGCGAGAAAATCGAAGATGGCGAACCGGTCAAATCATCGACCTTGTGAAAGAACGTGGAAAATCCTCGTTTACTGCATTGAGAAACGATTTCCTCCCATTCGGCGAGCCGCGCCGGATGCTCCGGAAAGCGGACAGCCACCTCTCTAATCTCTTCTTTTCTGGCATTGATGCAATACATGCAACCGACGCGATGCATGCCCTGGCGATATAGTGGATTGGGCTGAAGTTTTCTTGCTGCACAGTATGCGAACACGTCGTCGGCAGACCAATCCACCAACGGACGGTAGATATATAGGCCGCCGCCGACAACCTCAAACTTCAGCGCATCCCGGCGTTTCGCTGACTCGTCCCGGCGTACACCTTGCCAGGAAACCACGGTGTAACCCTGCGCGATTAGTTCGAGCTGGAACGACACGGCGATATCGCGCTTTAGCTGCTCGGTGCAAAACTGTGCCTTTCGAGATGGGAAGCGTCCCTTCCACATGCAAAGGTCAAGGAATGGATTGCCAGAAGGATGCAACGCAGCTAATGCGCGGCGCTTAGCCTTGTTGGTCCAACGGGACAATCGACCACATCCGATCTTTCGTACTTTCTGGATCGGCTCACCTTTTTTGTTCAGGACAATCTGGCCGCGCCCATCGCGTTTCGGGATCGGTGTTTTTCCGTCTGCTTCGAATACTGGCGCCGTATCGTACTCGCGCCGCGTGCGCCGGTCGCGCGCGATGAACGTTCGCTTACTAGCGATCTCAGCATGGAAATTCGCCCTTAGGCGAATGATCTTGATATCCAGCGCCAGCTCCAGGTAGTCCAGGTATTCGTAGACGGCCTGGTGCTCATTGCCGGTATCGCAGAAAATAGCAATGATTGCCGCTTTACCGAAGCGCTCAATCGCGATCAGCAATGTGGCAAGACTATCCTTCCCGCCGGATACGGATACAACGTGGCGAATAGTCATGCGCGCAACCTACACGTCTTGCACAAATCATCCCCGCGCGCGAACTGCCCGACACTCTTTCTCTTGCGGCATGCCCCTTTGCAGACTCGCTGGGCATGATTAAAAATAACCATCTTCGCCGTGCGTTCGGCATAGCGATCAGCCGCATGCCGTGGATCACCTACAGACACAGGAATCATGCAGCCGCCATTTCAAGTAGTTCTTTCCGGCGCGCGTGGTAAGCAGCATGCCAGCGCTCAGCGGCCTCAGAATGGACCGGATACCGACAGGCGCTTGCCAGCCTGCCCTGCTCCGCCGCTTCATGCGCATGCTGGATGATGCCGGCGATGGACGTAATGGGTTCGCTCACGCTTCCACCTTCTCATCGTCACTACGGCAGTAAATGCGAAATGTCAGCGCCAGCAGCTCCTGGGTATGGCGGCTGATCTCATCGCCTATCGCAGCCAAGTCAGCTCGCTCACGCTTATCAATCTCGCCATCTTCAGTCGCCTCGTTGAAGCGGCGCGACAACAAACCTATGTGGGCATACAGCTTGTTGAACTTGCTCAACAGCGCTTCGTTGTCGATTTCATGTGGCGCCGGCAGCATGACAAACACGCCGCCACTTTCAGTTGCGATGCATTGTGCAAAAAGCGCAGTGTCTGAAAAAACTTGCA
Organism: Collimonas sp.; assembly: GCF_035566555.1. Taxonomy (GTDB): domain Bacteria; phylum Pseudomonadota; class Gammaproteobacteria; order Burkholderiales; family Burkholderiaceae_D; genus Collimonas. The sequence goes on from NZ_DATMRB010000011.1 coordinate 4,082, forward strand.
TCTGCATTGCCTTGTCGACGCTCATTGTTTGCCCCTGGCGTTCATAGGTTCGATTCTCCAATGCGTTACGAGTGATGCCCATGGCAGCAGCCATCGCGTCCCAACCGCCGGGGAATGCTTTGATCATTTTTAAATAAGCTTGCCTTCTACTCACAACGTTTTCCTTTTTTCGGTGGTGTTTGTTTTGCAAAATTGCAGTTACAGTTCAGCTATGGGAAATAAAATAAAAATTGCAGATGGCCAGCAAAGGTTGTTTGCCGAACTCAAAATGGATGTGGAACAGCCTGGTTATATGAGAAGAGATATGCGCAATAAAATAGCAACTCTCCCTATAGAGAATTGCCGAACACGTCTGGCCGAAGATCAAAACGAGTCACTCCCATGGCGACGGCGTTCTCGATTGGAATACAGCGCCCTGAAGGCGGCCTCCCTCTCGTAACCCACTGCTGTACTGCCTGGGGACTTACACCAAGAATTCGCGCCAGCGATGTCTGTCCGCCAGCGATGTGGCAAGCTTTCTCAATTGAAGTTTTCATAGCATTATTTTAAAGTTTAACTTGTATTGTTACAAGTATTTCTTTAGATGCTATTTACAAGGCACGCTTGTACACTCCTAATCTATGGAATTCAAATATCGGCTCAAACAATTGTTGGATGCAAAAGACAGCGGCAATATGACCGCGCTGGCTACGCATTGCGGGGTCTCGCCTCAAGCAGTCCAACAATGGATCACGAAAGGTCTAATGCCGCGAAAAGGGCGGTTGGAGTTAATTGCTCAATATTTCGGCATTACTGAATCTGCTCTAGTGTATGGGGGAGACGTACCTGCAGATACGGGAGAACCTGTCGTGATTTCGATTCGTGATTACAAAGAAAAATCGGAGGAAATAGAAATTCGGCAATACAACACAGGTGGAGCAATGGGCCATGGCGTCATATTGCGCGACCAACCAGGGGTAATTCAGAGCTGGCACGTAAGCCCTGAATGGATTCAAAAAAATGTAAAGCATCACACAGGAATTGATAATTTAGCTATCGTCACCGGCTTTGGTGACTCAATGCGAGGCATGTTTAATCCGGGCGACCCACTCCTCGTAGATAGAGGAGTTAAATCGGTCGAATTCGATTCTGTCTATTTTTTTAGGGTTGGCGACGAAGGTTTTATCAAGAGACTCCAGCGAATCCCGGGCGAAGGAATTGTAGCGATATCGGAAAACAAGGCCTACAAAGAATGGACGATCAAGCCTGATATGGACTTCGAGGTTTTCGCCCGCATTCTTAAGGTTTGGTGCAGCACCGACTTTTAATTTCCGACACTCAAGCAGAATCAAATTCACAATCCGCAGTTGTAGTTTTCAATAAGCCCCCACCTCCGGCTGGGGCATCTTCCCCCCGATTTAGAAACATTAGCCTACTGCCGAGCACGCAATTGATCTCCCACGCCCATCGACATCCAGGTGATAGTTCATCGCCCAAATTTGGATCATCACGTCGCGCGCCGGGAAGACTGACGGCATTTACACAGTAAATCACCCCCTTAAATTACAAGCAGCCCCCTACCAAGGCTTCGTCTCTTGAAATTTTGCAAGAAATTCAAATTTATTTACAAGTTTAACTTGATTAAATACAAGTTAAACTTTAATATTGTTGCATTCAAGAAGTTTTAACCAAATGGCTTGACGGTGAATTCCGATCAAGATCGGCGCAACTTAATCAAGGGAAATTCCAATGGGCGACGTAGCAGACATGATGTTGGATGGGACGCTTTGCCAAGGCTGCGGCGTGTTTCTTAACGAAGATGCGCCTGGCTTTCCATGCAGCTGCCGCAGGTGCAGAACCGACGAAAAAAAGGCCAATGCAGCGGCCTATCAACCGCCAAAGCCAAAAGCCAAATGCACTTTTTGCGGGCGCAAGGTCAAGCCGACAGGATTGCCAGACCACATGCGCGATGCGCACAAGGAGCCAGCATGAGCTTCCAAATCACGATCAAAACACAAGACGGCGGTACTGAAACCTACTCCGGCATCGGTGACCGCAATGCGCTGATGGACGCGGCCTACGATGCCGGCGCGCTTGGCGTCACTGTGATGGTGCAGCAATGAGCCGCGCCACATTAGCCGCCTGGCTACTCGCCAGCTGCTTCTTTCTGCTTGTCTTCTCCGCCTATGCAATCTGTAACGACGATGACAGCTATGCCGCTCCCACGCTACGAGATCTCTGCGAGGCACATGGCTGGCCTGACGACGAAAACAGCAAAATGGCATTTCGCCGCGCGTGCCAAACCGAACTGAAGCGCAGCCAGTAACAGCGCCTGTTCACTTCACGACGCCCTAGCGTCACCAAATCAATAAATCGAGGGTAATTACATGGAAGTCCAAGACATCATGACGATCGAAAGTGGCACGATTGCGCTGCTGAACAAGTCGGAAATCGAACAGCAGGTCACGACCGCACATAGGTTTCCTCGTTCCATCAAGAAATTTCGTGACGAAGCCATGCAGATGGTGACGCTGACCGAGAAAGTGGCCGGCGAGTGCATCTATTCCCTGCCCCGCGCAGGAAAAACCATCGAAGGACCGAGCGCCCGCTTTGCCGAAGTGATCGCGTCAGCATGGGGCAATAGCCGCGCCGGCGCCCGTGTCGTTAGTGACCAGGGTGAGTTTGTGACGACGCAAGGTGTTTTCCATGATCTGGAGAAGAACGTTGCTATCACCTACGAGGTGCAGCGGCGTATTACAGACAGCCGTGGGAAGCGCTACAACGCCGACATGATCGGTGTGACTGCAAACGCGGCCTGCTCTATCGCGCTTCGTAACGCCATTCTGAAAGGTGTACCGAAGGCATTCTGGGCCGATATGTACGACGCGGCGCGCGCCACCGTCATGGGCGACTTCAAGACCTTGGCGAATCGGCGCGCCGACGCCATCAAGGCGTTTCAGTCCTACGGCGTGACGCAAGAACAGATCTGCTCAACGCTGGGCGTGTCAGGTACAGATGATATCGGCCTTGAAAAGCTCGTGACCTTGCGCGGCATTCTGACAGCTATTAAAGAAGGTGACACGACGCCGGAACAAGCTTTCGCGAATGCAGACCTTCCAGCTGCACCTCCGAAGATGCCGCAATCCAAGTCGGCGAAGGCGGCTGAACCGGCCAATGTGCCAGAAAGCGTTGCGCCGCCAAAGACGGACGAGCTACCGCTGCAAGAGCCGAAGAATGAATCGCCGCTCTCCGAAGCGCAGTTCGACTACCTCAAGATGAAACTGGAAACAGCCGCTCTAAGCTCGAACGACATCCAAAGGCAGTTCGGCTTTGCCATGGCTGATATCACGAACGCCAATTTCAATGACGTTCTGGCCTGGATTAAGAACCCGGCGGCCTGATGCTTACTTTCGACGAACCTAGCCACGTGTACCGCTGGCACGGTGAGATTGTGCCAAGCGTGACGCAGATTCTCAGCCCTCTGGTGAATTACTCAATGGTGCCGCCCGAAGCATTGGAGCGTGCCCGACTGCTTGGTCAAGCAGTCCATCGCATGACCGAGTTGCACGACCTGGACGATCTTGATGAGGAAAGTCTGGCGCCAGAAATGCTGCCGTATCTAGTGGGCTGGAAGAAGTTTCGCGCCGATACCGGCTTTGTTCCGGACACCATTGAGAAGCGCATGTATCACCCGCTTCATTGCTATTGCGGCACGTCCGACCGCACAGGCTCAGTCCGTGGCCGGCGTGCTGTCCTCGACATCAAGAAGATGATGACGCTGGGACCAGTGATAGGTCCTCAGCTCGCCGCCTACCAGGCAACGCATAACTTGGAAAACGCGGCAATCGTGGACCGCTACGCCTTAGGATTGCGCCCCGATGGGACGTACCGGCTGGTGCCCTATACCGACCCGACAGACTTTGCAGCCTTTATATCACTTTTAACTTTACGGAAATGGAAAGACAAACATGGAATTAGTTGAAGAAATTCGCCCCGCCGCCCTACCCGCTCTACCTCAGAAGGCGGCATTGGAAAAAGTCGCCGATAGCGTGAATGCCGTCGCGAATTCAATCACGATCAATTCGCCGGCCATGTACGAGATTGCCGTTGAGGAGCTGACGGACCTGCAGCGCAAGGTTGACGACCTGACTGAGCAACGCTTCAAGATCACTCGCCCGATGGATGCATCGAAGAAGGAAGTCATGGACCTTTTCCGCGGCCCGATTGAACGTTGCGAAGCCGGCATCGCATTTCTCAAAAAACTCATGCTTGACTATGTGACCGCCGAAAAGAAAAGAGCTGCTGAAGCCCAGCGCATCGCCGACGAACAGGCCCGGCAAGAGCGTTTGCGCCTAGAGAGTGAAGCCCGCGACCAGCAAGCGGCGGCAGACCAGAAGGTTCGTGAAGCCCAGGCCGCAGCAGAGAAAGCGACAGCTGCTACCAAGGCTGCCGAAGAAGCTACCGCGGCCGGCGATACCGAGGCAGCAAACAAGGCCAGTGCTGAAGCACTCGCCGCCAACCAGGTGCAAGCAGCGGCTCACGCAGATGCCCAAGTAGCCCACGCGCGCGTCACGCTCAATCAAACCATCGCCAGCGTCATGACCGCGCCGGTCGTCGCCAGCGCGGCGCCAAAGATTGCCGGCGTGTCGACTTCAGAGCGTTGGACCGCCGAAGTCACCGACCTGCTGACTCTGGTCAAGTTTGTGGCGGCCAATCCTCAATACATCACGTTCTTGCAAGCGAACATGACGCCGATCAAGCAAATGGCGACCTCGCTGAAAGCGAACATGAAGATTGATGGCGTTCGCGCCTTCCCGCAGGCCGGCATCACTGCCCGCCGCAAGTAATCCCGCATTTAAACAGGAGCACATCATGACCTACACAAAAACAGATAACTTCAGCGACGAAGCCGCTCAGAAAGCCCTCGATTTTCTACAGTTTCAGGCCGGCGAGGCCGCGATCTCCCGTGCCAATCGTATCTACATGGAAGAGTTTCGGAAAACGATCAAGGCCAACTGTATGGCCGCGAGCTCCGAGAAGACCCTCACTGCCCAAGAACGTGACGCCTACTCCAGTCCTGAATATATCGCCCACCTGGAAGCCATGCGTACCGCGATTGAACTGGATGAAGTCCACCGCTGGAAGATGGTTGCGGCGCAGGCAACGATTGAAGCATGGCGGACGCACCAGGCGAATCATCGCGGCCTGCTGAAGATGCAATAGCCGACAAATACCCACACATCAAAAACGGACACTAATAGTATGTGGTTTAAGAACCTTCAGATATACCGAATTCCCGCACCATGGTCCATTTCGACCGAACAGCTGGAATCCTTCCTGGCGCCGCAAGCCTTCGCCAAGTGCAGCAGCCTGGAACTGCAAAGCCAGGGCTGGCTGTCGCCGCGCGACAACGGCATGCTGGTGCACAGCGTGAACCGCCAGATGATGATCTTACTGGGTACAGAAAAAAAGCTGTTGCCGGCCACTGTCGTCAACCAGGTCACCGAAGCGCGCGCCGCCGAGATCGAAGAGCAGCAAGGCTATGCGCCGGGTCGAAAGCAGCTGAAAGACCTCAAGGAACAGATCACCGATGAGCTGCTGCCGCGCGCTTTCAGCATCCGGCGCAATACCTGGGTCTGGATCGATCCGGTCAACGGCTGGCTAGTGATTGATGCCGCCAGCTCAACTAAAGCGGAAGAAATCTTGAAGCTGTTGCTGGCTTCGGTCGACAAGCTGCAGATTTCCGGCCTGCGCACGGCCCATTCGCCGCTGACCTCGATGACCAACTGGCTGGCCTCGGACGAAGCACCGCACGGCTTCACCATCGACCAGGACACCGAACTGCGCGCCGCCGGCGAAAGCAAGGCCACCGTCCGTTATATCCGTCACTCACTGGAAGCGGACGACACAGGCCGCCACATCGCTGCCGGCAAGCAGTGCACTCGACTGGCAATGACCTGGGCAGATCATATCTCGTTCGTGCTGACCGAATCGCTGGCGATCAAGCGCGTCGCGCCGCTAGACGTGCTGAAGGAAAGCAACGACACCAGCAGCAAGAATGACGACGAGCGCTTCGACTCCGACATGGTGCTGATGACGGCCGAACTGAACAAGATGCTGGGCGATCTGGTGCTTGCACTCGGCGGTGAAACGCCCGATGAATTCAGCCCTGCACCAAACATTGACGGCCAGGTGCATGCCGCCGTCGCTAAGTTCGAGAGTCACCTCTGTGCGCATGGCGCAACAGCGACGATTAGTCACTCTGGAACCGAACTCATACGCTTCGGCGAGGGCGTGGACCCACTGTATGCCCAAGCTGTTGCCATTGTGCGCGAACAGCGACGGCCTTCTATCTCTTTGGTCCAGCGCGTCCTCCGCATCGGCTATAACCGCGCCGCGCGCCTTCTTGAGCAAATGGAATTTGACGCCATCGTCAGCCCCATGCACAGCGACGGTACTCGCACCCTGTTAAAGCAAGAAGCGTAACGCCCTATCCCATTCTCGCAATCACCCCAAATGAAAAGGAACGTCATGGAAACCCAATCGCAGAAATATACAGTCGCTTATATGCTGGATGTCGTGCTGCAAAAGCACAATTTGAAGAACGATGCCGCTCTGTGCCGTGCGCTTGAGATCACCCCGCCCACTATCAGCAAAATTCGTAATGGTGTCCAGCCACTCGGCTTCATGCTGCTGGTGAAGCTGCACGAGTTTACCGGCATGTCCACCAAGGAAATTAAAGCGTTGGCAGGCATCGGGTAAGCACTGATATGAAATCTAACGTCGCCCACGAGCGAAAAATCGAGAGGATGGCAAAGTCATTTTTTATGATCAATTATCCATTTAACTTTGCGCTTAGCGTCGATAAGCGCAAGTTCTTCATTATCCAGTGGCAAATCTCTACATGTACAAGTCGGCCCACTCTCAATTTGATAAGACCACGTCCATTGCCCTTCCTTCCCCTCATAAACGTCGACCGAGTAATAGTTGCCTTTGTATTCAAAATTATGTCTCATATTTCCCCCTGCTGCCAAAAGGCAGTTCTTCCAAACCCAATCTTGCAATTGCATTACAAGCATGAATTACTTACCGGCATGGACAAGACCTTTTGCGAACGCAATTCCCTGGTCACAGGCAATGTCCCAGCTATCGGACGGCTCAAGCACGGGTGGTCGCAACAATATCCCGTCAATCAAAACGGCCCAACGACACTTACCACCCCCGACGATCGCGCTCACGACTTTAATCTTGTGCCCTTCGTGCACCGTCTCGAATTGCGGCATTTATTCTCCACAAATAGTTTCCACAAGAAAACTTATCATGATCAACAGCCATTTCATACTAGTAAAAACACAACCAATGCCAACCATTTGGAAAGTGGTCAGACAATTAATCAACACGGATAAGGGAAAACAAGATGACTGAAAATATGTCAGGAGCAGTGTCATTAAAGGTACTAGCCGAACGAAAGATCGACGGTATCCAAAAAACCACACGATTCCAGGTTGATCCACGCATCATAGAAATTGAACCGGGGTTCAATGGACGCCCAATCGACCAGGAACACGTTGACTCCATCAAAGCGTCCATCAAGGCAGGCGCGGAATTGGATGCATTGGTTGTTCGTGTCGAAGACGGTCGCATCATTCTGGTCGACGGCCATCATCGTCTCACCTCAATCCTACAATTAATCGCCGAGGGCGTAGAAATCGTGCGGATCGATGCGCGCCAATTCCGTGGCAATGACGCCGAACGCATCGCCCACATGCTCACTAGTGCACAGGGTAAGCCACTTACACCACTGGAACAAGGTTTGCAGTATCGCAAACTAATTGGATTCGGCTGGACAAATCAAGAAGTAGCGTCAAAGGTCGGAAAATCTGCGAATTACGTATCACAGATGCTGACACTAGCAGAGTCCAACAGCGATGTGCAAGGCATGGTAACGCGTAAAGAAGTCGCCGCTCACGTCGCTCTTGTGGTCGTAAAAAAACACGGCAGCGGTGCGGGGAAGGTACTCGCGGGCCACTTAGAGACGGCCAGATCCGCTGGAAAAACCAAGGTGACAAAAAAAACGGTAGCGCCTGCCGAGCAACCTACGCCTCGACCCATATACGGCGACCTGCTGGATACACAGCGCCTCGATTATCTGATCGATCAGAAAGCTGTTGTCTTCCATGGTGGAAAAACGGTGTCCGGCGAGGCTAAGAGGGGCTTCTGGCTATTGTGGCCGAATATTGACGAAACGCAGCCTGGTATTTTTGAGAATCCCCGAGCAGCCATTGATGTCGCCATGCAATCCCAAGCGGGGAAAGAAAAAACACAATGATTACCATTTTGCCTGACGAATTTGTAGCGCTGCGTCGCTTGAAGGATTGTTTCGAAGATGGTGAAGGCTACGATATCGCCACATCGATGGTCCAGCGCCTTGCATGCATAGGTCTCATCCGTAGAACGCATGCGCAGCACTATGAGCTTACTGAATTCGGCCAAGCCGTCGTGCAACACGGAAATTATCCTGCAACTGGATTAGGTTGCGATGACACTCTGCGCATAGATTGGCTTGATGCGCAGGAGCACATCCACGCGCTGCAATGGCAGTGTGGTCCGCGAGGCTCCCCGATAAAAACTAGCTTCTATGATCGGAATCGAGTGCTAATTGCAGAGGGCATATCGCTGCGCCATGCCATTGACGCGGCCATGCATACTCAGGAGGCAACGTAATGGGCTATTGGCATCCACTCCTTCAACTTCCAGTTTACCAAGATTTATTTCGGCTTCCGGCCGAAGATCTGATCCGCATCGCGAAGGTAATGGCACCCTGCATAAGCTGGTCTACGAACCCGTGGGCGCGGGTTACGGAATTTCGGCGTATTACCCATAAGGCGAAATAATGAGTACAACAATTCAGCCAAAACTTGTTCCGTTAAAAAAATGGGCAGAAATTATGTTTGGAGAGTTTGCGCCACATCCTAATACGCTGCATCGCTGGGTGCACGAAGGAAGAATATCTCCGAGACCACAGATCGTCGGGAAAAACTGGTTTGTTAAACCAACTGCAGAATATAGAGGCGGCAAATGAACGCGAGACGTAGAAGTGCGAACAGGAAAGGATTCCCGGACAATCTATATTGCAAGGTTGACGGATATTTTTGGTATCGCAACCCTCAAAGCAATAAAACCAAAGGACTGGGCCGCGATCGTGCTGAAGCTTTCAGAGAAGCTCGTCTGGCAAACGCCGCATTACTCGAAATGGGGCGATCATCATTAGTCGATTGGGTAACCGGAAAACCTCAAGTATCTTTTGGCGAATGGCTAAAGCAATACGAGCCCTTGTGGATCAAGCGCGAGAGTCCTGCTCAAAGTACAATTCGCATCGGACAAATTTACCTTGCTGACTTTTCACGCTGCGACTTCGCATGGATGCCAGTCGATAAAATTACCGCTCAACAGATTTCCACTTATCTCGAATCGTTAGAGGGTGTGCGGGGTGCCGCCACCATGATAAATATGCGTTCTCGGCTTTCTGATGTTTTTCGAACAGCAGAGACAAAGGGCCTGATAGAGGCAGGCAAGAATCCAGTCTCTGTTACCTATTCTCCTGAATATAATCCAACTCGGGATCGTATGACGCTGGAAAATTTCCTGCTCATAAGGGAAAAAGCCGTACCGTGGCTAAAAAATGCAATGGATCTCGCTCTGGTAACAGGGCAGCGCCGCGACGATATTGCCAATATGCTGTTTTCCGACGCGAGGGACGGTTTTCTATATGTGGCACAAAGAAAAGGGGGCGGTCGCACGAAGCTAAAAATTGACACGAATGTACATTTGACCGCTTTCGCGATGTCGATTGATGATGTCATAAAGCAATGCCGAGACAACATCCTGAGCAAATACATGGTTCATCATGTTCGACACAGAGGCATAAATAAGCCAGGTGACCCGACTTCTCCTCAAGGAATTTCAGATGCGTTCAGAGCGGCGCGTGGATTCGCCAATGTATTGCCAGGCGAAGGAAAAACCCCAGTAACGTTCCACGAGATTCGCTCTTTAGCAGAGAGATTATATAAAGAACAATACGGTGCCGACTTCGCGCAAGCAATAATGGGGCACAAAGAAGCTAAAACAACGGCCATCTATGACGACCTACGCGGGACCGCTTATCAGGAAGTCTCTGTAAAATAGCGATATTCATTTTGGAAGAATTTTGGACGAATTTTGGACAATCTTCGCAAAACCGCATAAACAAAGGCTCTAAGACTTACCTCATGTTCAATCCATCCCAAGACGATGTCCGCCGCTTCTTTTGCGAGACCTACCGCAAGCACCGCACCGGCGAAATCCTGACGCCGCTGGAAGCCATCGCCAGCGACTGGCTAGCGCAGCATCCTGAATACTCGGACGACCTGAAAGATGTCGACGCCGCACTGGGTGCCGACTACTCGGTGGAAAACGGCCAGACCAATCCATTCCTGCACTTGTCGATGCATCTGTCGATCGCCGAACAGATCTCGATCGACCAGCCGCCGGGGATCAAGGCCGCGGCGACAGCCCTGACGCAACGGCTGCAATCCGAGCACGAGGCTCATCATCAGATCATGGAATGCCTGGGCCAGATGATCTGGAACGCGCAGCGCAGCGGCTTGCCGCCGGACGGCGCCGCCTATATCGACTGCGTCAGGAAACGCGTCTGACCCGCAGTTTTGCCTGAGGATTAAAGCTCTCGCAAAAAAGCGCCTGGATGACAATCCAGGCGCGTAAACCCAAGGGGACACTCAGGCGGGAAACCGGTTGTCCATCACTTCAAAGCTGCCTAGCTGTCTCCTCGCCGGCCGGCTGCGGATCGTCCTCGTCGCGGCGATGGAATAACTGATACAGGATGGGCAGCACCAACAGAGTCAGGATGGTCGACGACAGGATGCCGCCGATCACCACCGTCGCCAGCGGCCGCTGCACCTCGGCGCCGGTGCCCGTGGCGATCGCCATCGGCACAAAGCCGAGCGAAGCCACCAGCGCCGTCATCAATACCGGCCGCAAACGGGTCAGCGCGCCTTCCCGTATCGCTAGATCCAGGCCGCGGCCTTCTTCGCGCAAACTGCGGATGAAAGCAATCATCACCAGGCCGTTCAGCACCGCTACCCCGCACAGCGCAATGAAGCCGACCGCGGCCGATATCGACAAGGGAATGCCGCGCAGCCACAGGGCGACGATGCCGCCGGTCAGGGCAAACGGAATGCCGCTGAACACCAGCAAACCATCCTTGACGTTGCCGAACATGGCGAACAGCAAGGTAAAGACCAGCAGCAAGGCCACCGGAATCACGATCTGCAGCCGTTGCGTAGCCGATTGCAGCTGCTCGAACTGGCCGCCCCAGCTGGTCCAGTAGCCGGCCGGGATCTTGACCTGCTGTTGCAGCCTGGTCTCGGCCTCGCTCACGAAGGAACCGATGTCGCGGCCACGCACGTTGGCGCTCACCACGATCCGCCGCTTGCCGTTTTCGCGGCTGATCTGATTGGGTCCCGGGGCCAGTTCCAGACTGGCTACCTCGGCCAGCGGAATGTAGTTGGTGCGCCCTTCTGCGCCGGCGCTGCGCGGCAGAGAGATCGGCAGACGCTTGAACGCCTCCAGGTCGCTGCGCAGTTCTTCCGGCAGGCGCACCACGATATCGAAGCGGCGATCGCCCTGGAACAAAGTGCCGGCTTCCTTGCCGCCGATCGCGGTCGCAACCACGTCCTGTACATCGGCCACGTTGAGGCCGTAGCGGGCGGTCTTGTCGCGGTCGATATTCACGGTCAGCATCGGCAAGCCGGAAGTCTGCTCGATTTTCACCTCCGCCGCGCCTGTGATCTTGCCCAGCACTTCCGAGACCTTGTCGGCGGTGGCGTTCAGGACCGCCATGTCGTCGCCGAAGATCTTCACCGCGACGTCGCTGCGCACGCCAGAGATCAGCTCATTGAAGCGCAGCTGGATCGGCTGGGAAAATTCATAGTTATTGCCAGGCACATCGTTGGCGGCTTGCTGGATCGCAGCCAGCAGCTCCAGCCGCGTCTTCTTCGGTTTGGGCCAGCTATCTTCCGGCTTGAGCATGATGTAGCCGTCGGAAATATTCGGCGGCATCGGATCCGACGCGATTTCCGCCGTGCCGCTGCGAGCGAACACACGCTCGATTTCAGGGAACTGCCGCTTCAGCGTGCTTTCGATCTGCTTTTGCATTTCCAGCGATTGCGTCAGGCTGGTGCCAGGGATGCGCAGGGCCTGGATCGCAATATCGCCCTCGTTCAGGCTCGGCACGAATTCGCTGCCCAGACGCGTCGCCAGCACCCCGGACAACAGCAGCACGGCAAGCGCACTGCTCAGCACCAGGGTTTTGCGCTGCATGACCCACTCCAGTACCGGCGCATAGAAACGCTTGGCGCCACGCATCAGGAAGTTTTCGGTTTCCGACACGCGCTTGCCGATGAACAGGGCCACCGCCGCCGGAATGAACGTAATCGACAGGATCATGGCGCCGACCAGGGCGATCACCACAGTCAAGGCCATCGGGTTGAACATCTTGCCTTCGACGCCGGTGAGGGCGAAGATCGGCAGGTAGACCACCATGATGATGACCTGGCCGAATAGCAAGGGCCGGCGTGCTTCCTTGGAGGCGGCAAAGACTTCATGGAAGCGTTCGCTACGTGTCAGGGGGCGGCCGTGATGCGCCTGCGCATGCGCCAGGCGACGCACGCAGTTTTCCACGATCACCACTGCGCCGTCGATAATGATGCCGAAATCCAGCGCGCCCAGGCTAAGCAGGTTGGCGCTCACCTTGTACTGCACCATGCCGGTGAACGTGAACAGCATCGACAGCGGAATCACCATTGCGGTGATGATGGCGGCGCGGATATTTCCCAGGAACATGAAGAGGATCGCAATCACCAGGATGGCGCCTTCCAGCAGATTCTTCTTGACGGTATTGATTGCCTTGTCGACCAGCACCGTGCGGTCATATACCGTGATGGCTTCGACCCCGGCTGGCAGGCTGCGGTTGATTTCCACCATTTTGCGGTCGACCGCCTGCGATACTGCCCGGCTGTTTTCGCCGATCAGCATGAAAACCGTCCCCAGCACTACTTCACGGCCGTTCTCGGTAGCGGCGCCGGTGCGCAATTCGCGGCCGATGCCCACTTCACCGACATCGCGGATACGGATCGGCACGCCCTGCACATTGCCCAGGATGATGTTGCGTATATCCTCTATCGAACTGACCTGGCCAGGGGCGCGGATCAGCAGCTGTTCGCCGCGTTTCTCGATATAGCCGGCGCCGACGTTGCTGTTGTTGCGGTCCAGCGCGGTGACGATATCCTGCAGGGTCAAGCCATACGACGCCAGCTTTTCCGGCTGCGGCGCTACCTGGTATTCCTTGGCGTAGCCGCCGATGGAATTGATTTCCGTGACGCCGCTGACGTTGCGCAATTGCGGCTTGATGATCCAGTCCTGGATTTCTCTCAGGTCGGTGGCCGTATAAGCGCTGCCGTCAGGCTTCTTTGCACCGTCCTTGGCCTCCACCGTCCACAGATAGATTTCGCCGAGGCCGCTGGAGATCGGTCCCATCGCCGGCGCTACACCGGGCGGCAGTTTTCCCCTGGCTTCCTGGATACGTTCATTGACCAGCTGACGGGCGAAATAGATATCGGTGCCGTCCTTGAAAATCACGGTCACCTGCGACAGGCCGTAGCGCGACAGCGAACGCGTCTGCTGCAGCTGCGGCAGGCCCGACATCACCGTTTCAATCGGGAAGGTAACCCGCTGCTCGGTTTCCAGCGGCGAATAGCCCGGCGCAGCCGTATTGATCTGGACCTGCACATTGGTGATGTCCGGCACTGCATCGATAGGCAGTTTCTGGTAGTTGTAGATGCCGAGTGCAGCCATCGCGAACACCGCCAGCATGATCAGCCAGCGCTGCTCGATCGAGAATCTTATGATGCGTTCAAACATGGGGTCCGGTCCTTAGAGTGCGCTTAGTGTGCGTGCTCGGCGCTGCTCTTGCCGAGTTCCGATTTGAGAACGAAACTGCCTTCAGCCGCATAACGCGCACCCGCCTTGAGCCCCTTGACGATCTCCACCTGCTTGCTGTCGGCCCGGCCGGTACTCACCGGCTGCACCATGAAGCCATCGGCGATACGCACAAACAGCACCTGTTTGTCGTCCAGTGTCTGTATCGCTTGCGGCGGCACCGCCACCGCTACTTCGACATCGCTGGCCACCACCTCGACATTGACAAACAAGCCAGGCCGCCACGCCATGTCTGGATTCGCCAGGGTGACGCGGGCCTTGGCGGTGCGCGTCTGTTCGCCCAGCAAGGCGCCGACATAGGAGATGCTGCCGCTCGCACGCGATTCAAAGGCGGTGGCACTGATCTGGACTTTTTCGCCCAGCCGCACCAGGTTCAGATCCTTGGCAGGGACGATGATCTCGGCCCATACGGTACTCAAATCGGAAATGGTGAAAATGCTGGCCTCGGCGGCTACCGCCTCGCCGAGCGCGATGTGTTTCTCAGTGATCAGGCCGCTGAACGGCGCCCGGATTTCGTAGCGGTTCAGGGCGTTGCCGCTGCCTGCGCCGGTGCCCAGCACGTTCAGCTTTTGCCGTGCATTCTGCAGCGCGATTTCCGCTTCGTTCATGACCTGGCGCGCCTGCTGGTAGTCCTGCTCGGCGGATATCTTTTCTTCCCACAGTTTCTTTTCGCGCTCGTAGGCAGTGCGTGCAAAGGTGAAGCGTTTTTGCGCTGCCAGCAGTTCGCTGCGCTGTTCCGCCAGGCCGGTGCTGGCCACCACCGCCAGCAGCTGTCCCTGCTTGACCTGCTGCCCCAGGTTGACCGCTACCTGCTCGACGACGCCCGCCAGGCGCGGCACCACGTGTGCGGTCTTGTCTTCATTGAAGCGGATTTCGCCCGGCAAGGTGATAGCCGTCTTGACCCGCGCCGGACCCGCGCTTTCCAGCTTGACGCCGGAGGCCGCCACCTGCGCCTCGTTCAGTTCGATTTTCCCTTCTTCCTGGGAAAAAGCCGCCAGCAGCTTCTGCCCGCCATATTGCAGCTGGAATTTAGCGTCGAACACGTGCGGCTCAGCGATTACTACGCTACTGCTGAGAGAACCGTCCTGCGGGACAAAGCTGATGTTTTCCACGTCACCATCGGGACGCGCCAGTTGCAGCGTCAATTTGGCAGCATCCGGCGCCAGCGCCTTGCCGTCGTTGAACAGCCATGCCTGGAAACGCGCCTCTCCCGCTGCTTCCGCCATGTTCACTTCCAGCGCCAGCTTATCCTGCGTAAACATCCTGCCGCCATGCGGTCCCTTGCTGGCGGCCTCGGGCTTCGGATGGTGTTCGCCGTCGTCATGCTGGTTGGCATGGCCGTGCTTTTCCGCCGCCGCTTCGCCGTGATGTTCGCCGTCGGCATGGGCAAGCGCGTCACGGTGCGCATCTTCCCCGGTCTCCTGAGCGGTTCCGCTGGCGCCGCTCCAATACAGTGCGCCCGCTACCAGGACGATAATGGCCGCTAGCAAGACGAAAATGGCGGTGCTAGCGTTGCTCTTGCTCAAATTGATTTTCATGTCGGCTGTTTACAAAGAGTCGGTTGAAGGAAAAGCACCTACCACGCGCTCGATCTCAGTGGCGGCGCGATGGGCTTCCGCAAGCGCACGCAGCGCTTGCGATCTGGCCTGGAACAGCACGCGCTGTGCATCCAGGACTTCCAGAAAGCTGAATTTGCCAAGCTCAAAACCTTTGGTGGCGATATCGTAGGCATCTTGTGCGGCCGGCAGGATTTCGCTTTGCAAGGCGCCAACCTGTTCCCGGCCCTGCTTGAGCCGCTCATAAGCGTCGCGCAGTTCGCCGCCCAGCTTCAGCTGGGCGCCGCGCAGCTCATCGCGCGCTTTGTCGGCGCGCTGCAAGGCTTCCTGCAGGTTGCCTTGATTGCGGTCAAACACAGGGATTGGTATCGACAGCCCGAAAATCATCTGGTTTAGCCGACTCTCTTCCACCCGCTTGCCGCCAATGCTGACGGTGACATCCGGAATACGGGCGCTGCGCTCAAGCTGGACCAGCGCCTGGCGGCGCTCGACTTCCACCCGCGTCTTCACAAAGGCGGGGGAATCCTGCAGGCGCTCCAGCAAGACTGCCAGGTCCGGCAGTGCGGGCAGAACATTGATATGGCCGTCGAGCGCAAGAAAATCAGGCACCGCGTCACCCCAGGTTGCCGCCAGTGCACGCCGTGCGATCTGCATGCTGCTGTTCGCCTGCTGCAGCTCCACCCGCACCCCGGCTTCGGCGACGCGCGCCTTGGTCGCTTCGATAGGCGCTACCTTGCCGGCGGCGACACGCTTGGCCGCGACCTCGCTGGCGCGCTGCGCCAGCTGCAAAGAACCCTGCAGCAACTGCAGATTTTCCTGCGCTTCCAATGCGGAAAAATAAGCGTTGACCACTGCGCCCTGGATATCGGCGCGCTTGGTCAGGTAATCCGCTTGCGCTGAGTCGCGGCCCTTTTCGGCCGCCTTGATACGAGCATCGCGCTTGCCACCCAGCTCCAGTTTCTGGTTCAGCTGCAGGGTGGTGGTCCGGGTCGCCTTGCGGGTATCTTCCAGCAAGGCGGAGACCTCCGGATTGGGCCTGACGCCCGCCTGCAAGATGGATGCCTCGACCGCTTTCACTTCCAGCGCAGCAGCAGCCAGTTCCGGGTTGCTCTTGAAAGCCTGCAGCAAAGCTTGCTGCAGCGTCAGCTGCCCCGCCAGCTCGTCGCTGGCAAGGCGCGGCAACTTATAGTTGATGGCAGCTTGCGATCCCGCTGTCCGGGTTGACGCCACATCCTGCGCCAAAGACGGTTGGCATACCAGCGCCGCCAAACCGAACGGCAAGAAGAACTTGTGCATGCTCTACTCCAAAAAAAACAAGCCGGAACGGCCGATCAGGCGCCTGAGTAAATAGTCTTCTTAGGGCCGTCTTCCTTGTGATCGTGCGCGGTAGACCTGCTCTTTTTCGCGTCCGGCTGAGCTTGCATCTTGTCCGTGCGGCTTTTTGTTTCGGCGCCGGCGTTCTGAGAGACGGTGCCGGCCGGCTTTTCTGCAGCCGGGGCTTGCGCCATCGCGACGCTGGAAACGGCCAACAAGGCGGCGACGGAAAACAATTGTTTAGCATTCATATCAATCTCCAAAAAATTAAAGGGGCTTAACGACCAGCCGTTGCCTTTGGCCAGATCGTTGACGTAAAGTGTAGGAAGCAGAGGAAAACGGGACGGTGACGGCCGGATTACGCTTTTGTAATCCAACACCGCCGGGTTTTAGCAGATAATCGGGGTTCAACCCAGACAACAGAAGGATGAAACATGCGTATCCTGCTGGTAGAAGATGAACCCAAGGCCGGTGAATACCTGCGCAAAGGACTGACCGAATCCGGCTACGTGGTCGACTGGGTGCAGAGCGGCGCCGACGGCCTGCATTGCGCCACCTCGGAAGACTACGACCTGATCGTGCTGGACGTCATGCTGCCCGGCCTGGACGGCTGGCAGGTGATCCGCGAATTGCGCAAGACCCGCGCCACGCCGGTGCTGTTCCTGACCGCGCGCGACGAAGTCGAGGACCGCATCAAGGGCCTGGAGCTGGGCGCCGACGATTACCTGGTCAAGCCCTTCGC
>NZ_DATMRB010000012.1:0-26178 GCF_035566555.1 Collimonas sp.
CTGTCGAAACGGACCTTGCTGTACACGGCAATCGGTACGGTGCGCAACAAGGGCAACGCCAACTTCGGCACCGAGTTCGACAATCCTTTGCCGGGCCATGCGCAGAACGGCGGCTACGCTGGTATCAGCCATACCTTCTAAAGTTTTGCTTTAAACTGATGTGTAATGCAATAACGAGGCTGCGAGGCCTCGTTATTATTTTTTTCAAGGATCTGTAATGACAACTGCAGCGGCCACCGCAAGCCTGGTATTCGACGGCAAACATCAGCTGGGAGAGGGCGTGCTTTGGTGCCAGCGCACGCAGCGCCTGCTGTGGACCGATATCCTCGGCGCTGCTTTGTGGTGCCTGACGCCGGCGACAGGTGTGACGCAGAGCTGGCCCATGCCGGAGCGGCTGGCGACTTTCGCCTTGACCGAAGACGACGACAGGCTGCTGCTGGGACTGGCTTCGCAACTCGCCTGGTTCCGTTTTTCCGAGCAATCGGTGACGCCGATTTGCACAGTCGAGGCGGAGCTGCCGCATACCCGGGTCAACGACGGCCGTTGCGACCGTTTCGGCCGCTTTGTTTTCGGCACCAAGAATGACGCTGCCGACATGGCTGCCTGTGCGTCTTTCTATCGACTCAATGCTGACCTGACGCTGGAACGCCTGGCGCTGCCGCCGGTGGCGATCAGCAACAGCATCTGCTTCAGTCCGGACGGCCACACCATGTATTACTGCGACTCGCTCGCCAAGAAAATTCACTGCTGCGACTACGATACCGCTGCCGGCACCATCAGCAGGGAGCGCCTGTTTGCCGACCTGTCGGCGCAGCCGGGCGAGCCGGACGGTTCTGCCATCGACAGCCAGGGCTACCTGTGGAATGCCCAGTGGGGCGGTCATCGCGTGCTGCGCCTGGCGCCGGACGGCAGCATCGAGCGCTTGCTCGAGGTGCCGGTGGCGCAACCGAGCTGCGTGGCGTTCGGCGGTGCTGGCCTGCACGATTTATATATCAGCAGCGCGCGTGAATCGCTGTCTCCCGAAGCCTTGCTGGCCGAGCCTGCGGCCGGTGGCTTGTTCCGCCATCATGTGGCGGATGTGTGCGGTTTGCCGGAAGCCCGCTTTGACGGCGCCTGACGGCGGCCAGCGCTGGCCCGCTGCTTACATGTAGCTGATGGTCATGATGAGCGGACGCGGATCGGCGTCGGCAGCCGCGTTTTTGACGGACAGTCCCAGCTGCGTATTGCCTTGCAAGGCCATGCGGTAGATGCTGGCTTCCTTGTCGCCGAGCGGCTTGCCGTCGCGCGTCAGGGTGACTGTCGTCTTGCCCAGGCCGGCGTCGGCGCCGATGCGCTGGAATGACACGTCGAAGGCGCTGCGCTGCTCGCAATGGATGTTGATCTGGCCGCGCTCGACGCTGCTGGTGCTGCAAGGCGGTTCGACGATGCTGCCGACAAAATGGATGATGCCGCCATTGGCGCTGGCCATGGCGCCGGAGGCGGCGGACAGCAGGGCCGAGGCGGCCGCGAGTTTTAAGATGGCGATGTTCATTGTTACCCTTTCTAAGATCGTAAAACCCGCAAATGCGTTTCCACATAGAAATAGTACTATATGGAAACAACGGCTGCCAGTGTTTCACTGCACTCAGTCGTAGCAACAATTTGATTTTATCTTTAGAAAAATCCTTTTCCCGCACCTGTCCTGTCCGCTTATTTTCTTCCTATGCGGCCAGGATGCGCCCGATTGCGGCGCTGTTGACGGCGATCTTTTCACTATCCAGGTAAAGCAATTCCATGCGCTGCTGCAGCGGATGCCAGGCCGGCCAGTTCTCCGGTTTTTCCTGCCGTGCGGCTTCTTGCTGCGCGCTTGTCAGCGGTGCTTGATCAGATGCTGCGGATGGACCGGGAGCGCTGGCAGCGGCCTCGGCCGGGGGCGGCGCCGCTGCGGGATTGAGCACATGCTCGGCCAGTCCCAGCGTCTTGCAGACCCGCGCAGTAGCCGCATCGAGTTCTTCATTGACGGCAGCATGCGGCATGCCCTCGGCATTGCGCCGCAACAGCATGCGCAAGGCTGCGACGTGCGCCATCACCAGGTAATTCTGGACGATGAACTGGTTCAGGTTTTCTACCGCGCGATGCTTGCTGACCGGCTCGTCGAGCATGCGCACCAGGGTCGACGCCAGCTCTGACATGCTGTCGAGGAAACGCTTGCGGCAGACGCGGTAGATGAAATCGTCCAGCGCCTTGCCTTGCAACAGCTTGTTGCTGGCGTCCAGGAAGCGCTGGTTGTTCTTGAGGACATTCTTGATCAGCTGCGGCAGCGTGCGGTACTCCCAGCTCGGCAGCACGAAACTGAAGGCGGTGGCGATCACGGCGCCGATCAGGGTATCGATCAGGCGTTCGCCGATGACATGGCCGCTGCTGGGAATCACCAGGTTGATCTGCAGCAGGATCTGCATGCTGGCGGCAATCGCCGTATAGCGGTACTTGACGTAGATGAAGGCGGGCGCCGCCACCGTCGCCATGAATAAAATCCCGAGCAAGGCCACCGGCTCATGCACGAAGCGCAGGATCAGCGCGGTGGCGACACAGCCGATCAGGGTGCCGATCAGGCGGTCGCCGCGGCGCTGCTTGGTCAGGCTGAAGCTGGGCTTGAGGATGATGGCGATGGTCAGTACGATCCAGTAGCCGTGGCCGGCATAGGGCAGGGCGTCCGCCGCCAGCAGGCCGCAGGAAATCGCCAGCGCCGCCCGCACGGCGAAGCGGAAAGTCGGCGAATGCCAGCGCAGGTTGGCCACCAGTACCCCCAGCTGGTATTTCTGCTGCGTCAGGAACGGCGTCATGTCCTTGCCCAGCAACACCGGCAACGGTCCTTGCACGCTTTGGGTGGCGTGGTGCAACTGGCCGATCATATCGATGGCGTCGACGATCTTGCCGTAGGTGGCGCGCAGGATGTCGAGGGCGTCCTCCGACACCTTGCCGGCCAGGCTGTCCTGCTGCAGCTGCTGCAACTCGGCTTCGATCGAACGCATTTCGGCCTTGTAGCTGACGCTGGCGAAAGAGGCGCGCTTGCGCGTGACGGCATAGGCGATCGCTTCAATATCCTTGGCGGCCTTGTTGACCAGGTCGCGCAGATAGGTCAGCACCTCGGCGTCGGCCAGATGCTGGCGCAGGATGGCGTAGTCGGTATGAGTCGAGAGGATGTGCTCGTAGAGATCGAACATGCCGAAGTGCACCTGGACCAGGATCGCATCCTGCTGGTTGCGCGGATCGCGCAGGATCAGGTCGCGCGAAGCCTGCTGCTTTTCGGCCAGCACGATCTGCTGCCGCACCAGGGTATTGAACTGGTTGCCGAGGTCGACGTGCATGTCGTAGAAGTCGGCCTTGATATTGATATAGCGCGCCAGCTCGAACAGCGCTTCCGCCAGCACCTGCTGCTTGATGCGGCTGCGCAGGAACCACGAGACCGCCATCGAATAGGCCAGGTATGCCAGGCCGCCGCCGAGGAACAGGCCGGTGTGGAAAAACGCCTGCTCCACATTCATGGCGTTTTCCATCGACAGGGTCATCACGAACAAGGCGGAAAATTGCAGGGGCATGGCTTTTTTGCCATACACCACCATCATGCTGGCGAGGAAGGTGACCACCACCAGCATGATGCTGAGCAGCCAGTGAAACGGCGCGCACAGGCTGATGATCAGCGTCACCACGGTGCACAGCAGCACGCTGGACAGCATTTCGTTGAACTTGTGCCGCAGCGTGCTCGGCAAATCCATCAGGCTGGTGGAGAGGGCGCCGATACAGACCGTCATCGCGGTCGGCAGGTCGCTGAACTGCAGCACCAGCATTGTCAATCCCACCACGCCGGTGGCGATGCGCAAGCCAGTATAGAAATAGTGACTGAAGATAAAGGTGCGCAGGTCCAGGGCGTAGTGCATGTAGATGTTTTTCGGCGGTAGCTGGCGAGGCTCAAAGTGTACCGCGTTTGACCGGACAAATTAAGGCGGATGGTGCAAAAAAGACATGAAAGGAATTTATTCCCTAACGGGACCTTCCCTCCAGCAGGAATGGCTTTTTCGCCGATTTTTACGGCTTTTTTACACTTTGTTTACACCCCCACCCCCTCTCTTTACGACATTTTTAGGAACTTTTATATAGCCTGTCACTACCGAAACTAACCTGTAATGAGGGTAATGATGGACCTGGCAATAGATGGAATGTATGTCGGTGCGATCGTGGCGATGTTTATCGTCACCTGGGCGCTGGCAGTGGGCTGCAAGAAGCTGGAGGATGGCCAATGAACCCGTTTTATGTACTCGGCGCGGTAGTCACCGTCGCGCTGCTGGTGTATCTGGTCGTGGCGCTGATCAAAGCGGAGGAATTCTGACATGACCTCCCAATCCACCATGTTGCTGATCGCTTTCCTGGGGGTGCTGCTGGTCTTGAGCTACCCGCTGGGGAAATATATCGTCCAGGTCGCCGCAGGCTCCTCCGATCACGCTCCGGTCACTGGTTTCGGCTGGTTTAACCTTGTCGAAAAATGGTTGTACCGTTGCGCCGGCATCAAGAGCAAGTCTGAGATGAACTGGAAGACCTATGCGCTGGCCTTGCTGCTTTTTAATACCATTGGCGCGCTGGCGACCTACGGTTTGCAGCGCTTTCAGCTTTGGCTGCCGCTGAACCCGCAGCACTTTGCTAATCTTAGCCCTGATTCTGCCTTCAACACAGCTGTCAGTTTTATCAGTAACACCAACTGGCAAGGTTATTCGGGCGAAAGCACGATGAGCTACCTGACCCAGATGCTGGTGCTGGCTGTGCAGAACTTCTTTTCTGCTGCTACCGGCATTGCAGTTGCCTTTGCCCTGATCCGCGGCTTTTCGCGTCACTCGGCACAGTCGATCGGCAATTTCTGGACCGACATCACCCGTTCCACGGCGTACATCCTGTTGCCGCTGTCGGTGATTTTCTCGGTGTTCCTGATCAGCCAGGGCGTGATCCAGAATTTCGATTCGTATAAAGATGCAACCATCGTGCAGCCGCTGACATATCAGCAGCCCAAGGTCGGCGCCGATGGCCAGCCGGTCAACGATGCCGCCGGCAAGCCGGTGCTGGAAACCATGAACACCAAGGTGCAGACCCTGGCCATGGGTCCGGTAGCGTCGCAGGAAGCGATCAAGATGCTGGGCACCAACGGCGGCGGTTTCTTCAACGCTAACTCGGCTCATCCTTATGAAAATCCGACCCCGCTGTCGAACTTCATGCAGATGCTGGCGATTTTCCTGATCCCGGCCGCGCTGTGCTTCACCTTCGGCTTCATGGTGGGCGATATCCGCCAGGGCTGGGCGGTGCTGGCGGCGATGACCTTGATCTTCGTGGTCATGACCGCGGTCGTGATGTATGCGGAACAGCAGTCGCATCCCGGCCTGACCGCGATGGGTATCGACCAGACCCATAGCCTGCTGCAGTCCGGCGGCAACATGGAAGGCAAGGAAAGCCGTTTCGGCATCAGCGCTTCGGCCCTGTTTGCAGCAGTGACAACCGCAGCTTCCTGCGGCGCCGTGAACGCCATGCACGACTCGTTCACCGCACTGGGCGGCCTGGTGCCGATGGCTCTGATCCAGATGGGCGAAGTGGTGTTCGGCGGCGTCGGTTCCGGCCTGTACGGCATGCTGGTGTTCGCCATCATGGCGGTGTTCATCGCCGGCCTGATGATTGGCCGCACGCCGGAATACCTGGGCAAGAAAATTCAGTCGTTTGAAATGAAAATGACCTCGATCGCGATCCTGGCGACGCCGATCCTGGTGCTGGGCGGCACCGCCATTGCTGTCATGGCGACTGCCGGCGTGGCCGGCATCGCCAACCCGGGTGCGCATGGCTTCAGCGAGATCCTGTACGCCTTCTCGTCGGCCGCCAACAACAACGGCAGCGCTTTTGCCGGGCTGTCAGCCAACACGCCGTTCTATAACGTGATGCTGGCGATCGCCATGTGGTTCGGCCGTTTCATCATCATTGTCACAATCCTGGCGATGGCTGGTTCGTTTGCTGCCAAGAAGCGGCTGGAACCGAACTCCGGCACGATGCCGACCCATGGCCCGCTGTTCATCGTGCTGCTGATCGGTGTGGTGGTGCTGGTGGGCGTATTGAACTACGTACCGGCCCTGGCGCTTGGTCCTGTGGTTGAACATCTGCAAATGTTTGCACATTAAGCCGGATGGGGTGGGCCTCAAGGCCCGCCTCGGGTTTACAGAATAATTTCAAGCGAAAGTAGAAAAACATCATGTCTCGTACTAATCTGACGCTCTTCGATTCCGCGCTGATGGGCCCGGCCATCGTCGCGTCGTTCAAAAAGCTGGCGCCGCAAACGCAATTGCGCAACCCGGTCATGTTCGTGGTCTATGTCGGCAGTATCCTGACCACCCTATTGTATTTCCAGGCCCTGATCGGCAAGGGCGAAGCCAGTGCCGGTTTCATCCTGGCGATCTCGGTCTGGCTCTGGTTCACAGTCCTGTTCGCCAATTTTGCCGAAGCACTGGCGGAAGGCCGCAGCAAGGCCCAGGCAGAATCTCTGCGTGCGCTGAAACAAACCGTTTCGGCCAAGAAGCTGGAAGCCGGCAGCAAGTCCAAGGGCGCATCCAGCAACTGGTCGGCAACTCCGGCCAGCAACCTGCGCAAGGGCGACATCGTACTGGTGGAAGCCGGCGACGTCATCCCGGTCGACGGTGAAGTCATCGAAGGCGTAGCTTCGGTCGACGAAAGCGCGATTACTGGTGAATCGGCTCCTGTGATCCGTGAATCCGGTGGCGACTTTTCCGCTGTCACCGGCGGCACCCGGATCCTGTCCGACTGGCTGGTGGTACGGGTCAGCGTTAATCCAGGCGAAGCTTTCCTGGACCGCATGATCTCGATGGTGGAAAGCGCCAAGCGCCAGAAGACGCCGAATGAAATCGCCTTGACCATCCTGCTGGTGGCGCTGACCATCGTGTTCCTGCTGGTGACCGTTACCTTGCTGCCATTCTCGCTGTTCAGCGTGGCCGCCGCCAAGTTCGGCACGCCGATCACCATCACCGTACTGGTGGCTTTGCTGGTCTGTCTGATCCCGACCACCATCGGCGCCTTGCTGTCCGCCATCGGCGTGGCCGGCATGAGCCGCATGATGCAAGCCAACGTGATCGCCACCTCCGGCCGTGCGGTGGAAGCCGCCGGCGACGTCGACGTGCTGCTGCTGGACAAGACCGGCACCATCACACTGGGCAACCGCCAGGCGTCGGCCTTCATTCCGGCGCCAGGCATCACTGAGCAGCAGCTGGCCGATGTGGCGCAACTGGCCTCGCTGGCCGATGAAACGCCGGAAGGCCGCAGCATCGTGGTGTTGGCCAAGCAGCGTTTCAACATCCGCGAACGCGAGATGAACTCCCTGCACGCCAGCTTCGTGCCGTTCACCGCGCAAACCCGCATGAGCGGTATCGATATCGGCGATGCCGGCAATGCCGGAAAAATTCGCGCCATCCGCAAGGGTTCCTCGGAAGCCTTGAAGAACTACATGGCCGAACTGGGCCAGCCGTTCCCGGCCGAAGTGGCGCACAGCGTCGACGACGTCGCCCGCCGCGGCAGCACGCCGCTGGTGGTGGTGGACGAAGGCGTGGTGATGGGCGTGGTCGAGCTGAAAGACATTGTCAAGGGCGGCATCAAGGAGCGTTTCGCCGAGCTGCGCCGGATGGGCATCAAGACCGTCATGATCACCGGCGACAACCGTCTGACAGCGGCTTCGATTGCCGCCGAAGCAGGGGTCGACGACTTCCTGGCGGAAGCGACGCCGGAAGACAAGCTGAAACTGATCCGCAGCTATCAGTCGGAGGGCCGCCTGGTAGCGATGACCGGCGACGGCACCAACGATGCCCCCGCGCTGGCGCAGGCTGACGTGGCGGTGGCGATGAACAGCGGCACGCAGGCGGCGAAGGAAGCCGGCAACATGGTCGACCTGGATTCCAATCCGACCAAGCTGCTGGAGATCGTCGAGATCGGCAAGCAGATGCTGATGACGCGCGGCGCCTTGTCGACCTTCTCGATCGCCAACGATATCGCCAAGTACTTCGCGATCATCCCGGCTGCCTTCATCACCACTTATCCGCAGCTGGCGGCGCTGAATGTGATGCATCTGGCCAGCCCGTCGTCGGCGATCATGTCTGCGGTCATTTTCAACGCCCTGATCATCGTGGTGCTGATCCCGCTGGCACTGAAGGGCGTACGCTATCGCGCTGTCGGCGCCGCCTCGCTGCTGCGCCGCAACCTGCTGATCTATGGCCTGGGCGGCATCATCTTGCCCTTTATCGGTATCAAGCTGATTGACATGATCCTGTCGGTCATGCACCTGGTGTAATTAGGAGTATAGAAATGAAATCCGCTGCATCTTCCACATCATCTACAACGCTGCCGCCGGCCAAGCTGGCTGTGCATTCGAAAGTATCGTCGCAAGGCGTGCTGCGCCCGGCGCTGGTGCTGTTCGTCGGCCTGACTGTCCTCTGCGGCGTGATTTATCCGCTGGCCGTGACCGGCATCGGCAAGGCCGCGTTCCCGGACCAGGCCGCCGGCAGCCTGATCATGCACAATGGCACGCTGGTCGGTTCACGCCTGATCGGCCAGGAGTTTTCCGCTCCCAACTACTTCTGGGGACGCTTGTCGGCCACCACCCCGATGCCATACAACGCCCAGTCGTCCGGCGGCTCCAACTTCGGTCCGAGCAACCCGGCGCTGATTGACGCTGTCAAAGGCCGGGTCGACGCCCTCAAGGCGGCTGATCCCACCAACACGCTGCCGATTCCGGTGGACCTGGTGACTGCCTCCGCCAGCGGCCTCGACCCTGAAATCAGCCTGGCGGCGGCCTATTACCAGGCCGGCCGCGTGGCGCGCGAGCGCAA
Organism: Collimonas sp.; assembly: GCF_035566555.1. Taxonomy (GTDB): domain Bacteria; phylum Pseudomonadota; class Gammaproteobacteria; order Burkholderiales; family Burkholderiaceae_D; genus Collimonas. The sequence continues at coordinate 8,895 of NZ_DATMRB010000012.1, forward strand.
GCTCGATGTCGACACCGTGCGCAGCCTGATCGCCAGCCTGCAGATGCAGCGCGCCCTGGGTTTCCTCGGCGAGCCGCGGGTCAATGTCATGGCTTTGAATCTTGCACTGGATAGGCAACATCCCGCTGCAAACTAAGTTTTACCCCCGTTTCAAGCCAAAGCGATATTTTCTACAGGACTGACCGTACATAGTGCGGTCAGCTTCTGTGCGCCTATATCGTTTGCAGCTTGAAATACAACATCGTCACACTACCTTTTGTTTCACTTGGAACTCATGAAGAAAATATTCTATTTCGCTGGCCTGATGACTGTCATCGGCGTGACCGCCTTTACCGCAAACTGCTCACAGGCAGAAGAGGCGGCTGCGGTTCCCGACAACGCGTTGACATTCAATGCCAGCCTGGTATCCGATTATCGCTTCCGCGGCATTTCGCAAACACGCCTGGAACCGGCGCTGCAGGGCGGCGCCGACTACAGCAACAACCCGACCGGCATTTATGTCGGCACCTGGCTGTCGACGCTGAAGTGGATCAAGGATAGCGGCGGCAGCGGCAATATCGAATGGGATATCTATGCCGGCAAGAAGGGCAACTTCACGCAAGACCTGAGCTACGATTTCGGCGTGCTGACTTACGTCTATCCATCGAACGACCTGCATCCGAACGCCGATACGACGGAACTATACGGCCAGCTTGGCTACGGCCCGGCCTACATCAAGTATTCGCAGTCGGTGACCAATCTGTTCGGCTTTGCCAACAGCAAGAACAGCGGCTACCTGGATATCGGCGTCAATATCGATGTGACCAACGGCTATACGGTCAATCTGCACGCCGGCCATCAAACCGTGAAAAACAATTCGGCATCCAGCTATAACGACTGGAAAGTCGGTCTGACCAAGGATTTCGGTTTCCTGTCGGGCAGCGTCGCCCTGATCGGCACCGACACCAAGAGTTATGTCGGACCGTCGCCTGACCGTAAAGATCTGGGCAAGACTGCGCTGGTGATATCGGCGACCAAGACGTTCTAATCCTTGTTGCTGAGTTGTTCCTGTAACAGTGGCCGGCAAGGTTAAAACCTGCCGGCCCGTTGCCATTTGCGGCCGCTGCGTGGAAACAGGCTGAAACAGCTTGAAACAGCGTGCGATAGTGGCAACAGCAGATGAATTCCATCTACAATTGATGTACAAGCTCGCTTGTTCCTTGCAACGATAGCTCCAACTGGGTCCTCACACTTAATGACCTCACCTAACTCAAACGGCGACCTGCGCCCCGATCCGGATGCCCTGCTGGCGCAACTGCAAGTGCAGGAGAGCCTGGCCGGACGCGGCAAGCTGCGTATCTATTTCGGCGCCTCGGCCGGCGTCGGCAAAACCTACGCCATGCTCAGCGCAGCGCACAAACTGCATAGCGAAGGCCGCGAGGTGCTGGCCGGGGTGATCGAGAGCCACGGCAGGGCGGAAACTGCAGCCTTGCTGAACGGCCTGGAGCTGCTACCGCTCAAACAGGTGGAATACCGCGACAAGCAGCTGCCGGAGTTCGATCTGGACGCGGCGCTGCAGCGCAAGCCATCCCTGATACTGGTCGACGAACTGGCGCATTCGAACGCTTCCGGCTCGCGCCATCCGAAGCGCTGGCAGGATGTGGAAGAGTTGCTGAACGCCGGCATCGACGTCTTCACCACGCTGAACGTGCAGCATCTGGAAAGCCTGAACGACGTGGTGGGCGGCATCACCGGCATCCGGGTGGCGGAAACCTTGCCGGATACGGTATTCGATGCCGCCGATGAAGTGGTGCTGGTGGATCTGCCGGCCGACGAACTGCTCAACCGCCTCAAGCTCGGCAAGGTGTACAAGCTGCCGCAAGCCGAGCGTGCTTCGCGCAATTTTTTCCGCAAGGGTAATCTGATCGCCTTGCGCGAGCTGGCCTTGCGCCGCACCGCCGACCGCTTGCAGGGCGATGTCCAGGCATATCGCATAGAAAAGTCGATCGGCGCGGTGTGGCAGACCGATGCCGCGCTGCTCGCCTGCGTCGGGCCATCGCCGAGCGCCGAGCATGTGATACGCAGCACGGCGCGGCTGGCGACCCAGCTGAATGCCGAATGGCAGGCGATCTATGTCGAGACGCCTAAACTGCAACGCCTGTCTTCCGCCAAACGCGAGCGCATCCTGAAGACGCTCAAGCTGGCGCAGGATCTGGGTGCGACCACGGCCGTCCTGGCGGGCAACGATGTTGCCGCAGTCATGGCCGCTTATGCACGCAGCCATAATTTTTCCAAGATCATCATCGGCCGCAGCCAGCGCCAGTTTTTCTGGCAGCCGAACCACGCTGCGCGCATCGCGGCGCAAGCCAGCGATATCGACCTGATCGAAATCGGCGTGCCGCCGGCCAGCGCCGCCGTCAAGGAAGAGGGGGCTGCAGACCGCAATTTCCCGCGCCATTTACCCAAGCAAAGCCGGATCGAATGGTGGGGCTACGGCTGGGCGTTCGGCGTGTGCGTGCTGGTCACCCTGCTGGCGACGCCGATACTGCCGTTTTTCGATCTCGCCAATATCGTCATGCTGTACCTGCTGGCGGAGGTCTTGATCGCCATCCGCTACGGCCGCGGACCGGCGATCTTTGTCGCGCTGCTGAGCATCGCCTCTTTCGATTTCTTTTTCGTGCCGCCGCGTTTCTCCTTTGCCGTCAGCGATTTCCAATACCTGCTGACCTTCGGCGTAATGTTGGCGGTGGGCTTGACGATTACCCATTTGACCACTGGTTTGCGCTACCAGGCCCGCATCGCCTCGGACCGCGAAGCGCGTTCGCGCGCCTTGTTTGAATTCGCCCGCGCCTTGTCGGGCGTCCTGCAAACCGAGCAGATCTTTGAAACCAGCCGCCAGTTCCTGCAGCGCAGTTTCCAGGCCAAGACCTTGCTGCTGGTGCCGGACGATGCCGGGCGCTTGCAGCTGCCGCCGGTGATACCGGAAGATGTCGCCAACGTTGCCGCCGCCCTCGACATGGGTATCGCCCAATGGGCTTTCGACAATGCCAGCAGCGCCGGTATCGGCACCGACACGCTGCCGGCCAGCAATTATCTGTACCTGCCGCTGGTGGCGCCGATGCGCACGCGCGGCGTGCTGGCGATTCTGCCGCACAGCCGGCGCTGGATCCTGATCCCGGAACAGCAACAGCAGTTGTATACCTTCGCCACCCTGACGGCGATTGCGCTGGAACGGGTGCACTATGTCGAAGTGGCGCAGGACGCGTTGGTGCGGATGGAATCGGAACGGCTGCGCAATTCCCTGCTGTCGGCGCTGTCGCACGATTTGCGTACGCCTTTGACGGCGCTGATCGGCTTGTCCGAATCGCTGGTGCTGTCGAAACCGCCATTGCAGGAAAACCAGCAAGTGCTGGCAGGCGCCCTGCACAGCGAGATGCTGCGCATGAGCGCATTGGTCACCAACCTGCTGGACATGGCCAGGATCCAGAGCGGCGAGGTGAAGCTGAACCTGCAGTGGCAGCCGTTTGAAGAAGTGGTCGGCAGTGCGCTGCGCGCCAGCGCGTCGGCGCTGGTCGGGCATCAGATCGAAATCCGGGTGGCGCACGAGCTGCCGCTGATCCGCTTCGACGCGGTCTTGATTGAGCGCGTGCTGTGCAATCTGCTGGAAAATGCCGCCAAATACACGCCGCCTGGTTCTCACATCGTGCTGGCGGCGGCGGTCAACAGCCGTTTCCTGGCGGTCACCGTAGCGGATGACGGACCGGGGCTGCCGAGCGGCATGGAAGACGCCATATTCGAAAAATTCACACGCGGCGAGCGCGAGTCGGCCAAGCCCGGCGTTGGTCTGGGGCTGGCGATCTGCCGCGCGATTGTCGAGGCGCACGGCGGCACCATCCGTGCCCGCAGCGTCGGCAGCGGCGCCGAATTCATCTTTACCATCCCGCTCGGCACGCCGCCCAGCATGCCCGACCTGGAAGAGCACGAACTCAGAATGGATGCTGCCGCCACTCATGTCGGCAACGCCGGCAACATGGAGAAAACATGACGATGCAACCCACCCCCATTGCGCTATTGGTCGAAGACGAGCCGCAGATACGGCGCTTTGTGCGCGCCGCGCTGGAAGACGAAGGCTGGCAGATCTTTGAAGCGCAGACCATGCAACGCGGCCTGATCGATTGCGGCACCCGCAAGCCCAACCTGGTGATCCTCGATCTCGGGCTGCCGGATGGCGACGGCGTCGATTTCATCCTGGATGTCAGGAAATGGTCGCGCGTGCCCATCATCGTGCTGTCGGCGCGCGTCAATGAAGCGGACAAGATCAAGGCGCTCGATGCCGGCGCTGACGATTACCTGAGCAAGCCGTTCGGCGTCGGCGAGCTGCTGGCGCGGGTACGCGCCACGCTGCGGCGGCAACATCAGCCGTTGGCTGACGATGACGGCCTGATCCGCTTCGGCGACGTCACGCTGGACCTGCAGGCGCGGCTGGTGACCAAGGCGCAGCAGCCGGTGCACCTGACGCCCACCGAGTACCGTTTGCTGACGGTGCTGGTGGCCAATGCGGGGAGGGTGGTGACCAATCCGCAGCTGCTGAAAGAAGTGTGGGGGCCATCGCATTCCGAGAGCGGGCACTACCTGCGGATATATATGGGACACTTGCGGCAGAAACTGGAACACGATCCGGCCCAGCCCAAGCATCTGCTGACCGAAACCGCGGTCGGCTACCGCATTCTGCTTTCTCAATAACGGCGTTGCAAACGAATGGAGACCAACATGGCGCGACCGGAGTGCATCAAGAACTGGCAAGAAATCCAAGGCGCCGACGATTCGCACTATCCCGGCAGCGCCGAGCTGATGTCCATCGGTTCGCCGTTCGGCCGCAGCTTCGGCTTGAAGAGGATAGGGATCCACCATGAGGTGCTGGCGCCCGGGCGCCGCACGTCCTGGCCGCACGCCGAGAAGACCGAAGAAGAATTCGCCTACGTCATCGAAGGCACGCCGGACGTCTGGCTGGATGGCCATCTGCACCGGCTGGCGCCGGGCGACGGCGTCGGTTTCGCCACCGGCACCGGGCTGGCGCATACCTTCATCAACAACACCGAGAGCGACGTCCGGCTGCTGGTGGTGGGCGAGTGCTTCCGCGCCGACAACCAGGTGATCTATCCCTTGCATCCGGCGCGCAATGCGGCGATCGGCGCTCAGTACTGGAGCGATGCGCCGCAGGATCCGCTGGGTCCGCATGACGGCTTGCCGGACAAATTGCGGCAGTCAAACGGTCCTTTCTGAATTGTGTATAGTGCTGGGGCCTGTTGGCATATGATTTGGGAGATGCGTTCCAACCAAAACGTGTGGTGGCAAGGCGCGTGGCACAGCTGGGGCTGAAGCCCCAGCAAGCCATGCAACGCCGCCAGCGCACGTTTTGGTTGGAACCCTCCGGGAACGGCTGCAGGCGTCACATGCCGTCGTTACTTCTCCTTGCCGTAGCACCGCTACGTCGCGTCGTCGTGCCTAGGCCTGTAACGCCTGCCGCGCGTTCGCACTCCCAAATCATATGCCAACAGGCCCTGAACCACACACCATCACAGGATCAATTCATGCCAAATCGAGAACGTGTTGAAAGTTTCATAAAACTGGTTGTGCAAGGCAAATACGTGGAAGCGATCGAGGAGTTTTATACCGAAGACGCCTCCATGCAGGAAAACCAGGAACCGCCGCGCAAGGGAATGCCGTTGCTGGTGGCGGGCGAGGAAAAAGCGCTGTCGGCGGTCAAGCAAATCCGCACGCTCGCGGTCAAGTCATTCCTGATCGACGGCGACCGCGTCGCCATCAACTGGCTGTTCGAAATCGAACTGCCGGACGGCCGCAGTTTCCGGCAAGACGAAATCGCCTACCAGGTCTGGCGCGGCGACAAGATCGCGGAAGAACAGTTTTACTACGATCCCGGGCAGCGCAAGCCGGCCTGAGCAAGCTCTCCTGCCGGTTTCGTGAAATAGGTGTAAACTACTAAAAGACAGATGCATCACTGCTTGCATCTGTCTTTTTGTTTACCCTACGGTTATCGGCAGTGCAACGTACTCTCCTCATCCCGCTGATTGTTGCTTGTGCGCTGTTCATGGAAAACATGGACGCGACGGTGATTGCCACCTCCTTGCCGGTGCTGGCGCGCGACCTCGGCCAAGATCCGCTTACCCTGAAACTTGCCTTGACCTCGTATGTGGTCGGCCTCGGCGTCTTCATTCCGATCAGCGGCTGGGTTGCCGACCGTTTCGGCGCCCGCACCGTGTTCCGTTCGGCGATCCTGGTGTTCCTGTGCGGTTCGTTGATGTGCGCGGCTTCCAGCTCGCTGGCGGCATTCGTCGCCGCCCGTTTTTTGCAAGGCATAGGCGGCGCCATGATGGTGCCGGTCGGCCGTATCGTGATTTTCCGCGCGGTGCCGCGCACCGAGCTGGTCAAGGCCATCAGCTACCTGACGATTCCGTCGCAGCTGGGTCCGGTGATCGGACCGCCGCTGGGCGGTTTCATCACTACTTATTTCCACTGGCGCTGGATCTTCCTGATCAACGTGCCGATCAGCATCCTCGGCATGTACCTTGCCAGCAAATACATAGAGAACTATCGCTCCGACGATTTGCAGCCGCTCGACATGAAGGGTTTCGTGCTGTCGGCGGTCGGCAGCACGCTGCTGATGCTGGGTTTGTCGATGATCGACGGCGAACTGCTGGCCTCGGAATGGGCATTCGCCATGTGCGTAGTGGGTGGCCTGACCTTGTATGTGTATCTGCTGCACGCACGGCGCGAGCCGTTTCCGCTGCTGGACCTGCGCCTGCTGCGGATTCCGACTTTCCGCGCCAGCGTGCTGGGCGGCTCGCTGTTCCGCATCGGCCTGGGCGCGGTGCCTTTCCTGTTGCCGCTGGCCTTGCAGGTCGGCTTTGGCATGAACGCCTTCCATGCCGGCACCATTACCTGCGCCTCTGCCTTTGGCGCGATCTTCATGAAAGCCATCGGCACCTCGGTGCTGCGCCGCTACGGCTTCCGTTCTGTGCTGATCTGGAATGCGGTGCTGGCCGGCCTGGCGCTGGCCTCGTATGGTCTGTTCACGCCGACCACGCCGTACCTGGTGATGATGGCGGTGGTCTTGCTGGGCGGCTTTTTCCCGTCGATGCAGTTCACTTGCCTGAACACCATGGCATACGCTGACCTGGATAGCGCGGACGTCAGCCGGGCCACCAGCCTGGCCAGCGTGGTGCAGCAGATTTCCTTGGGATTGGGAGTAACGATAGGCGGCCTGGCGGTGCATTTCTCCAGCCGCCTGCAGGGTCATGAAACCATAGTTGCCGGCGATTTCTGGCCGGCTTTCATCGTCATCGGCCTGTTCTCGATGGCCTCGATTCCGGTGACGCGCCGCTTGCCCTTGAATGCCGGTGCAGCGTTGACCGGGCACAAGCCGGCGTAGGGTGACTTCTGATTAGTTGAGATAAAGCGAGTCATCTGGGGTCAGAGTGAAGTTTCTGCAAAAAAGCATGCAGAAAGTTCACTCTGACCCCAGTTAGCTAAGCATTTGAAACGCGACGAAAGATCGCAATAATCAAACTTCCGCAATACGCTTGGCAATATGCGCCAGCGCTTCTTCCACCTGGTCGACCAGGATCAGGCACAGATCGCCCGGCGCCAGATGCGACAAGGCGGTATCGATGGCGATGAATTCGCCGTTGATTTCCTCTGTGGCGGTGGTGCGGCGGGCATTCTTCAAACCTTCGCGCAACAAGCCCAACGCTTCGCCGTCGGCGCGGCCGCGCTGGCACTGGTCCTGGTAAAGAATCACTTCATCGAAGGCGTCGCCCAGGATTTCGGTCTGGTGGCGGATATCGATATCGCGGCGGTCGCCGGCGCCGCTGATGACTACCGAGCGGCGTTTGGCGGGCATGCTGTCGATCGCTTTGACCAGCGCCTGGATGGCGTCCGGATTATGGCCGTAATCGGCGATCAGGGTGGCGCCGCGATACTCGAATACATTGAAGCGGCCGGGCGCAGTGGCGGCATCGTTGATGAAGCTGGCAAGGCCGGCGTGTATCACATCCCAGTCTAGATTCAAGGCCCAGGCGGTGGCGATGGCTGCCATGGCGTTCTCGATCTGAAAACTGATGGTGCCATTGCGGGTCAGCGGAATTTCCTGCAGCAGCAGCCGGTGTTCCTGCTTGCCCTTGGCGGCGACGATGGCATTACCGTCCTGGTACACCACCCGGTGGCCCTGGGCGCGGTGGGTGGTCATTAGCGGGTGATGGAAATCATGGGCAAAGAAAGTGACCGAGCCAGGGCAAGCCTTGGCCATGCTGGCCACCATCGGATCGGCAGCGTTCAAGACCGCGTGGCCACCCGGCGCGACGTTTTCAACAATGACGCGCTTGACCACGCTCAGGTCTTCCACCGTGCTGATAAAGCTCAGGCCAAGATGGTCGCCCATGCCGATGTTGGTGACCACGGCGACGTCGCAACGGTCAAAGCCCAGGCCCTCGCGCAGGATACCGCCGCGCGCGGTTTCAAATACCGCGGCGTCGACGTCCGGATGCATCAGGACGTTGCGGGCGCTGCGCGGACCGCTGCAGTCGCCGGTGTCGATACGTTGTTTTTCGATGTAGACGCCGTCGGAATTGGTCATGCCGACGCGCAGTCCCTTGCGTCCGAGCAGGTGGGCGATCAGGCGCACGGTGGTGGTCTTGCCGTTGGTGCCGGCCACCGCTACCAGCGGGATGCGGCCATTGTCGCCATCTTCAAACATGGTCGACATGATGGCGGCGCCGACCGCGCGGCCTTTGCCGTAGGAAGGACTGATATGCATGCGCAGGCCGGGCGCGGCGTTGACTTCGACTACGCCGCCTTCCTGTTCTTCCAGCGGCTGGTGGACGTTGTTGCAGACCACGTCGACGCCACAGATGTCGAGGCCGACCATTTGCGCCGCGGCGACGGCGCGTGCGGCCAGCTCCGGGTGCACGTCTTCGGTAACGTCGGTGGCGGTGCCGCCGGTGCTCAGGTTAGCATTGTTGCGCAACACCACGCGCGTGCCTTGCGGCGGCACCGAGTCGGCAGCGTAATTCTGTTTCGCCAGCGTCGCCAGGGCGATCGCATCGAAGCGGATCTTGGTCAGCGAAGTGGCATGGCCTTCGCCGCGCAGCGGATCGCTGTTGACATGATCGACTAACTGGCGGATGGTGCGCACACCGTCGCCGATCACCTGCGGCGGATCGCGGCGGGCGGCCGCCACCAGATGGTTGCCAACCACCAGCAGGCGGAAGTCATGGCCGGGCAGATAGCGCTCGACGATCACTTCCGAGCAGATTTCGGCAGCGACCTCGAATGCCGCCATGACCTGCTCGCGTGCAGTGATGTTGACTGCCACGCCCTTGCCCTGGTTGCCGTCGCGCGGCTTGAGCACCACCGGGCTGGCGATTTCCTGGGCAGCAGCCCAGGCTTCTTCGGCGCTGGAAACCACGCGGCCCATCGGCACCGGCACGCCGGCGGCGTTCAGCAGCTTCTTGGTCAGGTCCTTGTCTTGCGCGATCGATTCGGCGATAGCGCTGGTGTGATTGGTTTCCGCGGCCTGGATGCGGCGCTGGCGGCTGCCCCAGCCGAACTGCACCATGCTGCCGCCGGTCAGACGGCGGAACGGAATGCCGCGCGCAACCGCGGCCTGCACGATGGAACCAGTGCTGGGGCCGAGGCGGATGTCTTCGTCCAGTTCCTGCAGCCGCGCCAGCGCGCTTGCCAGGTCGAAGGGCTGGTCGGTCAGGGCCGCCAGGCACAGTTGCCGCGCCAGTTCGAAGGCCAGCTGGCCGACTTCTTCTTCGCTGTATTCGACGATGACCTGGTAGACGCCGGCTTCCATTGTCGGCACGGTGCGGCTGAAGGTGACCGGACAGCCGGCCTCAGACTGCAGCCCGAGGGCGGCGATTTCCAGGGCATGAGCCATGGACACCACTTCGTTCTTGCCGGTCGCCTGCAGGAAGCCCATTTGCGGAAAGCGTTCACGCAGCTTGGCTTCGAAGCCGGCGATGCCGGCAATGGCGCGTTCCGCTTCGGCGCAGGACACAATGGCTTCAATAGCGGTATGTCGACTCCACAGATTGGGGCCGCGAAGTACTCGGATACGTGATACGTCCATCGACAGGTTTTCCTAATTTTCTGATGATTCTGTTTTTACTTAAGCAAGCGACTCGCTATGCCATCTCGAAAGTTTCAATCCCGGCGCGCATCAAGTCGTGCGAGATGTCCAGCGCCCATGCCGCGGCAACCGCCGCCAGTACGTTTTCAGTCTGGAAGCTGTCCTTGCTGCGGGTAATCAGCGGCACGGTGGTGATGTCCGCCAGCAGCAATTCGTTCTTGCCGGTAGCCAGCATGATCTGGTCGTTGCGGATGAACACGGCGCGCTTGTTCTTTTCGAGATGTTCGGCGATGACCGGCAGGGCAGGGTTGAGGCCGAAGAAAATCACTTCGCCGTCGCACAGCGAGGCCATCTCGGCCACCAGCGCATCGGCGGCGTTCAGCACCGCGACGCCGGTCGGCAGCACGACGTCGACCTGGGTGCGGGTGACTTTCACCATTTCCTCGGCATCGCCGATGTAGTACTGCGGCAGGCTGTCGTTGGCAGCGATGTTGGTGACCACGCCAACCTGGCAGCGGTCGTACACCAGGCCTTCGGACAAGATGGTGTCGTGGCTGTTTTCAAAAACCGCCGCTTGCACCGCGCGGTTGATCAGCACGCGCTGGGCCGATTCCCAGTTGGCGCAATCGCCTTTTTCTACCCGGCGCTGGGCGAAATAGAGGCCGTCGCCGCAAGCCAGGCCGACATGGTTGCCGCTCAGGTGCAGTTGCCATGCGATCAGGCGCGAGACGGTGGTCTTGCCATGAGTGCCGGAGACGCCGACGATCGGGATGCGGCCATTGTCGGCAGCGGCGAACAGATGTTCGATGATGGCGCGGCCAACCGGGCGCGGCCGGCCTTCCGCTGGCTTCAGGTGCATCAGCAGGCCGGGGCCGGCGTTAACTTCGACGATGGCGCCGCGCTGTTCTTCCAACGGACGGGAAATGTCTTCCGCCACCAGGTCGACGCCGGCGATATCCAGGCCGACCACGCGTGCCGCCAGCGAGGCGGCAGCGGCGACGCTTGGATGCACCAGGTCGGTGACGTCGATCGAGACGTTGCCGTTGCGTTGAATCAGGACTTGCTTGCCGGCCGGCGGGATCGAATCGCCGCTGTAGCCCTGGCGTTCCAGCTCCACGCGCACCACCGGTTCCTGGTCCAGCAGCACCAGGCTGAGCGGGCATTCTTCCAGCTCGCCGCGGCGCGGATCGGAATTGATCTGGCTGTCGATCAGCTGCAGGATGGTCGAACTGCCGTCGGCTACTACCGACAATGGTTCGCCACGTGCAGCCGCAGCCAGACGGCCGCCGACGATCAGCAGGCGGTGTTCGTTGCCGCGGATGAAGCGCTCGACGATCACGCTGCTGCCTTCCTCCAGCGCCAGCGTGTAGGCGGTTTCGATTTCCTCGCGGGTGTTGAGGTCGATGAAGACGCCGCGGCCATGATTGGCGTCGGTGGGCTTGACCACCACCGGCAAGCCGATGTCTTCGGCGGCTTCCCAGGCTTCAGCCGGGCTGTCCACGACCTGGCCTTCCGGCACCGGCACGCCGCAGGCTTGCAGCAGGGTCTTGGTCAGGTCCTTGTCGCTGGAGATGCTTTCGGCGATGGCGCTGGTCTGGTCGGTTTCCGCGGTCCAGATGCGGCGCTGACGAAAGCCGTGGCCGAGCTGCACCAGGTTGCCGTCGGTCAGGCGGAAAGAGGGGATGCGGCGTTCGTCCGCGGCTTCGACAATGCAGGCGGTGCTGGGGCCCAGGCAACGCGAGTCGACCATGGTGCGCAGCGAGGCAATGGTGGCGGGTACATCGAACGGCTGGTCTTCAATCGCCGCCATCACCAGGTCGCGGGCGGCGTGCAGGGCGGCGCGGGTGACTTCTTCGTGGCGCGCGCGCACCGCTACTTTATAGACGCCGCGCACCGAGGTGCTGCGGGCTTTGCCGAATCCGCCCGGCATGCCGGCCAGGTTTTGCAGTTCCAGAGTGACGTGTTCGAGAATGTGGCCGGGCCAGGTGCCGTCTTGCAGGCGTTGTACAAAGCCGCCGCGTTCGCCATAGCTGCAACGGTGTTCGATCAGGGATGGCAGCCAGCCGGTCAGACGCTGGTTGAAGCCGGGCAGGGTATTAGAGGGGAAGTCTTCCAGTTCGCCAATGTCGATCCACGCCTCAAGGGTTGATCTATATGTCCATATATTCGGTCCGCGCAGGGACATGATACGGAGAATTTCAATGTTTTTCATGAGTCAGCAATGAGGCTATAGGCGTTGGCCAAAAGGGCTGGCCAAAATGGCCATTCGTGGATCAGGAACGCTTGCGCGCGCCGGTTTCAACACCCTGCAACAACTTGTAACGCGTTAAAGAGCAGTTTGGTTTACATCCAATTACTAAATAATAATGTCCAAATAGATAGTGTTATTTAGTAACGAAGAGTAACGTTTCCAGAAAACCCGATAGGATATAATACTTGCGGCAGACGATGTGAGCCATTTTGGCCTGTTTTCAATGTGTTTGAGGGTGCGAGCGCGCGCTAAGCGACGCCAGCTGCAGCTCCCGAAGGGCGTGCCAAATAATTGTCACCTTGTACCAAGGCGGTTTCACACAAAATTCCATCCGGTCCGTTAGCCATTATGCGCGCGGACACACCATGCCGTTTAGATGAAAAGCAACCCAATATCCCCATTATCCCGCGCCGGTAATTATTTATCCCATAACTTGCCTGCCGCTTTGCCCGCCACTTTACGTGCTGAAGTGACAACTCAGCTTGCGCCGGCCGAGGAAATCCTTGCGTCCCTGGCCATCGATCTCAACGCTTCACTGCATTTTGCACAAGGACTGGTGCTGGTCACCAATCAGCGCGTACTGGCCAAGATGGCCGAGGACAGCAGCTGGCGCGAGTGGAGCTATCGCGCCGGCCTCAAGCTCGGCCACCACGATCATGCCGGCGTCGGCAGCCTGGAGTTGCTTGACGAGCAACAGCAGCTGGCAAGCTGGCGCTATACGCTCGGCCTGAATCTCGATGCGCTGCGCCTGATCAAGGTCTTCGAACAGCAGCGCGACGACCGCCTGGCCGGGCGTTCGGCCTTGCGTGAAGAGCAGGCCGTTTGCCCGCAATGCAAGGCGCCGCTGCCCGCGGACAGCGAGGAATGCCTGATCTGCCCCGAAAAAGGCGCCGAGCCTTCGTCGACCTGGGCGCTGTTCCGCCTGGCGCGCTTCGCCACGCCCTACAAGGGCATGCTGCTGCTGGGTTTCGTGCTGATGCTGATTTCCACCGCCGCCACTCTGGTGCCGCCTTATCTGATGGGCCCCTTGATGGACAATGTGCTGATTCCTTATCAGAACGGCAAACCCATCAATGTCGACCTCGTCAAGCTGTACCTGTCCGGACTGCTGGCTTCCGCGCTGGTGGCCTGGAGCCTGGGCTGGGCCCGCACTTATATCCTGGCGCTGGTCAGCGAGCGTATCGGCGCCAACCTGCGCACCACGACCTATGAACACTTGCTGCGCCTGTCGCAGGAGTACTTCGGCGGCAAGCGCACCGGCGACCTGATGGCACGCATCGGTTCGGAAAGCGATCGCATCTGCGTCTTCCTCTCCCTGCATCTGCTGGACTTCGCCATCGACGTCCTGATGATCATCATGACCGCGGTGATCCTGTTTTCGATCAATCCATGGCTGGCGCTGGTGACCCTGGTGCCGCTGCCGTTCATCGCCTGGATGATTCACCTGGTGCGCGACAAGCTCAAACATGGCTTTGAAAAGATCGATCGCATCTGGGCCGAAGTCACCAATGTGCTGGCCGACACCATTCCCGGCATCCGCGTGGTCAAGGCCTTTGCCCAGGAAAAGCGCGAAGCCACGCGCTTCCGCGACGCCAACCAGCACAACCTGCTGGTCAACGACCGCGTCAACAAGATCTGGTCGCTGTTTTCGCCGACCGTAACCCTGCTGACTGAAATCGGTTTGCTGGTGGTCTGGGTCTTCGGCATCTGGCAGGTTTCCAAGAATGAAATCACGGTCGGTGTGCTGGCCTCGTTCCTGGCCTATATCAGCCGTTTCTATACCCGCCTGGATTCGATGAGCCGGATTGTCTCGGTGACGCAAAAGGCGGCGGTCGGCGCCAAGCGCATATTTGAAATCCTCGATCACGTCTCCAGCGTTCCCGAGCCGGCCAATCCGGTTCATCTGGAACACGTCAAAGGCGCCATCGAGCTGCGCGACATCGGTTTCCGCTACGGCAACCGGGCCGTGATGCGCGGCGTCAGCCTGGATATCAAGCCGGGCGAGATGATCGGCCTGGTCGGCCACAGCGGTTCCGGCAAGAGCACGCTGGTGAACCTGATTTGCCGCTTCTACGATGTCTCGGAAGGTTCGATACGCCTGGATGGCGTCGATATCCGTTCGATGCCGATCTCGGAATACCGCCGCAATATCGGCCTGGTGCTGCAGGAGCCTTTCCTGTTCTTCGGCACGATTGCCGAGAACATCTGCTACGGCAAGCCGGAGGCCACGCGCGAGGAAATCGTCGCCGCAGCCCGCGCCGCCCATGCCCATGAATTCATCCTGCGCCTGCCGCAAGGCTACGACTCGCTGGTGGGCGAGCGCGGCCAGGCGCTGTCGGGCGGCGAGCGCCAGCGCATCTCGATTGCGCGCGCGCTGCTGATCGATCCGCGCATCCTGATCATGGACGAAGCCACCTCATCGGTGGATACCACGACTGAGAAAGAAATCCAGAAAGCGCTCGATAACCTGGTCCAGGGCCGCACCACGATTGCGATTGCGCACCGCTTGTCGACCTTGCGCAAGGCCGACCGCCTGGTGGTGCTGGACCGCGGCCAGATCGTCGAAGTCGGCAGCCATGACGAATTGATGCTGCGCGAAGGCGCCTATTACCGTCTGTACCAGGCGCAGTTGCGCAATCCGGAAGGTGATGGCGAGCCGCAACTGGTCGACGAAGACAGCGAAGAGAACGTATGACGACACATGATTTCAAACTGAGCCACAATGCTTTTGGCCGCCTGGTCTACACCGCCGTCAATGGCGAGGTGCACGAAGGCGTGGTGCCGGTACGGGCGTTTCCGATTGGCGCGCCGGACGACGGCCTGTCGCTGGTCAGCGCCGATGGCCACGAACTGTCCTGGATCAGCCGCTTGTCGGATCTGCCGGACACAACCCGGGCGATGGTCGAAACAGAACTGGCCAGCCGCGAGTTCATGCCGGAAATCAAGCGCATCCAGAGAGTGTCCAGCTACACCGCGCCCAGCATCTGGTATGTGGAAACCAACCGTGGCGATGCTTCCTTCACGCTCAAGGGCGAGGAGGATATCCGCCGTATCGTGGCGACCAGCCTGCTGATCGCGGATAGCCATGGCGTGCAGTTCCTGATTCGCGATACCCAGGCGCTGGACAAGGCCAGCCGCAAGATACTGGATCGTTTCCTGTAATTGCTGTTACGCATGGGCACCTGCGCCTACCCTACATGTCTGCGCGCAGGGTAGGGTGGGCAGGTATTTCTGCCCACGCGGCATTCCCAATTTCCTAGAACTGCTCGTCCGCCCCCAGGTAGCGCCACTGTCCCTCTGGCAGATTCCCCAGCTTGACCCCGCCAATCCGCACCCGTTTCAAGCCCAGCACCTTCAGGCCGACCATGTCGCACATGCGGCGGATCTGGCGCTTCTTGCCTTCGCGCAGGGTAAAACTCAGCTGATCTTCGTTCTGCCATTTGACGATGGCCGGCTTGAGCTTCTTGCCGTCCAGCGTGAGGCCGTGGTTGAGGCGGCGCAGTTCGGCGTCGGGCAGCTTCTCGCCTTTGGTATAGCGTACCCGCACCAGGTATTCCTTGTCGACGCTGGTCTCTTCGCCGATCAGGTGCTTGGCGATGCGGCCGTCCTGGGTCAGCACCAGCAGGCCGACCGAGTCGATGTCGAGGCGGCCGGCGGGCACCAGGCTGCGCAGCTGGGTCGGGTGGAACAGGGTAGGCGAGCGGTCTTCGCTCCAGCGGTTTGCTTCCTTGATCAGCGCCACGGCCGGCTGATAGCCGTCCTCGGCCTGGCCGCTGACAAAGCCGACCGGCTTGTTGATCAGGATGGTGACGCGTTTCGATTGTTCGGCGGCGGCCTGGCGTTCTACGCTGATGCGCTGGCTCGGCAGCACCTTGCTGCCGAGTTCCGAGACGACGATGCCGTCGACCCGCACCCAGCCGCGTGCGATCCATTCATCGGCCTCGCGGCGCGAGCATAGCCCGAGTTCTGACATGCGTTTGGAAAGGCGTAGTGGTTCAGTCATGGCGTGCTAAAAAAAATTAAAAATATTGTCTGAAGCGTAGGGTGGGCAGGCTTTTCTGCCCACCCTACGCTTGGTATACAACTGCTCTCCCTGCGCATCGGTCACGCGTGGGCACAGGTGCCCACCCTACGTTTAAATGTGCAAGGCATCGAGCAAATCAGTCTCTAGCTGGATCTGCATGCGCGCGTGGTTGAGCGCATTGCCGTCCACCAGGAAAACGTCTTCGACACGTTCGCCGAGGGTCATGATCTTGGCGGTATGCAGGTTGATCTTGTGCTTGGCCAGTACGCTGGCGACCGAAAACAGCAGGCCGGTGCGGTCGTTGGCGGTGATCGACAGCAGGTAGTACTGGCCGCGGTCGTCCGGCCGCAGGTCGACCGTCGGCGTCAGCGGGAAGGTGCGCGAAAGGCGCGACAGGCGCCCGCGCGAGGTCGCAGGCAGGGCGCTGTCGGTTTGCAGCAAGGCGGTCAGCTCATGCTCGATCAGGTTGATGATGTCGCGGTAGTGCTTGGCGAACAGCGGCGCGCTGATCAGGAAGGAGTCGAGCGCGTAGCCGTGGCGCGTGGTCTGGATCTTGGCGTCCAGGATGCTGAAATTCTTGCTGTCGAAATAGCTGCAGATGCGGATGAACAGATCGCTGCGGTCCTTGGTGTAGACCGCCACCTGCAAGCCTTCGCCGATCGGCGCCAGGCGGCATTTGACGATAGTCGCAGGGTTGTCGATCAAGTTGCAGAAGGAGCGGGTTTGCCAGGCGATGTCGGAAGCGTCGTGGCGCAGGAAATAGGCGACGTCGAGCTGCTGCCATAGCGGCTCATGGGCGTCGGGCGGCAAGCCGTACAGGCGCAGGGTCTTCAGCGCTTCTTCCTGGCGGTTCTTCAGTTCGCGGTCGGCCGACGGC
>NZ_DATMRB010000013.1:0-5224 GCF_035566555.1 Collimonas sp.
ACACCGTGAACCTGAAACAGGTTCTTCGCTAGATCAACTCCTATCGTGTGCGCTTCCATGGTGGACTCCTTGGAGGGTTGAGAAATCTCAACTTTAAACCTACCGCTCTTGAGAGAGGGCGTCCATACCATTAGTCCAAAAACGCGTCATTTTGCGTCAAACCGTTGCAGCCTATTTCCCTCGCAGCGCTAAGCTGCGCGGGACTTTGGCGTTTTTGCGAACTGCGTTAAAACCGGTGCATTTAACGGGGCCGGCAGGCGTGGGGGGGACTGCGAATTAAAGGCCGCTGCCGGCATCTTTTTCATGACAATACGGCATTGTCATGACGTTAAAAAAGCCGCACAAGGCGGCTCAGATCGATGCAGGCGCCGCCGTTACGATATGGCGGCGGGGCAGGTATACCATTAGCGTCCGGCGCGCCTGTACGCCTCCTGTTCCTTCTGGTAGTCATCCCGGCAATCCGTATTGCAGAACAGCGCCCCATGGGCGACATCATCATCACAGTAATGGCAATGCCCGTCCGCCTCCAGCTTGGGCGTGCGGCGCGCATGCGCCATGGCTGCTTCGATGTCCTTTGCAATGCGCCACTCGGCGCGGTCTGCTACGTCGCTCATGCTGCCTTCCCTTCCATGTTCTCTAATGTGTAGTCGTTAAATTTCACTATCTCTTCTCCCAGCCATTCGTTAATCATTAAAAAATGCGATTGCAGCGGCACCAGCTCGTTACGTGCGAACACCTTGGCCGCTGGCTCGACGGCGCCGAAGCCGCCGGCATTGCTCGGCATGATCCCCATCAACTGCGGCGGCACGCGGTGCGCCGCCAGCAGGTCGTCGCGGGTCACGCCCTTGATGTTAAAAAATTCGTCCTTGGCCGCGACCTCGGACACCGGCAGGATCTGGATACCGTCTTTCTTGCCGCCTGGTGCGTACATGAAAACGTTGCGGAAATTGCCCGGCCCCTTGCTGTCCTTCAGCGCATTGCGCAGCTTGTCGACGTCCTTGATGTCCTGGGCCGCGTCGGTCATGTACAGAATGAAGCCGGCGTGAGAACCGTTCTTGTAATACTTGCGCCGGAACAGCGTGGCCGATTCGTTGAGCCAGGCCGACTGCAAGGCGGACAGGTACTGCGGCAATCCGTAGACCTCCTGGTTCACATCCGGGTCCATCAGGTGGAAGACCGCGCCCTTGGCAAACTCATGTTCCTGCTGCCAGCCGGACACGAAAAAATAGTTATCCAAGTCCGTGCCGCGCCGCATGTACTTGGCAAGGGAGTGCTTCAACTGGAGGATCTGACCAGTGCGGCTGACGCGCTTCTCCAGGTAGGCATTACCGAAAGTCAGGAAATCCAGCGTGAACCGCTTGAAGGCGTCCCGCGACAGGCATTTGTGCGGCACAAAGGTCGACGTCAGGATGTTGGCCTTGAAATGGATGGCGCTGCTGTGGTGGACGCTGGAATTAAACGACTTCGCCAGGCCTTGCCAGCTGACTGGCGGCTCGTACCAGCGGCCATTGAGCCAGCACTCCAGGCTTTCCATGATGTCGGCATGGTCCAGCACCGGCGTCGGGTCGCCGAAAGCGAACGCCTCCACGGATGACGCTGGCGCCACCTGGTCGGGCGGCGCCGGCGCGGGTTGTTGGATACGTTTGAATCGTTGTTTCTTCATGAGGTAAAAATCTCCATAAATGAGGTGGTGGCTTTCGATACGCCTTCGATTGGCTCGTGATCGAGCGCGTGCATACAAGCCCAGGCCAAGTCGGCGTGGCCGGTTTCGTCGGTGCGGCCGGCGTCATACGTGACCTGGCGCCCGCTGGCGGTGATGGTTTTGCGGATCGCCATGAACGCTTGCGCCAGGTCGGTGGCGCCGGCGTCAAATTCAAAGCGGCCCTTGCTGATGACGTCCTTCGCCTTCAAGACCATGCGGGTCTTGACCTCGGGCGAATAGTTGATCGCGGTCGCGTTCGGGAAAAACTGCTTTACGATAGGGAATACGCCGATACCCATGCCGGTAGTGTCGATACCGATGTATTCGACGTTGTAGCGCAAGCTCATTTGCCGGATGGCTTCCGCCTGGGCGGCAAAGTCCATGCCGCGCCATTGGTGGCGCTCCAGCACGCGGAACTTGCCGCCGGCGACCAGCGGCGGCGCCAGCACCACGCAGCCGGCGCTGTCGCCGGTCAGCGAAGGGTCGTAACCGATCCAGACCGAGCGGTAGCCGAACGGGCGCGCCGCAAACGGTTTGACGTCTTCCCACGCTTCCCAGGAATCGACCATGCAGCGCTGCAGCTCGGCGAGTGGAAATATCGATGCAGTGTCATCGATAAAATTACACATCAGCAGGTTTTCAAACTGGTCCGGGCTGTACTCGAAATTGCGCAGGCGGTCGATGTTGAACAGGTTGCAGCCGCCGCGCTCGGCATCCAGGATGGTGACGATCTGGCGCCAGATCTGGTCCTGTCCAGTAAAGCCGTTCATCAACTTGGCGTGGCTGACATCGATCTTGTACTGGTCGGCTTTGGATCTGCCCTTGTTGAACAGCTCGCCGATCCAGAACGGATACGCCTGGTGCGTGGTCGATGACGGCGTCGAAAAATAGGTCTTACGCCATTTCTCATGCAGCGCCATACCGGATGCCACTTTGTTCAGCTCCTGGAAATTGTGGGTCCAGAAGAATTCGTCAAAGTAGAAATTGCCGTGGTAGCCCTGGGCGGTGCGCGAATTGGTCCCCAGGAAATACAGGTGGGCGCCATTCGGCAAAATGATCGGGTCGCCTGACAGACTGATGCCGGCGGATTCCTGCGCGAACTGAACGATGTATTGCTTGAATACGTGCGCCTGGGCTTTCGACGCCGACAGGAAGATTTGATTACGGCCGGTTTCCATGGCGTCGGCCAGCGCCTCGCGGGCGAAATACCAGGTCGCGCCGATCTGGCGCGACTTCAGGATCATGCGCGTGCGCTCATGGCCGTTGCGATACCAAACTTTCTGGTAATCAAACAGCGAATCGCGGAACGCCTCCAGCAGCTGGTCTTTCTGCTCAGTGCTGAAATCGTTGCGTGTTGGCTTCTTCTTCGGGCCGGCGTTGCGCTTGTCCAGGTTTGGATTGAGATCCGCCTCATTGCCGCCGCCGTCATAGCGGCGCTTGCGCGACATCTGCACCAGGGAGCGCGTGAGTAGGTCGATTTCCTTGAAGTCGCTACCGCTTTTTACTTCCTTGTCGATCAGTTGCACCATGCGCGCTTCGATGGTCGATTCCATGCGATCAATCGCCGTCGACAAATGCCACTTGTCGCGCTCTTTCCAGCTGGCGACTGTGCTGCGCTTGATTTTTAGATGCTTGGCAATCGAGGAGATACGCCAGCCTTGCCAGTACAGGCTGCGGGCGGCATCGCGCATGGCGGCGGGATCATTGGCAACGGGTGTGAACTTTGCAAGCGTGCCTGGCGCGCGCGTGGCGCCGCGTTTGGCTGGCTTAATTTGGACTGGTTTGATTAACATGCCGCCAGCGTAGAGGCCAACGCTTGTAAAAGCCCCCGTCGGAAAGTCGCTAAGACTGTTATCAACCCGCTGCCGATTGTTTCTACGCGCAGCAACGTCGACCATGGCGGTATTCGAACTTCCAAAATACCGACACCATGGCAAAGACGACCAGCGCAGCACCAACAAAGTCGAAATTCTTCCGCGTCGCCGTCGAAGGCGCCACCACCGACGGCCGGGTCATCGACCGCGCATTCATTGAACAGATGGCCGCAAATTTTGATCCGCAGGTTTATGGCGCCCGCATCTGGGTCGAACACCTGCGCAGCACCTGGGCCGATGGCGCCTTTAAGGCCTATGGCGATGTGACGGCAGTGAAAGCCGAGGAAGTCGAGCTGGGCGGCGTTAAGAAACTGGCGTTGTATGCGCAGATCTCGCCCACGCCGGAACTGGTCGCCATGAACAAGGCACGCCAAAAAATTTACACCAGCATCGAAATCAATCCGAAATTTTCCGATACCGGCGAAGCCTACCTGGTCGGCCTGGCTGTTACCGACAGCCCCGCCAGCCTTGGCACTGAGGTTTTATCGTTCGCCACCAAGAACACCGGCAACCTGTTTTCGGCGGCGGAAGAAACGACGCTGGAATTCGAGGAAGCCCCCCAACCTGAAACCGAAGGAATCAAATTGTCCGATACCGTTAAAAACCTGCTGAGCCGCTTTTCCACCAAGACTACCGGCGACGATGCGCGCTTCACCGAGCTGGTCGGCGCCGTCGAAACCTTGGCGACCTATGCCAATTCCAGCGCCGACCAGTTCAAAGCAGAGAAGGAACGTGTCGATACGCTGGAAGCGGCCTTGCAAAAGACGAATGAGGAATTCGCAGCATTCCGCCAAAAGGTCGAGTCGACCGACGCGAATGGCTCGCACCGGCCTGCCGCCACCGGCGGCGACAACCTGGCGGAAACCGATTTTTAATCGGCGCCGGCCACCTCTCCCCTACACGAACATCGCCCTATACAAACAGGAGTCACCCGTATGAAGAAAATTACCCGCGTCGCCTTCGACAAATACACCGCCCGCCTGGCGCAGTTGAACGACACCGGCAACGTCGCCAAGACTTTTGGCGTCGCGCCCACCGTGCAGCAAAAGCTGGAAACCAAGATCCAGGAATCTAGCGAATTCCTCAAAAGCATCAATGTCATCGGCGTATCCGAACAAGAAGGCGAAAAGGTCGGTCTGGGTATTTCCGGCCCAACTGCCAGCCGCACCAATACCGACAAGGGCGACCGCAAGACCCGCGACCTGACCGCCCTGGACGGCAAGGGTTATCGTTGCGAAAAAACGAACTTCGATACGCACGTCAAATATCAAACCTTGGACGCTTGGGCGAAGTTCCCCGATTTCCAGCAGCGCCTGGCCAACGCCATCTTGCAGCGCCAGGCGCTGGACCGCATGATGATCGGCTTTCATGGCCGCACCGTAGCGGCCGATACGGATATCGACAAGAATCCGATGCTCCAGGACGTCAACAAGGGCTGGTTGCAGCACTATCGCGAACAGGCGCCGCAGCGCGTCATGCATGAAGGCAAGAAGGATTCTGGCAAGCTCGTCATCGGCGCCGGCGGCGACTATGAAAATCTGGATGCTGCGGTATATGACGCAATCAATCTGCTCGACCCCTGGTATCAGAAGGACACCGGCCTGGTGGTGATCGTCAGCCGCAACCTGATGCACGACAAGTATTTCCC
>NZ_DATMRB010000014.1:0-19890 GCF_035566555.1 Collimonas sp.
GGGCATGTTGATCACGACCGAGGCACGCGGCAATGCGGCTTCGCATATCAAGGACATGGGCGAGACCGTGCAACGGCTGACCTCTGCCCGCGACCAGCACGAATCCCTGGCGGATGCTGCGCAGCAGGCTGGGGCGCAGGAGAAGCAGGGACAACAGAGCGATGTGGCACAAATCCTGAAAGCGCAAAACGATGCGATCAAGGGAAGTGGCACGAGCGAAGAGGGAAGTTTCCCCGAACTGTCACAACCTCACCTCGTGCTGGCGAGTCCTGCAGGCATTGAGACTACCACCAGCGGCAGCACCCATATCGCCAGTGATCAGAACACCGCCATCACGACCGCCAAGAGCTTGTCCATCGCCAGCGGTGACAGCCTGTTTGCGAGCATTCGTCAGACCTTCAGATTGTTTGTTCATAAAGCCGGAATGAAAATGATTGCTGCGGCTGGCGACATCGACATGCAGGCCCTGACCACCAACATCAACCTGCTGGCCAAGCTCAACATCACCCACACCGCCAATCGCATTACGATCACGGCCAAGGAAGAAGTGGTGATCAATGGCGGGGGTAGTTATGCCAAGTTCAATGCAACAGGAATCGAGCATGGAACGAATGGCGCGTATGTGGCCCATGCTGCGATGCACAGCTTACCGGGGGAAAAGAATCTGCCGGTACCGCCAATGAATTTGCCTGTCGTCGATGGTTTTGACGAGCAATTCAGGCTGGTGGACGAGCATGATAGCGCACTCCCGAATACCGCATATACCATCCGCAGCGCCTGCGGGAAAATATGGGAAGGCGTAAGTGACGCCGACGGTTTTACCCAAAGAGTATTCACCGAAAAGCCGACAGCCCTATCTCTTGAGTTATCCCAGAAAAAAGCGGCCACTCACGATATTTTTTTCCTGGTAAATGACATCAAAACGGGCAATCCGCTTGTCAATACCAAATACAAAATTGCACTTGCGTCAGGCGCAGAGTTTTTTGGCACCACCGATGCCAAAGGTCATACTGAATTAGTCCATTCCAATCAACCAGAAGTAGCCACTATAGAGGTTCCGTACTATGGCGACAGCGCAAGCAGCACTAACTCCGACTGCGGATCAGACGCCTGCAGTTGTTAGTGTTCCAGCAAAGGAATTAAGCGGTGCACAGTGGGTCGCAAGATTTCCGACTAGTGCGAGCGTTGACGACCTAACGGCGGATTTTGGAGCCAAGGTAAATAACTTTATCGCAGCTATCAAAACTGCTGGAGGCAGTGTCCGGATATCTGCAACTTACAGGCCCAAAGAGAGAGCGTATCTGATGCACTATTCGGCGGCAATTTCCAACGGGACCATTGCGCCAGCAAGTGTGCCGGCAATGGATGGCGTAAATATAGAGTGGGTGCACGATACTCCGGCGGAGTCGATCAGCGCTGCAACCAGCATGAAGACAGGCTACGGAATCGTCTATCCTCCCGCGCTCGTCAGTCGGCATTCGGACAAAACCGCTATCGATATGACGATAACAGGCATGTCTGGGAAATCCATTGTAGACGCAACTGGAACCACTGTATCAATTACGAACCTAAGCGATTTGAATCCGGTGGGCGCGACCTACGGGGTTATCAAACTCGTATCCGATCCCCCACACTGGTCAGCCGATGGACATTAAAAAATTCTTGCCGATTATTTTTACCATCCTCTCATGCACATCGTTTGCAAGCGATCTTGGAGAGGGTTTCGTTCAGAGAAGCACAGGGGACGAAACGTATCTGTACACAACTCAAACGGTCAAAAAAAATGAAAAAATTCTGGTGCAATACCCAAAAGAAAATGGCGATATTGGATGTTGCAAGATAACGTCATTCGATGGGAAGCTATTGCCGCAGAGTGAAGTTACCGATGAGTTGAATGGAAGCGATGTACACGTTTACAAACTGAAGCTGCACTATGCGAAGCCCTTTGTCGGGATCGCGGTAATTGGAGCGAGCGCTTCTGTTTCCGAAACCACCACCGGATTGGAAATTAAAAATCGAAACACGTCTGTTAAAACGTGTTTGAGCCAAGAGGGCGTGCATCTATTTTCGACAAAGGCAGGCGATTTGAAAACGCATCTATATCTACCGCTTGGTTATGATGTGGAACCTACATGCGACTCACCGAATAAATGAGTAAAAAGTATCGACGATGCTGGAAACACATATTGAATCGTGCGAACAATGCTGTGAAGATTTTCAAATTTAGTTAGTCCAATTACAGGAATTTCACATGCCCAAACATAAAAAGGGTCACAAGGCCGCAGGCACAACCAACAAGACTGACAAATCGTTAGTCAAAGTTGTTGTCAAACCTGACGACGCCGGTGAGTGGGTTAAGCCGAATACGCTTGATAAATTTTATATCGACGATGAGGCAAATTTCCCCACTATTGAGTTTGAAATAAAAACGGATGCTCCCGGCCCCTATAAGTGGAGTTGGGCCATGTCTTGGGACGCACATGTTAGCGGACTAAGGGAGCATGCGCGTGGAAAGAAGCTTGCTACCTTTTCGGACAAAGGGGATTTTACGCAAAATGAAAAAAAATGGAACGCGAAAACTATTAATAAAGTGATTGGTGGTCGATTGACAGTTACTGTTGAGGTTGGAGCGGAGAAATTTAGACGGACTGTATTGATTTCGGCGCAGCAACCAAGTCCAGAAAAAATCAAAGCTTATCTTATCGCCAAAAATGAAACAGCTTTAGAAAAATTATTGGCTCAAGAATCAAAATTCAAACATTTAATTGTGCTTGATGGGGAGCCTGTCGTTGCTGGCGATAGTGGGTATGGAGCCGCTCAATTAACAAAGCCTAAACCCAAATATTCTCAGATCTGGAGCTGGAAAGAGAATGTAGATGCCGCGATTGTATTGATTGCGCAAAAAAAGGCTGCAGCTAAGAAAATGCTTGATGGGCATGGATCATATACTCAAGATATGCTGGATACCGAAACCATTTCGCGATGGAACGGGGGAAATTATTATGTGTGGAATGTGACTCCAGCTCCTGGAAAATGGGAGCGGGACAACAATATTCTCTGTGATACAAAAACAGGAAATATGGGATGGGATATGTCCGTCGAAGCGAACAAGGGTAAAACTGAGGATGAACTACATGAGCGCGATAAAGACGTGTACAAAAAAATGAAAAAAGGCCAGACCGCAGAACATCCATGGAAATATACAGGAGTTTGCTATGCAGATCATGTCCTCGGTAATTAAGTCGTTATGCTTGTTCCTTGCAATGGGGCTTTGCGTTGACATGGCTCATGCCGCACCCATTGCAAATGAAAAAATGCTCAATGATTATAGAAGTTCTTTTGCAGGTTCGGCGTATCACGTTAAGTATATTTTTGTCGATCCACAAGGCGTAAGTAAAGACCAAACATGTTGTAGTTCCGATGTTGCGAAAAAAATTTACATGCTGGATATTTCTGCCAAAGAAAATTCTGATTTTGTTTACTCACCTGAACTGAACAACTTAATCAGAGAGCATTTTGAGATAACGATAGATAACGAATCTGTTGTTACCACATCGGAAGCCGATTATCTTGTTCTGACTATGTCGAGACCACACGAATACAGCCCCAAGTCAATGCGTTGTGCAGCTGGAATGGGTGAAGACAGGGCGTACTTGATTTCGATTGCTGATAATCAGATAAAAGTAATTAATCGGAAATTTCTTGATTGTGGGGATTCTTACCGTATTGTCCATGGCGATGGACGAGTTGGTTATGAAGTTAAGGACTATAGCAAAGGTATGGACCAGCCTCAGTCCGTGCTGTATCTCCTAAAAAATGGAAAATTGGTACGAACAGAAAACGGACCTTACAAGGAAGAACGTTAATGGATGCGGCTACGGCGTTTGTTCACGACAGTACTCAAGACGATTTGGTAAGGGCTGTTTTGTATTCGTTTGCAATGAATGATTATGAGGGTAACGACACAATTACGTTAAAAGGCATCGTTTCTTCCGAGATTTTTGACGGCATAGAAACGGAGATGGTTAACGAGGCCGTCAGCACAGTTCAACAAGCCGGCTTAATTGAATGGGACGATACAAAAATTGGTGCGATTCGCTTGACTTCGGTTGGTCGAACCAAATTTCTCCTTGTCCGGAATGATTTCTTTGATGATGATGAAGTTGAATCACTACGAGATTGTTTGGTTGACTTGAATATACGTGATCTTCTGGCTTCGCCGGAGTATCGTTCAATGAAGAAATTTTTTATAGGCCTTGCTGCCTTGCCTGGACAGCCATGCCCGCTAACCGGCCAGTGGCGAGCTCAGAGATTGGCTAACAAGACAGCTTTTATTCGCACTGGGGAGCTACTTCCCGTACCGGAAACCGATGATGCTGGAAATCAGGTGATATGGCATCTGCTTAGGGCTGAGAATACCGTCGTCGGAGCATGAATTGAGTCTTTGATGGTGACTATTGAACAGTAATCGACAGATACCGGTGCCGCGTCATATATGTATTGAGTAGCTAAGCAAAGGACTCTATCGTTAATCCTTGGATTCATGAAAAAATTCTTATTCCTATTTATGGCTTGCGCCGTGATCGTTGGCCATGCCTGTGCCGACAATAATTTATCAACCATAAAAGCATCAACCGCGGTAGTGGCCGCTGTTAAAGATTCATCACGCTGCACTAGCGATCCTTGCGCAAATACGCCAACCGGCGAGGATCAATATGTGATCGACGCAAGAGAAGCCGCCGCGTATAACAAAAAAGTGCTTGAAGCGGGTACGGACCAGCAACGATGGGATCAATTCCGACTGTATTCGGATTCGAAAGATCCAAACCGCTTGACGGTGCCGATGATCTTGGCAATCGGCCTGGAAATGAAACTGGATCCCAAAAAGGGCGACATCAGCATAGAAAAAAGCGGGCAGAAACAAGTATTCAAAATTGATGACGCTGTGGGAAGTGGCGCGAATACTTGTCCCAAATATAGTGTGCGCATCCTCGACGCCTCATCTACGTACGCCATGATTGAAAAGAGTTGCTCGATTAGTGAGTACGCGCCTGGAAAGTACCATATGGGTGTGGACTATTATTTGTACGATATGCAGACCGCCACGTTGCGTTCGGTTTGGGAGGGAAGTTCGACCGAGAAAGCCTCTCCCTTTCCGCGCCCGAAGCCAGCTCCCCAGGTAAAGAAAATTTCTAACGGGTATCAATTGGATTGGAGCGCAACAGATCCGAGCAACAAACAGGATGGAAAAATCAGCATACACACAAAATACGTGCGCGAAAAAGATCGTCAGACCGGCAAGACCGAACTGGTATGTACTGATTTAACCGCAGCTAAGGGCGAAGAACATGGGGGGCGTGTGAAGGCGGAATTCTCCCTTTGATACTTAACCAGATGGCGCAAACGCAGTAGATTCAGGATAATTTCTTTAGGAAATCTCTTTTAGGCACCAAAAATCATTGGTGTTTTTTCAAAAAAATGAGATATGGGATCTAAGAATTCAGAAATGTCCAAGCAAATTATTTTATCGATTTTGGCGGCGATTGCTTTTCTTGTTTCTGCGTTTGGTAATGATGTTTTTGGTTCAGAAATAGCTACTGCAAAAATTGATGAAAAATTCATTTCAGGACAGCGTATCAAGCTAAACGGAAAATTGATTTCAGCGCTTGCTGCAACTGACAAGAACGGTCAGCATGTTTTGATTTTGACTAAAAAATCTGGACCATCGAAGACCGAAAAAGATCTTGCCAGAAATGAGCGAATTGATTTACGGGCGACTTTCTATATAAAAGAAAATACCGGCTGGATTGAAGAATGGTCCATTACGGATTTCGTTGATTGTCCAGGACTGGATCTCAGCGCATCTTTTTTTGAGAAGAATGTGACGGTTACTGACCTGAACGATGACGGAATCGCAGAAATTACCGTACCGTACAAAATGTTTTGCGGTGGGGGTATCGATTCAAGCATCGTCAAAGTCATTATGCGGAACGGTAAGGAAAAATTCGCGATCAGAGGCGAGTCTCAAATCGTCGTTCAAGGTCAAGAACCTTATGGCGGCGACAAGACCTATGATAAAGCGCTGCTGCTTCCCGACAATTTGATTTTTAAGAAGCATCTCGACATGGTATGGAACAAGGTCTATATAGAACGCCATTGAGGTCGGTGCGAAGATCAATCAAAAAAAAATACAGCATCAAATGGT
The DNA here is from genome assembly GCF_035566555.1 of Collimonas sp. Classification (GTDB taxonomy): domain Bacteria; phylum Pseudomonadota; class Gammaproteobacteria; order Burkholderiales; family Burkholderiaceae_D; genus Collimonas. Next base: position 6,206 of record NZ_DATMRB010000014.1, read on the forward strand.
TGCAGTTGGCGATGGACATGGGGATCTATGCGCAGAATATTTTTTGTTTTAATTTCTTTGTTCTCTGCGACGAGCTTCGCTGCTGAGCAATCTGGCGTTTCAAGTTGTCAGTCCGATCTGAAGAATCTGATCGTCCCGAATATAAAAACGGCGATGCCCAAAAAAGACATCTCCGCGGAGCTTGCCGAAAACGACAGCGGTGTCTACAAGGTCAGGCTGTTCGTCGCCGCCGATAATCCGAACAAGCAGGTATCTATTGGATGGGTTGTTCTGGATACAAACAAGAACAGCGCCTACGATATCACCCGGGACGACGAGCATCCGGATAAGCTGAATCTTGACGCCGGCAGGTACAAAAGCTTTTCCGATAAATGCCTGAAACCTGCAAACAAGGCCGCCAACCCGGCGATTGCCGGCACCAGGCTGCCGTTTGCATTTGACCGCTACTTCCAGTGCGCCACGGGTGCGGCGAAGGCGAACGAATGCGCCGATCGTTTTCATGCTTACCCGGTCAGTGCATTGGGAAGCGAGTTAAGCAGCCAGATTGATTCCAGCATGGATACCGTGCTGTTCCTGCCGCCGGTCGCGGATCTGAAGGTCGTGCTTGCCGGCCGCGCAGAGACGGATGTCAATATCTATATTCTCTATGCCTTCAAGAATGACAAGCTGGTCGCAAAGCAGACGGTCGGGAAAATGGATGGCGACACCATCCTGACTTTCGATATCAGCAAGGATTATCTGATCACGACGTATGAGAGAAATGGCAGCATCAAGAGCAAGATAAAGAATGTCGGCCATTTCAAGATGGACAATGACGGTAAGTTCATCGGCTGCACAACTGCCAATCCGACCTGCAAGTAAGGTAATTTCCTGGCGGTGATCAGCGCGGCGCAAATAAAAAATGCGGATGAACGGCACAAACCGTTCATCCGCATTTTTTAAGGGCTCAAACGCAAGAGCCCGTCATCTAAGATTTAAAACTATCAAGCCTTGAATGTGCCTTCCGACACCAGCGCTTGCAACGGCGAACGCGGGCTAGGCTCTTCCTTGGAACGCAGGCCTTCCGGCAGCATGGCTTTGTCGCCGATCTTGCCGATGGCTACCGCTGCTTCGATGGCGAATTCGGCGGGGACACCCAGCTCAATGCGCGTCTTTTCCTTGTCGAAACCGGCCATGCCGTGGGCATGCCAGCCGGACAGGCTGGCTTGCAGCGCCAGGTAGGCCCAGGCTGCGCCGGCATCGAAAGAATGGGTTGGCATGGCGATTTCATCGCTGCTGCCCGGCGGCGTGAAAGTGGTTTTCGACAACACGATCACCAGTGCCGAGGCGTTGGCGGCCCAGCTGCGGTTGAATTCGTTGAGCAGGCCCACCAGGCGATCCCAGTGCGGTGTGCCGCGGCGGGCGAAGACGAAGCGCCATGGTTGCGAATTGTAGGATGATGGCGCCCAGCGCGCGGCTTCCAGGATGGTCAGCAATTCTTGCTCGGACATCTCGTCGTTGGTGTAGGCGCGTGGCGACCAGCGGCTGAGGAATTGCGGGTGGGCCGGGTGATCGGCGACGCGTGGCGTGGACTGGGTCATAGTGTTTCCTGTTGTAAATTGAATAATAGATACAAGGATAAAATTCATGGTGGCCGGAGCTGGCCCGGCCAGGACGTCGCATCTTAGCAGCAGTTTTTGATGCTTGCAGGAGCATGCTCGAATTTGCGACATGCCTTAGGCAAGCCCGGCAAGCAGGGTGAAGATTGCTGCGCCAAGCCGGTATAATCGGAAATAACCAAGGCTGGCCGTGAATTGCAAAAACGACATTGATTCCGCCAGGCTTTCGCATAATCCCGTGCGGCGCCCCGTGTTTTTGCGCCGCATTCTTGTTCTACTGACTGTCAATCCTATGCTCGCACCACAAAAACAACAGATCATCGACCTTTTCAACGCTGCCTTGCAGCCCGTCATCGCCGGCACCGAGCTGACCCCGACCGTGACGCTGGAGCGTCCGCGCGATCCTTCGCATGGCGATGTCGCCTGCAATATCGCCATGCAGCTGGCCAAGCCCCTGAAAAAGAATCCGCGTGAGCTGGCCCAGGCGCTGGTCGCTGCAGTCATGGCCGGCGCCGCTGGCAAGGGCTTGATCGAAGCCGCCGAAATCGCCGGTCCCGGTTTTATCAACCTGCGCCTGACCGCAGCGGCGAAGCAGCAGGTGGTGCAGACTGTCTTGCAGCAGGGTGCGGAATTCGGCAAGAGCCAACTCGGCGCCGGCAAGAAAGTACTGGTCGAGTTCGTCTCGGCCAATCCGACTGGCCCGCTGCACGTCGGCCATGGCCGCCAGGGCGCGCTGGGCGACGCTCTGTCGGCCTTGTTCGAAGTGCAGGGTTTCGACGTCACCCGTGAGTTCTACTATAACGATGCCGGCGTCCAGATCGCCACCCTGGCGACCTCGGTCCAGGCGCGCGCCAACGGTTTGAAGCCGGGCGATGCCGGCTGGCCGGAAAGCGCCTACAACGGCGACTACATCGCCGACATCGCCCAGGATTTCCTGGCGCGCAAGACAGTGGCTGCCAGCGACGGCGAACCGGCGAGCGCCAGCGGCGACGTCAACGATATCGAATCGATCCGCAAGTTTGCGGTGGCCTACCTGCGCCGCGAGCAAGACCTGGACTTGCAAGCTTTCGGCGTCAAGTTCGACAACTACTACCTGGAAACCTCGCTGTACAAGGATGGCAAGGTCGAGGCCGCTGTCGCGGCGCTGATCGCCGCCGGCGTCACCTACGAGCTGGACGGCGCCCTCTGGCTGCGCACCACCGACTACGGCGACGACAAGGACCGCGTCATGCGCAAGACCGACGGCACATACACCTACTTCGTGCCGGACGTCGCCTATCACATCGTCAAATGGCAGCGCGGCTTCGGCAAGGTCATCAATATTCAGGGCAGCGACCATCATGGCACCATCGCACGGGTGCGCGCCGGCCTGCAGGCAGTCAACATGGGCATTCCGCAGGGCTATCCGGATTACATCCTGCACAAGATGGTGACCGTGATGAAAAACGGCGAGGAAGTGAAGATTTCCAAGCGCGCCGGTTCCTACGTCACCGTGCGCGACCTGATCGAATGGTCGTCCGGCGAAGAGGGCGCGGAAGCTGCGGCAGATGCGCCACGGGACCTGACCCGCGGCCGCGACGCCGTGCGTTTTTTCCTGATCTCGCGCAAGGCCGATACCGAGTTCGTGTTCGACGTCGACCTGGCGCTGGCCAAGTCCGACGAAAACCCGGTGTATTACGTGCAATATGCCCACGCCCGTATCTGCTCGGTGCTGGCGCAATGGACCGGCGACGAAGCCAGCCTGAGCAGCATCGACCTCAGCCCGCTGACCGCGCCGCGCGAAGCCAGCCTGCTGGCCAAGCTGGCCGAATATCCAGACATGCTGCAGCATGCGCTGGAAGAACTGGGGCCGCACCAGGTGGCGTTCTATCTGCGCGATTTGGCGGGCGAGCTGCATAGCTACTACAATGCGGAGCGGGTTCTGGTCGACGACGAGGCGCTCAAGCTGGCGCGCCTGGCCCTGATGCATGCCACTCGCCAGGTGCTGCGCAACGGCCTGGCGCTGATCGGCGTATCGGCTCCCGCACGCATGTGATTTGAATCTACAATAGGCGACTCGGTCTGATACTGTGCCGGTCGGCGTTGGCGCCGGCGGCACAGACGGGCAGGGACGTTCTGTAACCAGTATGTCATTGGGGAAGTATGAGCAAATTTATCAACAAGCAAGCTGGCGGTACTTTACTGGGCCTGATTTTCGGCCTGATCATCGGTCTGGCGATTGCCGTTGTGGTGGCGATCATGATCACCAAGACGCCGACGCCATTCACCAACAAGACAGCCAAGGCGGACAAACCGCCGGAAGCCATCACGGCGCCGGCTGCCCCAGCGGCGCCTGCCGCCGGCGGCGACCAGCTGCCGGATCCGAACAAGGCGCTGTACGGCAACCAGAATGCCGCCAAGGAAGCCGCCAAGGCCTTCACGCCGCAGGCTACCCCGGCAGTGCCGCCTGCCGACGGTACGCCGTCGGCGGTCAGCCAGGCCGCCGAGAAGAAGCTCGATGCCCTGGTCGCCAAGTCCCAAGACAACAAGCCGGCGCCGGTGGTCGACAAGTCGACTGCCGACAAGACCAAGAAGGTTGCCGGCGACATCGCCGAAGCCAAGACCAAGGCTGCTGCCGCTGACGACAACTGGATCTATTTCCTGCAGGTCGGCGCGTTCCGTGAACAGAATGAGGCTGAAAGCGCCAAGGCCCGGCTGGCGCTGATGGGCTTCGAGGCCAAGATCAGCGAGCGCCAGGCTGATACCGGTTCCTTGTACCGGGTGCGCGTCGGACCATTTAATCAGCTGGAAACAATGAACCGGATTCGTGGAAAGTTGTCAGATAACGGCGTTAACGCGGCTGTGGTGCGGGCTGCGAAATAATAGGCCTCTCCGATGTAAACGGTTTTCTTTGCAATTTAGGCGTTTGTTTAATCAGTTGGGGACAGAGTAATTCGCCACGCTTCGGTGGCTCTTAAACTCTGTCCCGCAATTACTAAAACTATAAGGATATTTCATGCGTTTTTTCCAAAAAGCCCTGGCAGTCGCTGGTCTTAGCCTGAGTCTCGGCCTGGTTGCGGTCAGCGCCGGCGCATCGCCGGCCAATCCGGTGGCCGGCACCGACTACAAAGTTCTCGACAATCCGCAGCCGACCGACAGCGGTCTTGGCAAGAAAGTCGAAGTGACGGAATTCTTCGGTTACTTCTGCCCGCATTGCAATGCGCTCGAGCCGACGCTGGAAGACTGGGTCGCCAAGCAGGGCGACAAGATTTCCTTCAAGCGCGTGCCGGTCGACTTCGGCGATCCGAGTGCCGCCAAATCGCCTTATATCGCGCAGAAAAAGCTGTACTACACGCTGGAAGCGATGGGCAAGCTGCCTGAGATGCACAAGAAAGTCTTCAATGCTATCCACGTGCAGCGCCAGAACCTGAACAACGACGACGCCGTCGCCGATTTTGCCGCCAAGAACGGTCTCGACAAAGCCAAGTTCACGAGCATTTACAATTCCTTCGCGGTGCAGACCAAGGTGACCCGCGCGACCCAGCTGCAGAACGCCTACAAGGTCGACGGCGTGCCGATGCTGGTGGTTGATGGCCGCTACGTCACTTCGCCATCGATCGTTGGTGCAGTGCCTGGCGCTGGCGACACCGAAGCAGCCTTGTTCAAGACTACTTTACAAGTGATGGACAGCCTGGTGGCCAAGGTCGCTGCTACCAAGAAGTAAGCAACGGCCGGCCCTGGTGTGGCCGGTCGGCAGCAGTTGTTGAAAAGTCCGCCTCTCGCAAGAGGGCGGGCTTTTTTATCGAGATTTTCCTAGCGTCCTGAGTCAGAGGTTCATCGCTTTTCTTCAACGAATTTCTGACTTAGGGCACTGACTCCTAGATTGGTCGTTTTCATGAAACGTGTATTCATTACCGGCGCATCCAGCGGCATCGGCGCCGCCTTGGCGCAATACTATGCGCAGCAGGGCGCTGCGCTGGGGCTGGTGGCGCGGCGCCAGCCGGTGCTGGAAAAGCTGCTGGCCAGCCTGCCGCACCCGGAGCGGCATCGTCTGTACGCGCTGGATGTCAACGATCACGCAGCCTTGAGCGCGGCGGCGGCGGACTTTATCGCTGCCGGCAATGGGGTCGACGTAGTGATCGCCAGCGCCGGCATTTCGCAGGGGACGCTGACCGAGCATGCGGAAGACCAGGAAGTGTTCGGGCAAGTGTTCGCCACCAATGTGCTGGCCACGGTGGCGACGTTTACGCCCTTCATCGCCAGCATGAAGCGCCAGGCGCGGGAAGGCCAGCGCGATTTGCGCCTGGTCGGGGTCGGCAGCGTCGCGGGCATCCGCGGCTTGCCGGGCGCCGGCGCCTATAGCGGCTCGAAGGCGGCGGTGATCAGTTATTGCGAGTCGCTGCGGGTGGAGTTGCGCGCCAGCGGCATCAAGGTGGTCACCATCGTTCCCGGCTATATCGATACGCCGATGACCCAGGTCAACGATTACCCGATGCCGTTCCTGATGCCGGCCGAGCGCTTTGCCGCCAGGACCGGCGCGGCGGTGGCGCGGGGCAGCAGCTATCAGGTGATCCCGTGGCAGATGGGGGTGGTGGCCAAGCTGTTGCGGCTGTTGCCCAACTGGCTATACGACCTGGTGTTTTCCAAGGCGCCGCACAAGGCGCGCAAGGGCAGCGACTAATTCGCGAACTGATTTACGGACTGATCCATGGACTTTCATAGTTTCTTCTTATTCGTGCTGACCGAGCTGGCGTTGTCGGCCTCGCCCGGGCCGGCGGTGATGCTGGTGGTGGCCTATGGGATTACCACCGGCTGGAAAAAATCGATCTTTGCGACGCTGGGAATACTCACCGCCAACGCCATCTATTTCACCATTTCGGCGACCGGCCTGGGCGCCTTGATTGTCGCTTCGCACGCCTTGTTCACCGTGGTGAAATGGCTGGGCGTGGCTTACCTGGCCTTTCTCGGCTTGTCGGCCATCTTCGGCCGGCCGTCGCCGATCACGGCTTCCAGGCTGGACGGCAGGAATTCGTCCGGCTGGAAAATCTGGCTCAGCGGCCTGACTCTGCAGCTGGCCAATCCCAAGGCGCTGATTTTCTTCATCGCCATCCTCCCGCAATTCCTGAACCCGGCCGCGAATGTGCCGCTGCAAATGATCTGGCTGGCAGCCGGTTCGATGATTCCGGAATTCTTTATCCTGCTCGGCTACGCCGTGCTGGCGGGACGGATGCAGAACATCGCCACCCGTCCGAGCTTTGCCCGGATCACCGACCGCGTCGCCGGCAGCCTGATGCTGGCGGTGGCGATGATCGTAGCCGCTATACAGCAGTAGGGTGGGCACAGCGTGCCCACGCGTGACCGCGATAACCGGAGTACAGACCGCACAGAAACCGGCATGTAGATAGGGGAGTTTCCGCGTGGGCACGCTGCACCCACGCTACGCCTCCAGGCGTTGCTCCTGTCAGGCCGCGCTGAAGCGGTAAACCTGGTCCGCATCCAGCCGCCGTTTCAGCACACCGTCGAACCATAGCTTGTGCAGATGCGCCAGGGCTTCGCCCAGCGCGAAGGTCATCTGATGGGCGTCGAGCGGACGGCGGAACATGATAGGGACGATGTCGCTGGCAGATTGCGGCATAGTCATGCAAGCACTCACTACCTCTGCCAGCCTTTCCTTATGGTGCTGTTGCAGCTGGTCGATGCGAATCTGCAGGCCGCGAAACGGCTTGCCGTGAGACGGCAGCACCAGCGTTTCGACAGGCAGGCTGCGGTATTTTTCCAGCGAATCCATGTATTGCTGAACCGGATTGGATTCCGGTTCGATGGCAAATACCGACACATTGGTGGAAATGCGCGGCAGCACCATGTCGCCGGAAATCAGCAACTTCAGATCGTCGCAGTACAATGCCACATGCTCCGGCGCATGGCCGAAACCGGTGATCACCCGCCATTGGTGCTGGCCGATGTGCACGCTTTGACCATCGGCGAGGCGATGATAGGCCTGCGGCACTGACGGCACCATGGATGGGTAATATGACTTGCGCTGGGACACCTTGGCGATAACTTCGGGATCGCGCATGCCGTGCTGCTGGAAATGCGGCAACGCGGCGCTGCCGTCGGCGCCGGGCAGGGCAGCAGACATGATGCGCGCCGAAAAATATTCGCCGCCGCTCATCCATAAAGGCGCTTGCCAGCGCGTGCACAGCCAGTCGGCCAGGCCGACGTGGTCAGGATGGCAATGGGTCACCAGTACCCGCAGCACCGGCAGGCCGCGCAATTCCTTGATGAAAATCTCTTCCCAGGCAGCGCGTGTGGCGTCGTTGGCAATCCCGCAATCGATGATGGTCCAGCCATGGCGGATGCCGTCTTCGGTCTCGACGCTGTCTTCTAGCAGCCACAGATTGATGTGGTCCAGCGCGAACGGCAAGCCCATGCGCAGCCAGCGCACGCCGGGTGCGACTTCCAGGCTGGCGCCGCTGGCAGGCAGCGTGTCGCCGAAGGCATAGCTGAGCTGGGCTTCGAGTGCGTTCATGGGGTTTTCTTTCTTTTCTGGCAACGCCAGTAGTTTTTCGGTGTTTTCATTTTCCGTCAGCGCGCCTACAATGTGCTTTACGTTAACGTTAACTGCCATTGTACCTAAACCAGTAATTTTTGTTCCCTGATGACTATCTGACCATGCCCACTTACACCATCACCGAACTGGCCCGCGAATTCGACATTACCCCGCGGGCGATCCGTTTCTACGAGGATCAGGGTTTGCTGAGCCCGAAGCGGGATGGCGCCGGCGGCCGCAACCGGGTGTATGCGCCGCGCGAGCGCACCCGCCTGAAGCTGACCTTGCGCGGCAAGCGCCTGGGCCTGACGCTGTCGGAAATCAAGAGCCTGGTCGACATGTACGATTCGCCCAAGGATTCGGCGCCGCAGCTGGAGCTGTTCCTGCAGGTGCTGGCCCGTCACCGCGAACACCTGGAACAGCAGCGCGAAGACATCGAAGTCACGCTGGAAGAAATCACCGCCCACGAAGATGAATGCCGGCGCCTGTTGAACAGCGGCCAACTGAGCGATCATCCGGCGCTGGCGGCGGCCGGTCACAAAGACTAAACCGTCATCTCGCCATACTCACCCATTTCCGATTACACAACTCGCAAGAATAACGAAGGAGACAACATGATCCATTTACCAGGCTTGACGTTCGATCACGGCGAAGACATTGACGCTTTACGCAGCGCCATCCAGGAATTCGCCGCGGCGGAAATCGCGCCGCGCGCCGCCGAAATCGACCGCAACGACCAGTTTCCGATGGACCTGTGGAAGAAAATGGGCGATCTCGGCTTGCTCGGCATCACCGCGGAAGAAGAATACGGCGGCAGCGGCATGGGCTACCTGGCTCACATCATCGCGATGGAAGAAATTTCGCGCGCTTCAGCCTCGGTCGGCCTGTCCTACGGTGCCCACTCGAACCTGTGCGTGAACCAGATCAAGCGCAACGGCAGCCCTGAGCAAAAAGCCAAATACCTGCCGAAACTGATTTCCGGCGACCATGTCGGCGCCCTCGCCATGTCCGAGCCGAACGCCGGTTCCGACGTCGTCAGCATGAAGCTGCGCGCCGAACTCAAGGGCGACCGCTATATCCTGAACGGCAGCAAGATGTGGATCACCAACGGTCCTGACGCTGACGTCCTGGTGGTGTACGCCAAGACCGACCTGGAAGCCGGCGCCCGCGGCATGACCGCTTTCCTGATCGAAAAGAGTTTCAAGGGCTTCAGCGTGGCGCAAAAACTGGACAAGCTCGGCATGCGCGGTTCGCACACTGGCGAACTGGTATTCCAGGATTGCGAAGTGCCGGCCGAAAACATGCTGGGCGGCCTCGGCAAGGGCGTCAACGTCCTGATGTCCGGCCTGGATTACGAGCGCACCGTTTTGTCCGGCGGCCCGCTAGGCATCATGCAAGCCTGCATGGATGTGGTGGTCCCTTACGTGCATGACCGTAAACAGTTCGGCCAGTCCATCGGCGAATTCCAGCTGATGCAGGGTAAGCTGGCCGATATGTATTCGACCATGATGGCTTGCAAGGCCTATGTATACGCAGTGGGCCAGGCCTGCGACCGCGCCAAGAACCCGGCCGCGGCCCGCGCCTTGCGCAAGGATGCTGCTGGCGCGATCCTGTATTCGGCGGAAAAAGCCACCTGGATGGCGGGCGAAGCGATCCAGGCGCTGGGCGGCAACGGTTATATCAATGAATATCCGGTGGGACGCCTGTGGCGCGACGCCAAGCTGTACGAAATCGGCGCCGGCACCAGCGAAATCCGGCGCATGCTGATTGGCCGGGAATTGTTTGCGGAAACTATGTAAGCGGCATGGGATCGAGTTTCAGTGCACTTTAATGACACCGTCATCCCCGCGAACGCGGGGATCCAGGTTACGGATTTAAAATGGATTCCCGCGTTCGCGGGAATGACCGGGACGCGCAGTCGGGGTCGCCTAGACGCGGCCGGCGAGGCGGGGCCGAGGAGGCCGGGACGCGTAGTCGGGGTCGCCTAGACGGTGCAGGGATATTCGATTTGCTCGTAAGTAAATACGTTATGCAACTCCCCCTGTTTGATGGCACAATTGAAAAAAAGGCAACAGCGTCAAGAACATGACTTCACTGCATATTCACACCGCATTACTGCGGCATCCGCAACTGTCTGTCGCACTCGGCAAGCAAGTGCTGCTGAAGATGGAAAACACCCAGCCGGCCGGTTCCTTCAAGCTGCGCGGCATCGGCCTGCTTTGCCAGCGCGCGGTAGCCGCCGGCGCCAGCCACCTGGTGTGCCCGTCCGGCGGCAACGCCGGCTTTGCCGCTGCCTTCGCCGGCGCCGCACTCGGCACCAAGACCACCATCGTCGTCCCTGAAAGCACCGCCGCCACCGTCTGCCAGCGCATACGCGACATCGGCGCCGAGGTCATCGTGCACGGCGCGGTCTGGGACGAAGCCAACCAGCTGGCGCTGCAACTGTGCGAGCAGCCCGGCAGCGTCTATATTCCGCCTTTCGATCATCCCGATATCTGGGACGGCAACGCCACCATGATCGACGAAGCGGTGCAGCAGGCGCGCGAGCAGGGCGTCGACTTCGACGTCGTCATCTGTTCGGTTGGCGGCGGCGGCCTGATGAGCGGCGTGCTGAGCGGCCTGCATCGCAACGGCCTGGCGCACATCCCGCTGATTGCGGTGGAAACCGACGGCGCCGCCTCGCTTAACGCCGCGGTGCGCGCGGGTGAACTGGTGAGCCTGCCGGCGATTACCTCGATTGCCTCCACCCTGGCTGCCAAGCGCGTGGCGGAAGAATGCTTCTCCTGGACCCGGCGCCATGAAGTCCACAGCGTAGTGGTCAGCGACGCCCAGGCAGTTTCGGCGGCGCTGCTGTTTGCCGACCAGATGCGTACCCTGGTGGAACCGGCCTGCGGCGCGGCGCTGGCGGTGGGCTATGAGAACCTGCCGGCGCTGGCGCCTTACCAGCGGCCGCTGATCGTGGTGTGCGGCGGCATCGGCGTCAGCTTGGCCATGCTGGCAAGCTGGAAGGAACGGTTCTCGCTGTGATCACGCCTGGAAACTTTCCGAAATTACTGTCGTCGCAGATCGCTTTCGATACTGCGCGCATGATTTTGGACGGTTTCGACAAGCATTACCGCTTGTTCCGCGAGGCCAGCGTGCTGGCCAAGCGGCATTTCGAAGAGGCCGACTGGAAAACCGCCCAGCTGGCCGCGCGCGAGCGCATCGGCTTCTACGATGCGCGGGTGCGCGAATGCGTGCAGGCGCTGGAAGACGAATACGACCAAGGCGACCTGAGCGATGAAGTCTGGCGCGAAGTCAAGCTGCACTACATCGGCATGCTGACTTATCACAAGCAGCCGGAACTGGCGGAAACCTTCTTCAATTCAGTCTGCTGCAACATCCTGCACCGCACGTATTTCCACAACGATTTCATCTTCGTGCGGCCGGCGGTGTCGACCGAATACATCGACACCGACGAAGCGCTGCCGACCTACCGCGTGTATTACCCGGCCAAGGACGGCCTGCACTACACGCTCAAGCGTCTGATCACCAATTTGCAGCTGCAGCGGCCGTTCGCCGACCTCGAGCGCGATGTGACATTGGCCGAAGAGCGCATCCGCAAGGCTTTCGGCGACACGCCGCTGGAGCCGAATCACCAGATCCAGGTCTTGTCGAACGCGTTCTACCGCAACAAGGGCGCTTACGTGGTCGGCAAGATGATCAACGGTCCGCGCGAATATCCTTTCGTCGTGCCCATCCTGCACGACCGCGACGGCAAGCTGGTGCTGGATGCGGTGCTGTTCGACAACAAGATCCTGACTATCCTGTTCTCTTTCACGCGCGCCTATTTCATGGTCGACATGGAAGTGCCGTCGGCCTATGTGCAGTTCCTGCGCAGCTTGCTGCCGAACAAGCCGCGCAGCGAGATCTACACCATCCTGGGTTTGCAAAAGCTGGGAAAAGCGCTGTTTTACCGCGATTTCCTGCGTCATCTGCGGCATTCCTCGGACAACTTCGAAATCGCTCCCGGCATCCGCGGGCTGGTCATGGTGGTGTTCGCCTTGCCTTCGTTTCCCTACGTGTTCAAGGTCATCAAGGATTTCTTCCCGGCGCCGAAGGAAACCACCAATGCCCTGGTCAAGGAAAAATACCTGCTGGTCAAGTACCACGACCGTGTCGGCCGCATGGCCGATACCCTGGAATACTCCAGCGTAGCCTTCCCGCGCGCCCGTTTCGCTGACGAACTGCTGGCCGAGCTGAAGCAGGTGGCGCCCTCGGTGGTGGAAGAAGACGGCGACGAGATCATCATCAAGCACCTGTACATCGAACGGCGCATGGTGCCGCTGAATATCTACCTCAGCAACGCCGAGCAAAACGACGACCAGGCAGCGCTCGAACATGGCATTACCGAATACGGCAACGCCATCAAGGAACTGGTTGCCGCGAATATCTTTCCGGGTGACATGTTGTACAAAAATTTTGGCGTGACGCGTCACAACCGTGTCGTGTTTTACGACTATGATGAGATTGAATACATTACCGACTGCAATTTCCGGGTGATTCCGCAGCCGCGCAATGAAGAGGATGAAATGTCGGCCGAACCCTGGTATTCCATCGCCAAAAACGATGTTTTTCCAGAGCAGTTCGGGGTATTTCTTCTCGGAAATCCGAACGTGAAGAAGTATTTTATCAAGCATCATGCCGATTTGCTAACCCAGCAATATTGGCAACAACGCAAGCAGCACATACAGGAAGGGCATTTCGACGATGTCTTTCCCTATCCGCAGGAATGCCGTTTCAGCTATTCGGCTTCGGCCGGGAGCCAGACGGCACAGGCAGCAACGGAGACACCATAGTTTATTCGTATTATTTTTAACCAACCAGGCAGCAAGGCCGTAAGCGGACAACGCGGATTGAAGTGGTAGCCGCAGCGGCTGACAAGTTGTCGTAATCTGGAGAAGCAACATGAATGACCCAATCGTTATCGTCGGTGCAGCACGTACTCCAATGGGTGCGTTTCAGGGTGACTTTGCGGCGTTGACCGCCACTGATCTGGGCGCCGTGGCAATCAAGGCCGCAGTGGAGCGCGCTGGCCTGAAGCCGGAACAAGTGGACGCCGTGTTGTTCGGCAATGTGCTGCAAGCGGGCCAGGGCCAGGCGCCGGCGCGCCAGGCAACCATCAAGGCCGGCCTGCCGGTCGGCACCAACGCCGCCACCATCTCCAAGGTATGCGGTTCGGCCATGCAAGCCACCATGTTCGGTTTCGACTCTCTGCTGGCAGGGACTAACGAAGTGGTAGTTGCCGGCGGCATGGAATCCATGACCAATGCCCCTTACCTGATTCCGAAAGCGCGCGGCGGCTATCGTATCGGCCATGGCATGATTTTCGACCACATGATGCTGGACGGCCTGGAAGATGCTTATTCCAAGGGCGAAAACGGCGGCGGCCGTTCGATGGGGACTTTCGGCGAAGAATGCGCCGCCAAATACCATTTCAGCCGCGCGGACCAGGACGCCTTTGCCATCGCGTCGGTACAGCGCGCCCAGGCAGCTACCGCCGACGGTTCCTTCAAATG
>NZ_DATMRB010000015.1:0-55639 GCF_035566555.1 Collimonas sp.
TGCCTCATCTGTCGGTATATCGCGCCGGCCTTGGCCCGTAGCGCTAGGCGTGCCGAGGAGACATAGCGGGGCTATGGCGACGAGGCGCAACGACGCGATACGGGTCAAGGACCAGCGAGATGCCGACAGATGAGGCATGACACGACACTAGGAATCACGGGCCGGATCAGCATGATCCGGCCCGCTTCAGGCAATCACTTCGGCGCCAGCCGGATACCGCCGTCCAGTCGAATCACTTCGCCGTTCAGGTAAACCGTTTCCAGGATGGTCTTCACCAGCGCCGAGAATTCCGCCGGCTTGCCCAGCCGTGGCGGGAACGGCACCATTTTCCCCAGCGCTTCCTGTACTTCCGCCGGCATGCCCAGCAGCATCGGCGTTTCCATGATGCCCGGCGCAATCGTCATCACGCGGATGCCATGGCGCGACAGCTCGCGCGCCGCCGGCAAGGTCAGCGCCACCACGCCGCCCTTGGAGGAAGCGTAGGCCGCCTGGCCGATCTGGCCGTCGAAAGCCGCCACCGAAGCGGTATTGATGACCACGCCGCGTTCGCCGTCTGCATTCGGCTCGCCCTTGCTCATAGCGTCGGCCGCCAGGCGCATCATGTTGAAGGTGCCGATCAGGTTGATCTGCACTACGCGCGCAAAATCTTCCAGTCCGTGCGGACCTTCCTTGCCGACGATGCGCTTGGCCGGCGCCACGCCGGCACAGCTGATCAGGCCATGCAGGCCGCCGAACACCTTGACTGCCGTGTCCACCGCTTCCTGCGCGCTGCTTTCGCTGCAGACGTCGGTGGCGACAAAGCGCGCATTGCTGCCCAGGTGGGTCGCCAGCGCGGCGCCGGCTTCCTGATTGATATCGGCGATCACTACCTTGGCGCCGCCCTGCACCAGCATGGCGGCAGTAGCCGCGCCAAGGCCGGAGCCGCCGCCGGAAATCAGGAATACATTGTTTTCGATTTGCATATCTTCTCTTCTTTACATTAAGGGCCTGTTGACACATGATTTGGGAGTGCGAACGCGCGGCAGGCGTTACAGGCCTAGGCGCAGCGACGCGCCGTAGCGGTGCTACGGCAAGGAGCTGCAACGACGGCATGTGACGCCTGCAGCCGTTCCCGGAGGGTTCCAACCAAAACGTGCGCTGGCGGCGTTGCATGGCTTGCTGGGGCACCAGCCCCAGCTACGCCACGCGCCTTGCCAGCACACGTTTTGGTTGGAACGCATCTCCCAAATCATGTGTCAACAGGCCCTGGCTTTAGCGATTTCCTGATTGCGCAAAATAAAGCGCTGCAGTTTGCCGCTAGGGGTTTTGGGTAATTCTGTCAAAAATTCGATTTCACGCGGATAGGAATGCGCGGCCAGGCGGCGCTTGACGTATTGCTGCAACTCTTCCGTCAGCGCGGCGCTCGGCGCGTAATCCTGATTAAGGACAACGAAGGCTTTCACCAGTTCCGTGCGCTCAGGATCCGGCTTGCCGACCACCGCCGCTTCGACCACCGCCGGGTGTTCCAGCAGCGCGCTCTCGACATCGAACGGGCCGATGCGGTAGCCGGACGAGGTAATGATATCGTCGCCGCGGCCGATAAAACTGATGCTGCCGTCCTGGTTCAGCTCCACCGTATCGCCGGTGACGTAATAGTCGCTGGTGTCGCGGCTGTTGTCCTGCTGCCAGTAGCCCTGGAACCAGTAGATGGGCGAACGCGGACGGTCCACCGCCAGCACACCCGGTTGGCCGACACCCAGTTCCTTTTCATCGTCGTCAATCACCGCCAGCCGGTAACCCGGCATGGCAAGGCCAGCCGAGCCCATGTGCACCGCATGCTGCAAGCCATGATGATTGCATAGCACCATGCCGGTTTCGGTCTGACCGTAGTGATCGTTGATCAGCGTGTCCAGATGTTCGCGGAACCAGCGTATCACTTCCGGGTTCAAGGGCTCGCCGGCGCTGCTGACCGCGCGCAGCTGGCCTTTGACCGGCGCCGCGGCCTCGGCGCCGGCGGCGATCAGCATGCGGTAGGCGGTAGGCGAACCGGTCAGGTTGGTGATGCCGTATTTCTTGATGATGCGGTAGGTGCTCTCTACGGTAAACGAGCCTTCGTAAAAAGTAATCGCGTGACCCATCGTCAACGGTCCGGTCACGCAGTAATACAGGCCGTAGGCCCAGCCCGGATCGGCGATATTCCAGAAGGCGTCCTCGGGCCGCAAGTCGACCGCATAACGGGTGTAAACGTAGAACGACAGCAGCGCCTTCAGCGGCACCGATACGCCCTTGGCCGGACCGGTGGTGCCGGAGGTGAACAGCATGATGAAGGCGTCGTCGGCCTTGCGCATCACCGGTGCGAATTCAGTCGCATGCTTGCCCATCTCGTCCCAGAAGCCAAGGTCGCCGGCAGCCAGCGTGCTGGCGCCGTGGACCGTCATGACTGGCGGGCATTGCGGCACTTCATCCAGCTTATGGCGATTGTCGGCATCGGTGACGATCAGCTTGGCCTCGCTGGCGGCGACCCGGTATTCGATCGATTTCGAACCGAAGGCCGTGAACAGCGGCTGGTACACCGCCCCGGCGCGCCAGGTGCCGAGGATCGCCACCAGCAGTTCCGGCGTGCGCGGCAACAGGCCGGCGACGCGGTCGCCCGGCCGCACTCCTTGCGCCTTCAGGAAATTGGCAAAACGGCCAGATAATTCCTGCAACTGGGCAAAGGTATAGCTGGCGCTGCGGCCATCCTTGCCTTCCCAGTTCAGGGCGATGCGTCCAGGAGTAGCGTGACGATCGCAGCATTCGACGCAGGCATTGACGCCCGTCTCCAGGTTGCCGGCCAGTTCGGCAACCACGCTGCCGAGCTTGAAATCGGCATAGAACTGCGCATAGTCGGGCACGGCATGAGCCGCGGCTGGGAAACCAGATGACATGAATGTTCTCCTCTAACCTAAAATGACTGGCTTAGCCAGTTCTTGTTTTGTTGTTATGAGAAATCGGCTTGCTGCGGCTAAGTCTAGGATATTTAGTGACTTGAGGCCATGTTAAAAGCGATCATTACGCCTGAGCGGAATTGCAACACCTATGTCGAATGGTTTTATGATTACCTATAAAACCGTAGCGAGCGACTCAAGGTCGGGGGGAGAAGCGCAGCCGTACGAAAGTACGGTGAGCATCGCCGCCCCGAGATTGAGCCGCGCAGTAGGTTTTATAGGTAATCATATGGAAGACTGGGAGAAAGGGACTATCGCCATCGGCCTCGTCGGCGAAGCGCTGCACTGCATGCGTCAACGCGGCATGGATACCGACGCGCTGCTGCTGCAGGCCGGGATCGCACCGCGCCTGCTGACGGCGCCGCACGCGCGGGTGGCGGCGGCCAGTTACGGCCGCTTGTGGTACCTGATCTCGCAAGCCACCGACGACGAATTTTTCGGCATGGACAGCCATCCGATGCGAGTCGGCAGCTTCAACCTGCTGTGCCGCAGCGCCCTGCACAGTGCCAACCTAGGCAAAGCGCTGGCGCGCATGCTGGATTTCCTGCGGCTGGTGCTGGACGATATCTCGGCCAGCCTGTCGCAACAGAATGGGCTGGCCTGCATCGTCATCAATGAAGGCGGCAGTCCGCGCCGCATGTTCACCTACGCCACCTTCCTGATGTTCGTGCATGGCGTCGGCAGCTGGCTGATCGGCCGCCGCATCCAGCTGCTGTCGGCCGATTTCCGCTGCGACGAACCGCTCTCCAGCCTCGACTACAAGGTCCGCTTCTGCGACCAGGCGCGCTTTGGCCAGGCGCGCACCAGCATCACTTTCGACGTCGCCTGCCTGGCGCTGCCGATCGTGCAGAACCAGCGCACGCTGCCCGCCTTCCTGCGCGAAGCGCCCGGCAACCTGCTGGTGAAGTACAGCAACCACGACAGCCTGGCGGCCACCATCCGCCGCCATCTGCGCCAGCTGCCGGTGAATGAATGGTCGGATTTCGGCAGCCTTGCCAGCCAGCTGCAGACGCCGGCTTCGACGCTGCGCCGCAAGCTCAGCCAGGAGGGCCAATCGTACCAGGCGATCAAGGACAATCTGCGGCGCGACCTGGCGATCAACTACCTGAGCGGCTCTGCCCGCAGCATCGAAGAGATCGCCATCAGCCTCGGCTTTGCCGACCCCAGCGCCTTCCATCGCGCCTTCAAGAAATGGACTGGCAGCAGTCCGGGCGAACATCGGCGCGCCCTGTCGACCTCATAGCAAGCCTGGCTGTCACCTGCGCTTGGCCTGGGTAAACACCCGGCCATGGATGGCCGACAAGATCGCCTCCACCGCCGGATGCTTGATCTTGCGCTCATTCGAGACCGCATAAAACTGTTCATGCACCTGCTCCAGCTGGCCGATCAGCACCGCTCCGAACTGTTCCTCGACATCCGCCGCCAGCGCCGACGGCGCCGGGAACAGGCCGAGGCCGCTGCGGCCGAAAGTGTTCAGCAAGGCATTGTCATCGAATTCCCCCACCACATCCGGCCGCAGCTCGCGCGTTTCAAACCAGTGATCGATGCGGCCGCGAATGACGTTGTTGCGGGTCGGCAGCAGCAGCGGTGCGCCGCGCAGGCTGGCCGGAAACTTGGGCTTATAGCGCCTGGCCAGCTCCTTGCTGCCAAACAGCGCGATATCGCTTTCGCCCAGCAGATGGCTGAACACCCGCAGCGCCGTGCCGGACGGCGCCGGGCGGTCGGTCAGCACCACGTCCAGCTTGTGCAGGGTGAGGTCGCCGAGCAGCGCTTCGAACTTGTCTTCGAAACACACCAGCTTGACCCGCTGCGGCAAACGCAAAGCGGCTTCCAGCAGGCGCGCAGAGATCAGTTTCGGCAAGGAATCGGAAATCCCCACCGCCAGCCGCATGGTGGG
This sequence comes from Collimonas sp., assembly GCF_035566555.1. Taxonomy (GTDB): domain Bacteria; phylum Pseudomonadota; class Gammaproteobacteria; order Burkholderiales; family Burkholderiaceae_D; genus Collimonas. The sequence continues at coordinate 4,864 of NZ_DATMRB010000015.1, forward strand.
TTCGTCGTCAGCCGCCGCCAGCGCCTCTTGCATCTGCTCGCCCAGCAGAAAAATCTGGTCGGCGTAGCCGAGCGCCAGACGTCCGGCCTCGGTCAGCACCAGGCGCCGACCTTGCGGCGCCAGCAGCGCCTTGCCGACTTCCTGCTCCAGCAGCGAGAGCTGGGCGCTGACGGTTTGCACCGCCAGCCCCAGCCGTTCGGCAGCGCGCGTGACGCTGCCCTCCTTGGCCACCACCCAGAAGTAATGCAGATGCCGAAAGTTCAGCGCGGATGTTTTCATTGTTCTGTTTTTCCGAAGTAATTCTTCGATTATCTTCGCTTTTTTAATTCATGTCGCGACTATATGATGATTACTCCTGAAACCAACTGGAGTCTTTGATGAAACCTACCATCGCGATCGTTGCTACCAAGGGTGTAAAACTCAGCCGCCGGCTGCGCGAGTATGTAAGCAGCCGTCTGAGTCTTGCGCTGGACAGAAAGCACTACAGCATCCAGGCATTGAAGGTACGCATCAGCGACCAGAACGGCCCGCGCGGCGGCATCGACAAGCAATGCCAGATCCAGCTGACCCTGAACGGCCTGCCGACCGTGGTGATCACGGAAAAAGGCAGCGATATCGCCGCCATGGTCGACCACGCAGCGCATCGCGCCGCCCAGGCGATCGAGCGCCTGCTGGCGCGCAGCAGATCGATTGCCCACACTAAATACCTGGCGCCGGCGCTTGAGCCGGCAGTCATTTAACTTACGAAAGAACATCATGAACAACCGCTACAACACCCTGCGCAACCGCAGCGCCGCTTATGCCGCCACCACGGTGATGGACGGCGCCGCACGCCAGGTCTTGCGCAATACCTATCTGCTGCTGTCGCTGTGCCTGGGCTTCAGCGCCATCGTCGCCGCCGCTGCGCTGGCGCTGAACTTGCCCGGCCCCGGCATCATCATCACCCTGGGCGGCTACTTCGGCCTGCTGTTCCTGGTCACCAAGTACCGTGACCGCGGGCTCGGCGTCGGTCTGGTGTTCGCGCTGACCGGCTTCATGGGCTACACCCTGGGACCGATCCTCAGCAAGTATCTGAGCATGGCCAACGGCGGCCTGACGGTGACGATGGCGCTGGCCGGTACCGCCATCATTTTCCTGGGCATGTCGGCCTATGCCTTGGTCACCAAGCGTGACTTGTCCTTCATGGGCAGCATGCTGACGGTGGGCGTGCTGGTGGCTTTCGTGGCGGGACTGGCGGCGCTGTTCTTCAGCATTCCGGCCTTGTCGCTGACTGTCTCGGCCGTATTCGTACTGCTGATGTCCGGCATGATTTTGTTTGAAACCAACAATATCGTGCGCGGCGGCGAAACCAATTACGTGATGGCGACCGTCAGCCTGTTCGTTTCGATTTTCAGCCTGTTCACCAGCCTGCTGCAGTTGCTGGGCTTCGTCAACAAAGAGTAAACCCAGGGCCGGGCGTACGCCGTCCGGCCGGATCAACTTTCAAGAGAATGGAGAACGTTTATGTATTGCCCGGTTTGTAAAGACAAGGAACTCGTGATGAGCGAGCGCCAGAGTATCGAAATCGACTATTGCCCCGGCTGCCGTGGGGTCTGGCTGGACCGCGGCGAACTGGACAAGATCATCCAGCAATCGACGCAGGAGCTGGCCAGTGTGCAGTCACAACCGCCACCGCAACAGCAAGCGCACCGGCAACCGGAATACCGCGCGCCGCAGCATGGCTCGCATTACAACGACTATCGCCGTCCCAAGAAAAAGGAAAGTTTCTGGCAAGAGCTGTTCGACTGACGCATCAGCAGAGACGGCGGCAACGGTTCATGCGACATGCCACCACGCCGGCAGCAGCTGCCTGACTTCCGGCCGCGCAAAGCGGTCGTCGATCAGGTACACCACGCCACGGTCCTGCTGGGTGCGGATCACGCGGCCGGCAGCTTGCACCACTTTCTGCATGCCGGGATAGAGATAGGTGTAGTCGTAACCGTTGCCGAAGGTTTCACCCATGCGGCGCATGATCTGTTCATTGACCGGATTAATCTGTGGCAGCCCCAGTGTAGCGATGAAAGCGCCGATCAGGCGCGCGCCCGGCAGGTCAATGCCTTCGGCAAAGGCGCCGCCCAGCACGGCAAAGCCGACTCCCTGCGAGCTATCGGTAAAGCGCGCCAGGAACTCTTCCCTCTCCCGCTCGTCCATGCGGCGCGCCTGCAGCCATAGCGGAATCTCCGGATGCTGCGCGGCGCACAGCGCGGCGACTTTTTCCAGATAATCGTAACTGCTGAAAAACATCAGGTAGTTGCCGGCCTGCTGCCGGTACTGGCGCGCGATCAGCTCGACGATGGGCGCCAGCGAACGCTCGCGGTGCTGGAAGCGGGTCGAGATGCCGGTCGCCAGTTGCACTCGCAGCTGGTCCGCGGTGAACGGCGAAGGGACGTCGATCCAGGCGGTGTCGGCCGGCATGCCCAGCGTATCGCTATAGAAATGCCAAGGGCTCAAGGTGGCGGAAAACATCACTGTGCTGCGCGCAGCGGCAAAGCGCGGCGCCAGGAAAGGCGCAGGGACGATATTGCGGATGCAGAGCGTGCTGCCCTGCACGCTTTGGCGCGTGATGTCGAACAGCGAATGCGGGCCGAACAATTCCGCCATGCGGGTGAAGTGCAAGGCGTCGAAATAGAATTGCTGCAAATGGCTGTCCATGGCGGCCGGATGCTCCACCATATACTCGGTGATATCGGCCACGGCCTGCAGCAGCGCACCGACGAAGGCGTCCGGGATTTCCGCATAATGCAGGTAATCGCCTTCCTGTTCCTTGCCCAGGCTGTTCCATTGCTTGCTGACCCGGTCCAGCCCGCGCTTGAGCGCCGGCGGCGCGTTGCGGCGCAGTGCTTTCAGCTGGCCGTATTCCATTTCCGCGGAATACATCTTGCGCGCACGATCTATCATGTTGTGCGCCTCATCCACCAGCACCCCGACCCGCCACTGATTGACGCTGGCCATGCCGTACAGCATGGCGCTGATGTCGAAATAGTAGTTGTAATCGCCGACGATGACGTCCGACCAGCTGGCCATTTCCTGGCTCAGGTAATAGGGACAGATCCGGTGTTCGGCAGCCACCCGGCGCAGGCTCTCGCGGTCCAGCGCGCCGGCCTCGATCGCCGCGCTGCGCGCTTGCGGCAGGCGGTCGTAGAAGCCTTGCGCCAGCGGACAGGATTCGCCATGGCAGGCTTTGTCCGGATGTTCACAAGCCTTGTCGCGCGCCACCAGTTCCAGTACGCGCAAGGGCAAGGCCGGCGCGCTGTGCTTGATGCGCTCCACGGCCTCCAGCGCCAGCGCCCGGCCCGAGGTCTTGGCGGCCAGAAAAAAAATCTTGTCCAGCGCCTGCCCCGGGCTCGCCTTCAGCATCGGGAACAGGCTGCCGATGGTCTTGCCGATGCCGGTCGGCGCTTGCACCAGCAGGCAGCGGCCGCTGACCGCGCTTTTGTAGACAGCTTCCGCCATGACGCGCTGGCCCGGACGGAAATCGGCATGCGGGAACTGCAGCGCCGTCAGCTGCAGGTCGCGCGCCGCGCGATGCGCCATTTCCTGTCCGGCCCAGGCCAGGAAGCGCTGGCAATGGTCTTCGAAGAATTGCCGCAGCAGCTCGGCAGTCAGGTGTTCGGTCAGCAGGGTTTCTTTCTGGCTGCCGATATCGTAGTAAACCAGCGCCAGCTGCAGCTCGTCCAGGCCACGGCTCTGGCACAGCAGATGGCCGTAGATCCGGACCTGCGCCCAGTGCAGGTGGCGATGGTTGTCCGGCATGCGGCCGAGGTCGCCGCGATAGGTCTTGACCTCTTCCAGCCGGTTGAGGCGCGGATCGTAGCCGTCGGCGCGGCCGCGCACCAGCAAGGGGCCGAAGCTGCCGCTCAGGCTCACTTCGGCCTCATAGCCAGGAGAGCGGCGCGCCGCCACCACGGCATGGCCGGTGATGCCTTCCTGCGCCGTGGGCGAAGGCGTGAAGCGCAGGTCGAGATCGCCCTGCTTGGCCGTGAATTCGCACAGCGCGCGCACGGCGACCACATATTGCGCAGCACCCGCAGCCATTACGCGCCCTCCCCGGCCCACTGCACGTAGTACACCGCGACCGGGATCTCATGCCGGGCGAAGTAATCCAGCCAGCGGATCTGGTTGTCTTGCAGGCGGTCGCCCGGCCCCTTGACTTCAATCATCTGGTAGCGCTTCTCCGCCGGCCAGAACTGGATCAGGTCAGGCAGGCCGGAACGGTTGCTCTTGATGTCTTGCAGGATGCGTTCGAAACATATTTCCAGGTGGCGAGGCGGCAGGCAATCCAGCGCCATGGCTAGCAATGCCTTGTCGATCACGCCCCAGAAAACGAACGGCGACTGGGTATTTTCCTTGATGCGGAAATTGTGCAGGATGGTTTGCCGGTAGCCGCCGTTGTGCAGCAACGCAAAGCCGGCTTCGAACTGCGGCGCCCGGCGGGCGCGGAAATCGGGACGGTGCAGGTCGGCCGGTCCGCTCTGGAACGGATGGAAAAAAGCTCCCGGCACCGGCGCGAACACAGCATCCCAGAATAACAGGCCAAACAGTGAGTTAACCAGGGCGTTTTCGACATACAGCGCTGGCGCATCCGAGCGCGCCAGGTGCAGGCCAAGCGCGCTCTCGACTGACATTCCAGCAGCGGGCCGCGGCAAGGCGACTTCGTGCTGAGCAATGGCGGCAGCAGCGAGTGGCGCCAGTTTCGGATGGCCAAGCGCGCGCCGCAGCCGCGGCATGACGCGCAGCAGCTGCTGTTGTTCGGCTTCGCTCTCTGCCTGCTGCTCAGCCTGCCGCGCCAATGCAAACGCGGCTTGCGGCTGGCCGCAGCGTTCCAGCACCCGGATTGCCCGCAGCCTGGCGCCGGGCCGGTCGCTGTCAGCATACAGCTTCAGCGCCGGCGCCAGATCGCCCATCCGCTCGTAATGCTGGGCGATCTGGAACAGCAACTTGCCACGCCGTTCTTCCAGCCATGGATTCGGATAAGCGACGGCAGCGATATCGGCCACTACGGCCTGCGCTTCTTCGCCGCCGAGAAAGCGTTCGCGGCAAGCAAACAGGTGCAGGTAGTCGTCGATATCCTGGCGGCAGCTGAAGCCTTGCGCGGCAGGCGACAAATCGACCTGTTCATATTTGAAGACACCGAGCTCGGACAGCACGAATTCCGACCAGTCCTGGTACAGGTTACCGAAGAACATCAGACGCAGGCGATCGCACAGAGCGGCCACCGGCTGGCACAGCTGCAACAGGCTATCGCCGGCGCCAGGCCACCACTGCTGCAGGCTGCGCACCCCAGCCGTAGCGCTCTCCGCCTGCAGCAGGAAATCCAGCTGCTCGCTCTTGCGCGCCACCTGCCGCACTTGCGGGAAAGCTAGGGCGATTTCAGCTTTGGTCAGCAGCCGGAACAGCTGCGCCATGTCCAGCAAGGGCTGCGGTTCGACCCAGCCGGCCGCTATCAGCGGCGCTGCAGCGCTGCCGGCACAGCCGATTTCGTCGTAACGCAGCTTGCTGAGCCGGAACAGCTCGCCCTTGCGCATCACCATCCGCACCAGCAAAGCCGCCGACGCTTGCGGCAGGTTGCCGAAGCCGTCGACGAAGGCTTGCTCGCCAGGATCCAGCATATGACGATAGCGCGCGCGCACCGACGCCACGACGGTGACGAAGTTGTCCAGGTAGTAGAAACGGTTTTCCAGCGTTTTGTTCATGTTCCGGGCGCGCAGGCTCAATGGCGCGACAAGCGTCATTTTTAAGTATTTTAACACTGTATAAACGTACAGTTATTCTGTAGTATATAGGAATGCGGAACGGCTGGCGCCAGCGAGGGATGCGCCGGGGATATCTGTTGCCGGGTCCGCAACTCTGGCAATCGACTGAACAGGAGTAGCGATGGAATTGAGCGATGCAGAAAAACTGATCCTGACCATGCTGTGCGAGGTGCACGCGCACCTGGGCATCGCCGGCGAACTCGATCCCGGCTTTGTCCGCTCAGCCCTGGATAGCGGCAATACCTGGGGCTTGCGCTGGAAATACGGCGCCCTGTATGACGGCAATAGCCGCTCCGATCCGCCTATCGTGAAGGAAGTGGCGGCGATCCTGGACATGTGGTCGGCCATCGAAGATGGCTACGCCGCACTGCGCTCGCAGGACCAGGACCGGGTCGCCGCCAGCATTTCGCCGCAGCAGGTGGAAGTGAAATTCATGGGTTTCGACAGCGATACCGAATTCGAGCACGCTAACGTGGCCTCGTTCCTGATCAAGGACATGCAGCGTTTTCCCAAGTTCGCCGGACGCGATATCCATTCGCACCAGCCATCGATTTCGATCTACCGGCGCATGGTGCGCGCCTTTGAAACGCTGCAAAAGCTGGCTGGCAAAGGACGCCTGAATGCTGACCAGCTGATTGCACTTCTTAATCAGAATACTGAGCGCTGCGTGATTGCTTGAGCCACCTATGCTACTTATGCCGCTTGCCGGCTGTCGCCGCTGCCGGCATTCGACGATACGGCCCGCGCCAGCCATATCTTGATTTCGGCGGCCTCGAACAGCAACGGGCCTTGCGGCAGCGCCTGCGCTTCCGGCCTGCCCTCGGTCCAGTCCGATAGGTCGGCCTGGCCGACGTAGCCGTCAACGTGGCTAAAAATATCCTCGACATCGCCTTGCCAGGACTGGTACAGGTCTTGATTCACCACGATCAGCAAGGACAAGCGCGCGCTGTCGTCGCGCGGACCGCCGAGGCCCGCGCGCGTACTGCGCTGGAGCAAGGCCAGTCCGCCTCCGGGGCTGTGCAGCAATGCAACCGGTGCGCCTAAAAAATAGCGCCCGATGTCGACCATGAAACGATTGGCTTGCTGAATTTCATCGCATAAATCGATCTCCGCTTCCTTGCACAGGCTATCGTACTGTAGCGGTGTGAGCGCAGTATCGAGCGGCACGGTCAAACCGAATTCAAAGCCCATCGGTATCAATATGCCATTGCCGCTGGCAGCCGCAAAACGCAGTGCGCGCAGGCTGGCGCGTCGCCGCGAAGGGGCATCGGTCAAGCTAAGCTGGCCCGCCAGGCGTGGACCGAAAGGCGTTTCCGGGAAGGCAATGATGGTGGCGTCGCCGATCAGATTATCCTGCTCGCGCACGTAGCGCGTGGCCTGGTAGTCCCACCATGCTCCGGGACAGAAAACGACGTCGAAACCAGCGCCGGCCAGAGAATCAAGTTGCGGCGCCGCAGTGCCGGGAGTCCAGGCCAGGAAACTGACCGAGCTGCAATAATCGCGGGTAGCCGCCATCAAAGACTGCCACAGCGTGACCGGCACCGCGGCAGGCACACTGCAGACGAAGCCTGCCACGCCGGCATCCAGCAAGGCCTGCAAACGCCTGCGCCAAAGCGCCGATACGCCGTGCTGCACAGCGCTGTCCGCCATGCGCAAAGGCAGGCCGCCGGCAGACACGCTGTCATCCGATAAGGATTTGCTGTCGAACCAGTGGGGGCAGGTCTCGACCAGGGAATCTTCCGGCGTGACTCGGTCGAGCACGATGTCGAGCAACAAACGCAAACCGCGTTCGGCGCAAGCTGCCGACAGCTGCTCCAGCTGCGGCCCGTCTTCGGCCCCGCCGCGCTGGCCGAGATTGAGTGTATTGGCCAGCAATACATGATCAAAACCGAGCGTGGCGCAATGGTCGAGCAAGGCGGGCCAGCTCTGGGGCGATACCAGAACGGGATTGACGCAGTAAATGCGGGGGGCAATAGCGAAGCTCATGTCAGCAATCCTTGATAGCGTTGCGGTCGCGCTGCTGGCCGGAACGGCCATCGGCAAGCGCAGCCTTGGGCTCAGGCGAAAGTTCCACCTTGGGCAAGTTCAGACTTTAGCGCGCCCCACAGCAGAAACATATCGGCGCTGGCCGCAAAGGACTGTAGGAATCCACCTACGTCGATAAACGGCTACGTTCACCCTAGGCAAAGCAAAAATCGTTACTAAACTTTATCCATCCTCATGCCCTGGCATCTAATCCTTCAATCTAAGGAAAATCATGGACCACGCATCCAAGCAATTCGAGCAATTCATGAAGCTGCGCGAAGAAGTCGCGCAATCCTATGTGAACGGCGATGCAGAGCCGCTGGCAAGGATTTCCACTCTCCTCAATCCTGCCACTTTCTTTGGCCCGGCTGGCAGCTACGAGCAAGGCGCCAGAAAGGTCCTGGCGATCAATGAACAGGCAGCGGCTCAGTTCCAAAAGGCCAGCAACAGCCGTTTTGAAATTTTTCACATGGCGATGAGCGGCGACCTGGCATATTGGGTCGGCATCCAGCACGCCGAAGTCCGGATGAAAGGCAGGGCTGCAGCCGTGTCGATGAGTTTGCGCATCAGCGAAATATTTCGCCTGGAAGATGGCGCATGGAAGCTGATGCATCGCCACGCAGATGCGCTGGCGCCAGCGGATAAAGAATAAGCGGACAGGCAAAAAAATCCCCGTCACTGCGGATGCAGGCACGGGGATTTTCTATTGGCGGACACTACTGGCAAGTACTACCGGCCGGTCAAACTTTCTGCTTAGCCGAAATCGCGTTTGCCACCACCAGCGCCGTCATGTTGACGACACGGCGCACGGTCGCCGACGGGTTCAGGATATGCACAGGCGCGGCGGCGCCCAGCAGCACCGGCCCTACCGTCACGCCCTGGCCGCCGGTCATCTTCAGCACATTGAAGAGGATGTTGGCGGCATCCAGGTTCGGCGTGATCAGTACATTGGCGTCGCCCGACAGGGTCGATTTCGGCAGAAATTGCGCACGCAACTCTGCGCTCAAGGCGGCGTCGCCGTGCATCTCGCCATCGGCTTCGACATCCGGCATGCGCTTGACGAACAGATCGCGTGCAGCGCGCATTTTCTTGGCCGACGGCCGGTTGCTGGAACCGAACATCGAGTGCGACAGGAAAGCCACCTTGGGCGGCACGCCGAAGCGCCGCACTTCCTCCACCGCCATGGCGGCGATATCGGCCAGCTGCTCCGCATCCGGATCGTCATTGACGAAGGTGTCGGCGATGAACAAGGTATGCTTGTCGAGCACCAGGCCGTTCATGGCAGCAAAGCCCTTAGCGCCCGGGCGCAAGCCGATGATATCGCTGACGTGTTCCAGGTGACTGTCGAAACGGCCCACCAGGCCGCACAGCATGCCGTCGGCATCGCCCAGCTTGACCAGCATCGAAGCGATGGTGGTGTTGGAGCGCCGCAAGGTCGACTTCGCCATCTCCGGCGTCACGCCGTCGCGCGCCTTGATCTCGTGATAGGCCTCCCAGTACTGGCGGAAACGGGCGTCGTCTTCCGGATTGATCAGCTCGAAATCGCGTCCCGCCTGCAAGCGCAGGCCGGCGCGCTTGATGCGTGCCTCGATCACGGCTGGGCGGCCGATCAGGATAGGCCGCACCAGCTTTTCTTCCAGCGCGATCTGCACCGCGCGCAATACCCGCTCATCTTCGCCTTCGGCATAGACGATGCGCTGCGGTTCGCCGCGCGCAGCCAGGAACACCGGACGCATGAACATGCCGGTGTGGCTGACGAAACGCATCAGCGACTGGCGATAAGCATCCATGTCCTTGATCGGACGCGTCGCTACGCCCGATTCTTCGGCGGCGCGCGCCACCGCAGGCGCGATGCGCAAGATCAGGCGCGAATCGAAAGGTTTCGGAATGATGTACTCAGGGCCGAACTGCAGTTCCTGGCCGGCATAGGCCGACGCCACTTCTTCGCTGATCTCGGCCTTGGTCAGGTCGGCGATCTCGCGCACGCAAGCCACCTTCATCGCCTCGGTGATGCTGGTGGCGCCGCAATCCAGCGCGCCGCGGAAAATGTAAGGGAAGCACAGCACGTTGTTGACCTGGTTCGGATAATCCGAACGGCCGGTGGCGATGATGCAGTCCGGGCGCGCTTCCAGCGCCAGTTCAGGACGGATTTCCGGTTCCGGATTAGCCAGCGCCAGGATGATAGGCTGCGTACCCATGGCCCTGACCATCTCCTGCGACAGTACGCCAGGCGCCGAGCAGCCGAGAAAAACGTCGGCGCCGACAATCGCATCCGCCAGCGTACGGGCGTCAGTGTGTTGCTGGTAACGCTGTTTCGACACGTCCAGCTTGTCTTCGCGCTTGTCATGGATCACGCCGCGCGAATCGCAGACGAAAATGTTTTCGCGCTTGACGCCCAGCTCAACCATCAGGTCGAGGCAGGCAATCGCCGCCGCGCCCGCGCCGGACGCTACCAGCTTGACTTCACCGATCTTCTTGTTGACCAGTTCCAGGCCATTGAGCAGCGCGGCGGAGGAAATGATCGCGGTGCCGTGCTGGTCGTCATGGAAGACTGGGATCTTCATGCGCTCGCGCAGTTTCTTCTCGATGTAGAAGCATTCCGGCGCCTTGATGTCTTCCAGGTTGATGCCGCCCAGGGTCGGCTCCAGCGCCGCGATGATCTCGACCAGCTTGTCCGGGTCGCGCTCGGCCAGCTCGATATCGAAGACATCGATACCGGCGAAATTATGGAACAAACAGCCCTTGCCTTCCATCACCGGCTTGCCGGCCAGCGGGCCGATATCGCCCAGGCCCAGCACGGCGGTGCCGTTGGTGATGACGCCGACCAGATTGGCGCGCGAGGTATATTCCACCGCCAGGTCCGGGTTTTCATGGATCGCCAGGCAGGCATAGGCCACGCCGGGTGAATAAGCCAGCGAGAGGTCACGCTGGTTCGACAAAGGTTTGGTCGGCACCACGGCGATCTTGCCGCGCGTCGGACTGCGATGGTATTCCAGCGCGGCGTCGCGCAGGGCCTGCTCGGCCGCCGAAAGAGTGGTGGGGGTGCTCATTGATGGTCTCCTGGATACGATGATGAATGATGTGGCAACGCCCTGGCAGACGATTTAACGGTCCGCCCGGCGGCGCCCGTCAGTTCTGTTTTCTGCCAATGAAGATGCTTAATGGAAAGGAAATAGGCTCTGTGAAGTTGTCGTTGGAATAGTACTGCCGATAGCAAATGGTAGACGAAACTAGCGCAACTTGCAGCCTTCCGTTAAAAAAATCGCAAGCCGGTTCCGAGTGCAAATCGCACTTAAAACAAAAAGCCCGCTTATGCGGGCTTTTTATCGGCAAATACGCGCCATAGATAAATTATTGCTTTATATCAACACAAATTTTCCCGCTCCGCTCATGCTGTCGCCCCGCTTTCCAACGCCTGCGCCAGCAGCAAGGTTTCATAGCTCCAGCGCGTCCAGCTCGAGGCTACGCCCAGGCGCGCGGTATTGGGACGAATCTTCGGCTTGTGGATCGCCACCCGTATTTCATCGAGCATGGGGAATTCGCGAAAGGACAGGCTGGCGACTTCCGAGGCCAGCGTCTCCAGCAGACGGGTATGCGGCTTGGCTTGCAGAAAGGCGGTGACCACGCCGCAGTAATAATCGTAGTCGATCACAGCAGCGGCTTCGTCATGGTCCCTGACGCCGCCGGTCTTGTACGACAATTCGATGTCCAGTTCGACCGCCTGCGGCTTTTCATGCTCGTGCGGATGCAGCCCGACACTGGTCATCGCCGCCAAACCCTCAACAAAGATCTGCCAGCGTACGCCGCTGGCGATGTTCTCGCTTTTCATCAGAAATACTCCTGGCAGGCGTCGAACAGGATCCGGCCGAAATAGTCGGCGAAACTGCGGCGGACGATTAGCTCATAGGCGCCGTCCGCCAAAGGCCGCAGCAAAATCCCGGCCTTGAAATAATGACTCTGTGCACACTGGCCGGGCTTGAATACGCTGCCATGGAAATCCAGCGGGCAGCCCTTCTGCAAAACTGCGCGCGCCTGTACGCCACTCAGCCTCAGGCTGGTGTTGCCGCTGCTGACATCCACCACCGCAGCAAATTCCCCTGCCAGCGCATCGGCGAGGCCGACGCACAGTGCGGGCTGGCGCGGCTGCCGGGACTGGATCAGCCATTCATTCGGCGCCAGCCAGTAAATGACGAACTGCTCGCTTTCGGCAATGGTGTTCGGCTGCAGCGGCAATGCGGCGCCAGTAAGATTCTTGATTGCCCGCAGGAAGTTCGCTGAGCCGGCATCACCCTTGATATTGATCAGCTCCAGGAAAGGCTTCTCTTCCAGCCGGACCGGCTGGTCAGCGCCTGCCGTGAGCGGCGCCAGCAACTGTCCCAGTTCCGCCAACGGCGATTCCTGCTGTACCTGAAAAAGCTGGATTTCATTCAACATGTTGACGGACTCCTTCTGCATCGTAGAACACCAGGCTGCTGATCTTGGCAGCAATATTGCGGCCATTCTCCAGCGATATGCTGACTTCCTGCCCCATCTTGCCGAGCCCGCCCTTGATCAGCGCGAAGGCAATCGAACGTTGCAGGATCGGGCTGAAATAGCTCGACGTGACATGGCCTATCATGCTGCCAGTCGGCTCATTGCTTGGCTCGGCCAGGATCTGGCTACCCTCGGGCAGCACGAAATCCTTGTCCTCACTGAGCAAACCCACCAGCTGCTTGCGGTTCTCGCCGGCGGTATCCGAACGCGAGAGCGAACGCTTGCCGAGGAAATCCTTGGATTTGGCGACCAGGCCGCCCATGCCCAGGTCGAACGGCGTGACCGAGCCGTCGGTATCCTGGCCCACGATGATGTAGCCTTTTTCGGCGCGCAGCACGTGCATGGTTTCAGTGCCGTACGGCGTGATATCGAACTCCTTGCCGGCTTCGATGATGGCGTCCCAGATCGCCCGTCCCATGTTGGCCGGCACATTCACCTCGTACGACAGTTCGCCGGAAAAGCTGATGCGCATGATGCGGGTGAAGACGCTGTTGATGCTGCCTTCGCGGAAAGACATGAAGGGAAATTTCTCGTTGGAGAAATCGATGTCCTTGCAGACTTTTTGCAATACACGGCGCGCGTTCGGCCCTACCACCGCAAACGTCGCGAAGTGATCGGTCACTGAAGTCAGGTTGACTTTCAGGTGCGGCCACTCGGTCTGCAGCCAGCGCTCCATCCAGTCCAGCACACGCGCCGCGCCGCCGGTGGTGGTGCTCATCAGGAAATGCTGCTCGCCGAGACGCACCGTGACGCCGTCGTCGAACACCATGCCGTTCTCGTCCAGCATCAGGCCGTAGCGGCACTTGCCGACTTCCAGTTTGTTCCAGGGATTGGTATACATCCAGTTCAGCAAGGTGACCGCATCCGGTCCTTGCACATCGATCTTGCCCAGGGTCGAAGCATCGAGAATGCCGACGCTGTTGCGCGCCGCCAGGCACTCACGCGCCACCGCAGCGTGCAGGTCTTCTTTGCCGCGCGGGTAATACCAGGGCCGTTTCCAGTTGCCGACATCTTCAAACAAGGCGCCCTGCTCGATATGCCAGGGATGGATGCAGGTTTTGCGGATGGGCGTCAGGAACTCGCCCAGCTCGCGTCCCGCCACCGTGCCGAAGGTCACCGGTGTGTAGTTCGGACGGAAAGTCGTGGTGCCGGTTTGCGGGATGCTCTTGCCCAGCACTTCGGCCAGGATCGCCATGCCGTTGATATTGCCGAGCTTGCCCTGGTCGGTGCCGAAACCGAGCGCAGTGTAACGTTTGACGTGCTCAACCGAATGATAGCCCTCGCGCGCGGCCAAGTAGATATCCGCGGCCGACACATCGTTCTGGTAATCGACGAATTGCTTGGGGCCGCGTCCGACCTGTTTGCGGTCACCCACCAGCCACAGCGGCATGAGCGGCGCTTCCGACAGTTCCGCCACTTTCCAGTTGGGCAGCGCTGCCGCTTTCAAGCCAGCCGACTCGACCGCCTGCTGCGCAGCCAGGGCGCCATCGCGCAAGGCCCCTGCCAGGCTGAAATCGCCGTTGGCGGCACCGGCGCTGGTTTCCTTTTGCATCGCCGAACCTGGAACAAAGCAAGCTTTGTCGTTGTTCCAGTGTGCCTTGCCGCCGGACTGGGCGAACAGATGGATGACCGGATTCCAGCCGCCCGAAACGCACAGCAGATCGCAGGCAAGCGAAGTGATGAACTGTCCCGGCACGCCATCGCGATGAGCGGCGACTTCCACTTTGCTGACGTGGCGGCTGCCATGCGCAGTCACTACCACAGCGTCGTTGATGATGTTCACGCCCTGCCGCTTGGCGGCGGCCGGTAGGCTGCTGTTGCCAGCTGGACGCGGATCGACCACGGTTACCTGGGCGCCGTTGCCCTTCAGATCGAGAGCGGTCTGGTAGGCATCGTCGTTGTTGGCGAAGACCACCGCCTGGCGTCCGGGCAGCACGCCGTAGCGGTGGATATAGGTCGATACCGCCGAAGCCAGCATGATGCCAGGCAGATCATTATTGCCGAACACGATGGGCCGCTCGTGGGCGCCGGTCGCCAGTATCACATGCTTGGCGCGTACTTTCCACAGGCGCTCGCGCACCTTGCCGCTGCGTTGCGCCAGTGGCAGATGCTCGCTCAGGCGCTGGGTCACGGTCACCAGGTTGTGGTCTTGGTAGCCGAAGGCCGTGCTGCGCGACAAAATGGTCACTTCCGGCAAGACTTGCAATTCGGCGCTGATTTTCGCAATCCACGCCGCCGCAGGCAAGCCGTCGATCTGCGCCGGACCGGACAGCAAGCTGCCGCCCGGTTCCGGCTGATCGTCGACCAGCATCACGCGTGCGCCGGATTGCGCCGCCACCCAGGCGGCAGCCAGGCCGGCTGGGCCGGCGCCAGCCACCAGCACGTCGCAATGGGCATAGGTCTTTTCATAGCGGTCCGGATCGAGTTCGGTCGGCGCCTTGCCGAAGCCGGCCGCTTCGCGTATCACTTCTTCATACTTGCCCCACCAGCTGCGCGGCCACTTGAAGGTCTTGTAGTAGAAGCCGGCCGGGATGAAACGGGCAAACAGCTGGTTGATCGCCATGCGGTCGTTTTCGATACTGGGGCTGGCGTTGACGCTGGTCGCGCTCAATCCCTGGTATAGCTCGATTTCCGTGGCGCGGGCGTTCGGCACGGTAAACCCGCCGCTTTCCAGCTGCACCAGTGCATTCGGTTCTTCCACTCCGGCGGTGACGATGCCGCGCGGGCGGTGGTATTTCCAGCTGCGCGCAACGAAATGCACGCCGTTGGCGAGCAGTGCCGAGGCCAGGGTATCGCCTTGATAACCGTGGTAGCTTTTGCCGTTGAAAGTGAAAGTCAGAGGCGTTGCGCGGTCGACGCGGCCACCGCTTGCCAGTCTGTGTGTCTGCTTGGTCAATTGACTCATCTTAGGCTCCCGTGCCGTCGGCGGCAGGCTTGGCTTCGAACTTGCTGTAGCTGAGGAATTCGTAAGTCACGGTATCGCGCTCGGCCATGAACCAGCGCCGGCAACCCTGGTTATGCACCCACTGCTCGCGATGCACGCCGCGCGGATTCTTGCGCATGAACAGGTAGTCGCCCCAAGCTTGATCGCTCAGATTTTCGGTTTCCAGCGGACGGGCGATATCGGCTTCGCCGCCGCAATGGAACTCACTCTCGGCGCGCGGCCCGCACCAAGGGCAGGTGATCAGTAACATGGTGGTTCTCCAGACAGATGGCGGATTGAATCAAGGATCGAGGAGCAGGATCAGTGAGCGACGGCGGCGGCGCCGTGTTCGTCGATCAGGTGGCCGTTGTAGAAACGGTCCAGCGCAAACGGCGCGTTCAGCGGATGCGGATGGTCGTTGGCGATGGTGTGGGCGAACACCCAGCCAGAACCAGGCGTGGCCTTGAAGCCGCCGGTGCCCCAGCCGCAATTGAAATACAGGCCCTTGACCGGCGTCTTGGAAATGATCGGACAGGCATCTGGAGAAACATCGACGATCCCGCCCCACTGGCGGTTCATGCGGACCCGGCTGAACAGCGGGAACATTTCAACGATTGCCTGCAAAGTGCCTTCGATCACGTGATAGCTGCCGCGCTGGCCATAGCCGGTGTACTGGTCGACGCCGGCGCCGATCACCAGGTCGCCCTTGTCGGACTGGCTGATGTAGGCGTGCACTGCGTTCGACATCACTACCGTATCGAGGACCGGCTTGATCGGTTCCGACACCAGCGCCTGCAGCGGATGGCTTTCCAGCGGCAGGCGGATGCCCGCCATTTCCGCCAGCACGCTGGAATGGCCGGCGGCGACCACGGCCACTTTCTTGGCCTTGATGAAACCCTTGACGGTATCGACCCCGGTCACCGCGCCATTCTCGCGACGGATGCCGGTGACGCCGCAGTTCTGCAGGATATCGACGCCGCGCTCGTCGGCGCCGCGGGCAAAGCCCCAGGCCACCGCATCGTGCCGCGCCACCCCGCCGCGGCGCTGGAACGAAGCCCCGAGCACCGGATAGTGGCTGTTGAGATTGATGATGGGGACGATTTCCTTGACCTGCGCCGGCGTCAGCCATTCGGCATCGACGCCGTTGAGGCGGTTGGCATTGATGCGGCGCTCAGTGTCGCGCACATCCTGCAAGGTATGCGCCAGGTTCATCACGCCGCGCTGACTGAACATGACGTTGTAGTTGAGGTCCTGCGACAGGCCTTCCCACAGCTGCATCGCCTTTTCATACAGCATGGCGGATTCGTCCCACAGATAGTTGGAACGTACGATGGTAGTGTTGCGGGCAGTGTTGCCGCCGCCTATCCAGCCCTTTTCGATGACGGCGATATTGCGCAAGCCGTGCACCTTGGCCAGATAGTAGGCAGTGGCCAGGCCATGGCCGCCGCCGCCGACGATGACGATGTCGTATTCCTTTTTCGGTTCCGGGCTTTTCCAGGCCCGCTGCCAGTTTTCATGGTAAGAGAGGCTGTTGCGGATCAAGCTGAATATCGAATAATTGCTCATAAACCCCTCAAATTTCCGGAACCGTTACGGATAGTTCTAAAACCTACTGCGCGACTCTCTGCCCGCTCTGCGATGCTCACTGTACTTTCGTACAGCTGCGCTTCTCGACCAGGCAGAGAGCCAGGTCAGCGTAGCTGAGGCTACGGTTTTAGAGCTATCCTAGTTATCGCTGAAAGCTACTCAGCACTCAATGACATTTACCGCTAAACCGCCACGTGATGTTTCCTTGTACTTGGTCTTCATGTCGGCGCCGGTCTGCATCATGGTCTTGATGACCTTGTCCAGCGAGACATAGTGCTTGCCGTTGCCGCGCAAGGCCATGCGGGCGGCGTTGATTGCTTTCACCGCGCCCATCGCATTGCGTTCGATGCAGGGAATCTGCACCAGGCCGCCGACCGGATCGCAAGTCATGCCAAGGTTGTGCTCCATGCCGATTTCGGCGGCGTTCTCGATCTGCTCGGTGCTGCCGCCCAGCACAGCGGCCAAGGCCCCTGCCGCCATCGAGCAAGCCACGCCGACTTCGCCCTGGCAGCCGACTTCGGCGCCGGAGATCGATGCGTTTTCCTTGTAGATCAGGCCGATTGCCGCTGCCGTCAGCATGAAGGTCATGACGCCATCCTTGTTCGAACCGGGAATGAACTTGGTGTAGTAATGCAGCACCGCCGGCAGCACCCCTGCCGCGCCGTTGGTCGGCGCCGTGACGATGCGGCCGCCGGCGGCATTTTCTTCATTCACCGCCATCGCGTACAGATTGACCCAGTCCAGCATCGATAAAGGATCGGTAAACGATTCCTCGGAACGGTCCTTCAGTTGCCGGTACAGTTCCGCGGCGCGCCGCTTGACCTTCATCGGTCCCGGCAATTCGCCGTCGATGGAGCAGCCGCGCTTGACCGCCGCCGCCATCACATCCCAGATACCCAGCAGCTTGGTGCGGACCTCTTCCGCCGAGCGCCAGTGTTTCTCGTTTTCCATCATCAGGGCGGCGATGGTCAAGCCGCTTTCCGCCGACATGCGCAGCAAGTCGTCGCCGGAATGGAAGGGATAAGGCAGCTCGCCTTCCTGCTGCACGCTGCCGGCCTGCACCAGGTTGACGCGCTGGCCTTCCTTGCTGACCACGAAGCCGCCGCCGACCGAGTAGTATTCTTTCTCTGCAATCACGTTGCCAGCCGCATCCAGGGCGACGAAGCGCATGCCGTTCGGATGCTGCGGCAAAGCCTCGCGCCGGAAAAACAATACGTGTTCCTTTTCTACACAGCCGATCGGATGCGTACCGTTCAGCAGCAGCTTCTTGGTGCTGCGGATTTCCGCCAGCCGCGGCTCGACGTGATCCGGATCGATGTTGTCCGGCAGGTTGCCTTCCAGTCCCAGCAGCACCGCCTTGTCGCTGCCATGGCCTTTACCAGTGGCGCCGAGCGAACCGTACAGTTCGACGCGAACTGCGTGCACCGCATCGAGCAAATTAACCTCGTGCAAATAAGCAGCAAAGCGATTGGCGGCAATCATCGGTCCCACCGTATGCGAGCTGGATGGACCGATACCGACCTTGAATAAATCAAATGTGCTGATGTTCATAGAGAACCCGATTGCATATTTGGGCAAACGCGCTTGCAAATACGCTGGCAAAACATAGTGCATCCGTTCATGACAACTCCTGGGTGGGTTGAAGCATTATTCTCGGCAAACAACACCGGCCGCGCGAGACACCACAACGCCAGAGTACAGTGCAACAGTGCTGATCAATGCCGCCATCAGCGATAACTGCAGTGCTATTCCTTGGCATCATTTTGTCCTTGCAGCGGCCGCTCTATTTTCCGTAGCTGACAAGTGTTTGTCCTTTTCCGACAAGCACGACAAATTTTAATTTTACGACCAAGTGTGCATCCCAAAGCGATGACATTTCCTTGTAGGGGATAAGTTAAATGCATTATTATTGTTAATTAGGCATTTTTCAGATAAAGCAGCAGGCGCTATTGCACTTTCTGCTTCGCCATTGCGCGTTTTCCTCATAACCGAGAAATGCCCCATATAGCGAAAACGCCAAATCGGGGTAGCATAGCAAGCTTCCTTTCCTTGACCTGGCCAAAAACGCCTCAGCCACCCGACATGTCTAACGCCGATCTTCGCAAGCAATGCCATACCTTCTTTTCTTCATCGGCGCCGCGCTCCGCCGCCCAGGATTTTGCCGCGATGGCCGCCTGGTGCGAGACAAACGACATCCAGCATGACAGCTATGGCGAAGGTGCGCTGATCCAGGATTTTGAAAACAAGGTGGCCGGGTTACTGGGTTTCGAGGCGGCCCGCTTCCTCATCACCGGCACCATGGCGCAGACCATCGCGCTGCGCATCGCTTGCCAGGACAAGAACAGCCGGCTGGTGGCGCTGCATCCGACGGCGCACATCTTGCGCCACGAAAGCAGCAATTACCAGTTGCTCGACCATTTCAAAGTACTCAACGTCGGCAGCCCGTTCCGACCTTGGACCGCGGATGACCTGAAAGCCGTGCCGGATCGGCTGGGGGCCGCGCTATATGAGCTGCCCATGCGTGAAATCGGCGGCCAGCTGCCGGCCTGGGAACAGCTGGAAGCGGTCAAGCAATACTGCCGCGAAAAGAATATTCATTTGCACATGGACGGCGCGCGCCTGTGGGAAGCCGCTGCGGGCTACGGCCAGCCGCTGGCCAGCGTGGCGGCCGGCTTCGACAGCGCCTATGTCTCGCTCTACAAAGGCATCGGCGGCCTGGGTGGCGCGATGCTGCTGGGCACACAGGAGTTCATCGACCGCGCCACCGAATGGATGAAGCGCATGGGCGGGAATGTTTATCAGCGCTCGCCTTACGTGGTGGCGGCGGCCATGCAGTTTGACGAAAAGCTGGCGCGCATGCCGGCCTACCTGCAACGCACCCGCGAACTGTATCAGCTGCTGGCCCGCTATCCGCACTGGCAAGTCAATCCACGGCAGCCGCATTGCAATATGCTGCATCTCTACCTGCCTGTTGATCGCGAAGCAGCGAATACGGCGCGCGACCAGCTAGCCAGGGAGCATGGCGTCTGGCTGTTCGGCCGCGCCAGCGACGCCGCCTTGCCGCAGCAGAGTTACATCGAATGGTATGTGGGAGAGGCGCTACTGTCGTTGTCCGACCAGCAGGTCGTGACGGCGCTGGATCAGTTCCAGGCGCTGCTGAGCGCAGCCGGATAAATACTGCTGTCGGCAAAACACAGCCGGCAGCAGCACTGCATCAAGCCGCTTTTTTCAGCAAATGATGCGGATCGATGACAAACTTCTTCGGCGCCCCGGCATCGAACTGCTGGTAACCGGCCGGCGCCTGGTCCAGGGTGATCACTTCGACGCCGACGATGTCGGCAATCTTGATCCGGTCCCACAGGATGGCCTGCATCAGCTGGCGGTTGTACTTCATCACCGGTGTCTGGCCCGTATGGAAGCTGTGCGACTTGGCCCAGCCGAGGCCGAGGCGGATGCTCAGGCTGCCGCGCTTGGCGGCGCTATCGACCGCCCCCGGATCGTCCGTCACATACAAGCCCGGGATGCCGATCTTGCCCGCCACCCGCGTCACTTCCATCAGCGAATTCAGCACGGTGGCCGGCGCTTCCGCCTGCGCCCCGGCGTGGCCATGGCCGCGCGCTTCAAAGCCGACGCAGTCGATCGCGCAATCGACTTCAGGCACGCCCAGTATCTTGGCAATCTGGTCGCTCAGCGACGCATCGGTGGACAGATCCACCGTTTCAAAGCCGACGCTGCGCGCATGGATCAGGCGCAAAGGATTGACATCGCCGACAATCACCACCGCCGCCCCCAGCAAGCGCGCGGAGGCAGCGGCTGCCAGGCCAACCGGACCGGCGCCGGCGACATACACCGTGGTACCGGGACCGACGCCGGCAGTGACTGCGCCGTGGTAACCGGTCGGCAGGATATCCGACAAGCAGGTCAGGTCGCGGATCTTGGCCATTGCCTGTTCTTTATCCGGGAAACGCAGCAGGTTGAAATCGGCATACGGTACCATCACGTACTCGGCCTGGCCGCCGATCCAGCCGCCCATGTCGACATAGCCGTAGGCGCCGCCGGCACGCGCCGGATTGACGGTTTCGCAGACGCCGGTGTGCTGTTCCTTGCAGGTCCGGCAGCGGCCGCAGGCGACGTTGAACGGCACCGATACCAGATCGCCCTTCTTGATGGTTTCCACATCCGAGCCGCATTCGATCACTTCGCCGGTGATTTCATGGCCCAGCACCAGTCCGGCTTGCGCCGTGGTGCGGCCGCGCACCATGTGCTGGTCGGAACCGCAGATATTGGTGGAGATCACTTTCAGGATCACGCCATGCTCGATTTTCCGGCCTTGCGGATTATCCAGCTTGGGGAACGGGATGGACTGTATTTCTACCTTGCCCTGTTCGATATAAACCACGCCACGATTTTCAGACATGCTGTCTCCTTGCGTCAGATTATTATGGGGAATTGCCTGCGATAGTCGAGTGCAGCCACGCTCCGCCGGGACGGAGCGCCTTGCACCCACTTCTTTATTTTGCGGATCAGATGCCGAGCGCAGCCTTCACTGCCGGCAAGCCATCCTTGCCGTCGAAGGTCTTGACGCCAGCCAGCAGCTTGTCAAGCACCTGCGGATTTTTCTTCAGCCAGTCCTTGGCCGCGTCTTTTGGATCTTGCTTGTCCATGATGCGGCCCATCAGCTGGTTTTCGATGCCGGTGGAAAATTGCAGGTTGGCCGCCAGCTTGTCGGCGTTCGGGCAGCGCGTCGCATAATCGGTGGCGGTCACGGTGTAGACCTTGGCTTCGCCATAGTTTGGACCGAACACTTCGTCGCCGCCGCTCAGGTAGCTGATCTTTTGCTGCACATTCATCGGATGCGGTTCCCAGCCCAGGATCACGATCCATTTCTTTTGCTTGACCGCGCGGCCCAGCTCGATCAGCATGCCAGCCTCGCTGGATTCCACCATCTTGAAGTTCTTGAGGTTGAACTGGTTTTTGCTGATCATGCCCTG
This sequence comes from Collimonas sp., assembly GCF_035566555.1. Taxonomy (GTDB): domain Bacteria; phylum Pseudomonadota; class Gammaproteobacteria; order Burkholderiales; family Burkholderiaceae_D; genus Collimonas. The sequence continues at coordinate 26,715 of NZ_DATMRB010000015.1, forward strand.
GATCAGGGCATTGCCGTCGTTGCCGGGCTCGATGCCGTAGATCTTGCCGTCCAGCTCCTTGGAGAACTTGGCGATGTCGGCAAAAGTCTTGAGGCCGGCGTCGTAGGCATAGGTCGGCACCGCCAGCGTATATTTGGCGCCGGTCAGGTTGGGCGTGGCCAGCACTTTCAGCGAATTTTCCTTGACGAAAGGCCCGATGATGGGATCCATGGTCGGCGCCCAGTAGCCGAGGAACAGGTCGATCTGCTTATTCTTGACGCCGGCGAACGTGATCGGCACCGAGGCGATGGTCTTGGTGGTGTGATAGCCCAGCCCTTCATAGACGGCGGATGCGAGGCCGGTAGTGGCAGCGATATCGGTCCAGCCGACATCGGCGAAGCGCACGTTCTTGCACGATTGCGGTTCCTGCGCCTGCGCGGCTCCCAACACTAATATAAAACAGGCAGAGGCGATGCCCATGCCGGCCAGCGCCAGCTTGAATGATTTCATTACATTTTCTCCTGTGGCAAAGACGAAAGTCCGACGCTCCCCGTTTGCATTGCATCGGCATAAATTGAACGCTTAGGCTTGCACTTCAACGCCAGGCCGCAGCCAGCGTGTAAAACCAGGCGTCTTGGTACAAACCAGAAATTACTCGCATGCGCGCGGTGGCTTAGACCGATTGCGACATGCTATTGCCTGCCAGCGTCAAACAGCTCATCCGGTGTCGGCGGTAAAGACGGCAAGGATGGCAACTGCGGCAGTTCATCCACCGCTGACAGGAACGGATGACGCAAATGCCGTTCGCTGCTCGGCGAACGGCCAAACTGATTGCGATACGCCTTGCTGAAATGGCAGGACGACTGGAAGCCGCAAGCCACCGTCACGCTCATGATCGACATGGTGGTCTGCAACAGCAGCTCACGGGCACGCCGCAAGCGCAGCTGCAGGTAGTAATGGGTCGGCGTGACATCCAGGTAGTACTTGAACATGCGCTGCAGCTGCCGCTGCGACAAGCCCACCAGCCTGGCGATCTCTTCAAACGACAGGGTTTCTTCGATATGGGTTTCCATCAGCCGCGCCACTTCGATCAGTTCCTTGCGGCTGAAGCCGAGCCGGGCTGCAATCGGAATATGCTGCTGATAGGCGCCGTCGCGAATCCGCTCCAGGATGAATTGCTCGGAAATTTCCGCCGCCAGCGTCTTGCCGTAGCGGTTGGCGGTCAGGTTCAGCATCAGGTCGATCGGCGCGGTGCCGCCGGAACAGGTGAGGCGGTCGCGGTCCACTGCAAACAGTCCCTCGGTAAACAACACGCGCGGAAAGTCTTCGCGCAGGGCAGAAATGTTTTCCCAATGGATGGCGCACTGATAGCCATTCATCAGCCCCGCCTTGACCAGCGCATAACTGCCGGTGCAGATTCCGCCCAGCATGACGTTGCGCCGCGCCAGCTGGGTCAGCATGGCGTTGAGCTTGTCGTCGACCGCCTCGTGGATCTTGACCCCACCGCAGACGAACAGGATGTCGGGCGTACCGGCCTGCTCAAGCGTCAAGGTCGGCGAGATCGGCAAACCGTTGCTGGCCAGCGCCGGCAAGCCGTCGATGCTGATCACCGACCAGCGGTACAAGGTCTGGCGGCTGATGTAGTTGGCCATGCGCAGGACTTCGATGGCGCTGGCGAAGGCGATCATCGAAAAATTCGGCAAGGTGAGAAAGCCGAAATGCACCACCGGCGCTGGCGCCGCGCTGTGCGGCGATGCCGGTTTTGAAGCTAGTTGCTGCGAAGACATCCTGCCTCCATCTTTGGCTACCGGCGCTGGCGTTCCAGCGCGCGGATCACGTTGCTGCAATCTTGCTTGCACTACCCATGCCCTGGTTAGCCGGCGGCCAGCGCCGGACTCTTGCGGAACCATTTGCGCAGCCGGAAAAAGCGCTGCACCTTGCCGGCTTCCGGCGTGCGGCCGAAACTCTCGGTGATGCGGTCCAGGATGATCGCCAGCAGCACCACGCTCAGTCCGCTTTCAAAGCCGAGTCCGATATCCAGCCGCTGGATGCTGGCCAGCACGTCGTTGCCGAGGCCGCCGGCGCCCACCATCGAGGCGATGATCACCATCGACAAGGCCATCATGATGGTCTGGTTGATGCCCGCCATGATGGAAGGCAAGGCGTTCGGGAACTGCACCTTGTACAGCAGCTGCCAGCTGGTGCAGCCGAAGGCCTGGCCGGCTTCGACGATTTCATTGTTGACCTGGCGGATGCCGAGCGCGGTCAGGCGCACCGCCGGCGGCATCGCGAAGATCACGGTGGAGATGATGCCCGGCACCCGGCCCAGGCCGAACATCATGGCGGCCGGGATCAGATAGACGAAGGCTGGCATGGTCTGCATCAGGTCGAGGATAGGCCGCACGATCATCGCCACCCGCTTGCTCTTGGCTGCCCAGACGCCGACCGGGATGCCCAGCGCCAGGCTGATCAGGGTGGAAGAGATGGTCAGTCCCAGGGTGACGATGGTCTGGTCCCAGAAGCCGGTGTTGTAGATCACGAAAAAAGACACCACGGTGAACAGCGCAAACTTGAAGCCGACGCGCCAGACGCCGAGCGCAATGAAGAAGCCCATCAGCAGCCACAGCGGCAATACTTGCAGGCCGTGCTCTATGGACTCGGCAAACCAGCTGATGGCGTTGCCGAAGCTGTCGAAACTGTTGCCGTGCTTATCGAGGATGTAATGGACGAACTGGTCGACCCAGCGTCCCAGCGGAAGATGCTCAGACATGCGAACCTCGGGATGTTGACAAAGCTTTCAATACCATGGCCTGGCTGATCGCGCCGCAATAGCAGCCGTCGCCGTCCACCACCGGCAAGGGCGAGCGGCTGACTATCAGCTTGTCCATCACGTCCTCCAGGTTGCTGCGGTGATGGATCACCTCGATCCGCTCCATGCCGCTGGCCTGGAGATTACCGCTGGCGTCGGCATGGCGGCGGGTGGCGACGATGCCCTGCACCTTGCGCGCGCCATCCACCACGAAGGCGTAATCGGAGCGGCTACGGTGATACAGCTCGCCACTGGCATGCACTTCATTGGCGGAGGCCACTAGCGGCACGGCGTTGGCTTGCATCAGGTCGCCGGCGGTCAGGTAGCGGTTGGTGTCGACACCGTCGAAGAAGGCGCGCACATATTCTTCCGCCGGGTTGTCGATGATTTCCTGGGCACTGCCGACCTGCACCAGGCGGCCGCCCTCCATGATGGCGATGCGGCTGCCGATGCGCAGCGCTTCTTCCAGGTCGTGCGAGACAAAGATGATGGTGCGGCGCTGTTCCTTTTGCAGATCCAGCAACACGTCCTGCATTTCCTTGCGCTTGAGCGGATCGAGGGCGGAGAAGGCCTCGTCCATGATCATCAGCGACGGATTGACCGCCAGCGCCCGCGCCAGCCCTACCCTCTGCTGCATGCCGCCCGACAGTTCGCACGGCAGCTTGTTGGCGAACGGCGCCAGGCCGACCTGCTCCAGTACCGTCATGGTGCGCCGTTCGCGCTCCTTCCTGCCGGTGCCGGCCACTTCCAGGCCGAAAGCGGCATTCGACAGCACGGTGCGGTGCGGCATCAGCGCAAACGACTGGAACACCATGCTCATGTCGCGCCGGCGCAGCTTGATCAATTGCGAATTCGTCATCTGCGCCACGTTCTGGCCATCCACCAGGACATTGCCGGCGCTGGGATCGACCAGCCGGTTGATCAGGCGGATCAGGGTCGACTTGCCGGAACCTGACAACCCCATCAAGACAAAGATCTCGCCCTCCTGCACCTCGAAGGAAACGTTCTGGACGCCAACCACCTGCCCGGTCTCGGCGAAAATCTTGTCCTTGGAATGCCCTTTTTCGAGCATGTTCAAAGCCAGTTGCGGATTGTTGCCGAAGACCTTGTACAAACGGTCGACTACCACTTTTGCAGACTTCATTACCTGTCTCCTGATAGTGCATGCGATCAGTTGCTGTCCGGACAATTCCTTGCAACAACCTATCGCTCGCGTGCGGGTCTAGCCTGACGGTCATTGCCCGCTTGTTTGAAATCCACTGCTGCAGAGTGTATGTGCAGCACAGCAGGAAAGACAAGCAGCAGCGGCTTCGGCCCGACCGTCGCGATCGCGGAAATTCAAGGGAAACTTCGTTCAGCGTTAATCACATAGTCGCGACAAAGGTCTTTGGCCGAATGACGATTTACGACAAGCACTTATTCAAAAACGACGAAGCACGTGTCGTGCCATGACTGGTGGCGGCCGGCGTGCTGGCGGCATGTCGCAATTCCATCATTTTTAGTCGCAATTGCAGGGAGTTGTGTTTCGACACCGGGACAATAATTATCGCCAGGTAGCGCAGCCTGGCGCGCATTACCGCAACGGCACGGCAGCGGTTCGACTGCCGCCGCATTCATGCAGTCTCGTTTTCTGTTTGCAGCAATCGCCGGCAATCGTCATAAAATGCGATTGATATCAAAATGGAAACGCATTCAAATGGGAGCAGTAGACATGTTTCAGAAATTCAACAGCATCAGGATCACTCCATGGCTGGCGGCGCTGATGGCCTGCGCCCTGCACCTGCCGGCGCTGGCCCAGACTGTCGACAGCGCAACTGCCGCGGCGCCGGCAGCAGCAGCCGTCGCCCCGGCATCGCCATTTACCGCCAACGTTACCATCGCCTCGCAATACGTCTCGCGCGGTTTCCGCCAGACCTGGGGCAAGCCGGCGATACAGGGCGGCGTCGACTATGCTCATCCGAGCGGCCTGTTTGCCGGCACCTGGATGTCGAGCGTGAGCGATCATTTCATCGAGAACGGTTCGGTCGAATGGGACCTGTATGGCGGCTATACCGGCAGCGCCGGCGACCTGACCTATACCGGACAGATCTACTACTACGTCTACCCGGGCGCCGAAGCATCGTTCGCCCACACCAAGTACAACTATGGCGAAGCGGTCGCCTCGCTCACCTATAAATGGTTCAACGTCAAATACTGGCTAACCTACACGCCGGACTATTTCGGCTACAACAGCGCCACGCTCGGCATCGGCAACGGCCAGCACAGCCGCGGCTCCGGCTATCTGGACCTGAACGGCACTTTCGACCTCGGCAGCGGCTACAGCTTGCTGCTGCATTACGGTAACGAGCGGGTAAGGAATTTTTCCGCCTATAGCTTCCAGGATGGCAAAGTAGCGCTGACCAAGGCCTTCGACGGCGGCTGGTCCGTGACCGGCGCAGTCACCAAGGGCTGGGGCAAGAACGGCGTGTACGACCGCTACACCACCGGCGTCCTGAACTCGGCCGGCGTCGCCGAAGTCTCCAATCCGCTAGCCACTACGCTAGTGCTGTCCCTGACCAAAACCTTCTGACAGATCGGAGCCGCCCTGCGCATTTCCGATCAGACACGTAGGGTGGGCACCTGTGCCCACGCGGATGAAGCGGAGCACACACGTCCGGTACATGAATGTCTGCGAGACTGCGTGGGCACAGGTGCCCACCCTACCCTTCTGACAGATCGAGGCCGCCCGGCGCGTGCTCCACTCAAGCGGAATTCAGGCGGAAATCCTGCGCCGCCGGCCGTCCCGGTAAGTTCAAGGTCGCCTGCGCCGCGGGCGACTGGCTGATCACCTTGCCGCGCCGGATCACATAGCGTCTGCCGGCGCGCAGCCTGATGGCTTCCACCGTGCTGCCGGCGTCCAGCACCACCAGGTCGGCATTGCAGCCTGGCGTCAAGCCATAGCCGCCGAGGCCGAGGATGCGCGCCGGCGTTTCCGTCACCGCCATGAAACAGGCGTGCATTGCTTCCTGTCCTGTCATCTGCGCCACATGCAAACCCATGTGCGCCACTTCCAGCATGTCGCCAGACCCCAGGCTGTACCAGGGATCCATCACGCAGTCATGGCCGAAGGCGACGTCGATGCCTGCTTCCAGCAGTTCCGGCACGCGCGTCATGCCGCGCCGTTTCGGGTAGCTGTCGTGGCGCCCTTGCAAGGTGATGTTGATGAGCGGATTGGCGATCGCCGCCACGCCCGCTTCGCGGATCAGCGGCAGCAGCTTGCTGACATAATAGTTGTCCATCGAATGCATCGACGTCAGGTGCGACCCCGCCACCAGGCCGTGCATGCCCAGCCGCCGCGTATGAAAAGCCAGGGTTTCGATATGGCGCGACATGGGATCGTCCGATTCGTCGCAATGCATGTCGACCCGCAAGCCTTTCTCCGCAGCGAACTGGCACAACAGCTTGATCGACTCGGCGCCCTCGGCCATGGTGCGTTCGAAATGCGGAATGCCGCCGACCACGTCGACACCCATGGCGATGGCGCGCTTGAGATTGGCGAATGCAGTCGGACTGCGCAGCAAGCCGTCCTGCGGAAACGCCACCAGCTGCAGATCCAGATAAGGCGCGACACGGCGCTTGACATGCAGCAGCGCCTCCACCGCCAGCAAGCGGTCGTCGCAAATATCCACATGCGAGCGGATCGCCAGCAAGCCGCGCGCCACTGCCCAGTCGCAATACTGCATGGCGCGCGCCACCAGCGCTTCCTGGGTCAGCATCGGCTTCAGCTCGCCCCATAGCGCTATTCCCTCCAGCAACGTGCCTGAACTGTTGACGCGCGGCAGGCCGTAGCTGAGCGTGGCATCCATGTGGAAATGCGCATCCACAAACGGCGGCGTCACCAGGTTGCCGCCGGCATCGATCTCTTGCTCGGCAATGACTGCCAGCGCCACGCCGACAGCGTTGATGCGGCCGCCGGCAATAGCAATATCAACCCCGGTCCTGCCGTTCGGCAGCGAGGCATTCCGTATAAGCAGATCCATAAGCATCCTCTTCATGTGATACAAGGCCGATTGCCGGTACGTTGCCAGCGCGGCGTGAACCCATAGTAACGGCAAAGGAAACGCGCTGACAACCGCAGCGCATGCTTATCGCAAGGGAACTTTTGCGCTGCCGCGATTTCTGATGGCACAGCCATGCGCAATGCGCTAGCCGCATTTGGACCATGGCTGGACCCCGGATGCTAAGATGCAACATAGTGCCATTTTCTCTACTCTTTATTTCATCATCTCCTCTTGAGCAGAAGAACCTGGCGATCCGGCAATCCGTGGGCTCCCATCATGCGTTTATTGAAAAAAAATCCCTTGGCCTACATTATTTCCGTAGGGCTACTTTTACTGCTGGCCTTTGGTCTCTACCATTATTTCTTTTCCGCCAGCAAAGAACCGCAATATCTGACCGCGCCGGTCACTGTCGGCGACATCCAGGACACGGTGCTGGCCAACGGCTCGCTGGAAGCCTTGCAGCAGGTGAATGTCGGCGCCCAGGTATCAGGCCAGCTGAAATCGCTGAAGGTAGCGCTGGGACAGGAAGTAAAGAAAGGCCAGCTGGTCGCCGAGATCGACTCGCTGACGCAGCAGAATGCGCTGCAAAACGCCCAGGCGGCGCTGAACCAGGTGCGCGCCCAGCTGCGCTCCAAGCAAGCCAGCCTGGTGCAGGCGCGCTCGGGTTTTGCGCGCCAGCAGCGCTTGCTGGCGGGCGACGCCGGCTCGCGTGAAAACTACGAAACCGCAGAAGCCACGCTGCAATCGACCTTGGCGGATATCGATTCGCTCAATGCGCAGATCGAACAGGCCAAGATCACCGTCAGCACCGCCATGCTCAATCTCGGCTATACCAAGATCACCGCGCCGATGGATGGCAAGGTCGTGTCGATCGTCACCAAGGAAGGACAAACCGTCAATTCCGCCCAGCTGACGCCGACCATCATCATCCTGGCGGAACTGAACACCATGACCGTGAAAGCGCTGGTGTCGGAAGCCGACGTCATCCGCGTCAAGCCGCAGCAGCCGGTGTTCTTCACCATCCTGGGCGATCCCGACCATCGCTTCAACGGCATCCTGCGCAGCGTCGAGCCGGCGCCGGATTCGATCAGCAGCGACGGCAGCGACAAAAGCAAGACTGCTGCGACCGCGGCGCCGGTGTATTACAACGCCCTGTTCGATATCCCCAATCCGGACAACAAGCTGCGCATTTCGATGACGGCGCAAGTCTCCATCGTCCTCAACGAAGCCAAGGGCGCGCTGACGATTCCCTCGACCGCGCTGGGCGAACGCGGCAAGGACGGCCGCTATCAGGTCCGGGTGCTGCAAACCAAGGACGGCAAGCACACCGTGGCCATGCGCCAAGTGCGGATCGGCATCAACAATATCCAGGCGCAGGTGCTGGACGGCCTGAAAGCGGGAGAAAAAGTGATCGTCGGCGACGGCGGCGACAAGCCGGCTGAGGAACAAGCCGCCATGATCATGGGCTGACCATGAAGCCAGCCTTGCTAGAACTGAACGGACTGTATCGGCGCTTTCCGTCCGGCGAAGAAACCGTCACCGTCCTCAACAACATCAACCTGACGATTGCCGCCGGTGAAATGGTGGCGCTGGTCGGCCCCTCCGGCTCGGGCAAGTCGACGCTGATGAATATCCTCGGCTGCCTCGACCGTCCCAGCAGCGGCAGCTATCATGTCGCCGGCCAGGCCACCGGCGAGATGCAGGCGGATGCGCTGGCGCAGCTGCGGCGCGAACATTTCGGCTTCATCTTCCAGCGCTATCACTTGCTGCCGGACCTGGACGCCGCCAGCAATGTCGAAATCCCGGCGATCTATGCCGGCAAGCCGGCGGCGGCGCGCAAGCAGCGCGCGCAGGAACTGCTGGCGCGCCTCGGCCTGGCCAACCGCAGCCACCACCGGCCCAGCCAGCTGTCCGGCGGCCAGCAGCAGCGCGTCAGCATCGCCCGTTCGCTGATGAACGGCGGCCAGGTGATACTGGCCGACGAACCGACCGGCGCCCTGGATAGCCACAGCGGCCAGGAAGTCATCAAGATCCTGCAGGAGCTGCATGCCGAAGGCCATACCGTGATCATCGTCACGCATGACATGCATGTGGCCGAGTATGCGCAACGCATCATTGAAATCAGCGACGGCGAGATCGTCGCCGACCGCCCCAGCAAGAGCGGCGGCAGCAGCACGGCGGCGCAGCCTGCGGCGGCCGGCGCGCAGCGGCCGCTGATCGACCTGCAGCAAGAATCGTCCTGGCGCGCCACCGGCGCCAGCCTGATCGAAGCCTGCCGCATGGCGCTGCTGGCCATGCGCTCGCACCGGCTGCGCAGCTTCCTCACCATGCTGGGAATTATCATCGGCATCGCTTCGGTGGTGTCGGTGGTGGCGCTGGGCGAAGGCTCGCGCCAGCAAATCCTGAAGGACATCAACTTCCTCGGCACCAACAACATCACGATCTATCCCGGCAAAGACTGGGGCGATGAAAAGGCAGCCGCGGTGCGCACGCTGGTGTCGGCCGACGCCGACGTGCTGGCGCGGCAGCCGTATGCCGACAGCGCCACGCCCGGCGTCACCACTGCAGCCACCGTGCGTTACCGAAATATTTCGGTGAGCGCCTCGCTGCAAGGCGTCGGCGAACAGCACTTCCGCGTCTACGGAATAACGATGGCGGAAGGCCGTTCGTTCACGCCGGACAGCATCCGCCACCAGCTGCAGGAAGTGGTGATCGATCACAATACGCGCCAGAAGCTGTTCGGCAGCCGCGATGATCCGATCGGCCAGGTACTGATGCTGGGAAGCATCCCCAGCCGCATCATCGGCGTCGCCAAGAAGGAAAGCAACTCCTTTGGCGGAGGTGGCAGCAACCTGACCCTATGGGTTCCCTATACCACGGCGCAGACGCGCATCATTGGCAAATCTTCCCTGCAGTCGATCACGGTGCGCATCAACGACGCCGCCTCGCCCGCCGCCGCCGAAAAGAGCATCGTCAAGCTGCTCACCCAGCGCCACGGCAGCAAGGACTTCTTCATCCTGAACAGCGACAGCATCCGCAAGACGATCGAATCGACTACCCGCACCATGACCTTGCTGGTGTCGATGATTGCCCTGATTTCGCTGGCGGTGGGCGGCATCGGCGTGATGAACATCATGCTGGTCTCGGTCACCGAGCGAATCCAGGAAATCGGCGTGCGCATGGCGGTCGGCGCGCGCCAGGGCGACATCATGCGGCAGTTCCTGATCGAAGCGGTGCTGGTCTGCCTGCTCGGCGGCGTGCTCGGCATCGGGCTGGCGCTCGGCATCGGCGTGCTGTTCGCCAGCTTCGGCGGCAGTTTCCAGATGCACTATTCGCTCACTTCCATCGTAGTGGCTTGCACCTGCTCCACCCTGATCGGCATCATCTTCGGATTTTTACCAGCCCGCAACGCGGCCCGCCTGGATCCGGTCGAAGCCCTGGCACGAGAATGAAACCTATCCCCATGCGCAATTTCAACACTATCCTCGGCCTGCTTGCCGCCAGTTTGCTGGCTGGCTGCAGCGCCATGCATACGCCCTACCAGCCCGCAGCGCTGAGCACGCCAACAAGCTGGCAGAATCAGCCGCTGCTAGTGGCCGGCGACACCGTCTTGCATGATCGCTGGTGGCGCAACTTCAACGATCCGCAGCTGGACCAGCTGATCGAACTGGCGCTGGCGCGCAATAACGACCTGGCGGCGGCGGCCATCCTGGTGCGGCGGGCGCAGCTGCAAGCCGGCCTGGCGACCACCAATCCGACCGTCTCGCTAGGCCTGAACACCAGCAACAGCCGCAACCTGAACGGCTCGTCGGGCGCCATCCCGGGCTTGCCCGGCGCGCCGGTCAGCAGCCGCAGTCAGTCGCTGACGGCAAGCGTCGCCTACGAAGTGGACCTGTGGGGCAAGCTGGCCAGCCAGCGCGACGCTGCCCAATGGGAAGCGCTGGCGACCGCGGAAGACCGCGACAGCGCGGCCCTGTCGCTGATCGGCACCACCGCCGGCCTGTACTGGAAGATCGCCAATCTGGAACAAAGGATCGTCCTCAGCGAACAAAGCATCGCCTATGTCGCCAGGATCCTGCAGCTGGTGCGCGTGCAATACGAGGCCGGCGCCGTCTCCGCGCTGGAAGTGCTGGAAGCCGAGCGCTCGCTGGCGTCGCAGCAAGCCAGCCATACGCTGCTGCTGCAAGACATGGTGGAAACCCGCAGTGCGCTGGCGATCCTGTTTGACGGGCCGCCTGAAACCAAGGACAGCGGGCACTACCGCCTCACGGCCGACACCCTGCCTGCGGTCGATGCCGGCCTGCCTGCCGAGCTGCTGGCGCGACGGCCGGATTTGCGCGCAGCAGAACTGCGCCTGCGCAAGACGCTGTCCAGCGCCGACGCCATACGCAGCGGCTACTATCCGACCTTCAGCCTGACCGGCACCCTCGGCAGCAGCAGCACCAGCCTGCAAAACCTGCTGCAAAATCCTGTAGGCACGCTGGCCTCCGGCCTGACTTTTCCATTCCTGCAATGGAACCAGATGCAGCTGAATATCGCAGTCTCCAAGGTCGATTATGAAAAGGCTTCGATCGACTTCCGCCAGACTTTCTACAAGGCTTTGCGCGATGTCGAAATCGCGCTGTCCGCACGCAGCCAGTTCCAGGATCAGGGTGTCAGGCTGGCGCAGTCGCTGGCAGCAGCCCGGCGCATCGAAAGCCTGTACCAGGAGCGTTACCGCGCCGGCTCGGTGGCGCTGAAGATCTGGCTCGATGCACAGGAAACCCTGCGTAGCGCCGAGAGCGCCGTGGCGGACAACGATCTCAACCTGCTCAACAGCCAGGTCAAGCTGTACCAGGCCCTTGGCGGCGACATGAAGGTAACCGCCGCAAGCCCGGCCAGCGCGGAGCGGCCGCCCGCGCTCTGACAAAGGAATGCAAGGTGGGCAGGTTTCATTGCCCACGCTGAAATACCCATCCTCCTGCCAATTCCGCGTGGGCACGTGTGTTCACCCTACAGCGCTTGGCTGCTAGGCGAAGCGGAAGCCGCCGCGGTTGCCTTGCTTAAAAGCTGAACCGCCTATTTCTGCAGCCATTCACCGACGCGCTGCGGATGCGCATCCAGCCATTGCCTGGCCGCGGCTTCCGGCTTGGCGCCGTTTTCTATCGCCAGCATGACGCTGTCGATTTCACCCGGTTTCCATGAAAAATGCGTCAGCAAGTCATTCACCGGTCTGGCCTTCGCCGCCAGGCCGGGATTGGCGATATTGTCGACATGTTCGGCTTCGCCATAGACCTTCTTCGGATCGTCGAGAAACTTGAGTTTCCACTTGGCGAACATCCAGTGCGGCACCCATCCCGTCACTGCAATCGCCTTATTGTTCCTGATCGACCGCTCCAGTTCGGCCACCATGCCGCTGCCCGAGCTTGGCAGCAGTTTGTAGTCGAGTCCGTATTCCTTGATCGCCAGTTCAGTCTTGGTCATGACGCCGGCGCCGGCATCGATGCCGACGATGCGTCCCTCAAAAGCGGCTTTCTGTGCCGCCAAGTCAGCGATGCTGCCGACGTTGACATAGGCAGGCACAATCAACCCTATCCTGGCGCCAGGGTAATTGACGCCGAGATTGACCACCTTGTCTTTCAGTTTTTCATAATAAGCGCCCTGCGTAGTCGGCAGCCAGGCCGACATGGTCGCATCCAGATCCCCGCGCGCCACGCCCTGCCACATCAGGCCGGCCGATACCGGAATCAGCTTGACCTCATAGCCGAGATCCTGCCTGATGATTTGCGCCGCGACATAAGTCGTAGCCACGCTGTCGGACCAGCCTTCCACGTAACCGATCTTGATGACCGGCTTAGATTCAGCACTTGCCGCGCCCATGCTTGCGAGGCATGTCAGTGTGAGGACAAGGCAACATAGTTTTCGTAATGGGTTCATGGCTTGACTCTTTCGGCGTTTTCAAACAATTGGGGTCAGAGTCGAATTGATTTTTTTCGACTTGCTGCTGTTCGTGCTCCGTAGCAAGCTAGTTGAAATTAATTGGGGTCGGAGTCGAATTTATTTACATCGGTTTGCTACGACTGCTGCTCCGTAATTCGTCAATTGGGGTCAAAGTCGAATTAAATTAATTCGATGCACTACTGTTTGTACTCCTTGGTCCGTCAATCGGGGTCAGAGTAATTTACGACGATGAAACTGTCGTAAAAAAACTCTGACCCCGATTGACTGGGTTTCTGGTGCGCGGCCTTATTTGTCTACTACCAGGTTGCTTAATGGTTTGCTGCAGCACAGGAGCACCATGCCTTGATCTATTTCGCGCTGGCGGATACCGCCTTTGTGCTGCATGTCGACGCTGCCGGAAATCAGCTTGACCTTGCAGGTGCCGCACATGCCTTGCGCGCAGGATGAGGCCAGGCGCACACCGGCGCTGCGGGCGGCTTCCAGTACATGTTGCTGCGGGCCGCAGACGATCTGGCGGTTGCTTTTCTGGAAGTTGATTTCAAAGCCGGTCAGCGCCGTCGTTTCGCTACTTGCCGGTGTTGCGCCGCTTTCTGCTCCATTTGCCGCGCTTGCCTGCCCGGCCTCTTGCTGCAAAGTCTCAAAGGAAAAACTTTCTTCGTGATAGTGCGTGCGCTCGAAACCTGCTTCATCCAGCATGCCGCGCACCGCTTTCATATAGGGCGCGGGGCCGCAGACGAAGATTTCGCGCTCCATGAAATCGGGCGCCATCAGCTTCAGCGCCGCCAGCGACAGCATGCCGGTAGGCCCCGGCCAGTCGCGCCGCTGCCCCAGCCGTTCGCAGATGAAACGCGTCTTGAAATTCTGCTGGCTGGCGGCAATCAGGCCCAGCTCGCGTTCGAAGATGATGTCGTCCGGCGTCCGTGCACTGTGGATGAAAACGATGTCGCGGTCGTCGCACAGGTCGTGATGGGCGCGCGTCATCGACATCAATGGCGTGATGCCCGAGCCTGCCGACAGGAACAGATATTTTTCCGCCGGATGAATGGCGCACGTGAATTCACCGGCTGGCTGCAGCACTTTGACCTTGTCGCCCGCTTTCAGATTGTCGTGCAGCCAGTTGGACACCGGTCCTCCCGGCACCCGCTTGACCGTGATCGAAATGGCATGCGGCCGCGCCGGCGACGAGGAAACGGTGTAGCAGCGGTTGACGGCTTCACCGTTGATTTCCAGCTCCAGCGTGATGAACTGGCCGGGCTGGAAGATGAAGCCGCTGCCGTCAGGTGCAGCGAAGAAAAAACTCTTCACGTCATGCGTCTCTGCCCGCACCTGGCAACACATCAGGCTATCCTCGCGATCGCTGTCCCACAGCGGCGGCATGGCGTCCCAGAAACTCGGGCGATTCAATTTATGCGTATCCATGTCCGGTCCCGGCAATATTTCTGCTTTCAATCCATTCTCCGCAGCACGCTCACTGAGGCAGTCTCAGGCGCGGCCAGCCCAGCCTGCAGGCGCCCGATGTACCAGGTGCAGAATTTTTCCACCAGCCCTTCGGTAAACGGCGAATACGGACCAGGCTGGTAGGCGCTGCTGCGCGCACCCTGCTGCGACAGCTCGACCAGCCGCTTGTCCTGGTCGTTGGTAGCGTTCCATACCGCCGTCAGGTTATCCAGCTGATAGTCGATGCCTTCGCGCGCATCCTTGTGCACCAGCCATTTGGTGCGCACCAGCGTGCGTTCCGCCGACAGGGGCAGTACCGAAAAACTGACGATATGGTCGCTCATGAAGTGATGCCAGGAATTCGGCTGGGTCCAGAACGACAGGCCGCCCAGGTCGGCCCGTTCGAACTGTCCCAGCAGCATGCCGCAAGCGACCTTGCCATCCAGTGTCTGCGATTCGCCGGCGCGGTCCAGCGGCAGGCGCTGCGTGCGGAAGCCGCTCACCAGCTCGTCCAGCCGCTCGATCTCAGCCGACGGCAGGCCGCCGCGTTCCCATTCGGCGCAACGCTCTGCCGCCAGACGATTGAATTCACCAATCTGTTCGGCGTTGCCGGGCGCGCTCTGGTAGCCGAAGCCAAATTCGAACAATGACGCCGTCAGCTCTGGATGGTTGGTCGCGCAGTGATAGCACTCGCGATTGTTTTCCATGGTCAGCTTCCAGTTGCCCTCTTCGATCAGGTCGACCTGTTTGGCGATCTTGCAATCCTGCAGGCCGTGCGGCAGCAGATAGGGCGCCATGGCTGCACGCATCACCGCAAAATCCTCGGGCGGATGCTCTGCCAGGCAGATGAAGATCAGTCCGGCCAGATTTTCCACATGCACCGATTTGAGGTTGTGCTTGCAGCGATCGAATTTTTCACCCATGTGCTCGGCATAGATCAATTCGCCGTTCAGGTTATAAGTCCATTGATGATAGGGGCAGACCAGGTTGCCGACCGATCCCTTGTGCTCAGAGCACAGGCGCGCACCGCGGTGGCGGCACACGTTATGATAGGCGCGCACCGCCATGTCGTCGTCGCGCACCACCACGATGGAATTGAGGCCGATCTCGACCGTGACATAGTCGCCCGGCTCGGGAATATCCGGATCGATCGCGACATGGATCCAGTGCTTGCCGAAAATTTCCCGGATATCCATCTCGAAAATTTCCGGGCTCAGGTAAAACGGTGCATCCAGGCTATGGCCTGACAGGCGTTCGGCGATCAGTGCTTGAATCTCTTTGGATACTTTCAATTTACTCTCCATGTGACGCATTTATGGAACCGCCGCTTTACAAATTCAGTTGCAAATCAATAGTCGACCAGGTGATGCTCGCGCAAATAAGCCAGCACTGCCTGCGCCTTGTCAGCTGCGCTGCCTTCCTGCAGCACCTTGCCGCCGCGGCTCTCGGCCACGGTGGCGGCCTGCATGCGTGCATGGCCGGAACGCTTTTCCGGCGCCGCCAGTTTGCGTGGCAGAGCTTTAACGTTTTCGATCCGCCATTCGGTGCCGGCTTGTTCTATCCCCGCCGGAAAAACCTGGCTGCTGATCCGGCCGGCGCGCAAGCGGGCGTAGGCATAACGCAAGCGAGACGGCGTCAATGGATGCACCGTCAGCAAGGCCGGTAGCGACAAGGCGACTTCACGCCGCCGTCCTTTCGGCAAGAATTGCTCGGCGACGATGGCTCCGCTGCTTGCTGTTATCGCAATCGCTCCGGCCAGCAGCGGCAATTGCAGGCGCGCCGCCAGTTGATAAGGCAGCATGCCGCTGGCCTCGCCGCTCTCGGCGCGGCTGCCGCACAGCACCAGGTCGTAGCCTTGCAGTTGTTCCTGCAAGGCTGGCAACACGTCCTGCTCCGCAGCCGCTTCGATCACGCTGATCCTGGCTGCGCCCAGCGCCAGATACTCGGACAGCGCCGGATTGTCTGCGTGGCCGGCATGGATGACATCGATACTGATGTCAGCCGCGACGTTTCTACCCTGGGCCAGATCGCGGGCCAGGCCTAAAGCAGCAGCGTCGTTACGGCTATAGCGTGGCACGCCGCTTACCGGGTGCCGGCCTATCGATACCAGTACCGCAATCCGCCTGATAGCCGGCTGTTTCATGGCGTGACCTCCACCGCCCGCGCCTGCCGGACCTGTTCCAGCAAGGCTGACATCAGTTCTTGCGCGTCGCCGATGATGCTGAGATCGGCGCGTTTGATCATGGGCGCGCTGGCATCCAGGTTGACTGCGATCACATGACGGCAATCCTTGATGCCCTGCAGATGCTGGACCGCACCGGAAATGCCAAAAGCCAGGTAGGCGCTGGCGCTGACTGTCTTGCCGGTGGCGCCGATCTGCTTGTCGCGTTCGAACTTGCCGTCGTCGACCGCAACCCGGCTGGCGCCGACGGCGGCGTCCAGCACCTGCGCCAGCGCATTGAACAGGGCGACATCGCCGACGCCATTGCCTGCCGAAACGATGAAATCGGCTTCATCCAGCGCAACTTGGGACGCTGCCATGGTTTTCACGCCAAGATCGACAAAGGCGGCGGCCGAAGCGCCACCCGCAGCAACGGCGAGCGCGGCGGCCGTTTGCCCGTCGCGCTGCCCGCGTCCCAGAAATGGCAAGCGCGCATCCACTGCGTCAGCTTCCAGCAACACGATTGCCGTCAGCTCGCGGCGCGCCATCAGGCTGCCCTGCTGCCGATAGACCGCCAGCCCTTCCTGTTTGATCTCCACTACATGCGTGGCGATGCTGGCCGCGCTCATGGCCGCGCCCAGGCGTCGTCCCAGGTCGCTGTCGGCGACGCCGCTGTCGGCCATGAAGACATGCGCCGGCAGCAATTCTTCGAGCAAGGCGATCAGGGCCGCCAGCTCCGCTTCCGGTGCAAACAGATGACTGCCGTATTGAGGCAAGACGATGCAGCGATCGGCGCCAAGGGCAGCGGCATCGTCGTTCAGTTCGCCGAACACCAGCAACACCACTTCGGTGGCGCCGTCCGCCAGCAGTGCTGCGGCAGCCACCGCCTGGCGGGTATGTTCATCGAGGCCGCCGCGGTCGCTGTGCGCCACCGCCAGCAAGCATTTTGTCAGCCGAGCGTTGACCGCCAGGCGCTGCGGCTTGATCGACTGGTGCGCCTGCGCAAGCGACAATGCATGCTGTTCAAGTCCTGTGCTACCAGCCTGTCCCAGCACAATGCGCTTCAAGCCTTCGGCATTGAGCGTGAACGGGCGGCGCGGATCTATCCGCCTGATGCCGCCCGCTGTTGCCATTGCCATCGCCATGTCCATATTCATTCCTCCAATGCAGCGGCAAGCAGTTCGGCGATATCGCGTATCTCGGGACGCGGCCCCACTACGCCTTCCAGCATCGCGGTGCAGTTCGGACAGGCCACCACCACGGTATCGGCACGCACCGTGCGAGCATCATGAATACGGATATCGGGAATGCGCTGCTTACCGGGGATATCGGTCAGCGGCGCGCCGCCGCCACCGCCGCAGCAGCGGCCGCGCATGCCATGGCGTTCCATTTCATGCAGCGGCAGGCCCAGCAGCTTGAACAACTCGCGCGGCGCCTCGGTTTCGCCGTTATAGCGGCCCAGGTAACATGGGTCGTGATAGGTAAAGCGCTGCTCGTTATCGACGGCCGCGCGCGGCTTGAGTTTTCCTTGGTTGACCAGCGACGCCATGAAGCCGGTGTGATGCAGCACTTCATAGTGGCCCCCGAGCGCCGGATATTCGTTGCGCAAGCAATGCATGACATGCGGATCCGCAGTGACGATGTGCTTGAAGGTAAATGCCGACAGCTGCGCAATCATGTGCTGCGCCAGGTTCTGGAAGGTCGCTTCATCGCCAAGGCGGCGGGCGACATCGCCGCAATCGCTTTCCAGAGAACCGAGCACGGCGAAATCGACATCCGCGGCCTGCAGCACCTTGACCAGCGCGCGCAGGCTGCGCTGGTAACGCATGTCGAAGCCGCCTTCGCCCACCAGCAGCAGCACATCTACCGCCTGGCCGGCGCTGATCTGGCGGACATTCAGGTCCAGCGCCCAGTTGTAACGCACACCGAGATCGAAGCCGCCGGCGCTGCCGGTTTCGCGCAAATTGGCCAGTACTTCCGGTCCTTTGCCCGGCACCGCACCGAACTGCAAGGTTTGATGACGGCGCAGATCGACGATGGCATCCACGTGTTCGATCAGCATCGGGCATTCCTGCACGCAGGCGCGGCAGGTGGTGCAGGACCAGAGCGTGTCGCTGGAAATCAGGCCCGGTACGATCGCATCCAGTGGGCTGCCCTGATGGCCGCCGAGCGGAATGCCAGGATAGGGACTGCCGGCAAATGCGGCGTCGCTGCCGCCCGCCATGCCGGTCACCATGTCCTGGATCAGTTTCTTCGGATTCAAGGGCTGGCCGGCGGCAAACGCCGGGCAGGCCGCTTCGCACTTGCCGCACTGGACGCAGGCATCGAAGCTCAGCAATTGATTCCAGCGAAACTCGATCGGTTTGCCCACCCCCAGCTCACCTTGCGCCAGCTGCAGAGGTTTGAGCGCCGTGGTCGGAGTGCCGCCGGCAGCCTGCTTGAAACGCTCAGGGCGCGGATGAAAAGCCAGGTGCAGCAAGCCAGCCAGCGCATGCTTCATCGGCCCGCCGCGGGTGGCGCCGACGGTCAGGGTCCAGGCGCCAAGACCCAGCAAAAACACGGTCGCCAGCGCGCTCGCACCGGAAACGAGCTGCAGCGGAATCAAGCCCAGCGCCAGCAAGCCCAGCGCAAATGCTGCGAGCATCCACGGCAGCCGCATCCAGGCGCCGCGCGACAGGCGCGCCGGCGGCGTACGGCGGCGGTGCCAGACAAACAGCACGCCAACCAGCATCAGCAGCGCGCACAAGCCGATTGCGGTATTCAGCGCCGCGGCATACAGCATCAAGCCATAGTTGAGCGCCACCAGCGCCATGGCGGCAATCGCGCCGCCGGCGGTGGCCACGTGGGTGCGGGCGATATACGGATCGCGTGCCACCACATGGTGCAGATCGACAAAATAGCGCTTGGGAATGGCCAGCAGCCCCAGCCAGGCCACCGGTGCTTCACGGCCGGCGCGCCACAGCGCTGCCCGCCGCGTCATGCCCACCGTCAGCCCGGCCACCGAAAGCCAGAACAAAATCGTGATCAACAGATTAAGGGAAGAAGCTGCCGCGCTCATAGTCAGAAGTCTTTGCACAGGCGCAGCGAGTCGTAGATCGCGGCGTGGATGTTATGCATGGAGATGCAGTCGCCGACCCGGAACAGCAGGAAGCGGCCGTCACCCAGCGGTTCCGACAAGGCCGGCTGCGGCTCGGCGGCGAACAGCTTGTTGACGTCGATCTGGCCGCGGTTGAGCGATTGCGGCTTGAGCGACCAGTACAGCTGGTCGTTGGGCAGGATGCCGTTTTCAATCACCACCTGATCGACCACCCGCTCTTCCTGCACCTCGGTGTATTCGTTGCGCAGCACCGCCACTTTCTTGTCGCCTTCGGCATAGACCCGGTCCAGCCAGTAATTCGGCGTCGGGATCACGCCTTGGGCATACAGGCGGCGATAGAAAATCGGGAAGGTGGTGCCGCCGGTATCGTCGGCGATCTTGACGTCGGGCGTGACGATTTCCACCAGGCTGCCGCGGCTGGCCAGGAAATCGGCGACGCCGAAGCCGGCGTGGGTGCTGATGCCGTCATACACCAGCACGTTCTTGCCCGGCGCCACCCGCCCTTGCAGGATGTCCCAGGAACTGACCGACAAACCCTCGGCGATGCCCCAGGCTGCCACCTGGCTGGTGTAATTGCTGCCGCCGGTCGCCAGCACCACGATATCCGGCCGCTCCGCCATGATCATGGCTTCGTCGGCATTCACGCCCAGCCGTCGGTCGACGCCGAGGCGCTTGGTTTCCATGTCAAACCAGCGCACGATGCCAGCCATCTGCTCGCGTTGCGGCGCCTTGGCAGCCAGGTTGATCTGGCCGCCGACCGCTTCGCTACGTTCGAACAGCACCACTTCATGGCCACGTTCGCGCACCACCCGCGCCGCTTCCAGCCCGGCCGGGCCGGCGCCGACCACCACCACCTTGCGCTTGGGTCCGCGGCTCCTGGCGATCTGGTGCGGCATGCTTTGCTCGCGTGAGGTGGCGGCATTCTGCACGCATAGCACGTCCAGGCCGTTGTACTGGCGGTCGATGCAATAGTTGGCGCCGACGCATTGCTTGATCTCGTCTTCACGGCCGTCGCGAATCTTGATCACCATATGCGGATCGGCGATCTGCGCGCGCGTCATGCCGACCAGGTCGACCATGCCGGACGCCAGTATGCGTTCCGCCTGGCCGGCGTCGCGTATGCTTTGCGCATGCATCACCGGCACGCTGGACACCGCCTTGATGCCGGCCGCCAGATGCACGAACGGTTCCGGCGGCAAAGCCATAGGCGGCATGCAGTTGGCCAGCGTGTTATGCGTATCGGCGCCGGAGCCGACCACGCTCAGGAAATCGATCAGGCCGCTGGCCGACATCGCCTGCGCAATCTGCTTGGCGGTTTCGTGATCGACGCCGTCTTCATGGAATTCATCGCCGCACATGCGCAGGCCGACGCAGAAATCCTTGCCGACTGCTTCCCGCACCGCAGTCAGCACCTCAATGCCGAAACGCATGCGGTTTTCCAGGCTGCCGCCGTATCCATCACTGCGCTGGTTGACGCGCGGGCTCCAGAACTGGTCGATCAGCTGCTGGTGGGCGGCAGAAATTTCGATGCCGTCCATGCCGGCTTGCTGGACTCTTTTGGCAGCGGCGGCAAAGTCGGCGACGATGCGGCAGATCTCTTCGATCTCGATGATCTTGGCGTTGCCGCGATGGACCGGCTCGCGTATCCCCGAGGGACTGACCAGATGCGGCCAGTTCTCGCCATGCCAGGCCGTACGGCGTCCCATGTGGGTGGCCTGGATCATGATCTTGGCGCCATGCCGGTGCATGGCTTCCGCCAGGCGCGCCAGCGGTTCGATGACTTTGTCGGTGGTCAGGTTGACCGATTTCCACCAGCCTTGCGGGCTGTCGATGGAAACCGTGCTGGAACCGCCGCAAATCGCCAGGCCGAGGCCGCCCTTGGCCTTTTCTTCGTAATAGCGGATATAACGCTCACCCGGCAAGCCGCCCGCGTCGGCATAGACTTCGGCATGTGCGGTGCTGACCACGCGGTTGCGCAGGGTTACCTGGTTCAGGGTCAACGGCGAAAACAAAGTGGGATAGCGCATGGTCGGTATCTGGCCCTAGACGGAAAGCGGTGTCACCGTGAATACGCAATGTGCGTGGCCCTCGCCGCCGCACTGGGTTTCGCTGCACACCGAGCGGCGCGGATTGCCGGTGGTGTCGGAAACCCAGTCCATGGCGCCGGCGAACCAGCCGGCGAACATGTAGCACAGCTTGCCTTGCGCTTCAGGCTGCTGCAGTACGAATGACGAGTTGACCAGCTTGATGCTGGCGCTGGCGTTGGCGGCGTCGACCTCGGTAAAGGAGAACAAGCCCCAGCCGCGTTGCGACAGCCGTTTCAGATAATGTTTGTAGACGTCGAGGCCTGACATGTCGTGCTGGCGAGCTTCCTTCTCGCACCAGTAGTAGGCAGACTTGTGGCCGGCGTCATACAGGATCTGCGCATACTTGTCGCGACCGAGCGCTGCCTCCACCGCGGTGTGGTTATTGGTGAAAAAATGGCGTGGCACATACAGCATCGGCAGCTTGTCGGTAGTCCAGACGCCGGTCTCGGCGTCGACTTCAATCGGCAATTGGGGTTGCATCACTACTCCTTAGTATTTAGGTAAAGCTATCAAGCCGTCCAGACTTCGCCGAACACTCGCAGCCAGTTCTCTCCCAGCACCTTGCGGATGCGGCTTTCCTTCCAACCGGCGCGTTCCATGGCCGTGGTCAGGTTGGGGAAATCGCCGATGGTGCGGAAGCCTTCCGGATTGATCACCGTGCCGAAATCCGTCAGGCGGCGATGGCGCCCCTTGTCGTGCGTCAGCCATTCGAAGAAGGGCTTGCCGTAACCCTGCGTGAAATCGGTGCCGATGCCGACGCAGTCGTCGCCGACCAGGTTGATGATGTAATCGAAGGCTTCCACGTAGTCGTCGACATTGGCGCTGCTGCCGCGCTTGAGGAAAGGCGGGAACATGGTGACGCCGATGAAGCCGCCGTGGTCGGCGATGAATTTCAGTTGCTCGTCGCTCTTGTTGCGCGGGTGCTGCTTGAGGCCGGACGGCAGGCAGTGCGAATAGCACACCGGCTTGTTGGAAGCCAGGATCGCTTCGGTGGAAGTATTGCCGCCGACATGCGATAGATCGACCATGATGCCGACCCGGTTCATCTCGGCGATCACTTCGCGGCCGAAACCGGACAGACCGCCGTCACGCTCGTAGCAGCCGGTGCCTATCAGGTTCTGCGTGTTGTAGCAGAGCTGCACCACCCGCACGCCCAGTTCGGCGAACACTTCGATATAGCCGAGGTTGTCTTCAAACGCATGGGCGTTCTGGAAACCGAGAATGACGCCGGTACGGCCTTCCTTTTTTGCCCGCTTGATGTCGTCGACGCCACGCACCAGGGTCAGCAGGTCGGCGTTGTCGCGGATCAGGTTCTTCATGTCGACCACGTTGCCGACCGTGCCCTGGAAATTCTCCCACACCGAAATGGTGCAGTTGACGGCGCTCAGGCCGCCCTTCTTCATGTCTTCGAATACCGGCCGCTCCCACCTGGAGATATTCAGGCCATCGATGACCAGGCTTTGCTGATGCAAGTTGCTCATGGCGCTGTCCTCAATAGATAGGGAAACGCTTGCACAGCGCTTGTACTTCGGCCAGCACCTTTTGTTCGACCTCGGCATCGCCCTCCGGCTTGCGCGCCAGGGCGTCGAAGATCTCCACCGTCAGGCGGCCGATGGTGTGGAACTCGTCGACGCCGAAGCCGCGCGCCGTGCCGGCCGGCGTGCCGAGGCGGATGCCGGACGTAACGGTAGGCTTTTCGGTATCGAAGGGAATGCCGTTCTTGTTGCAGGTGATGCCGGCGCGTTCCAGCGCATGTTCCACTTGCGTGCCCTTCAAGCCCTTGGGGCGCAGATCGACCAGCAGCAGATGGTTTTCGGTGCCGCCGGTGACCAGATCGACGCCGCCGGCCAGCAACACTTCGCCCAGCGCCTTGGCGTTGGCGACCACCTTGCCGATGTATTCCTTGAACTCCGGCTCCAGCGCCTCGCCGAAGGCCACTGCCTTGCCTGCGATCACGTGCATCAGCGGGCCGCCCTGCAAGCCCGGGAATACGGCGGAATTGATTTTCTTGGCAATGTCTTCATCATTGGTCAGCACAAAGCCGCCGCGCGGACCGCGCAGGGTCTTGTGGGTGGTTGAGGTGACCACGTGCGCATGCGGCACCGGGCTCGGATGATGACCGGTCGCCACCAGGCCGGCGATATGCGCCATGTCGACCATCAGCAGCGCGTCGACGCTGTCGGCGATGGCGCGGAAGCGGGCGAAGTCGAGTTGGCGCGGATAGGCCGAATAGCCGGCGATGATCAGGCGCGGCTTGTGCTGCTTGGCCAGCGCTTCGACTTCGTCATAGTCGATCAGATAAGTATCGCGGTTGACGCCGTACTGCACCGCGTTGAACCATTTGCCCGACATGGCCGGCCGCGCGCCGTGCGTCAGGTGGCCGCCGGCGTCGAGCGACATGCCCAGCACCGTTTCACCCGGCTTGACCAGCGCCAGCATGACGGCGCCGTTGGCCTGGGCGCCGGAATGCGGCTGCACGTTGGCGAATTTGGCGCCGAACAGTTGCTTGACACGCTCCAGCGCCAGCGTTTCCACCTGGTCAGCGAATTCGCAGCCGCCATAGTAGCGCTTGCCCGGATAGCCTTCGGCGTACTTGTTGGTCAGCACCGAACCCTGCGCTTCCAGCACCGCACGCGACACGATGTTTTCCGAGGCGATCATTTCGATCTGGTTTTGCTGGCGCTGCAGCTCAAGATCTATGGCGCGCTTGATCGGGGCGTCGCGCTCCGCCAGCGATTGGGAAAATGCGGGAAGTGTCATGGTGGGGTCCTGGAAAATGAAATTCGTCTAGGGGGCTAACTCTTGACATCATTCTTCTCCCAAGGCCTTGCCCGCTATTGACTTGATCTGACGGGAACCTTTCAATTTGCGACATTGCTGTCACTTTTAGCCAAGCGCCTCTTTTGGCGCCGGTTTTGACGCTATTTCACGCCGCCTGCGCCGAAATGGATCGCGTGCACAAAAAGCGGGATCGCCGATGTAGTGGTTTATACAATTATTGCTGTCGATTGCAGGCAGATAACAACTGTATCGCCTGCTGCCAGGAACACTCGGCGCCATAGTCCTATACGGCGCGAATCCAGGCGTTAATTGATCCCACGGAAGATGGCAAGACGGCGTCTGGTCGGCTTGGCATGCTTATTGCGACGCACAACCGAAAGCGTTTGTTAGTTCAGCCAATTCAACGTTACATTGTCCATCGCTGATGTTTGCCAACGGAGCAGGTCATGTCAAAAAGCACTTCCACTTCCTTCACCCACTTTGCTTTCATGCCGCTCAATAACTTTACGATGCTGGCATTTTCGAATGCCATCGAAGTACTGAGAATGGCAAATTATCTGGAAGGAAAACCGCTCTACCGCTGGTCCATCATCAGTCCCGAAGGCGGCGCCGTCAGCGCCAGCAACGGCCTCGCCGTCACCACCATGCGCGCCGACCAGTGCGCGGCTGCCGATGCAGTCTTCGTCTGCGGCGGCACCCACATCGCCAGCGCCATCAACAGCGCCACGCTGGACTTGCTGAGAGACCTGGCAAAACAAGGGATGACGCTGGGCAGCCTGTGCACCGGCGCTTTCGCGCTGGCCGAAGCCGGACTGCTGGATGGCTACACCTGCGCCACGCACTGGGAAAACCTGTCGTCGATGAAGCGCTCCTATCCCGCGATTGCCTTCGCCCCCGACCTGTTTGTGGTCGACCGCGACCGTATCACCTGCACCGGCGGCATTGCACCGCTGGACATGATGCTGAACCTGATTTCCGGACAGGTCGGAAAAACCACGATTGCCGCGATCGCCGACCAGTTCATACTGGAACATGTACGCGACCACAAGGACCAGCAACGCGTGCCGCTGACAGTGCGCATGACCTCCGCCCGGCCGGCCATGGTGGAAGTGGTGTCGCTGATGGAAGCCAATATTGAAGAACCCCTGTCGCTGGACGAACTGGCGCAGCTGTCGAACTCTTCGCCGCGCCAGCTGCAGCGCATGTTCAAGGAACACATGGGCATGTCGCCCACCCACTACTACCTGACCCTGCGCCTGCGCAAGGCCAGGGAACTGCTGCGCCAGACCGACATGTCGATCCTCAGCATCACCGTCGCCTGCGGCTTCCAGTCCGCCTGCCACTTCAGCAAAACCTACCGCGAAATCTTCAGCGTCGCCCCCAGCACCGAACGCCGCCAGCAAGCACCAGTACCGGCAGCGCTTCTCGCAGCGCAGAACCAGCACCCGGCTGCATTCGCATGAAAAATTAAATTGGGGTCAGAGTCGAATTATTCCTTTTCAAAAATTCGACTCTGACCCTAATTTGCAGCATTACCATGGCTTGCGACATTAGTCAGCCTGCCATTTCAGCAAGACCTGTTTAGCGGCGAAGTATCAGGGAGAGAAGAAAAAACGGGCGCCTCAGGCGCCCGTTTTTATATCTGCAAGATGGCAATTCTCAAACGCCTGACATCAAGGCGCCAGCTCTTTTATGGAACGTTCCCACAGGTTGATGCCGCCTTCTTTGGCCTGCTCATCGATCGCCGCCAGCTCTTCCTTGGTAAAATCCAGGCACTGCAAGGCGGCGACGTTTTCCCGGATCTGGGCCGGGCTGCTAGCGCCGATCAGCGTAGTGGTCACGCGCGGATCACGCAATACCCAAGCCAACGCCATCTGCGCCAGGCTCTGGCCACGGGTCTTGGCAATCTCGTTAAGCGCCCGCACCCGCGCCAGGTTTTCCGGGCTCAGGTGGGCTTGCTGCAGCGAACCGCCACCCTCGCGGTTGATGCGCGAATCCTGCGGCACGCCGTTCAGGTACTTGTCGCTCAGCAGCCCTTGCGCCAGGGCGGTGAAAGTAATGCAACCCATGCCCTCCTGTTCCAGCGTATCCAGCAAGCCATCTTCGATCCAGCGATTGAACATGTTGTAAGACGGCTGGTGGATCAGACATGGCACTTTCCAGTCGCGCAGCAGCTGTGCCGCTTCCGCAGTCTTGGCCGGCGAATAGGAGGAGACGCCGACATACAGTGCCTTGCCCTGCTGTACGGCAGTGGCCAGCGCGCCCATGGTTTCTTCCAGCGGCGTCTCCGGATCGAAGCGGTGCGAGTAGAAAATATCGACATAGTCCAGTCCCAGCCGCTGCAGGCTCTGATCCAGGCTGGCCAGCACATATTTGCGCGAACCGCCGCCCTGTCCGTAAGGCCCCGGCCACATGTCCCAGCCCGCCTTGCTCGAAATGATCAGCTCGTCGCGGTAAGGCCGCAAGTCTTCCTTGAGGATGCGGCCAAAATTGGTTTCGGCGCTGCCGTACGGCGGCCCGTAGTTATTGGCCAGGTCGAAATGGGTGATGCCGAGGTCGAAGGCGGTATGCACCATCTCGCGCTGGCGCGCCAGCGACGTGGTGTCGCCGAAGTTGTGCCAGAGTCCCATCGACAACAACGGCAGCTTGAGGCCGCTACGGCCACAGAAACGGTACTGCATGTTGTCGTAGCGCTTGCTTGATGCGTGATAACTCATGACTGATAGTTCCTTTAAACGAAAGTCTCTTTAAAAATCCTGTTTTGCCGGCAGGACGATTCTACAGAGCTATTTCCTGCCTTGCTGAGAGCACCCCGCCAGCATCCGTTTCAAGCGCGGAACACAAAGAAATCCACATCATTTATTACGAATGATTCTCATTTATATATAATGGCGCCAATTATAAAAAATACAGCCAGATATAAACAACTCGGTGAGGATGAAATTTTGAAAAAGCAACTAGTAGGGATATGTTCGCTCATGCTGACGCATGGCGCGATCGCAGCGGATCTGCCAACACAGTCAAACAACAGCGCCGCGGCAGCCGAAAACGTGCTGCCCACGGTCTCCGTCAAGGCCAGCCGGGATGGCGGCAATCCTGCCGAAAACGGCTACCAGGCGAAACGTGCTGCCGTCGGCAGCCGCAGCGACGCCACCCTGATCGACGTGCCGCAAGCAGTCAGTGTTGTCACCTCCCAGTTCCTGCAGGACCGCCAGCCGAGCAGCCTGGCGGAATCGCTGGATACGGTCTCCGGCATCCGCATGGGCAATACGCTGGGCGGCACGCTGGACGCCATCATCAAGCGCGGCTTCGGCGACAACCGCGACAATTCGATGCTGCGCGACGGCATGCTGTCGGTGCAGCCGCGCAATTTCACGCCGACGACGGAGCGCATCGAAGTGCTGAAAGGACCGTCGTCCATGCTCTACGGCAGCATGGATCCGGGCGGCGTAATCAACGTCATCAGCAAGAAGCCTTTGCTGGAAAACCAGCGCTCCGTCACGCTCAGCGGCTCCAGCTACGGCGGCATCAGCGAACAGATCGACCTGACCGGACCAATCGGCGATTCCGGGCTGGCTTACCGCCTGATCGCGGATCACCAGCGCAACAATTACTGGCGCAACTTCGGCGAGACCACGCAATCGGTGGTGGCGCCGTCGCTGGCCTGGTATGGCCGCGATACTACCCTGTCGTTCGCCTACGAACACATGAATTACTCGGTGCCGATCGACCGCGGCACCATCATCGATCCGCGCAGCGGCAATCCGGTTGCGGTCCCGAAGGAACGCCGTTTCGACGAAGCCTACAATGTCTCGGCCGGCCGCTCGGACGCCGCCAACCTGCGCTTCGACCACAAACTCAATGCTGACTGGACCCTGCACGGCGGCTACGGTTTCAGCCGCAGCTACTACAACGACTGGCAGGCGCGCGTATTGTCGGTCAACTATGCCACCGGCATCGCTACCCGGCGCGTCGACGCCACCCAGAACGGCGTGCAGTCGGCCCATACGCTGACCTTGAACCTGGAAGGCAAATTCAATTGGGGCGAGGTGCGCCACGATATCGTCGGCGGCGTCGACTACATGCGCAACTACCGGGTGCTGGGCGATCTTTACCGCGGTCCGAGCAATACCCAGTTCAACATCTACGATCCGGCATACGGCCAGCTGACGCCGGCCGGCAGCAAGATCAGCCCGGCCGACAGCGATCAGACCGACAAGCTGATCTCGCGCGGCGTGTTCCTGCAGGATTCCATCCACCTGGATGAGCGCTGGATCCTGCTGGCCGGCGCCCGCTACGAATATTTCAACGAACTGACCGGCAAAGGCCGTCCCTTCATCGTCGGCAGCAAGGTCGCCGCCGGACGGGCGACGCCGCGCGCCGGCGTGGTCTACAAACTGGCGCCGGACTGGTCGATGTATGCCAGCTACAGCGAATCGTTCAAGCCGAATACCTCGATCGCCACGCCGATCGGCGAACTGCCGCCGGAACTGGCCAAGGGATATGAAATCGGCTCCAAGCTGGAAACGGAAAACCTGACCGCGACGCTGGCGATCTTCGACATCCAGAAGCGCAACATCCAGACCACCGAAAC